>NZ_URFY01000063.1 GCF_900547205.1 uncultured Bacteroides sp.
ATATTTCTACACTATATTATCACTCAACTGTCGCATTTATAACTTGAACTCAGGGAGTTCAAGTTATAAATGCGACACGTTGAATACGATTCACACGAGTGACTCAAGCCGTGCCGATTTCTGCCCCGAATATTCTTTGTTCTTTTTAACCAGTTTGCATATTTCACCTACCGAACTTGCCGAGCGAAACCCGTCTGCCGGGGTGTGGAAACAATAGTCAACGAGTCTGTTCACGGTTGAAGTAGCCACGTGCATACGCGTATCCGAGGAAGCGTAGTAGATATACACCGTTCCGCCATCATCGGCAATCCATCCGTTGGAGAACAGCACGTTGGATACATCACCTATTCTCTCTTCCCCCATAGGAGCCAGCAGGTATCCGCCCGGTTCGGCAATCACTTTCGTGGGGTCTTCGAGCGATGTCATATATAGGTAGAGAACATAACGCAATCCGGCAGCACAGGCACGAACCCCGTGGGCAAGGTGCAGCCATCCCTTGGGAGTCTTGATGGGATGAGGCCCTTCGCCGTTCTTCGTCTCCTTTATCGTGTGATAATGTCGGTGGTTGATGATGGTTTCTTCTTTAATTTCAGCGTGGGTGATATCGTCAATCAGTGCCCAGCCGATGCCACCACCGTTGCCCGCGTCGATAAAGCTGTCTTGCGGACGGGTGTAGAGGGCATACTTGCCTTCCACAAACTCCGGATGCAACACGACGTTGCGCTGCTGGCTCGGAGAAATCAGATTGGGCAGCCGTTCCCAGTTCTTCAAGTCTTTGGTGCGGATGATGCCCGCTTTGGCTACGGCAGACGAAAGGTCGCCCGGCGCTGCGTCGGGGTCGAGGCTTTCGCTACAGAAGATGCCGTACACCCAACCGTCTTCGTGGGCAGTGAGCCGCATATCGTAGACGTTCGTTTCCGACGGGTCGGTGTCCGGCAGTTGCAACGGGTAGTCCCGGAAGCGGAAGTTGTCCACACCGTTCGGGCTTTCGGCGATGGCGAAGAAAGATTTCCGGTCGTTGCCTTCTACGCGTACCATCAACAGGTATTTTCCATCCCACTTGATGGCGCCCGAATTTAAGGTGCAGTTGATGCCGATGCGTTCCATCAGCCACGGGTTGGTGGCGGGGTTGAAATCGTAACGCCATTCCAAGGGAGCGTGCTCGTTGGTGAGAACCGGATGCTGGTATCTTTCGAAGATGCCGTTGCCCGAATGGATTGCATGGTTGGGGCGAGTGATAAGAGATTCGTGCGCTTCTTTCAAAAGCCACAGTCTTTTGCTGTATGATTCGTTCATATAATGTTGCTTCTTTAGTAAGATAGTTCCGGTGCTGTTGTCGGCAGCCGGAACTATCTCATGCTAATGTAAATGTGTTGTTATAACCGCGCTACAATGTATGACCATTCGTCTCTGTCTGCTTCTTTGAAACGTATCCAATACTGGCCATCATCCGGTCCTCTGCCTGGTTCAATCACTCTCCTTACAATCTCTAGTTCTGTGATGGCAACCGTTCCGTTATCATTTCCCGAGCTGTTGAGTTTCACTAATACTATATTGTTGGGGTCTTTCACGCCGGGTTCGTATCCGGTATCTTTCGGTATGCCGATGTAATAGCCGTCTCTCACTTTGCTTCCCAAGAGGGAAGACGTCCTGCTCGTGCCTACACGTATGCGAATCCGGTTGTTGGCCGAGTCATCCTCGAAGTCGCTGGCATTGACTGCGACGAAACTGCCGCCGATGTAATATCTGGCTCTTCCATAATCGTTGTAGAAGTCGTAGTCTACCCAATCGACAGTGATGGTGTGAGTCACCTTGACTATGTTGTCTGTGATTGTAATCGTTTGGTTGAAAGCCATTTTGTCATTAATACCCTTTACCGTAATCTTTGACTTGTCGTCAGAAAGAGTCCACTCTATCGACTCGCCCGAATCGATGGTATAGTCGCCGCTACCGTCCAGAATCGGTATTTCTACTTCTTTGCTACCGATGAATACGGTATCAATCCGGCTGATGTCGATTTTCAATTCTCCTGTCACGGTGACTGTAAAGGTTTGTGTCTGCTTCAACCGGTCGGTGACGGTAATCGTAGCGCTTCCTTTGGCAACTCCTATCACATTGACGATGCCGTCGCCTATCTCGGCAGTAGCTACTGACGGGTTATCACTTACGACGGTGTATTCACCATTGCCGGATGTGATGGCGATGGCGGTGGTTTCGCCTACGATGAATGGCTTCACAGATGCGTCTTCAATCACTAGATGCTCGTCGCACACTGTTACGCTGATTGTTCCTTTCAGTCCGTCGGCATCCGTCACGGTGATGGTGCAGAATCCGCTGGCGTGTGCCGTCACTGCTATTCTGCCATCTTGGTTCAGCTCGGCGGTAGCCACGCTTTCGTCGCTGCTCACCATTTCGTATCCGCCGTTTCCGCTATTGATGCTTACCTGCTCATGTTCGTTCTCGCCCATGAACATCACCAACTCGGTTCTGTCGAGCAGGAAGTCGAAGTCTTCTTTCACCCGGATGGAGATGACGGCGGAATATTTCGCCCAGTCCGTAACGGTGGCGGTGGTGGTTCCGTTTCTCAGTCCGTTGATGAGGATTTGGTTGCCGTCCATGGTGGCGGTTGCAATGCCGTCGTCGGCAATGGTCAGTTTGTAGTTTCCGTTGCCGGAGGTGATGTTTACCCGGGCTGTGGGGTCGTTCCCATCCGCCTGGATAAAGACCTCTGTCTTGTCGACAGCTAGTTCAGTATACGTCGGCAGTTCTTCCGAGCATCCGAAGGTTAGGATGGCGGAGCTTATGAAAGCTCCTGCCAGATATAATAGATTCTTTTTCATCCGTATCGATTCTTTTAGGTTATTCTACAGTGGGGCTTTTGTCTCTGAATCTTCCGGTGATGGTCACCACGCTGTGCTTGGGGACGGTTACCGAACGCTTGCCGCTCAACGACGGGTTCAGTTTCTTGCGCAACCACTTCACGCTGGCACTGGAAGTGTACGAAACCATCGTTTCAAACTCTTTGTCTTCCATCTCCACCAAAGCTTGCACGCTTCTGGTTTTTGAGTTGTTCACCAATACGATGGTGTAGGTATCGTCTTTGATGTAGGCCGATGCTGTCAGGTCGTTCGGGATTCTGTTGGCGCTGGTAGATACTTTCTGCACATCTACGCGACGCGAACCGCGCTGGATATAGCGGGAGAATTGTCCGATAGAATAAAAGCGGTCTACGCGATAGTAGGTGTGGCTGATGTCATACTGTTCCAACTGAAGCAGGTTCTCGCCGGTCGTGGTACAATGACGTGCGCCTGCCCACCATACGATGGCGTTGGCACGGGCGTTAATCAGGTAACCGTGGTAGTTTTCCGCCCATTTCATGGCGTCGTTCCAAGTCTCGTCGCGGGTCTTGTCGTCGCAGGTTTCTGTCTGCCACACGTGCACGCCTTTTTCTTCTACTTCCGTCATCGGCAAGATATTGGAAGCTACGGTGGAGTAACCGTGTCCGGCTGCTACAATCTTGTCGTCTGCTACTTCGGGCTTGTAGGCAAGGGTATTTTTCATCCAAGCTACGGCGTTGGCCCACCACGGGCATTCTCCGTAGATAATCCAAGTGTCTTCGCAGCCTTGGCGGTTCAGCTCGGGACGCAAATAGTCGTGGGTGAAGTCAGCCATCTGTTCGAGTCCCCAACCGCAGCCTGCCCAGCCTCCCATGGCTTGGTCGGGCTCGTTCCAACCGGAGATTCCGTAGACGTTGATGCCGAATCTCTCCTTATATGCTTTTGCAAAGGAGGCGAGGTATCTGGCAAACTCAACGCTGTATTCGCTGTTGAAGTGTCCGTTCGGGTCGCCGTCGGAACCAAACGACTTCCATACTGCCGGGGGTGTCCACACGGAGAAGAAGTAGTAGATATCTTTGTAGTTTCTACGGCTGAGGTAGTTTACCAACCACATCTGTGCGTATTGCTTTTGCTTACCCGCCCATATTCCGTTGAAGTCGAACCAACCCAGTTGGCTAACCTCATGCGAGTCTGCCGGAAGGTTGAAGTTCTCATCCAGGCAGAAACTATAGCTTCCATCCGAGGATAAGGATGACGGGCATATCTCGCCGCGATAGATGTTGAATCTCAGTCCGGCGTCGCCATATAGCTCGTCCATGATTTCTTCGCGTTTCGTATTTCTGTATACCGCTTCCATCCATCCGAAGGAACAGCCGAAGCCGTCGATAAGCTGATGGCGGTGTCCTTCGCCGGGCTGAACTCTGAATACAGACTCGGTGGTAGGTTCTGCCGAATAACCGTCGTCTTCGTCGGAATCTTCTACGGGATCGGGGATGTATACATCCTCATGGAGCAGGCTACCGTCATCGCAGCCGGTGATACCTCCCATCAGGAGGAATGCTGCCATGCTAACTAATAAATATATCTTTTTCATAAATTCGTTTATTATTGTTTTTATAATTATTGCCACAATCTATTCTGTTTCATAGCGGAGTTGTTGTTCAGCTCGCCCGAAGGGATTGGATAATATTTATGCCTTTCCTTGAAGTTGGCTGCTCCCTGCTTGTCGTTCTCTCTGAACTTCATGAGTATCTGCGGAGTGGTGAACCAGCGCTTCATGGATTCGAAGCGTAGACCTTCGCCGAAGAACTCGAGAAGACATTGATGCTCGATTTCATTCATCAGTTCACTATGCGCATAGGTTCTTTGGGGCAAGCCGGCTCGCTGGCGGATTTCATTCAGCGCCCAGTTGGCTTGTGCTGTCTGGGCGGTCTTTTCGCACGCTTCGGCATAGAGCAGCAGCACTTCGGCGAAACGCATGACACGCACGTTGTTGGCTTTTCCGTCTTTATTACCCATACTGTCGGCACTTCTGGACTGTAGGTAGTAGGCGGTGTACTTCTTCAAGAGGAACTTCCCGAGTTGAGCACCGGTCGATTGGCTTACGTTGAAGATTGGGGCGCCGCCTGCCATCTTGGAGGCGTTGCCGTTCCAAAGGTCGTCCATGGTGAAGATGCTGCCGTAGAACTGTCCGTTGTACCAACCGTTCTCTTCCGATACCCAGTCGCCGTATTCGCTAGGTGTGAAGAACAGGCTGGCGTAGATGCGCTTGTCATACTTAGAATCGGCAGCGGTGGCGTCTACCCCTCTTGTCTCGCGGGTAAATTCGCTCACCAAGAAGGCGGAAGGCATCAGTTTTGCCCATCCTCCCGAAATGGCGGGGCCGATGAACTGTGCAAGCGAGCTACCTAGATTGATGCCGCTTTCGTTGTCCCACGACGAGTTTCCGTCGCTGCTATACTGTAATTCGAATAATGACTCGGCATTGTTCTCAAATTCGGTAGTGAAGTTGTGGGCAAAGTTTTCCATCAGGCGATAACGCTTGCCGGTGTTTTGGCCGAAATGATCGTAGGATGTATCGATCAGTTCCTTCAATATGTCTCTGGCTGCATCATACTTGTGCTGGGTGGCGTATACCTTGCCAAGCATAGCCATGGCGGTGCCTTTCTCGATTCGTCCTTTTTGCTCGGACGGGCGTGAGGAGGGCAGGTTGTAGTCGTTGATGGCTGCTGTCAGGTCTGTCTCTATGCGTAGCCAGATTTCTTCTTCGCTGGCTGCCGGTTTGTTGGGCTCGTCCTCGTTGGAGGGTATCAGGCGCAATGGCACCGGGCCGTAGTTGGTCACCAGCAGGAAGTATTGGTAGGCTCTCAGGGTGAGTACTTCTCCTTTTATCATAGAGCGGTCGCTCTCGGTGATAGTAGATGCGGGGATATCGTCGATGTATCTCAGCACGATGTTGGCACGTTGAATGCCCGAGTATAATGCGCCATAAGGGTCGTTGCCGGTAGTCGCCGAGTTTTGGAAGTTGGCGATGTCCCACATACTTGCCTCTTCGTTGAGGATGGTGAAGATATCGTCTCCACGGCTATTCAGGTTCAACCATCCGTCGAATGCACCGTAGTATCCGTACATCTGATATTTGATGGGAGAATAAGCGGCAGCCAATGCGCTTTCGGCATCCGCCTTGTCACGCCAGAAGTTGTCGTTGGTGAAATTGTTCGGGTCTTTGAGGTCTAGGAAAGATTCGCTGCACGACGTCAGCGCTCCCGACAAGAGAACCGATACAAAGATATATGATAACCAATTCTTTTTCATAATTAATTCTTTTCTGTGTATTAGTCTGTTATAAACTTACTTGGATTCCGAAAGAGAACGTGCGGGGGAGCGGGTAACGTCCTTGGTCAATTCCTTTGGAAAACACACTGTAGCCGCCCGATGTCTCTCCTAAGTCGGGGGTGAAACCTGAGTATTTGGTCATGGTGAAGAGATTCTCCATTGATACGTATACTCTCAGGTTTTGAATCATCGCTTTCTGCATCCATTGCTTGGGGAAGGTATAGCCTATATCCACTGTTTTGAAGCGGATGAAAGAGCCGTCTTCCAGCCATCTGTCCGTGTAGGCAAGCTTGTTGTCTGTACCGTCTACCTTCGAGAAGCGGGGCATATGGGTGTTGGGGTTGTCCGGTCGCCAGGAGTTGGCTACGGTGGTGCTCAAGTTACCGTTGTTTGCTCCCGATTCAAGGCAGTAGCGGGGGTAGTTGAATATCTTGTTGCCCGTCATTCCGTCGATGAAGAGGTTGATGTCGAAATTATTCCAGTCACCACCCATTCTCAAACCGAATGTGAAGTTGGGGAGCGGGCTGCCTACGTCGTGCTGGTCGTTGGTGTTGATTACACCGTCGCCGTTCCAGTCTTTGTAGCGGACGTCTCCCACTTGTGCGCCCGGCTGAATCATTTCGCCCCTGCTGTTCTTGTAGTTCTCAATCTCCTCCATGCTGCGGAAGATACCGTCGGTTTCAATCAGGTTGAAGTAGGACATGGAGTGCCCTTTCTTGAACATATTGATACCGCGACCGCCTGCACCGTGGGCTGTGTAGCCCGAAATAGACATATTTTCTCCTCCGGCGGTAATCTTCGTCACCTTATTATTGGCAGTGCTTGCGTTGAGGCCAACGTAGTAGTTTGCCTTGTCGCCAATGGAGCTGCGCCAGGTGGCGGACAACTCGATACCTTTATTCTGCACCTGTCCGGCGTTCTGGATAGAAAGTCCGCTGATACCGGTAGATGCTGCGTAAGGAATGGGGAGCAATACGTTGTTGGTGTTTTTGACGTAAGCATCGGCTGTAAAGGCTAGTTTGCCGTTCAGCAATGTCAGGTCCAGACCGACGTTATAGGTTTCCGTATTCTCCCATGTCAGGTTGTCGGGCGATACCGCGCTTACGAAGGGGAGTTTACCAAACCAGATGTTGTTGCCTTGGATATAGTTTAATCCGCCTGATACCACACTCAGCGTGGGATAGTAGCTATCCATCTCCTGATTACCCAGTTTACCGTAGCTGAAACGCAGTTTCACCTGGTCGAATATGTTTTCCAACGGGCGGAAGAACTTCTCACGGTTGATGTTCCATCCCACAGAAACGGATGGGAAGCTGCCGAATCGGTTTCCTTTTTTGAAACGTGAAGAACCGTCGCGGCGAATGGAAGCGGAGAAGAGATAACGGTCATCGTAAGAGTACATCACACGGGCGAAGAGTGAAACCAATGCCTGTTCGGATATATAGCTGCTTGCACCCATGGTGGTTACGTTGCCGGTCATGGTGTCGATAAACTCGGGTATGTCGGAGTTGTTACCGTACAAGCCGTAGTTCTTGTCCTTCTGTGCAGAGTAACCTACCATGCCCGATACGGTGTGTTTACCGAAAACACGGTCGTAGTTTAATGTGTTTTCGAGTACCCATGAATCAAAGCTTGTGAAGTTCTCGCTCAAGTCGGGCGCTTCGTTGATGCCGTAGGTTCCTAAATCGTATACACCTGTGAAAGAGCGGCTTTTATTGTGGTTTCTTCTTAAACCGAGGTTCAGTTTATATTTCAATCCTTTGATGATTTCAGCTTGCAGGTAGGCGTTCAGGAAAATCTGTGTGCCTTCGCCTTTTGAGTTGGAAATCTCAGACATGGCTACCGGGTTGGGCAGGTTGATGTCGGATGAGGTTCCCCATCCTGTTGGATTAGTGGGGTCATAGACAGGGATTACTGCCGGGAAACGCATGATTCCGTCCAGTGAAACGCCATTGCCTTCTGAGTTTGTGAGGCGGATAATCAAAGATTCTCCTACCGTCACACGGTTGTTGAGGAAGGTGAAGTCACTTTTCAAACGGATATTGTAGGATTCGTGGCTGGTGTTGCGCAATATACCGTCTCTGTTCAGATAACCTCCCGATGCGCTGAATGATGCGTTCTTGGAGCCTCCCGTGATGTTCACGTTTGCTTTGTATACCATTGCATTGTTGAACATGATATCCTGCCAGTCGGTCCCTTTGCCAACAAAGGGCACTGCATCCACTTCGGCTCCGTAGCCATCGCCTGCCAAACCGTAGTAGCGTGCAAAACGGCTGTATTCTTCGCCGTTAAGTACGTTCAGTTCTTTGGGGTTTTGCTGTATTCCCGAAAACAGATTGATATCTACTTGGGTTGGCATCTCTCTGCGTCCGCCTTTGGTGGAAATCAAAACCACACCTCCGGCTGCACGCGAACCGTAGATGGCTGCCGCTGCCGCGTCTTTCAGAACTTCGATAGATTGTATGTCGTTGGGGTCTATCATGTTGATATCGCCAAAGGCACCGTCGATTACGAATAGCGGGGCATTGTTCGACAATGAACTGATACCACGTACGTTGATAGTCATCCCGTCATTAGGATTACCGCTGACGCTCGATACATTGACACCGGCTATTTTACCTTGCAAGGCAGAAGCGGCGCTGGTGGTCACGTTCCCGTTCAGCTCTTTGGCGCCTACAGAGCTTACAGCACCCGAAAGGTGGCTCTTCTTCACGCTACCGTAACCGATGACAACTACCTGATCGAGCTGCACGTTGTCTTCTTCCATAGCTACATTGATGGGAGCGGAAGAAGAAACGGTTCTTTCAATGGTTTTCATGCCTATAGTCGAGAAAACAAGGATATCGTTTGTCTTTGCCTGGATTGTATATTGCCCATCTACATTGGAGATCGTACCGGTGGTGGTTCCCTTCACCTGGATAGTGACTCCCGGCATCGGCTCACCGGTAGATGCTTCAGTTACTATACCCGTCACTTTCATTTCCTGGGCAAACCCGGAAAGTGTGAGTAGGCATAATAAAAAGAAAAAATAAAATCTTTTTTTCATAATACTACTAGAGTGTTAAATATATTACTAGTTCTAAAGTATAGAAGCTTTGTTTAGTTCTTATGTTATCCTTGCTTATGAAGCTCTTACCATGCGCAGACCAAGCTTGATGTATTGGCATTCTTCGGTCAAAGCATTCTCCATATTGCGAAGCAAATCTTTAATAGCCTGAGCGTAATCGGCAATAGAAGGTTCCCCGTCGATAAAGCCATGAATATAATCTACCACAAATTCATCGTTTATCAATTTGGATATTGTTCTGAATACATCCAATAAGTATGTACCTTCTATATTGATAGTCATATTATCACCGTCAATCGTATATTCACAAGGAATACCTTGCTCAAGTGCCGGACGTAATTTGCCTACCAATTCAGATGCGAGAATCTTTGCATTATCAGGCTGTGCACGAGTCATAATCCCCGAAGTACCGTTTAACAAACCGCCAATTATTGACAAAAGGAAGTCAGCATTTACCTCTATACGGCATTTATTGTCATCTTCATAGTAATAGCGCATAATAATACGGCTCATGTCCTGGCTGTATTCAGGGTTTTCGGCACCGTTATAAGAATAAGAAGCGTACATACCTCCGGTGTTTTCGGCAGCTACATATTCTATCATTTTTGTAATAGCTTCCTCGATGGATGGCTTTACAAACATAGAAGAAACCATTCGTGCCATCAGTAAGTTGAAAATACCGGTCATTGGACGATTTACTTCAATAGTTGCAAGCGCACCACCAAGTCCTGTCGGTATCCAGCCCATATCTACTTTTGCGTCTGATTTCCAGTCTAAGAATAAAGGTGAGCTCTTAGTAGGGTCTTTATCGTTATTATTTAACAGTTCAGCCTGTCCTAGAATACCAGGTCTGGTTCCAGCTTCTTTCACTGCTCCCATCTTCCATTTTCCCAGCAAATCGGTCTTATTATTTGCAAGCATATGGTTAATGTCGATAGTCATTTCTTCATTAATTATCTTTCCTTTGAGCGTGACTGTGCGGGTGGGTTGTACGTCTTCACACTCGAAAACGAAGTCACGACCGCTTTTGAATAGTTTCACATCCCTTAGTATTAGTTCCTTTTCTCCCGGAACCGGGCTGTACGTTGTAAATTTGGAATCAAGACCCTCCAATAGTCCTGTCAATGTAGATAAGTCCTTTTCTGTTCCAGCTAGTGTGAAGGTAGCTGTTTCTAAGTTCTCGTCAGCCATCACTGTGACCTTCTTTCCGATAAGCTCTTCACCATTATAAGTCATCTTTAATGCATAGTCACCATTTTCACAGTAGTCTCCACTGATGTCCAGAAATTCTTCTTCCTCACCATCATTTGTATCATTGCCGCCGGTATAAATTTGGTCTAGGTATTCATCGTCGACACCATTAACACAAGAAGTAAACGTGCCTATGTAACACACCAGTAACGCTACTCCAAATAGATAGAATAATTTGTTTTTCATTGATACTTGTTTTTTATTGTTTAACCTTGGGTGCAAAGGTAGGCGGGTAGCGTTCTTTAAACAAATCTAATTTTATCAAATACTAATACAATTCTATCAATCTCTTTTAAATTGTACTAATATTAGTGATTTTCACCCCCTTAAAACTTGAATCTTGAGTTTGGTTTAGTGCAGTTTTCCTGTTTTTGAATCTATGTGGTGAACCCCGTGCAAAAGCTTAGATAAAGAGTAGGGGCGTCTCATAACCTATTTAGATTAATGAGACGCCCCTTCTTTAATGATTTTCGAGTAATCCTTATCCTTCTACTTGCGTACCATCGGCATTATAATATACGGTGATATGTCCCGTGCTATTATCCATATTAATACGATAAAGAGTGATAGTACCGTTTGCCTGCGGACGAATTACTTTCGTAACTGTATCGACCAACTCGTTGAATGCGTATTTGTCTCTTGTCAAACCGTCCTTCACTGCTTGCGGCGTATCTGCCCAGCTTTGTGAATATTCGCTCTGAACCCATGTGTAGCTCTTACTCAGGATGTAGAGGAAATAAACGTTGTTGTCCACCAAGGTAACATTAATGTTATCACCCGTTTCAACCTTCACGATTTTGGCAGAAGCATATTGCTGTTTAACCATTGCCAAGACAGGTTGCTCTACCGGGGTAGGCTGAGCCTCGTTGCCCGTGTTGTCTTGTCCGGCCACTAGGAAGAGATAACCATCCTCAGCGTAGTAGAGGTCTACCACTTTGCCGTTCTGGGTGAGTTCAACAACATAAGCCGGAATCATGTCCTTACGTTCCAGATGGCTGGCGTCTACCACTTTCCATGTTTTGTAATCACTGTTGGCGATAGCGTCTGTGATAACTTTGGGGATAGCGTTGGTGGCTACCGCTGTCTCTGTGAGATACCATACTCCATCTTGGTTGAACCAAGCTGCGGTTTGAGTACTGCTGTTCAAGAAGTTAGCCACTCCGTAATCGTCTTTTTCAGACCAGAGTACGTTGGTTGCATTCGGGAACATCTGTTTGAAAGATGTTTGTACGGCAGTGCCGGGTTGATAATCAGGGTCCTTCTTATCATCGTCATCACTGCAGGCTGCCATAAATAACATGGCTACAAGCGAAAAGAATAAAAAACTGAATTTCCGTTTCATACTGTTCACGTTTTTGTGGGTTAATAAATTATTTGTTTTACCTTATACAAACAGTTGCACGAAGGGGAAAGATAGAGACGGTAAATGCGATTTCATTTAGTTTAAGAGATTTATTCGTTCATTTGAACTAGTAAGTTTCCTTTAACAAAGCATTCAGTTCACCAAGGTGACGCGGAGTTACGCAGATATAATTAATTATTAATCAATGGATTTAATTTTAATCTGTGCTAATCTGCGTAATCTGTGGTGAACTGAATGTATTAAACCCGACAACGGATAGAATAAAACTTAAAAAGAGGCTGTCTAAAAAGTCAGTAGTATCCACCACTCCCCTCCCTTCGGGAAGGAGGGGTGGCTGAAAGCCGGGGTGGTAGGTGGATACATAAGCGAATGATAATCAATGAGCTATATGATTTACCTACCACCTCCCCCTACGGGTACTCCTCCTTCCTGAAGGAGGAGAGTGGTGGATACTACTGTTTTTTTAGACAGCCTCTTTACCTTATAATAATGGTGAATGGATTATTTAAAAACAAGCTTCATGGGTCTACCTATCCAAACCTGTGGTTGTTCGAGATTGAAAATATAAGCTATTGTAGAAGCTACGTCGAATTGCATCATGCTGACATCATCGAAGCGGAGTCCGCTCTTGACGTTCTTGCCTGATATAATAAAAGGAGTTTCCATTTCCTGCATTGTTTTTCCGCCATGACTTTTGTTGATGCCACCGTGATCGGAGGTTACCATGAAGATAGTATCATCGAATATTCCTGCATCCTTTGTGGCTTGTACAATCTGGCCGATGTATGTGTCCAGTTCTTTAAGCTTCTCGTAGTATTCGGGAGTATCGTGTCCGGCAGTGTGGCCTGTGTGGTCGGGGCCGTCAAAACAGATGGCGAGCAGAGTCGGCTGTTTTTCCTTAATATAAGAGGAAGCCATGTCGCCCAATTCTTTGGGAGTCTTATTGCAATCGAGCACCTGATGGCGGTAGTTCAGTGAAAGTGTATCTACGAGGTACTTTATTCCTTCCCACTCGTGCAGGCAACCTATTTCCGCTTTCGGACGAGCATCACGAAGTAGCTGGAACACGGTTGGGAATATGCCATGCTGATTGAGCACGCGCGAGGGAAGTTCCGGAGTTTTAGAGCCCCATTCGGTGTATCCGTGGAGTTCGGGACCGGCTCCCATGAACATGGAAGCCCAGTTGATGGCACTCGAAGAGGGGAGTGTGGAACGTTTCTTCAGCGTGTAGGCTCCGTCTTCCATTAGTTTCTTGACGTTAGGCATATCGGCTTTGGGAAGGCTGTATGCGCCCCAACCGTCCAGACCGATAAGGATAACGTGTTTTGCTTTGTCTTTTCCTTTGGCATCACAAGAAAGTGTGACGCTGAATAGCAGTGCCAATGTGGCGAGTAATGTGTAACAAGAATGTCTGTTCATGATGGTATTTATTTTAATAAAGGTTTAATTGATTCGTTATTCATGATAAGAATGATCTCTCGGGAAGTCCTCGCCCTCCCATGCTTTCTTTGACGTCCAAGATTGCGGGGCATCCGTCCAGAAAGGACTGTCGGCAGGCAGGCCCAGCGGAAGAAAAGCCAGTGAAGCCAGATACAGGCTGCCGTTGTTGGTGTAATAATCGGATATGTCAGGTTGCGAACCGTTGAAGCCGAGGGTGAGATAGCCCTTTGAATTGAAATTCCGGTTGTCGCCGAACATACGCTGTATGACGGCTGTCATTCCACTGCGAACCTGCCCGTTGGAGAGTTCCTTGGGGAGCCAGTTGCGCCATGCCAAGAGAGCCAGTGTTTGCAAAGACCCCGTGCGGTAGGTGATAGACCGTCCCACAACGGGGAGTGTACCTTCGGGAGAAATCATGCGTTCGAGAATCACTCCGAAGCGTTGTGCCCTTTGGATGGCTTTGTGGTAGTTGCAGCCCGGCATATTCCACATTCTTTTATGCTTGCCGGCTTCGGTGATTACTTCCAGTGCTTCAATATACATGGGATGGATGACGAAGCTATTGTAATAGTCGAACGCAAAGCTCGGACCGTCGGAGTACCAACCGTCGCCAACGTACCATTCTTCTATCTTTCGGAGGGAGGAACTGATGCGGTAAGTGTCGCTGGGAGCACCTGCTCTGCGGAGGAACGACTCGACGGTGGCGCTGAACAGCAACCAGTTGCTATAGGCGGGGTCCACCCGTCGGAGTTGAGTAAATTCGGTGATATAACGTTGTTTGGTCACGCTGTCCAAAGGCAGCCAAAGCGCATCATAACCTCTGAGGAAGCTCTCTGCGATGTAGGCGGCATCAACCAACGTCTGCCCTTCCTGTCGCCACAACAGGTAGTCGGGGGCAGAAGGGTCGACGGCTTGTGCGTAGCTTTTCAGCGCCCACTCCCGTAGCTGCTTGCGTTGCGCTCCCTCTGCGCTGTCATCATCCGGCAGCGATAGCCACGGGGCCAATCCTGCCATGAGTCGTCCGAAACATTCCATATAGGTGACGTTTTTATTGCGCCCGTCCCACGTGGGGCTTAGCTCTACGAGCATATTTTGTTTCAGCAAGCCTTGGCTCATGTTGCTCAATACGGGACTTGCCATCCGGTACAACACGTCGCACCAGACTTCGCGGTCGCTCTTTTCTGTTTTCTTTTTTGCTGTGATACTTTCCGCCGGAATAAGCAGAATGATAAATAGGAATACCCAATTAAGTGCTTTCATGTATTAATGTATTAAGGATTCGTTCAAAGGATTCATCATGTCATTACAAAATGACAACACAAAGGTAGGATTATTCGATTGGAGAGACAAATACTATCTTAGCATTAAGCAATACTTTTGCATTATTTATCAGAAACTGATACTTTTATGTGCAAAATGAAGGGAGCGGGGCTTACGTAACGTGATTTGTTATACATTTGCAGGATAAACAAAATATTACTATGAAGAAGAATTGGGTATATGGCAGCGTGATGGCTGTCTTGATTGCCTTGTTGGCGAGTGGTTGCAATGATTCGCGGCGGGTAGTTGAATTTCGCGGCATCTGTGCAGACGACACAAACGGAGAGAATGGATTATACAACCCCGGACGAGGCTTCCGGCTGGAGACTGCGGTAGATGTGCTCTACGATAAAGACAATCCGACGAAAGAGCTGGTGGAGCTATCCGCCAAGTATGCAGCCGACAGTGTATCCCTCTCACAGAGTTACTTCTACCTTACTTATCTGATTGGCGAGCAATTGTCCGAAGAGAACTTCCAAACGATGCAGGCCTACTTCGACGAACTGCAACGGCAGGGCAAGAAGGCAGTGCTGCGATTTGCCTACGAAAGGGATTTCATGGGAAGGGCGGCTACCGGCCCCACGGGCAATCAGATTCTCGCGCATCTGGACCAACTGAAACCTTTTCTTGAAAAGAATAAAGACCTGATACTGGTGGTGCAAGCCGGAATGATAGGCGCATGGGGAGAATGGCACAGTTCCATCCAAGGACTGGAAAACTCGGAAGAGACGAAAACCGCCGTACTGGAGAAACTGCTTTCCGTGGTGCCGCAGGAACGGAACGTGCAAGTGCGCCTTCCCGAGTTTAAGAACCTGCTGAAAGACAAACCGGAGCTTTACAAAAGACTCTCCTTCCACGACGACTTTATCGTGATACGCCCCGACAGGTGGGATGCGGATATGCACGAAGGCACTCCCAAATTCGACCAGATTGTCAACGAGTCGCCCTATCTCGTAGTAGACGGCGAACTGCCTTGGGGATTCTGGAGCGTGGGAGCCGACCCGGACAGTCCTTCCGCCGGATGGATTATCGACGGGCTGCAAGCGGCACGGCGTTTGTTTCTCCAGCATTACACTTCGCTGAGCGTGATACATAATTATAAGGAGCAACACCCCAACAATCGGTTCGACGAAAACAATCCCCCCGAATATTCGATGATTGTATGGAAGAAGTCGATGATAACGGAAGATTCTCTCCGCCAGCACCATATGCCCGTGTCCGACAGCTATTTCCTGAAGGCGGACGGAACCAAGACGGAGCGCAACGTGTTCGACTACATTCGCGACCATCTGGGTTATCGCATCGAGCTGCAATCTCTCCAAATGCCCCGGAAGCTGAAAATCGGTGGCGAGAACCCCGTCCATCTGAATCTGATAAACAGAGGATTTGCCACCGTATTTGGCGAACATCCCGTTTGCTTTGTGCTGATTGACGGAGAAGGAACGGTCACGGAGTTTCCCACCGCAGCCAATCCCGTGGAGTGGCAACCGTTTGAGCCACAGGATTCTACTTATACCTCATTGGTGCATTCGGTGGATGCTTCCCTAGCATTGCCCGCTTCCGCCACTCCGGGCACTTATAAACTGGGGCTGTGGATTCCCGATGCTTCGGAGCGGTTGATGCACAATCCCCGCTATGCCATCCGCTGTGCAAACGGAGACACCGACTGGTGGATTTCCAAAGACGGAGCATATGGCGTGAACGTATTGACAAGCGTTGAAATAGAATAAAACTCCCCCGATTGGAGGGCATTAACAGGCAGTCTGTCAGGTGTTAATAGTTGAGCTGTCAGGTATTAACACCTGAGACGACAAGTATTAACACCTGACAACTCAGGTATTAACTCCTGAGTTGCGGTTTATATGTAGCCTATCTATCAGCTATATGTAGCCAATAATCCGGCTGTTTATTTGGTGGTATAAATCAGCACCACCGTATAAGCCACGTAGCAAAGTATCATGATACTTCCTTCGATTCTCGTAATCGTCCTCTTGGCAAAGAACAGCCCGAAGAACCAGAGCAGGATGCCCGACCCCACCAATGTGAACAAATCGAAGTTAGTGATTCCGCTAAGGCTGAGCGGGGTGATGCTTGCGCTGCATCCCAGCACAAAGAAGATATTGAAAAGATTGCTTCCAATCACGTTTCCGATGGCAATCTCCGGATTCTTCTTCAACGCTGCAACGATAGAAGTAGCCAATTCCGGCAGGGAAGTACCTCCGGCTACGAGCGTCAGCCCGATGATGGACTCGCTGACACCGAGGCTGCGGGCAATGCCCGTGGCACCGTCGACAAATAATTGCCCTCCGAAGATTAAGGCAGCCAATCCGCCTAAAATAAAGAGAGCGGACTTCCACCAGGGCAGCACCTTGATTTCTCCCTCTTCCACCGGAAGTTCGGCTGCCTGTGGCGCATCCACCGTCGACTTGGGCGGCGAAGCAATGGCGAACGTATATCCCAGAAAAATGGCGAAGAAGCATAGCAACAACAAACCGTCCACCCTGTCGAGGATATTGGCTGAAGCATTATTCAGAAAAATATCATTGGCACAAATCAGCAGCACGACGGAAGAAAGGATGCAGAGCGGAATCTCTTTGCGCAGCGTGTTGCGGGTGATGACAATCGGGGCGAAAAGCGCGGTGCAACCCACAATCATCAGCGTGTTGAAGATGTTGCTACCCACCACGTTACCAATCGCAATGTCCGCACTTCCTTTGAGGGCGGACGATACACTGACCGTCAGCTCGGGCGCCGAGGTGCCGAATGCAACGATGGTAAGACCGATGACGATGGAAGGAATACGAAAGCGTTTGGCAACTGAGGCAGCGCCGTCCGTGAGCCCGTTGGCTCCTACGAGTATGAGGACAAGTCCTCCTATAAGCAGTAGAATATTCATAGTTTTTCTTGTTTGGTGGCAAAGATAATCAAATTAGCAGGTGATATGTCAAAAACAATCCGTATGTTTGCTATGTTTTAAGAAATTTAGAATTAAGGTTATTTTAAGATTTGGCAAGATTAAGACATGGGAACAACTAAAATGAAGCGATTGACATTATTGCTAGTCATGGTTCTTTTCGCACTGGGTGCACAAGCTCAATTGGAGCAAGCCGTAAAGAAAATCTTTTCAGGAGATTCCGTAGCGGTGGGTCGCCCGTCCTTGAATCGGGATTCGGATTCCATCCGCTTGACGGAACTACATAAGTCGCTCGAAGCGGCACGGCTTAACGAAGCGAATATGCGCATGGAGATGGAGGAGATGAGGCTACAGATGTTGGCAGCCGATTCGGTGAAGTCTGCCCAGCAAAAGCAACGCATCGACTCCTTGCGGCAGTTTACGAAAGGCGTGCCGGTGGTGGCGGATAAAGATACGCTGTTCTACCTCTTTACAAAGCGCGGAGGATACACCCCCCAGCAGCGGGCGCAGATGACCGGTGCTGCGATTGAAGAACTGGGGCGGCGCTTCAACCTTCGTCCCGATTCCGTCATGATAGACCATTCCGATATCGTCTCCGACCTGATGTACGGCAACAAGGTTTTGCTCTCGCTCACCGATCAGGATGCCCTGTGGGAAGGCGTCTCGCGCGACTCCCTCGCCAAAGAAAGGCGGCACAACGTCATCTCCAAACTGCAAGAGATGAAAGCCGAACATAGCCTTTGGCGGATGGCGAAGCGCGTGCTCTATTTCCTGTTGGTCATCGTGGGCCAGTATTTCCTTTTCCGGTTGACTAACTGGGTGTTCCGCAAATTGAAAGTCCGCATCCTGCGTCTCAAAGATACGAAAATCAAGCCCGTCTCCATCCAGGGATACGAACTGCTGGACACGCAGAAGCAAGCCAATCTTCTGGTTTTTCTGGCAAGTATCGGACGGTATATCATTATGGGGCTTCAATTGCTGATAACCGTCCCGCTGATTTTTATCATCTTCCCTCAAACGGAAGGGTTGGCATATCGCCTGCTGGGGTATATCTGGAATCCCATCCGGACAATCTTTGTCAATATCCTTGATTATATCCCTAACCTGTTTACCATCATCGTTATCTGGTATGCCGTGAGGTATCTCGTGCGTCTGGTGCTCTATCTGGCTCGCGAAATCGAAGCGGGGCGTCTCAAGTTCAATGGCTTCTATCCCGACTGGGCAATGCCTACTTTCCATATTGTGCGCTTCCTGCTCTATGCCTTTATGATTGCGATGATTTACCCCTATCTGCCGGGCTCCGATTCAGGTGTATTCCAAGGCATTTCGGTGTTTGTCGGACTGATTGTTTCGCTTGGTTCGAGCACCGTCATCGGGAATATCATTGCCGGGTTGGTGATTACGTATATGCGCCCTTTCAAGATGGGCGACCGCATCAAGCTGAACGATACCACGGGAGACATCATCGAGAAAACTCCGCTTGTCACCCGCATCCGCACTCCGAAGAATGAGGTGGTGACGGTGCCCAACTCCTTTATCATGTCTTCGCATACGGTGAACTACAGCACTTCGGCGCGCGAGTATGGGCTGATTATCCATTCGGAAGTTTCCATCGGATACGATGTCCCTTGGCGACAGGTGAATCAATTGTTGATTGACGCCGCACTGAACACCCCCGGAGTGGTGGACGACCCCCGACCCTTTGTGCTCGAAACCGCTCTGAGCGACTGGTATCCGGTCTATCAAATCAATGCTTATATCCGGGAAGCGTCTAAGATGGCACAAATCTACTCGGACCTGCACCAGAATATACAGGATAAGTTTCACGATGCGGGTATCGAGATTATGTCACCGCATTATATGGCGGTGCGCGACGGCAATGAGTCGACTATTCCGAAGGATGATAACGGAGGCAAAAAAACAGACTAGGCTTTCTCGCAACGAATCAGTACTTTTTGTCCCTCATTCAGCGTGCTGGCAAAGAGATAGGTGTCTCCGCCTTCTGCCAACTTCGTCCGTTTGCGAAGTTCAGCCACTGTGGCAGGGAAGTTGCGGACGGTGATATTTGCTTTTTTCAAGTCCGATAAGCCTTCTTTTATCTCTTTCTTATTAAAACTATACTGGTTGGTGATGCGGAACGCTCTTCCGGGGAAGTGCTCAATCAGTGTTTCGGAGGTGTAGAGGTGGCTGTTGGGGTGTAGCTTCCTTAGCGAGTAGGCTGCGGAGATGCTTCGGAAGGCTCCTGCTTTCAGTAGGGAAGCGTTAGGCTCGTAGAGATAGGTGGATAATGCGTTCGTATAAGTGCATTGGCTGCGCTGTTCCTGCTCGCGGGAGAAGGTGAAGTGCTGCTCTCCCTGTTCGCCTTTCGTGGAGAGGTTGATGCAGTGAATGGGTATCTCTGCTGCTTTTTCCGCCGATGATTGTCCGAGCAATACTAGCAGTTCCTTGCATTCGTTATTGACGGAGATGATATGAACTTCCCGTGCGTGGTGCAGTTCTTTCAGTGCCAGCGATAAGTCGAGCATGGGAGAGAGTTTGACCATCACGCAGTCGGCTTTGCTCAGTAAAAGTTCTTCGAGTTCGGCTACATTCGGTTCGCAGTCGGAGATGGCTACAGTTTTGCCACCGTGTTCATTGCGGCGGGCAGGGTCGAGGAAGATGCAGTCTACGGGAGACATCGCTTCGAGATAGGTCACTCCGTCCTCATTTCGGACGTTGAGATGGTTCAGGCCGAGAATGGGGAAGTTGTGCGCAGCTATTTCGCAGAGCTCTTTTTGCCGTTCCACGTAGGTGGCGGAATTGAATCCGGCAGCGAGAAACGAACAGTCTATACCGAATCCTCCGGTCAGGTCGGCGAAAGAGTCTTTTTGGGGGAGTCTTGCCAAGAGTCTTGCCTTGTAGCGGGCGGTAATCTCCGAGGAGCATTGCTCTAAAGAGAGATGCTTCGGATACCATATATCTTCTATTTCTTTCCATGAGGGAATCTTCTCGGTAGCTACTTGCCGTCCTGCTATCTGGGTGATGGCGGTCGGCATATCGACATGGGGATACTTACGGGATTGCAGTGCCAAAGTACGTACATCGTCCGATGGGTGCTCACAGATAAATGCTTGGGTTTCGGGGGATATTCGCATCATGGGGAATGTAGGTTTATGTAAGATTACGGGGGGTCGGAGACTATTGAATCATTGCTTTGAGACTATTGAATCATCGCTTCGAAATGGCTGAACAGAGCTACGGAATGACTTTATACTTCTGCCGTGCCTCTTCGCGGCTGCATTTGTTGAAGTGCCACCACTCGCTGGGTAGAGCCCTGAAGCCTGCTGACTTCATGACTTTCCGAAGCAGCAATCGGTTCTGGCGTTCCGTTTCGCTCATTTTACCGCTTCGCACCAGTTCGCTTTCGTTTGTGATGTGTGCTTCAATGCCCAGATGGTCTACTTTAGTGCCCATCGGTAGCGGCTGGCCTAGTGAATCCAGAATGCTAATGTCCACCGCCAACCCGTAATTATGAAGTCCACCTCCACGATTCGGATTGGAGACGTATCGGAATTTAGGAGTTCCTTTCACTACATTCCACATCTTCTTCTGCACGGACATGGGGCGCGCGGCATCATAAATAAGGAGCGTGTAGGACGGATGCAGTTGTTTCAATGCCTTTTGTGCTTCTATCAGGGCATAGGCGGCATCGGGGTGCAGGTATGCTTCCGCCAGGTCGTCATAAAGTACTTCTCCCGTGAAGTTGTCAGCTTGCGTATACATTAGCTTCACGGCAATGGAGCTGTCGAGTTCTGCGATATTTACCAGCCCTAAAGAGTCCATGTAAAGAGCCATCCGGCTCTTCTCCGGTTGCGGAGCAGGTGCGATGGTTCCGCCTGAAAAGCAGTAATGAACTGCCAGCGAGAAGAGAAAGAAAGCCAGACTATATTTTGAAATCATCATTGTTACTGTTGAATTTGCAGTGACAAAGATACTTCTTTTTGGCTTTATGGAAATGCAAAAGGGTGTCCGAATTGAATACTTGTAGCTGATATTTGCTTATCTCCGAAAATATCACGAATATTGCAGTACAATAAAAATGCTCTAAAACCTCATTTATGATTTACATGAAACACACATGGGTAACATTAGCAGCCGCAGCTCTGATATGTACAAAGTTACCTGCACAAAACTTATCTTTAGCATTGATGCCGCAAGCGGTAGAATTAGCAGAGACTTCAACCACTATGGAAAGTCAGACAATGCATAATGCAGAAACAGCAATTAATCATACCAGCAAACCGGCAAAGGCATTAATAGAACGAGTAGTTGGGAAGAAATTTGCACGGTTGTTTAAAGTTGAAGCCTTAACTGCCATAGAAGGAAGGGATGTATTTGAGATTGAAAGTCAGAATGGGAAAATCATATTAAGAGGAAATAGTCCTGTAGCAGTTGCTTCTGCTCTGAACTGGACATAAACAAAGTAATATTGCCTGAACCGGAAATAAACGATTGGGATAATGACACCACTATCTATCATTCACATACAATTCCTAAATGAAAAAATGATTATTATAACGTGAGTTCGATATAAGTCGATAGTATCTCAAACTCTCCTCCTTCGGGAAGGAGGAGTACCCGTAGGGGGAGGTGGTAGGTGAATGCATAAGCATATGAAATAGAATTCCTGATGATAAAATGACAATGGCCGCACCTACCACCCCGCTCTTTGGGCACCCCTCCTTCCCGGAAGGAGGGGAAACCGTGCGGTTCAGCACTAGTCAGACTTATATCGAACTCACGTTATTATAGAATAGAATGTCAACTCAGAAGTTGGCATATACGATTAGCCATTCGTCATGGCTGCGTTTGTATGCCATTAAACTGACTCCCAGTGTTTACATAATCACTGGAGGAGCTATCAAGCTGACAGCAACAATGCAGGAAAGAGAGCATACTAAAAATGAACTTGTGAAAATGGATGAGGTGAGACGTTTCTTGCTAGAAGAAAACATTATCGACGATGAAGGGTTTATTGATTATATAAGTGAATTATGATAAAAAGAGGAATAGTATGAATGATGATATGAAAAAAATTGTAGAGCGACTTCAAAAGCACGTATCTCCGACACCATGTAAATGGCGTGAAGTATTCGAATACATGAATGCCAACGACGGTTGGCTGAGATATTCCCAGAATATAGCAATGCTAATGCTGGATAGAATGGAAGAACTCGGAATCAACCAGAAGCAGTTGGCGGAGAAAATGAATTGTAGTCGGCAGTATATCTCAAAAGTACTGAAAGGTCGCGAAAACCTTTCGCTTGAGACTCTGACAAAGATAGAAAAT
Organism: uncultured Bacteroides sp.; assembly: GCF_900547205.1. GTDB lineage: Bacteria > Bacteroidota > Bacteroidia > Bacteroidales > Bacteroidaceae > Bacteroides. The sequence continues at coordinate 22,858 of NZ_URFY01000063.1, forward strand.
GCGTTGGGGATTTCAATTATAAAAGAGGTGTATGGGGTCAAGTCGAAAACTCTGTGGTTATATTATGCCGGTATCCAAAAGAAATTTAT
>NZ_URFY01000064.1 GCF_900547205.1 uncultured Bacteroides sp.
AAGAACGCTGCTACCCCTTAGTCTGGCTGCCTTGCTGCTTTGTGAAACGGAGCAAATTATTCAGCGTCTCTCATCCCGTTCGCTTAATTTATAAAAGGATATAATAATGGGCTCATGTAATTTTTGTATTTTTGCCGGGAAATTTTAAACGTATGACGATAACTGAGTTACAACAACTATATGCCGCCCATCCCAACACGGCGGCCATGAAGCACTTACTGAAGGATGCTTCTATTCAAACTATCTTTTGTGGGGGATTGAATGCTTCTGCCGCTTCGCTTTTTTCTTCTGTTTTGGTGGAGGAGGGCGGATGCCCGTTTGTATTCATACTGGGCGATTTGGAAGAAGCCGGCTATTTTTATCACGACCTCACACAAGTGTTGGGTGCCGAAACGGTGCTCTTCTTTCCTTCCTCCTTCCGCCGCTCTATCAAGTATGGGCAGAAAGATGCCGCCAATGAGATTCTTCGTACGGAAGTGTTGAGCCGCTTGCAGAAAGGCGAGAAGGGGTTGTGCATCGTCACCTATCCGGATGCCTTGGCGGAGAAAGTGGTGTCTCGCAAAGAATTGAGCAACAAAACCTTGAAACTGAATGTAGGCGAGAAGGTGGATACGGCTTTTATCACCGACGTACTCCATAGCTACGGTTTTGAATATGTGGACTATGTGTACGAACCGGGGCAGTATGCCGTTCGGGGTAGCATCATCGACGTCTTTTCTTTTGCTTCCGAGTATCCCTACCGCATCGACTTCTTTGGCGACGAAGTGGAAAGTGTGCGCACTTTTGAAGTGGAATCGCAACTATCTCGTGAGAAGAAAGACGGTGTTTCCATCGTGCCTGACCTTGCCGTGACGGGAGATGCCACCACTTCTTTTCTCGATTTCATTCCGAAGGAGACAATTCTGGCGATGCGCGATTTCCTCTGGCTGCGCGAACGGATTCAGGTGGTGCACAATGAGGCGCTGACGCCACAGGCGATTGCTGTTCAGGAAACGGCAGAGAATGGAGGTATCACGCTGGAAGGGAAGTTGATAGACGGTAGCGAATTTACAGTGCGTGCGCTCGATTTCCGTCGACTGGAATTTGGTAATAAGCCGACAGGGACACCGGATGCCAAGGTAGCGTTCGACACTTCGGTGCAGCCTATCTTCCATAAGAATTTCGATATGGTGGCGGGCTCGTTCAAAGACTATTTGGGCAGGGGATATTCGCTCTATATCTGTAGTGACAGTGTGAAGCAGACTGACCGCATCCGGGCGATTTTCGAGGACCGTGGCGACAAGATAAAGTTTACTCCCGTGGAGCGTACCATTCATGCGGGGTTTGCAGATAATACATTGAAGGTCTGTGTGTTTACGGATCATCAGTTGTTCGACCGTTTCCATAAGTACAACCTGAAGAGCGATAAAGCTCGTTCGGGAAAAGTGGCGTTGTCGCTCAAAGAACTGAATCAGTTTACTCCGGGCGATTATGTGGTACATACGGATCATGGCATCGGACGCTTCTCCGGACTGGTGCGCATCCCCAATGGGGATACGACGCAGGAAGTGCTGAAACTGGTTTTTCAGAATGAGGATGTAGTGTTTGTTTCCATTCATTCGTTGCATAAGGTTTCCAAGTACAAAGGGAAGGAAGGAGAAGCTCCGCGACTCAATAAACTGGGTACGGGAGCATGGGAGAAGCTGAAAGAACGCACAAAGAGCAAGATTAAAGACATTGCCCGCGACCTGATTAAGCTTTATTCTCAGCGTCGACAGGAAAAAGGGTTCTCTTATAGTCCCGACAGTTTCTTACAGCACGAGTTGGAAGCGTCTTTTATCTACGAAGATACGCCTGACCAGAGCAAGGCTACCATTGACGTGAAATCGGATATGGAAAGTGAACGACCGATGGACCGATTGGTATGCGGTGATGTGGGCTTTGGAAAGACGGAAGTGGCGATTCGTGCCGCTTTCAAGGCTGTGGCAGACAATAAACAGGTGGCTGTGTTGGTGCCGACAACGGTGTTGGCTTATCAGCATTACCAGACATTCAAAGAACGCTTGAAAGGATTGCCCTGCCGGGTGGATTATCTGAGTCGGGCACGTACGGCAACCCAGGCGAAAGCGGTGCTGAAAGGTCTGAAAGAGGGGGAAATAGGAATTATCATAGGTACTCACCGCATCTTAGGAAAAGATGTGATATTCAAGGATCTGGGGCTGCTCATTGTGGACGAGGAACAGAAATTCGGAGTCTCCGTAAAGGAAAAACTACGTCAGCTAAAGGTGAATGTAGATACCCTGACGATGACTGCCACCCCGATTCCACGTACGCTTCAATTCTCCTTGATGGGTGCGCGCGACCTGAGCGTAATCTCTACGCCGCCGCCCAACCGCTATCCGATTCAGACGGAGGTGCATACCTTCAATGAAGAAGTAATTACGGATGCCATCAACTTTGAGATGAGTCGTAACGGACAAGTGTTTTTCGTTAATAACCGGATAGCTAACCTGCCCGAATTGAAAACTTTGATTGAGCGTCATATCCCTGATTGCCGAGTGGCGATAGGACACGGACAGATGGAACCTGCTGAACTGGAGAAGATTATATTAGGTTTTGTCAACTATGACTATGATGTGCTGTTGGCTACGACTATCATCGAAAGTGGAATTGATATTCCCAATGCCAATACGATTATTATCAATCAGGCGCAGAACTTCGGTTTGAGCGACCTGCATCAGATGCGCGGCCGTGTGGGGCGTAGCAATAAGAAGGCGTTCTGTTATCTGCTGGCTCCTCCACTGAGCAGTCTGACGGCTGAGGGACGTCGCCGGCTTCAGGCGATTGAGAACTTTAGCGATTTGGGGAGCGGAATACATATTGCGATGCAGGATTTGGATATTCGCGGAGCGGGGAACCTGCTCGGGGCGGAGCAGAGTGGATTTGTGGCTGATTTGGGGTATGAAACATATCAGAAAATTCTTTTCGAAGCTGTTCATGAGTTGAAGAATGATGAGTTTGCAGATTTGTATGCGGATGAAATAAAAGAGGAAGGGCAGATTAGCGGTGAAGGATTTGTGGATGAATGTCAGGTGGAGAGTGACCTTGAACTGCTGTTGCCGGCGAATTATGTGACGGGGAGTAGTGAGCGTATGTTGCTTTATCGCGAGCTTGACGGGCTGACGCTGGATACAGAAGTGGAGGCATTCCGTGCACGGTTGGAAGACCGATTCGGTCCTGTGCCACGGGAAACGGAAGAGTTGCTTCGCATCGTTCCGCTTCGTAGGTTGGCTGCGCGCTTGGGAGCGGAGAAAATATTTCTGAAAGGGGGGCGTATGACGCTGTTCTTTGTTTCCAATCCGGATAGTCCGTTCTATCAGAGTCAGGCTTTCGGCAAGGTGATTGATTATATGATGAAATATACCCGCCGCTGTGATTTGCGCGAGCAGAACGGAAGAAGGAGTATGCTCATAAAGGATGTGAGCAATGTGGAGACTGCGGTCAGTGTGTTGCAGGAGATTGTGGCGTTGCCGGTAAAGGAGTGATATAGAAATAAATAGTGTAATTGAAGGTAATTAAAAAGAATAAGTTTGTTTTATAGCATAAGTCTCTTTATCTTTGAACTCATAAATAATAAAGCGTAATAGATATGGCTGCAAAATATAAATATAAGGAAAATGAAATGCCGCAACAGGTTAATGAACCGGTAGCTGCTTATCAGGGGAAAACTCCTGATGTGAGCCTTTATGTTCCTACAGAATATGAACGGGAGATTATAATGCGTTCAGAAAAAGACTATGAAGAAGGTCGGTTATATACTCAAGAAGAAGTTGATAAGCAGGTGAAGGAATGGCTAAGCTAAAAGTAGTGTGGACTGAAACAGCTACAATTGTTTTGCAGCAGATTCTGACTTTCTATCGAGTTAGAAATGGAAATGCCAAATATAGCCGCTCTATCTATACAATGGTGAATGATGTTCTGAAATTAGTGGCTAAATATCCATATATGTATAAAGCTACTTCTGTACCTAATATACGCGTTTTCCATTGTGATTACTTCAGGGTATATTATAGAGTGCTTGAAGAGGAAATTCTTGTTGAAGCTATTTTTGATACTCGGCAAGATCCTGATAAAGCTCCTTTTTAATTATATATTTCTCTAATGAATTATACGGAAAGAAGAATTAATTCTTCTTTCCGTATAATTTATCTATCAAATCCTGCCTCCCGATACGCCTCAACTCATTCATAATATTTCTCTTTTCCTCCGGCTTATACCAGAAAAAGAACTGCCGTTGCGCCAGTTTCTCCCGTTGAGTCTTTGCACTGAAAATCGGTTCCAGCGTATACGGATGAAATCCGGTGTACCAAGCCTCGGTGGCTACAGTCATCGGAGTAGGGGTGAAGTCCTGCACTTGCTCCAGATGGAAGTCAAGCCGTTTGGTGATAACAGCGAGCTCCGCCATATCCTCTTCCTTGCATCCGGGATGCGATGATATAAAGTAAGGAATGAGTTGCTGACGTAAATTTTCCTCCCGATTGATGCGGTCGAATATCTTCTTGAATGTTTCAAATTGGCTGAAAGAAGGCTTGCGCATAATAGACAATACACGGTCGCTGGTATGCTCCGGAGCTACTTTGAGACGGCCGCTCACATGATTGACAATCAATTCGCGAGTATACTCGGCAGTACTGCGATTGGTGGCGGCATCTTTGCTTTGATGCAGCAACAGGTCGTAGCGTACTCCACTACCGATAAACGATTTCTTAATGCCGGGCAATGCATCTACCGCATGATAGATATCTAACAAAGGACGATGGTCTGAATTAAGATTAGGACAAACCTTGGGATGAATGCACGACGGACGCTTGCACTTCTTGCAAATAGACTCGTCTTTTCCCTTCATCTGATACATATTGGCGGAAGGACCACCCAAGTCGCTCAGATATCCTTTAAAGTCGGGCAACTGAGTGACCTCTTTTACTTCTTTCAAGATCGATTCTTTGCTACGGCTGACAATAAACTTTCCTTGATGCGCAGAAATGGTGCAGAATGCACAACCACCGAAACATCCCCGATGAATATTTATCGAGAACTTAATCATATCATAAGCAGGAATGCGCTTACCTTTATATTTGGGATGAGGCAACCGGGTATAAGGCAAGTCGAACGAACGGTCTAGCTCTTCCTGACTCATTGGCGGATAAGGAGGATTAACCACTACAATCTTATTGCCTACCGCTTGACTGATGCGGGAAGCTGCATATTTGTTCGATTCTTCTTCGATATGCCGGAAGTTACTAGCTTGTTTCTTCTTGTCTGCCAGGCATTCTTCATGAGAATATAGCTGGATGTCATCTTCGGCAGAAGTCCACTCCGATTCACGGCACAGATAGGCTGTCTGGGGAATCGTTCCAATAACCGTTTTAAAGTCGCCGGTAGTCAACGACGCTTCTTCCGAGGGAAGCAAACTTTTCATTTTCCGGACTAGCTCTACAATTGGTTTTTCGCCCATTCCGTAAATGAGCAAATCCGCACCGCTATCGCATAGAATGCTTTTTTGTACTTTGTCCTGCCAATAATCGTAATGACTCAACCGCCTCATGCTGGCTTCTATACCGCCTAAGATAACGGGAACATCCGGATAAAGTCTTTTCAGTATTTGGCTATAAACGGTGGAAGGATAGTCCGGACGCATATCCGGACGGGCATCCGGAGTATAGGCGTCTTCGCTACGCAGTCGTTTGTTGGCGGTATATTTGTTCACCATCGAGTCCATGCATCCACCTGAGATGCCAAAGAACAGGCGGGGACGTCCCAGTTTCTTGAAATCACGCAGGTCGTCACGCCAGTTAGGTTGAGGTACGATAGCTATTTTCAAACCTTCCGCCTCGAGAATGCGGCCAATAACGGCAGCACCAAAAGAGGGATGGTCTACATAGGCATCGGCACTGAACAGAATGACATCCAATTCATTCCATCCGCGGAGTTCTACTTCTTTCTTTGTTGTGGGTAACCAATCAGTCAAACGATATTCTTTCATGCCGCAAAGATAGTAATAATGTGCCAATAGAGCAATATGCCAATGTGCCAATGAGCAATGTGGCAATGTGTCAATATGCCAATGTGCCAATTAGCTGCGCTACACCCGCAAGGTTAATTGGCACATTAGCACATTAGCATATTGGCACATTGCCACATTGCCACATTATTTAATCGTAAACTGTAGCGTCATCTGCTCTCCGTCGTAGATTTCACGAAAACCGATGCTTTGTTCCGACAGGTATTCTTTTAAATCCTGAAATGCGTCGGCATGGTTCATGATAATCTCCATTGTTTCACCGGGAGATGCATCGCACATAGCTTTGATTGCAGGAATCAACGGACTGTAAGCTGTTATTCCGCAGGTGTCTACCGTAATCATTATTCCTCCTCTTCTTCCGTATCCGGACTGGATAGCCAGTTCAGATACAGCTTGATGAGCTGCTGCAAACCGAATGCTTTCATATTATTGTGATAAATCACATCAATGCAAAGGTCGAGCAATTCCTTGCTGTCTTCCTCTTGGCTGGCAATCAGAGAGCGGACATTTAGTTTTAGTTTATCCAACACTGCTTCATCTACAATACCGGTGCTGTCGATAAGATGACGGAATAGAGCGTATTTCTCAATTGTTCTCAAATTCTGGATAGATACCTCTATGCTGCGTGTTCCGCTGGGATTTGCTTGTATAGTATACATTGTTTTCAGTTTTAAGGGTTATTACTAGGAGCAAAGATAGAATTTAAAATGAAAAAGAGATTATAAAACCTCGGAAAATATTACTTCTTAGTAAAGAATCCCAGTATTCCTGCCATGATAGTCGCCCTGTCTATCTCCGATTGGATGCTTTCGAATGGGAAACCCAATACGAAAGTGCGGTAATCAGCTCCTTGATAAGCGATACCTGCACACTGATTATTGGGAGCATAAGTAAAGACAGGGAAAGCCGTATCTACCGGAACGATGCAATCTACCGAAGGAACAGCATAACTGACCTCATTAGGCAACCGGGGAATGGTGACCGTGAGCCCCAGCCCATTGATACGGTTAGCACTCTTATCTGTTAGGCTACTTTGATGACCGTATTTCAGCACTTTCTCCATAAACTCCCTATTGCCTTGTGTTCCGCCCATGTCACTTCCCACGTATGCTCCACTGACAAGCAGACGACCGCCGGACTGGCAATAACTGGTTATCATCCGTTGCATCACCGAAGAGTATGTTTTATAATAACGCTTTGCCGCAGCATCTTCCTTTTCCAGTCCCAGAATATAGTCTACAATCGGATAATCTTCCAACGCCACCAGCCCGTTCTCAACCGCTTCATTGCTGCACGACACGAAACTGTATCTTCCCGCTGACTGAATCGCCTTTCCATGAATGAAAGGGTAATCGAACGTATTGCCTGCAATCTTCATTCCTTCCAATTCTCTTCCACTATGTCCCAAACTTCCGTCTCCTTCTTTCCCGGCTTGACTACGGTCAAATCCTGTCTGCGCACCACAGTAGGAAATATTGGATAGATAAGGTACTCCCGGATCACTTCCTAAATCGAATCCCGCTTTATCAGGAGTATTGATGACAGCCGGACCGCTGATTCTATCAAATCCATTGACTATCAGCACTCTTGATTGTTCACGCTTTGCCTTGTAAGCCGAAAGAATTTCAGAAGGAAAGCTCTCTCCGCCGCGGTTGGCGGCTGTCACCTTGAACGAATAAACGAGTCCCGGCTCAATCTTAACGATAAAGGAAGGTTTACTCACCAACGTTCCGTTATCAAATCCTCCATAACCGATGCGTGTATATACGATGTATTCCCGTGGACGGGCAGTTGGTTCTTGTGGGTCGTCTTCTGCTTTCCATGAGAGTTCCAACGTGTTCTTTTTCTTTCCGAAGCGAATAGCAAAGTTGCTTACAGGAAGCGGTTGCACCACATAATCCCTGTCGTGCTGGCTATTCATGAACTGCAAGATACCTTTATATATGGCACGTCCTACGGTAAACTTGAAGTTCGGATCGTGACCTAGTTGCATATCTGCAAAGTTCTGATGCGAAAGCAATTCGATAATTGTGGACGGAGTGGCAGGAAGGCGTGTTTCGCTGTAGTTCCGGTTCCACATACTACGGCGCGTCCAAGGCAGGTTGTAGCTCGATTGGATATCTTTCTGTATTTGGGTCAACAGGATATCCGCCAAGTCGCGTGACGCATAGCGGTCGGTTCCCGCGTTCAGCTTTCCATCATTAAAATCGGTGGTATAGATGCCGAGTGAACCGATCCATTCGTCTGATTTACTACATCCGGCATCGCTATGCAGCGCCATCACCATTTCCAGCGGCACTCCCAATCCCGGTTGCTTCGGATTGTAGACAGAACCACCGGACAGATAGTTGATAACATTGGAACGGGTATTTATATCATCAATATAATCGTTTTCACCTTTTCGTCCGGCATAAACATCGTAAGGCATTCCCGACCATTGGGCAGAATAACGAGCCCCTTCCAGATAGCGAGGCAATCCGCTGATACTGCCACCACGCGAGATATTTCCCATCCCGCCGCCAAAACGTACGGCATCGGCACATACCACCCCGTGTTCGCTGCTTTCATTGCTGAGCACCACCATCCCGTAGTTGTTGTTTCCTTTGTCGAACTCAAAAGTGCCGAGATAGACCCAAGTGCCGCCTCCTATTTTCTGGTTTACTTTAAACTCCGTGACTCCTCCATTATGGAAAACAAGGTATTTGGCATCGCTTACGCCATTCGGAAGTGTCTGATAAGTGACGTAGACGGCATATTCGCCTGTTGCCGGCAGGGTAGGGACCCATTCGGCAAAGGCTTGGTCTTTATTCTTCTTTTTCTTCTTCTCCGTAGGGATGAATCGGCAAGTGCCGTCCGTGAAAGGATTCTCGCCATCTTTATATATGGTTTTCTTTTGTGCAAATCCTCTTGCGGAAGCTGCTGCCCATTTTGCTTTCTTGCTTCCTACTTCCAGATAAAGGGAAGCGTTTGGAGTATCATTATCCACAATGATTTCGTTCTTCTGGGTATCCCGTTCGCGGGGAGTATAGACGATGGCACCTGCATTCTCCAACATCGGAATCACATAAGGAAGGACGAACGATTGAGTAAACAAATCTTCCGTTGTGCAGAACAGACGGGGGCGTTGCCATCCCCATTCGCCTTTGTCGTTTTTGAAGTAGTTGCCATGGCTTTGCCAGAGCGCGATGTGACGGTCCTGCAATCCGCGGGAGATTTCATTGGGGCGTGAAAGGTTCTTCACCCAAGGTGATCCTTTGTAGTCGATGTGCAGAGCCATTCGTTCCTTATCCTTCTTCTTATTCCGATAAATATTGGGAACCAGCTCTTCAATCGGTTTTCCATCCGCATGGATGGTGATTTTGTAATAATGGACTGGTCCGGGCAGTAATTCCTTCACTTGGCTATAGATAGCTTCAACTGTTTCCGGGCGAAACGGTTGGTAAGCAAAGCTCTCCGAAGCATAAATATCCATCGTTTTGCGGTCATAGTCGATATCAATGCTTTTCAGTTTAGGAGTACTTATTTTTGCAGTAGCCTGATAGTTACCGAAATAATCCGTCAATCGCTCTTTTACATTTCTCTCAATGTCTTGGGCGAGAAGGAGATTCGTACTTATAGACAATAAGAAGAATAAGATATATTTTAGTTTCATATTCATAAGGTTTTAAGATTAGGTTCACCACAGATTACACGGATTAACACAGATTGAAAGAAATATTTTCTTTATAAAAGTCGTTCTATATTCTTTGAAGAATTAAAATCTGTGTTAATCCGTGTAATCTGTGGTGAAATCTGCATTTTCATTCCGCCCGCAAAAATAACTAAAAAAGAGCGAGAAGTATCGAAACCTCCCGCTCTTCTTTGATAGTTTTATGTTCTCTTAATTAAGTATCTTCTTCTTTAAAGCAGATTTATAGCGGCACATACTCCACGAATGCCTCCATCGCCTCATAAGAAGCCAATCCCAACTTATCGTACAAAGTAGCCGTAGCACGATTGCGGTCTTCACTACGCTGCCAGAACAAACGCTCGTCATTGCCCAGGAACGGAGCACTTTCCATTTGCGACTGGTGTTTCAGGATTGAGTTACGTTTTGCACGAAGCTCTTCGGGACTGATTGGCACTGCCATTTCGATATTCTCGATTTCCCATTCTGCCCACGCACCGCGATACATCCAGATACGACAGTCTTTCAACCATTTGGCACCTTCTTCTTTTTCAAGATCAACCGCTGCAAATACTGCATCCGTACATACACGATGTGTTCCGTGCGGGTCGGCAAGGTCACCGGCTACAAATATCTGGTGGGGTTTTATCTCACGAAGCAGGTTGCGCACAATTTCTACGTCCGCTTCACTCAACGGATTCTTCTGAATCTTACCTGTTTCGTAGAACGGCAGGTCGAGGAAGTGTACACGATCCAACGGAATGTTATTATAGGTAGAGGCAGTGCGTGCTTCACCGCGACGAATCAATCCTTTAATCGTCAGAATATCGCGGCTGTCCATATCTCCGTCTTTCTTCTCTTTCAGGAAGTTACGAATCTCGGCATACTTCTCGTTGATAACCAAATCTTCGCTGTTATTGAATATCTGATTAAATCCGTTGATGAAATGCATGAAACGAACCACTTCTTCATCACCCACGGCGATGTTACCCGAAGTTTCGTATGCCACGTGCACCTCGTGTTTCTGCTCTACCAAGCGGCGGAGCGTTCCACCCATTGAGATAACGTCGTCATCCGGATGCGGAGAGAATATTACGACACGCTTCGGAAACGGTTTCGCACGTTCCGGACGATAGGTATCGTCAGCATTCGGCTTGCCACCCGGCCATCCGGTGATGGTGTGCTGCAAGTCATTGAAAATCTTGATATTTACATTGTAGGCAGAACCATAAAGCGCCAACAGTTCACTCAAACCGTTTTCGTTGTAATCTTTATTCGTCAGCTTCAGGATGGGCTTGTTTGTCAACTGGCACAACCATACGATAGCACTACGGATTAACTTGTCGTTCCATTCGCAAGAAGTCACCAGCCATGGGCGTTGAATACGCGTCAGGTTCATGGCTGCCGAAAGGTCGATAGCTACGTGCGCATTGTTGTGAGTTTGCAGGTAAGATGCAGGAATCGTGTCGGTGATGGGACCTTCCACACATTCCTTAATCATGGCTGCCTTGTTTTCACCCCATGCCAGCAGATAAACTTTCTTGGAGCCGAGAATAGTAGATACTCCCATCGTGATAGAACTAATCGGCGTATTATCCATCGTACCGAAAATCTTGGATGCTTCGTTGCGTGACGCATTATCCAACAAAATCAGACGAGTGGTAGAATTGAGTCGGGAACCCGGTTCGTTGAACGCGATGTTACCCACACGACCGATACCCAGCAAAGCGATGTCGATGCCACCGAAACTCTCGATGCGTTGTTCGTACAGGCGGCAATATTCAAAGATGGTATCTTTGGGGATAGAACCGTCGGGAGTATATATATTCTGCTTGTCGATATCGACATGATCAAGCAGCATATTCTTCAATGCATTGAAGTTACTGTTCACGGCATCCGGAGCCAACGGATAATATTCGTACATATTGAATACAATCACATTGCGGAAGCTGAGTCCTTCTTCCTTGTGCATACGGATTAGTTCGGTATATACATGGCTGGGTGAGTTACCTCCGGGAAGCGCCAATACGCAGAAGCGTCCGGCTTTTTGTTTTTCGCGGATGGTTTGTGCTATTTCGCGAGCAATGTAGTTAGCCCCTTCTTCTACAGATTCGTAAATGTCTGTAGGGATTTTCTCGAGTCTTGTCAAGACCGATTTTTCAAAAGCATTCTCCGGTCTGTAGTATCTGGGGGAAACCCTGTGGAGACTGATTTGAGAACTAAGATTTGTTTTCATAAAGTTGTTAATTAAGTTATGTAGGATTAGTATCCTTACGACTGTATTACCACGACAAAGATACAAAAGAAGTCTATATTAGTAACTACCAAGTTCTAGGTATTGTTGCGGTCTTAAATCGTTTTTAACATTTGTTTGCCGCAGTGTTACAGATGAAATTCGTCTGCATCTTTCCATACAGGAAACTTTTCTCTGAACTGCCTGAGTGCGGATAAGGAAAGAGTGGCGGTCGCTATGCCTTCCTTTCCGTCGGGCAGGGTGGCGAGTTCTTCACCAAAAGCGGAATAAACCTTGCTGCCGCCATTGTATTTCAACTGATATCCGTCGGTTCCTATCCGGTTGACGCCACACGCGTAACATTGATTTTCCAATGCACGTGCGCGCAGCAATGTGTCCCAGACAAGGCGGCGGGGGATAGGCCAATTGGCTACATATATTAATAGGTCATATTCGTTGCCTACATTCCGGCTCCATACCGGAAAGCGCAGGTCGTAGCAGACAAGCAGGCAGATATTCCATCCTTGATAAGGGATAATCAGCCGTTCGTTGCCGGCCGAGAAGTGTTCGGCTTCCCGTCCCATACGGAATAAATGGCGCTTATTATAATAATGTTCTTCTCCTTCGGGTGTGAGGAAGAAAGCGCGGTTGTAGAACCGACCTTCGGTGTCGGTAGCAATGAAACTTCCGCAAATGGCTAGTTGGTAGAGTGAAGCCCATTGTCGCAAAGCCGTAATTGTTTCCCCGGAGTCGGGTTCTGCCAGCGCATTGCTCTGCATACTGAACCCCGTAGAGAACATTTCCGGTAAAACAACAATCTCCGTTGTTCCACGGAGGCTTTGCAGCTTTTCGTGGAGCAAACGGAGATTTTCCTGTTTATTTTCCCAAACAATATCGGTTTGTACTAATGAAATTCGAAGTGAATCCACTTTAGTTAATATGATTATCGGTTTTGTGATAAGTGATTAATCAATCTCTCCAAGGTCGAAATTCTCAGGATGTTTTCCTTTGAAGTCCTTGTAGTACAATTTGATTTCCCGCATATCCGCTTTTAAATCTCCCGTCGGCATGATAGCTTTCGTTGCCGAAATCGTTTTCTTGCTATAATCGATTCCTATCAATACGATAGGTACCTGTGCTTTGAGGGCGATGTAATAAAAGCCTTTTTTCCAGTTCGGATTCGCTTTGCGGGTTCCTTCGGGAGTGATGGCTAAATTAAACTTCTTGTATTTAGCAAAATTGTGCACCATCTGATCTACCAGCGAAGTTTTCCGGCTGCGGTCGACAGGAATGCCGCCTACCGCTTTAAAGAAAATGCCGAGTGGGAAAAAGAACCATTCCTTTTTCATCATAAAAAATGTCTTACGGCCGATGGCTCCATAAAACAGTTTGCCGATAAATAAATCAAGGTTCGTTGTGTGTGGAGCGGCACATATCACGCATTTATCATAATTGGGTACCGTAACATTTGTTTTCCACCCTAACAGGCGATAATAGATAAAGCTATAAATTGCTTTTTTCATTCTGATTTTAATTCAATTTCCCTATAGCTTCAATAATCTCGTTAACCTTTGCATTAAAATCTGCACGGAATTTCTTATAAAAACCTTTCACATTGCCCGGCTCTGTATGACTGATACGGGTTACAAATTCATCCTGCATCTTCAACACTTCAGACATCAGTTCATCAGCTTTTACTTTGTCTGTGCCAGGGATAAATATACTATTGATTAAACACTCGGTGAACAATTCTCCTGAGATATAGTTTACGTTCTTCTTGAGTTCTCTTCTACTTGCCATAATATTTACATTTTGTAGTGATTAATAAAAAATAATTGCGGTAAAGATAGGTACTTTCTTTGATTTTAGCGAATAAATGGCTTGAAAAGTTCATTCAAAAAGCTTTGCAGGCGAAAAGCTGTGCTTTAGCTTGGGCAATGCTATGCTTTGCGACCTCCAAAGCTAGGCTTTACGTCTCGTAATACTATGGCTTGTTTTGGGTAATTTTTCTTTCTTATAATGGGCTTTGATACTTGTATCCGGGCGGAAATGAATCAATGTGCTAATGTGCTAATGTGCCAATATGCCAATGTGCCAATATGCCAATATGCCAATGTGCCAATGGCTGCGCTGTGTGCCGCATGGTAATTGGCATATTGGCACATTAGCACATTGATAAATTGTTCAAAGAAGTGAAGAAAGAAAAAGAAATAAGTCGGCAGAAAGAAGGAGGAGAGCTGTGAAGCCATATCTCCTCTTTTCTCTGCTAATATAGGTTAATCTTTGCGATAATTATTCATGGAATGTAAATAAGGCCTATCTTTATCGCTCAATACAATAATAGGACTTACAAAACCTTATGAGCATTACTATTAAAAACCTCAATAAGATATATCCGAATGGGAATCATGCATTGAAAAACATCAATCTGGAAATTCCCACAGGGATGTTTGGCTTATTGGGTCCCAACGGCGCCGGTAAATCTACTTTAATGCGTATTCTGGTAGCCCTCATGGAGCCCACCTCCGGACAAGTCGATATCTGCGGATACGATTTGATGAAACAACGGAAAGAAATCCGTGGCATTCTGGGATATCTTCCGCAAGACTTTCGTTTCTTTGCCAAATACAAGACATATGAATTTCTGGATTATGCCGCCCGACTGTCAGGAATGACACAAAACAGGCAGAGAAAGCAGGCGGTGGATGAAATGCTCGAAAGTGTAGGCTTGTTTGATGTTCGTGAGCGATATGCCAATAAATTATCGGGAGGTATGAAACGCCGTTTGGGCATTGCACAGGCATTGATTCATCATCCTAAAGTAATCATCGTAGACGAACCGACTACCGGACTTGACCCGGAAGAACGTATCCGTTTCCGTAACCTTCTTTCTGAAGTCAGCGAGAACGATGTAACCATTATCTTGTCTACCCATATCGTAGGTGATATTTCGAGTACCTGTAATAATATGGCATTGATGAACCGGGGAGAAGTCTCTTTCTACGGTTCTCCGCAAGATATGCTGAAAAAGGCAGAAGGCAAGGTGTGGCGAATCAGGGCCGGAGGTGATCAGTTGCATGAGATTGATAAAAAATATCCGGTCATCTCTACCATTCCGTCGGGGGCAGCTTGGGAGGTACAAGTCGTTGCCGATAAAGTGGAAGGATACGAAGCCGAGCCGTTTCCGCCAAATCTGGAACACGCCTACGTCTATTATATGGAGAATCAATTAAACCTTTGGACTAACGACTAAACATGATACGCTGATATGACCTTTTTATCTAATATTCAATCGGTAGCAAAATATGAAAGCAAATTATTAATAAGAAGTTGGTTCTTCAGAGTGTTTACGGTTCTTGCCATAGGCATCACTACTCTATTTAATTTCATATTATTCGTTTCCGAAGATACTTACGGATTTTGGATTGCCATGTCCATTCCATCGAATATACCTTATTTAATACTCTTGTTGTTGAATACAGGGCAGGCGGTTATTGCCATCTTCCTTGCCTCCGATTTTCTGAAAAGAGATAAAAAACTGGATACGTCGGAAGTCTTTTATGTCCGTCCGTTGAGCAATGCCGAATACGTTATTGGTAAAATCTGGGGAAATCTCCGTGTCTTTCTGTTGCTGAATCTCATTATCATGGGTATTACTATGGCATTCAACCTGACATCGGGAAGTGTAGACTGGATAGCCTATTTACTCTATTTCCTACTGATTAGTGTACCTACGCTCATCTTTATTATCGGACTGTCCATCTTCCTGATGTTGGTACTGAAGAATCAGGCGCTCACTTTCGTAATATTACTCGGGTATATCGGGCTGACTGTTTTTTATATTGCAGATAAGTTCTATTATCTTTTCGACTATATGGCTTATAGCCTTCCATTGGTGAAATCTACTATTGTAGGATTTTCCAATTGGGCAGTGATTCTGAACCATCGCGCCATCTATTTGCTTGCCGGATTGGCATGTGTCTTTTTCACCATCTCCCTGTTCCGGCGTTTGCCCCATTCGTCGCGCAGCAATTATCCGTGGGTGTTTCTTTCATTTTGTACTCTCCTGTTGAGCTTCGCCTGCGGATATTGGCATGTTCATTCTATTTTGTATCAAGGGGACATCAGAGCAACATATACGGGGATTAATAATAAATATGTGACTACTCCGAAGTTATTCGTTCATCAATACGACCTTTCGGTAGAACAACGTCCTGATGGTATCTCCTCTGAAGTAACCCTGAAAGGAGTAGCTCTGGATTCTGCTGCCGTATTTGCATTCTGTCTCAATCCGGGGTTGACTGTACGTTCGGTTTCTTCGGACGGACAGCCACTTAAGTTTGAACGTGACAAACAGATTGTGTTAGTGGATTTCGGCACCAATCTGGCAAAAGGTGATACCGCTTCGGTGACGATCAACTATGACGGGCAGATAGACAACTCGTTTTGCTATCTGGATATTCCTCCCGAAGTGCTGCAAGCTCCCAAAAAGAAGTTTCTGTTCAATATGGATAAACAATACAGTTTCCAGACGAAAGATTATCTGCTACTTACACCGGAAACCTATTGGTATCCTCGCTCTGGAACAAGCTATAGCGATGAAAATCCGGATTGGCAACAAACTTACTTCAGTAATTACCATTTGAAAGTGAAGCCTCTCAACGGGTTGGTTCCTCTTTCGCAAGGCGAAGGCAAGAGTGATGAACAGGGGATTTATACGTTTAAGGGAGATTTTCCTTCTCAAACGATATCACTGATTATAGGGCAATATGAGCAGAAGAGCACAGTTTCGGACAGTGTCTCCTATAGCATCTGGTATCTGAAAGGACACGATTATTTCTCAGCAGCATTAGATTCTATCCAAGATACTATTCCATCACTTATACGTAATGTTAAAGACCAACTTGCACGTGAATATAAATTGGATTATCCTTTCAAACGATTTTCTATTGTTGAAGTGCCGATACAGTTTGTTGGTTATGATCGTGCCTGGTCGCAAGCCCAAGAAACCATGCAACCGGAAATGGTGCTATTCCCCGAGAAAGGAGCATTGTTTGATGATTTGGATGTGAAGAAAATGGTGCAGAACCATATCCGTTGGTCAAAGTATGGGAATAATAACGAAATCAGTGTGCAGGAAGCCCAAATGCGTGTATTTGGCAATTTTAGCTGGATGTTCATGCAACAGGAAGGCAATTACAATTTCTCATCCGGTAGTAGAGGAAAGGGCAATCTGTCATCGGAGGCCAATCCTTATTTTATATTCCCGCAAATCTACAATTTCCGTTATAATATCTTCTCTTCGGAGTGGCCTGTAGCCAATCGTGCGATTGAGTTGTATCTGCAAAAGAAGTCGGAGAATGGTGGATGGGAACGCCAGATTAATGGTATTAGTAATAATGAGAAGGCTATTCTTATGCTTGAGAAGCATACATTTAAGGAATTGCTGGCGGATGTGGAACTACGCAATCTGCAAAATAACATTGTGGGGCAGGAAGCAAGCCGACTCTTTGCCCGTTCTGAAATAAATTTAGGTGTGGAAGCATTCAGGGATTCATTGTACTCGATGTTGAAGCGTAATACTTTTCAGAATATAAAGTTTGAAAATATGCTTGATACATTGGGGAGGATAAGCCGTACGGATATCTCTTCACGCTTGGAAGAATGGGAAACGCCTACTTCTCTTCCTTTCTACTCGTTGGGAGAACCTACATTGACTAAAATAGTCAATAAGGGTGGGGAAGAGTTTTTTGTATTGAATATGTTGATAAGTAATAATTCGGACTATGACGGGATTGTCCATATGAAGGTTCGCAAAGACGGATGGTGGAGTGACCCCATTGAGGACCCCAGAGCCAGTGTAAAAATTGAGATAGGCGCCCATACTAGTAAGAAGTTTGTTTCTGTCTGGGAAGATCAAATCCGTAATGTTGAAGTTAACACGATGGTTTCAGGCAATCTGCCCAATGTTATCAATATGAGCATAGGCAACATCAAACAGGAACGGAATAAAATAGTGAAGGACAGCATCTATACCTTGCCCGAATCCTCGTTCGAATTGTCGGGAGAGGTCATTGTGGATAATGAAGATTCTACTCTTTTTGTTCTTTCTGAACCACCCGTCGTAGGGCTTCTGCCTAAGTGGCTGGATGAAGTGGAAGAAACACCTTTCAAATATTCAGGTATATCCTGGTGGCGTCCACCTTTGCAATGGACAGCTACTACCAATGAAAAATACTACGGAAAATACATCCGCTCGGCCTTTGTGATAAAGAGTGGAGACGGTAGCCTGACTGCTACATGGAAAGTTCCTGTGCCCGAAGCAGGGCAGTATGACCTATATTATCATGTATTTAAGGATGATGAACTTCGATGGAACAACCGTCTTCAGGGAGAATATCATTTCAAAGTGAAGTATGACGGTGGAACGGAAGATGCCTACATCAACCTGAGAAAAGCCAATGAAGGTTGGGAGCAGGTCGGAAGTTATTACTTTGGCTCCGATACCATTCAAGTGGTGCTGACGGATGAATGCAAACTGCGGTCTGTATCAGCCGACGCAGTGAAAATAGTGAAACGATATTAATTAAATAACAGCAAACTATATGCAAAGTGACTTACTACTATTAAAAAGAATGCTATTGGCAATTGTTGTTTTCATGGGGATAACCTTGCCCTCGCAAGGACAAATACCCTTAACGATTGACAAGGCAATGGAGATTGCGCAGGAGAACAGTCCTTCCCTTCGCCGTTCGTATATGAATTTGGAGAGATATAAGCAGAATCTGATAGCACAGAAGGCTTCGTTGAAATCACGATTCTCGCTGAATCTGAATCCGTTGGATTACAACAAGAACAGACGTTTCGACAATCGTCTGTCGCAATGGTATACCAATGAATCGCTCAGTAGCAGCGGAACTTTTCAGATTGACCAGCCTATCTTGTGGACGGACGGAATGATTTCTTTAATCAACAAATTCGGATGGCAAGATAATAATTCAATTCTGGAAGGGAACAAAACCAGCGACCGCGCATTCAGCAACGACCTGTATCTGCAACTGACGCAACCTATCTTCACTTACAACAAGCGTAAGATGGAGTTGAAGCAAATAGAATATGATTACGAAAATGCCGACATCAGTTATGCTTTGCAACGGTTGAATACGGAAAAGAGTATAACCGACCAGTTTTATGCTGTTTACATGGCTCAGAGTAACTTGGAAATCAGCCGTGAAGAACTCATCAATGCCCAGCAAAGTTATGATATAATAAAAAATAAAGTAGAAGCGGATTTGGCTGCCAAAGACGAACTGTTTCAGGCGGAACTGAATCTTGCCACAGCCCGTTCGTCGGTAGACGAGAGTCAGGTAAGCATGGAAAATGCCAAAGATAAGCTGAAACAAACACTTGGAATGGATTTAGGTGAAGATATCCTTGTCTTTGCCGAGGTTGACATAAAGCCTATTCAGGTGGACTTAGATCAAGCTATCACGCACGGGCTGGGGTCACGTTTGGAGCTTCGTCAGCGTGAAATTCAAACCAAGGAACTCGAGTTTGATATGATTAAAACGAAAGCGTTGAATGAGTTTAAAGGGGATGTGTCTCTATCCTTCGGATTGATGGGAGATAACCGTCATTTGAATAAAATGTTTAATAACCCGACACAGAACCCGCGTGTATCTATCAGTTTTACCGTTCCTATTTTCGACTGGGGTGAAAAGAGAGCACGAATCAAAGCGCAAAAGGTGGCGCAACAGATTAACGAACTTGAGTTTCACGAAGAGAAAGTGGACATTGAGCTGAATATCCGCCAGGTATGGCGTAGCCTTGAGAATCTGAGGACACAGATTAAGATAGCCGAGCAGAATGTGCAAAACGCTCAGTTGACCTATGATTTGAACCAGACGCGTTATCGGGAAGGTGACATTACCGGTATGGAAATGAGCCAGTTCCAAACTCAGCTTTCAAATAAGAAAATCACTTATACGCAAGCGTTGATCAACTACAGAATAGAATTACTTAATCTTAAAATCCTTTCATTGTATGACTTCGATAAGAATATTCCAATAGTCCCAATGAAAGATATAATCGATAAAAAATAAGCAGGCCATGAAACAGTATCACATTTTAATTGCATCTTCTTTATTAGCAACTATAGCGTTAACAAGTTGTGGCAACAAACCGCAGAACGCACCCAATAACATTGCCACTCCGGTATCTGTAATCGAACTGAAAAAAGGATCGATCAGTAAGCTGATAAATACTACAGGAACAGTGCAGCCCACATACGGGGTGTCTCTGAACTCAGAAATGAGCGGCTATTATAAACTTAAAACCAATCCCAAGACCGGAAAACCTTTCAAGATGGGGGATAAGGTAAACAAGGGAACGCTGATTATTCAACTGGAAGATAAAGAATATGAAAACGGTATTGCCATCGATGCTAAAAAACTGAGTCTCGAAATAGCCGAGCAGGAGCAATCGAAGCAAAAGGCTCTTTATGAAAAGGGTGGGGTGACGATGAGCGAGATGCGGAACACGGAAGTAAAAGTGACGAGTGCCCGCTATGATTACGAAAACGCCCAACTCAATCTGGAGAAGATGAAAGTGAAAGCACCGTTTGATGGCGTGATTGTTGATTTACCGCATTATACCACAGATATTAAGGTAGAACAAGGCAAGCCGATGGTGGGGCTGATGGCTTATGATAAAATGTACATGGATATCAATTTGCCGGAAAGTAGTATCCGATATATCAAGGAATCACAACCGGTATATATTACTCATTATACGATTCCCGGTGATACGCTGAAAGGGAAGATTAGCGAACTATCTCCCGCTATCAGTTCGGAAACACGTACCTTTAAAGGAAAAGTGTTGGTCGACAATAATCAGTTGAAACTTCGTCCGGGTATGTTTGCCAAAGCGGATATTGTAGTGGACAGAGCCGATAGTGCCATTATTATTCCTAAAGACGTGATTCTGTCAAACCGTCGTCGCAAGTATGTATATATCGTCGAGAAGAATACCGCAAGGATACGTAACCTGCAGACCGGGCTGGAAGATGAATACAACATTGAAATTGTATCCGGGCTTAACGTAAACGACAATCTGGTAGTGAAAGGTTTCGAAACATTGAAGGAAGACGCTAAAGTAAAAATTCAAAAGTAAATCATTCGTGTGATGAACAAACACACCTTTTGAAAATAGGAAGTACTTATGAAGAATATAATCAAATTTGCAGTAGGCAATCCGGTTACGATTTGTATGATTGTATTTGCACTCTTGTTGCTGGGAAAGGTATCCTACGACCAGTTGAGTGTAGACTTATTGCCTGACTTGAACAATCCCCGCTTGTTTATCGAACTCAAAGCGGGCGAACGTCCTCCTGAAGAGATTGAAAAACAATTTGTGAAGAACATGGAGTCCATGGCTATCCGGCAGAGTGACGTCACTCAGGTGTCATCTGTGATTAAAGCGGGTACGGCACGAATTACCGTCGAATATACTTGGACAAAAGATATGGATGAGGCTTTCCTCGATTTGCAGAAAGCAATGAATCCGTTTGCTCAGAACAAGGAGATTACTGAGTTGAAGATTACGCAGCACGATGCAAATCTGTCTCCGGTAGTTCTGGTGGGTATGTCTCACCAGAATATCACGGATATGGCGGAATTGCGGAAGATAGCCGAAAGCTATATCCGCAATGAGTTGATTCGTCTGGAAGGCGTGGCGGAAGTGACTCTTTCGGGAGAAGAAGTGACAACACTTACTGTTCAGACCGATCCTTATAAACTGGATGCGTTCCAACTGAAGATAGAGGATATCGCTTCACGTATTGAGTCCAACAACCAGAGTATATCCGGAGGACAGGTAAGTGAGTTGGGATTACAATATCTGGTGAAGAGCTCGAGCCTATTCTCGTCAGAAGCTGATTTTGAAAATCTGATTGTCGGATATAAACCCGTTCAGCAACAGGCAACTACAGGGAATAACTCTTCCGAAACGGCAACAGATGCCAACAAAGCTCCTATCTTCCTGAAAGAAATAGCGACGGTGAAGTTTGTGAACGCCCGGCCTGAGAATATTGTGCGTATCAACGGGAAGCGTAGCATCGGTTTGTCTATCTATAAAGAGATGCGTTTCAACACTGTGAAGGTGGTAGATGAGGTAAGCAATCGACTGGCAGTGATAGAGAATGCTCTACCCGGCTATCATTTTCAGGTAATTTCCAATCAGGGAACTTTCATCAAAAGTGCTATCGGAGAAGTGAAAAGCAGTGCTATATTGGGTATTGTTCTTGCCATCATCGTATTGTTCGTATTCCTTCGTCGAATGGGAACAACGCTGATAGTCAGCCTTTCCATTCCTATTTCAATAGTCGCTACCTTCAATCTGATGTTCTTCAACGGACTTACATTGAATATTATGACGCTGGGTGGGCTGGCTCTAGGGGCTGTCTCTTATACACATC
>NZ_URFY01000065.1 GCF_900547205.1 uncultured Bacteroides sp.
AGGAATAACAAAATCTTCTAAATGGGTAGAAAGATAGCATAGGTATTGGGCACAAATATTTTAATATATGATAGTTCATCCTGCTTAATTTACAGGTGTGAGAGGGATTTATCATGGCACTAAGTTCTAATTGAACTTATATAAATCTTCCAATAAATCCTTATCCATACTCTAAACCTCCTTTTAGAAAAGCAAGATTTTTATATTATTCTTTCTTTGTCATAGAGATTTTGGGTAGGAATAAATATAGAGCAATGGCGTATTCCCCAAATAATGAGTAGAAAACGAGGGCGTATAATTTCCAGTATAAAGCTTATATATACTCGTAAACTTGTCCGGTAGACGGGCAAAAAGAGTTGAAGTGTGGGGCAAGTTTTGCTGAGGCGTGAGCTAAAGTTCTTTAAGGTGAGGGCTGAGGCTTCGTAAAGCGTGGGCTCAGGCTGCTTGAGGTGTGGAGATAAGGACGATGAAGCGTGGGCTTAAAATCATTGGGTTGGCAGATAAGAAGGACAGCCTTTCCGGCTCATAAAACCGAAAGGGCTGTTTGCTGTAAACGCGGTGGATTCACCAATCAATCAATTAGTTGATTATCTATTGATTATCCGGTGCACACGACAAACCTTTCCATTCTTATCCACTCCTTCAATAATAATTTCCTCGGGTGCGCTGCTGTCCGGAGTATAATATTCAATGGTTGTTTTTCCTTCGGCATCCAGCTTCAACGAGGGATTCCAATAAATGGTGCTCCTCAGGTCTGAACGTTGTGCATCCTTCTTTTCAGGAGTATCATAAGTAGGATGATAAAATTCTACAGAATCACTGTATCCCAGTGGAATACAAGTCGTGATGCCTTGTGCCGGTCGGGCAGGAATTTCGCTGCCGTCTTTCATTGTGATAACGATAGCACCACCCGATGCACGCGAACCTAAAATGGAAGCACCTGCTCCACGGAGAATACTTAAACTGGATATATCACTGATTTGCACACTCGACAGGATGAAGTCGTAGTCCTCATATAGAACATCATCCACGATAAGGACAGCCTGTTCGGGGCTATTTCGGATGTGTATTTCGCTTCCATTCGTGATGTTCACTCCCGGAAGACGCATCACTGCATCCAAAACTGTGTGCGCTCCTGATCTTTCGAGTTGCTCACCTTCAAGTGTATAGGTATCGACACCACTGGCATATATGCTTTTAGAACTCGGCTTCGCACGATTAGCCGTGACAACCACCTCTTTCAGATTATAAACCCTTAAGCCGCCTTCCATGTAATATTGATCGCGGGTATTGAGCAGATAATCTTCCATGAAAGTACTTGCACTATTACTGTATGGAGCTTTGTGCCAAGGGACCGGATAGTTGGGAGTGTCAATTTCAATATCTACTCCAGCAAATCCCCGCTTTGTGCGTGCCTGAACAAGGAAAGCGGTACTGTCTCGAAACGAGGTATTCACAACGAACTCTCCATTTTCATCTGTCGTTGTAGTAGCAATCATATTCGTTTTTGGGGCTAACACACAGATAGGGCCCTTCTTCACATTGCCACCGAAGAACCCTTTTATACGTCCGCTGATGGTCTGCCCTTTCTCTATATAATTAGTGAATTGCATCGAAGGAGCCTGAAACACATTCTTGAAATGATGTCTGCGCCACCCGTGTGTCATCATTAAGAAATCCAGTGCACGAAGGGTACGGGCATCTTGATTCAGGAAATAATAGCCCGGATTTTCTACAAAACCTTTCAGGTCCGAAGTCAGCAGCAGGTTTGATAGGATGTTATCAGAAAGAGAATCTGTCTGAATACTCTTTCTGTCGGTGATGCTGATAGAAAAGTTACCCTCTACCGGGTTGCCCTCTATATCATTGGCGGAGATTTGCAGAGACACTTTCTCCCTTTTTCCATAGGTTGGTTTGTCGGTAGCTACTTGCCATTGATGGGCTTTTTGGTCGGGAACAAAAATCAGGCGCTCGCTCAGTGCATTGCCTTGTTGGTCGATTAGCAGGAAATGGGTGATGCCTGCATTGAGCAGACTGTCATTCATCTTGCCGAAAGTTCTGGCGGCAGGGTCGATAGGTTTCAGGATAGAGAGTTTGCTACGGGTATGCGCAATTAAGAATAGTTTCTCCGGCCATTTGGTCGATTCGGTTTTTTGAATCTCGTAGCGTATCTCTTTTTTGTAATGTGTCATAGACAAGGCAATGCCTTTCTGCTCCACAGCTGGAAGGTCGAACCGTTTGGATATACCGTCACTGGATTTGGCAACCACATAGTAAGTATCCGTGTTGGCTGCATTCAGCGTGAAAAGACCCATTCCGTCGTGTTCCGAACGGAAACTGGTAAGTGTATCTCCTTTGGAATTGAACAGGAAACCTTCTATTTCTCTTGAAAATCCGTCTGCCCCCTGTACTTTGAAAGCAATATTCTGATGATCGACGGCAAGCAGCGCACCTCCTTCGGGGAAGAACTTGACATCAAAATCTTGCGTAAATGCCGGCAGGTAGAACGTTCTTTTATAGATGTATTGCGGATCATCGAACTCCACTTCTATCATGCGGGTGGCAGATGGCTTTAGGCTGGGTAAGGGGATGTAAATCAGACCGTTGTCATCGGTCTTTCTCTTGCCTTTCTCTTTCGCCTTGCCATTCTCGTAGTAACGATAACGGATGGTGGTGCCTTTGAATGCTTCTTGTACATTGTTAGCAAACTTAACTTTGGCGGTATAGTGCGTTTCGTCTTCCTGGTGGTACTCGATATGTGAAACGATGGTATTGTCGATGGAGTTGCCTATTTTCAGGTTGTGCGAATAAAAGAACTCCGGTTCGTCATTCAGCATCCAATTGGTATAAGCCCGCAAGCAATAGTCTCCAGCGGGAAGAGTGGGAGGTAGGATGAAAGCATTATGAAAGTCCAGCGAGTCCCTGCGGATTTTCTTTCTTTCAATGATGGAGTCGGAGCGATTGATAAGCTCCGTTATGATGAAGTTGCTCATTGCATTGTCTTGGTGAGTAACGGCATTTACCAGATATCCCTTGAACCATATTTTTTCTCCTGCTCCGTAGAAAGGTTTGTCCAGATGCAGATACAACTTTTCTTTGGGAATCCCTTCCCATAAACTGAAATAGGCAACGAGCGTATCTTGCATAGTTTGCGCAGATAGCGACGGGAAGCACGTAGCCATTCCGAGAATGAATACCAGTAAGCTTCTATTGAGAGAGAAAGTAGTTGTGTTTTTCATGTGATGTCTTGATTTTAAGGTTTTTACTTCTATGCTTTATGCATCCATATGGAGATAACTTTTCTTTTCACTGCAATGATATTGATGATGGATACGGCGAGGAACAACACAATTCCCATACAGATAGCAGCCCATAGGCAGCCGGTTTCCAATTGCGGAAAAAGCAGCCGGATGCTTTCTATATAGTAACTTCGTAGCCAGGACACCAATCCGATGGATAAAAGTAGTACGACAACATTCAGCCCTACGGTAAGTACCTGATAGGGCAATGCCACTCTCACCGGGCTGTATCCGATGAGTAACAGGCTTTCCTGTTTGGTGGTATTCTTTTGCAGTAGCAGGAAGATGCTCAGCATCAGGATATAGAATGAAAGAATGCTGATGAATAAACCGACTCCGAGGACGATGCCTACAATGAGTCGAAGGAAATAGGTTGTCTTTCCTGCATCCAGCTTACCGTCTTCCGTCTCATAGCCTTTCTTCTGGAAATAGCTGGCAATGGCGGAATCTGCAGGGTTGCTGACTTCAATAATCAGTCGGGCAGGCTGTGCCTCCGTATCTGGAGCAAAGTTCTTGTTTGCCCACTGCATAAAGGATTCGGGAACCAGAATGGTGTTCAACCGATTGGAGAATCCTACGATATTTCCTTTGTATTGTTCTACGCGTCCGTTGCCGCGCATCATAATATCCATTTTGATAAGTCCCATCAAGCCTTCCGAGAGTTTGGGCAGGCTGCGGCTTTGTGCGAAACCGAAATTATACAGATTCAGATAATTGCGGGGGATAATAATAGGTATGGTACGGGATGCTTCATCGAAGTGCCATTTATCGAGTTTGATATCTACAAATTCATCGGGAACAGACTCGAAGAACATATCAGTGGAGAGGTGAATGCCCGCTTCCTGCATCCCCAACCCTGCCGAAACCTTGAACTGGGAAGGTGTGAAAGCTCCTATCGTCTTAGTGAACGATTGTTTTTTCAGGTCAGCGATATCTTCGGCGGAGAATGTATTGCTTTTTCCGACAAAAGAACCGAGTGTGCTGATCTTCTTGGTGGCTATGATGAAGTCTTTCTTCATAAAGCTGTCTCCTTCGGTGAATACCGGAAGCACGTCTTTATAGAACTGCACACTGAGCAGCACAATCATCATGCCGAATAGATTGGCTAAAAAGAATCCGGCTAGCTGGCCGATACTGATATGTTGGCGGAGAAGTTTCCAGACGAGAGTGTTCATTGATTTATACTTTTAGTTTTAGGCACGGATTACTTCTTATAAACTAAGAAAATGTTGATAAGGCAACTCGATATGCTTGCCGATGGAAGTTACGATTACTCCCGCTTCCTGTTTTCCGGCTTCGGCAATAATGAGTTCTCCCATGATGCGGCTATTGTCATCATCCAGATGGCTGATTGGTTCGTCGAGGAAAAGGAAGTCGAACGGTTGGCAGAGCGAGCGGATAAAGGCTACCCGTTGCTGCTGTCCGAAGGAGAGTTTGCCGGCCTTTACATCCAGTTTGTCGGCAATGCCCAGTTGCTCAAATAGAGCGAGTATTTCCTTTTTCTTTTTATAGCCGGTCAGGTTGTTCTTCAGTTGCACATTTTCTAGAGCCGTCAGTTCGGTGAAGATGCGTAAATCCTGAAAAAGCATACTCAATGAATGTTTTCTTAGGTCGACCCATTGCTTCACGGAGTATGCTTTGATATTGGTTTCATCGAAATTGATAATCCCCTGATAGTCGTTGCGGTAACCATAGATGTAGCTGCACAACGACGATTTTCCGGTGCCCGAAGCAGCTTCAATCAGATACATCTCTCCTTTACGGAAGACAAGGTCTTGATGCCATACGTCCGAAGTTACCGTATTACGGTCAGCAAACACTTGGGGAAGTGTTTGCTGTAGGTGAATACTTTTCATACCGTTGTAAACGAATTACATACCAGCAAATTGCTTGGCAAAGTCTACAATCTGTTTGAGAGCGTTTACATCTTTATCTTTCAGGCAAAGCTCCGACACACTTGTTTCTCCTTCGGAGGTTACCGAGAGGTAAGATACTTTATTTACCAAGTCAATGTAAGTCTTTACTTGTCTACCGCCAAATCCGGTCAACATTTTCACGACAGGCAGTTCCATTATGGCTTCGGCATTGATAGCCATAAATGCGCTTTTACCTTTCATATCCGATGCGTAAGGAGCATCTTTGACAGACTTATCGACGGCTTTACCTACATTTTTGTAGAGCAATTCGTCATTGGTAGCGTACATCTGCTTGTCCTTGATACCGAAAAAGACATTCATACCTCTTGTCTTGTATACATATTCATCTTTACCGAGTTCAATGATGTCGTCTCCTCTCTTCATGCCCAAAGACTGCTTGTTTTTATAAAGAGCTTCGAGTGCATTGCCATTCTTTACATCGGCATACATCATGAAAGTAGGTGCGCTATTCATTGTTACGTTAATCAATCCCGCAGAGATATCGCCATTGAATGAGCTGAACAGTTCTTTTACTTCATCTGCTTTAGAGATAGAAACTGTGTTGCGGAACTCTTTGTTTTCGCTCAACATATTGTAAAGCTCTTCTCCTTTGATGCCTGCATTTACGAACATTAAAGTTGAAGCCGGGAAGTATTTCACGAACGTGTTATTCGCTTTCCCGAAAGCTTCCTGCTGTTTTTTCAATAGTGCTTTTACAGCTTCGTTTTCGGTATAGTTCTCTGTTCTGAGGGCAATCTTTCCTTTCTCAAAGTTCAGTCCTCCAATAACTGTAATATCTTCCAGTTTTATTTCAGCAGGCAGACTCAGGCTAGCTTGATTACGAATTTGTGCAGGGATAGCTTCCATAGAAGCGAAGAAGCTGATATCACTTTTCTGCTTCTCCATTTTCTGGAAAGCGCCCGATTTCACGACACTGTTGTCGGCATTCTGTTTCAGCAAGTTGGTGATAGCTTCTTTGGCTTTCTCCGTCTGTGTAGCTCCTGTCACATTGACTACCAGCACAGTAAAACTATTGAATGCAAGCAGGCTACCGCTCATTGTAGTGAAACTGTATCCGTCAGCTTCATTCACAGGTTGGCTGATTTGTTCCTTAGCCATCACGTCCAGTGATGCGTGCAGGTTATCTTCGTTGCTCACTTTACCAACCACTGTGGTGTATGGGAAAGAAGTAGAAGAGAATACATAGAACGGAGCTTGAACATCGATTCCGGATTCACTCGGATTGTTCATTACCTTTTCCAATTGCTGAAAAGTAGCAGCGTTCATTCCGCTTTTCAGTGCTTCCAGTAGTTTTTGTTTAGCAACTTCATTCTCTTTGTCATCAAATCCGGCTTTGCTTGCCAGCGATTTCAGATTGATGGATGCAACGACCGTAGCATCAGCCGGAATCACATGAGTGTATTCCGAAGTTTTGGAACATGCTGCCAGAAAAACAATCAGTACTGCCAGTACTGAGAGTCGGGAGATCATTTTCTTTGCCATACTTATATTCATATTAAAATGTTTCTAGTTATTGAGTAAGCCTTTTTCGAGGCTATTCTTGATTTTGTAAATTCAACGTGTGGCAAGCTACCAAAGCTGCCGTTTCAGTGCGAAGCCGTGATTTGCCCAGACTGATAGGGATGAATCCCCGTTCAATGGCTTTCTTCACTTCTTCTTCGCTGAAATCTCCTTCAGGACCTATCAGTACGAGTGCGTCCTCGCCCGGTTTCAATACGTTTTTGAGTAAAGGCTTCTCGCCTTCGTAGCAGTGGGCAATAAACTTCTGCCCTTCAAACTCCTGCGCTATGAACTTATCGAAGTCCGTCATTTCATTCAGCTTCGGAAGGCGGGCTTTGAGAGACTGCTTGATGGCTGATATGAGAATCTTCTCAATTCGTTCGTTCTTGATAACTTTGCGTTCCGAGAAACGGCAATTGAGAAAGGTCAGTTCGTCAAATCCTATTTCCGTTGCTTTCTCGGCAAACCACTCGTTGCGGTCCATATTCTTGGTAGGCGCTATGGCGATGTGCAGATGACAGGGCCAGAGCGGTTCCTGAAAGGTTGTTTCTTTAATGGATACTAAGCAACGCTTATTGGTTGCAGCGGTGATTTCTGCCTGATAAAAGTAGCCCTTACCGTCGGTAAGGGTAATTTCATCTCCGATATTCAGCCGTAGCACACGCGTGCAGTGTTGAGCCTCCTCTTCGGGGAGCTCGTTGCTTTTTTGTATATCGGGAGTATAAAATACGTGCATAGCTTTTCGTTACTGGTTTTGATTTCTTAATTTGATTTGATCACGTATCCGGGCGGCCAGTTCATAATTCTCATCTTTAATGGCCTGGTCCAATTCCTCTTCAAGAGATAGGGTGGCGGAGCCTGTTTCTTCCTCTAAATCATCGTTGTCTATAGGGCTCTTGCGCATTTCGCCCTCTTGCGACATATGGAGACATTCCCGTTCAAGGATAGATTCATAGATAAGGATAGGGCAGTCTGCACGTACAGCCAAAGCAACGGCATCCGACGTACGTGCGTCGATGCGGATAATTTCTTCGTCTTTCTTCAAATAGATGTAAGAGAAGAAGATACCCTCATTGGCTTTATAAATAAGTATGCGTATCACCGATGCCCCTAATACGGCAAGACTTGTAGTAAACAAGTCGTGCGTCAACGGTCGGGGAGTCTTGACTCCTTTCAGATACAAAGCTGTTGCCTGTGCTTCCGCGGGACCGATGATGATTGGCAATTGGCGTTCACCGTCTACTTCGCGCAGCAATAATGCGTATGCACCAATTTGCGCATGGCTATTTGTGATATTTACAACTTCTAATCTAATCTTTTTATCCATTATGAAATTACTTAATCGTTTTACTTTCTCGTTGGTGTTTGTACTTGAATACCAAGGCAAACAGTATACCGATAGCTAATGCATAAGCAGCAAAAATCAGCCAGATGTCTGTCCATTCACGGCTCACCAGTTTTCCGTCGGCATATACAGAGAAAGCATCCACTACAGCACCACTGGCATATCCGCCAATGATAGCGCCCAAACCGTTGGTCATCATAAAGAATAACCCTTGAGCACTGGCACGAATAGAAGAACTTGTCTCTTGTTCAACAAACAACGAACCCGAAATGTTGAAGAAGTCAAATGCCATTCCATAAACTATCATAGAAAGAATAAGCATCCACAAGCCTGAACCCGGGTCGCCAAAACCGAATAAACCGAATCGGAATACCCATGCAAACATACTGATAAGCATCACCTGCTTGATTCCGAAATGTCTCAGGAAGAACGGTATGGCAAGGATAAATAGTGTCTCGGACATTTGCGAAATAGACAATAGGATAACCGAATGCTTTACTCCGAAGGATTCCGCATATTCAGGAATGCCAGCAAAGCTACTCAGGAATAAGTCACCATACGTATTCGTTATCTGCAATGCAGCTCCCAGAAGCATAGAGAAAAGGAAGAAGATAGCCAACTTCTTTTTCTTGAACAGCACCAATGCATCCAGCCCGAAAGCGGAAAGCCATGATTTGTTTTCTGTTTTTGCAGGTCGGCAAGCCGGGAGGGTGAAAGAATAGATTCCCAATAGCAACGCAGATGCACCGCCCACATAAAGCTGTGCACTCGAATTTTTGAATCTGGTAAGGTCTACCGCCCACATGGCGCAGATGAAACCGATTGTACCCCATACACGAATAGGAGGGAAGTCTTTGATAAGGTCACACTTATATTGCTCCAGTGCATTGTAAGAAACAGTATTGGCAAGAGAAAGGGTAGGCATATATACCAGCAGGTTGAGCAGCATCGCCCAGTACATCTGGTCATAACTGGTAGCGGTGGATGCATAAATCAGGCAGCCCGCTCCTGCAATGTGGCAAAGTCCGTATAAACGTTCCGCATTGAACCACTTATCGGCAATGATTCCGATTATGCCAGGCATCACCAAGGAGGCAATACCCATGGTGGCAAATATGGCTCCTATTTGTCCTCCTTCAAAGTGGAGTTCTCTACCCATATACCCACCTAGTGAAATTAACCATGACCCCCAAACAAAGAATTGCAGGAAGTTCATAATAATCAAACGTACTTTTATACTCATGACTTTTTAATTTGTGTTTCTCTTAATCTGATTAATAATAGGTGCAAATATAATATTTTCGTTGATTAGGTGAGCAAGTAAACTGATAAAAAGGGTATAAAAAGGCATAATACCGAAGAATGACTAGGAATAGGGTGGGGAAATATAGATGGGAAGTGTATATAAAAAAAGAAGGCTATCTATCCCAGACAGCCAATCTTTGTTAACCTTAAATCTAATACCATGAAAAACACAGTGCAAATATAAGGCTATTTATGTTATACAACATAGTGATTCGGCGAGAATCTTCTGTTTGTTAACTCTAATTAACTTTGCGGCTTCTTTTTTTCTGCTAAAGCCTTCCTTTGTTACTCTACATAGAGTACTAACCCCTTCAGGTATTCCCCTTCCGGATGATAGATATTCACCGGATGGTCGGCAGGCTGTGTGAGCTGATGGAGGATGCGTACACTGCGACCGGACATTGCCGCTGCCGTAAATACAGCCGTGCGGAAATTATCCTTTGTCACTACCTGCGAGCAGGAGAAGGTGAATAAGATACCTCCCGGCTTAATTTTCTCAAAGGCCTTGGCATTGAGTTTCCGGTAACCTTGCAATGCGTTCCTAAGTGCATCTTTATGTTTGGCGAATGCAGGCGGGTCGAGGACAATCAGGTCGTATTGGTCGCCCATGCGGTCCAAGTACTTGAAGGCATCTTCCGCAAAGGCTTCGTGGCGAGGGTCGCCGGGGAAGTTCAGCTCAACGTTCATATTCGTCAGGTCAATTGCTTTGGCAGAGCTATCCACAGAGTGTACAAGCTTTGCACCTCCGCGCATGGCATAGAATGAGAATCCGCCAGTGTAGCAGAACATATTCAATACCGAACGGTCTTTGGCATAGTGTTCGAGCAAAGAACGGTTCTCGCGCTGGTCCACAAAGAATCCGGTTTTCTGACCTTTCAGCCAGTCCACATGGAACTTCAGACCATATTCCTGTGCGATATTGTCGCTGCTTCCACCTTTCAGGAAACCGTTTTCGGGGAAAAGGTCTGCTTTGAATGGAAGCGTTGTTTCCGATTTATAGTAGATGTTTTCAATCTTATCGCCCATCACTTCGGAGAGAGCTTCGGCGATAACCATGCGGTCTACGTGCATTCCGGCAGAGTGTGCCTGCATCACCGCAGTCTTGGCATACACGTCGATAACCAGTCCGGGGAGATTGTCACCTTCGCCGTGTACAAGGCGGTAGGTGTTATTTGTGGGATTTACTGCAACGCCGATGCTACGACGCATATCGTAGGCTATTTCCAGCTTGCGCTTCCAGAAGTCGTGGTCGATGGGTTCCTGTTGGAAGGTAAGTACGCGCACGGCAATGCTTCCGATCTGGAAATGTCCTTCGGCAATAAATTCTTTTTTCGAAGTGAATACTTCTACAACTTCACCTTCTTCCGGTTCTCCGTCGAAGCGGGAGATTGCACCGGAGAAAATCCAAGGGTGAAATCTTTTAAGAGACTCTTCTTTGCCGGGTTTGAGGTATACTTTATGCATAGTATAAGTGATTGGTTTTTAGTGATAAGTGATTAATCATTTAGCGAAAGTCTGCACGGGGCATTCATCCTTTTCTTCCAAAGCGATGCTTTCCACTTCATAGTTGCCTGTACGCTTCAATTCCTCCAACAGGTTGTAGATGTTGAGGCACGCCCAGGCATCGGTGGCGGCATATTGTTTCTGGCTGTCGGTCAATACGTCGGCTTCCCAGTTGGACAACCGTTGCGACTTGGATATCTTTTCTTTAAACAGGATGGCGTAAATCTTTTGCAAGCTCTTGTCCTGTATGCCGAATTGGCGTACATAGTCTTGCAGTTCGATGCAACTCTGCTGGTTGAAAGCTGCACGTTTATGCAGCATCATAAAGTCATCTTTCAGTGACAGGCCTACTTTGATAACATCCCGGTTTTCCAATAAGCCAATCAGAGACGGCGTTAGTCCCGTCATGTTGAGGCGGAACAGGAAACAGCATTCTTCGGATGAAATCTGGAGCAGCGCTACTTTGTGCGATTGCCCTTTGGTAAAGGTGGGGCGTGTTTCGCTATCAATGCCTATTGCTGGTCTGGATTGCAGGTAAGCTACCGCCTTATCGGTTTCCGCTTCCGACTGTATTACGTGGATACGTCCCGGAAACACAGTTTTCGGGAGTTCCTTCAGCTCGTCTTTATCTATACTTCTTCTAACAATCATTTTTTATTTTTCCTCTTCATGGCAATGGCAGCCGTCTTCATGGCAGTGACAGTCATCTTGTTCACAACAATTGTCGTCATCGCTTGGTTCGTAAATTCCTTCTTCGTTATCCTCTTCTTCGTCTTCCTGCTGGTTGTATTTCACATCGTGGAGGGCACGCAGTGTGTTCACCAACTTCTGTCCCCACAACATTCCGAAGTTCTCCTGACAGATGGCCAATGCATCGTTCATCGTCTCGTTCAGTCCCAGTTGGAAAACGAATATAAAGTCTTTGATATCCTGATAGATGTCTGCCAAATCTTCCGAAATAGCCTTTTTGATGGGCTGGTCGCTGTAAATCATATCCTGCACAAATACGTCCAGATAGTCGTCCTTGTCGCCCAGCAATCCTGCAAGGTTGATACGTAGAATCTCGTATATTTCCTCCGTCACATACGTTTCTGGAGCCTCTTCTCCGATAGTCTCACACTTCGGGAGCATGGATGCTTTGAGATAGAGCAGGGGGAGTATTTTTAATGATGTATCAACGAAAGTGCTGCGCTTCATGCGTTCGGCACGTTCGAGGAATGCGCAAAATTCGGCGGATACCGTTACGAACTCAATTACATTCTTATCAAATATCGTTTGGCTTACTTTTTCCATAATCAGCGTTGATTTGAAACGCAAAGGTAAGAAAAAGGATTGAATGAGCGTAGTGCTCGTTATTTTTTTATTATTTTTGCGGCTTAGATAACGATTCCTATTTTATAAAAAGATTAATAGACTCATGGCAAAGAAGAAATTAGATAAGGAGGCAGAACGCACTCCCTCTTCCCCAAGTAAGATTGCAGCAATATTTAAGAATGAAACCGTCCATTTTGTTATTGGACTGATGCTGGTCATCTTTTCCGTTTACCTGTTATTGGCTTTCTCCTCTTTCTTTTTCACGGGGGCGGCAGACCAGAGTATCATTGACAGCGGTAATCCCGCCGACCTTTCAACGGTCAATAATCATGTGAAGAACTATGCGGGTTCGCGCGGAGCGCAGTTGGCGAGTTATCTGATTAATGATTGTTTTGGTATCTCAGCATTCTTCATCCTTGTTTTTTTGGCGGTGGCCGGATTGAAGTTGATGCGCGTCCGCGTCGTCCGTCTCTGGAAATGGTTTATCGGTTGCACGCTGTTGCTGGTATGGTTCTCCGTATTCTTCGGTTTTGCGTTTATGGACCATTATCAGGATTCTTTCATCTATCTGGGAGGTATGCATGGTTACAATGTCAGCCGTTGGCTCATTTCGCAGGTGGGTGTGCCCGGTGTGTGGATGATTCTGCTGATAACGGCTATTTGCTTCTTTATATATATCAGTGCCCGCACCGTCATTTGGTTGCGCAAACTCTTCGCACTGAGTTTCCTGAAACGGAAGAAGAAAGAAGAAGAAGGAGAGATTGCTCCGGAAGGAGAGGAAGAAAAGGAATTTGTCACCTTGCAGCCGAAGGAGGTGGAATTTAACCTGAAACGTACTTATAAGCAGACCGTTCCACCTGCTCCGGCATTGGATATACAGGCAGAAGAACCCGAAAAAGAAATTTCGGTGAATCTTTCGGCGACGGAAGAAGATGCTGCCCCGGCGGAAGATGATGGAAGTGAAGGAGTGACCATGGTGTTTGAACCGACAGTCTCCGATATGGTTCCTCCTTTGCCGAAAGAACCGTTGGAGGAGGAAGAACCCGGATTCCAGATTGAACCCGGAGCCGAGGAAGAAGAATATAAAGGTCCGGAAATGGAACCCTACAACCCAACCAAGGATTTGGAGAACTATCGTTTCCCGACCATCGACCTGATGAAGCATTTCGAGAACGACGATCCGACGATAGATATGGACGAACAGAATGCCAATAAAGACCGTATCATCAATACGCTGCGTAGCTTCGGCATCGAAATCAGTACGATTAAAGCAACGGTAGGTCCTACGGTGACTCTGTATGAGATAACCCCCGAACAGGGAGTGCGTATCTCCAAGATTCGCGGATTGGAAGACGATATAGCGCTCAGCCTGTCTGCCGATGGTATTCGTATCATCGCCCCGATACCGGGTAAAGGAACCATCGGTATTGAAGTGCCGAATAAGAATCCGAAGATTGTTTCCGGTCAGAGTGTGATAGGAAGTAAGAAATTCCAGGAATCCAAATACGACCTGCCTATCGTGCTGGGAAAGACCATCACGAACGAAGTATTCATGTTCGACCTTTGCAAGATGCCGCACGTGCTTGTGGCTGGTGCCACCGGTCAGGGTAAGTCTGTGGGATTGAATGCAATCATCACCTCCTTATTATATAAGAAGCATCCGGCAGAACTGAAGTTTGTACTGGTAGACCCGAAGAAGGTTGAATTTAGCATCTACTCAGTGATAGAGAACCACTTCCTGGCAAAATTACCCGATGGAGGCGAACCGATTATTACGGACGTCACCAAAGTGGTGCAGACGCTAAACTCCGTTTGCGTGGAGATGGATACCCGCTACGACCTCTTGAAGATGGCTCATGTGCGCAACGTAAGAGAATATAACGAGAAGTTTATCAACCGCCGCCTGAATCCTGAAAAGGGACATCGGTTTATGCCGTATATCGTGGTCGTGATAGACGAGTTCGGAGATTTGATAATGACGGCAGGCAAAGAGGTGGAACTACCGATTGCCCGCATCGCACAGTTGGCACGTGCGGTAGGTATCCACATGATTATCGCAACCCAGCGACCCACAACGAACATTATTACAGGTACGATTAAAGCCAACTTCCCGGCTCGTATCGCCTTCCGTGTGTCGGCAATGATGGATTCGCGTACCATTCTCGACCGTCCGGGTGCTAATCGCCTGATAGGTAAGGGTGATATGCTTTTCTTGCAGGGAGCCGATCCGGTGCGTGTGCAATGTGCCTTTATCGATACGCCTGAGGTGGAAGAAATCACGAAGTTCATTGCCCGTCAGCAGAGTTATCCTACTCCGTTCTTCTTGCCCGAGTACGTGACCGAAGATAGCGGTAGCGAAGTAGGAGAGGTTGATATGGGGCGTCTCGACCCGTTGTTTGAAGATGCTGCGCGATTGGTTGTTATCCATCAGCAAGGTTCCACTTCGTTGATACAACGTAAATTTTCCATTGGCTACAATCGTGCTGGGCGTATTATGGACCAACTGGAAAAGGCGGGAATTGTGGGACCAACGCAAGGAAGCAAAGCGCGCGACGTGCTCTGTGTAGACGATAACGACCTTGAAATGCGATTGAACAATTTGCAATAACTAAGCGTTAATTAAACAAATGAGAAAGTACATTTTTAGTCTTTTAATAGCTTTACTGTCTTTGCCTGTGACTGCCCAACAACAGCAATCTCAGGCTAAAGTTGTTCTTGATAAGACGGCGGAAGCGTTTCGTAAAGCTGGAGGCGTGAAGGCGGATTTTACCATAAAGGCTGTGACAAGCGGGTTGGTAGAAGGCACTGAAAACGGTTCAATTCAGTTGAAAGGAGAGAAGTTTGTATTGACCACATCCGATATGATAACTTGGTTTGATGGAAATACACAATGGAGCTATGTGGTGAGGAATGATGAAGTGAACGTTAGCAATCCTACTCCGGAAGAGTTGCAGCAGATTAATCCCTATACATTTCTTTATATGTATCAGAAAGGATTCGCATACAGGATGGGAGCGAAGAAGAACTTTCGTGGAAAGGCCGTTTGGGAAGTTGTGCTGACAGCTAAAGATAAGAAGCAAGATTTGGAGCGTGTCACGCTATATGTGACGAAGGACAAATACGAACCACTCTATATATGCCTTGAGCAGCGCGGTCAGCAGACAAGTAACGAAATAACCGTTACGAACTACCAGACCGGACTGAAGTATGCGGACAATGTTTTTATCTTCGACAAGAAACAATATCCCCATGCAGAGGTGATAGATTTGAGATAAAGTAATCGTGTATAAACAACAAAAATTAGAATAAGATGTCAGAAAAAGAAAGAGTGAAATGCCTGATTATAGGCTCTGGACCTGCCGGATATACGGCAGCTATTTATGCCGGACGTGCCAACTTGGATCCGGTACTTTACGAAGGATTACAGCCGGGCGGTCAGTTGACTACCACAACGGATGTAGAGAACTTCCCCGGCTATCCGGATGGAATCAACGGTTCGCAGTTGATGTCTGACTTGCGTAAACAAGCTGCTCGTTTCGGTACGGATATTCGATACGGCATTGCAACAGCAGCAGATTTGAGCAAAGCTCCTTATAAAATAACAATTGACGGAGAGCAAGTCATTGAGGCGGATACGCTGATTATCGCTACCGGAGCAACGGCTAAATATCTGGGACTGGAAGACGAAAAGAAATATGCCGGAATGGGTGTAAGCGCTTGTGCTACCTGCGACGGATTCTTCTACCGTAAGAAAGTGGTTGCCGTAGTAGGTGGTGGAGATACTGCTTGCGAGGAAGCTATCTATCTTTCAAGTCTGGCTTCAAAGGTATATCTGGTTGTTCGTAAGCCTTATCTTCGTGCATCGAAGATTATGCAGGCGCGCGTGATGCAGCATGATAAGATTGAAGTTCTTTTTGAGCATAATGTTGTAGGCTTGTATGGCGAGAATGGCGTAGAAGGCATGAAGGTTGTGAAACGCTGGCACGAACCGGACGAAGAGCGCTACGATGTGCCTATCGACGGTTTCTTCCTGGCTATCGGTCACCAGCCGAATACAGGTATATTCAAAGATTACATTGATACGGACGAAGTGGGTTACATCATCACCGAAGGCGTTACTCCCCGCACGAAAGTTCCCGGAGTGTTTGCCGCAGGAGACGTAGCCGATCCGCATTATCGTCAGGCGATTACGGCAGCTGGAAGCGGTTGTAAAGCTGCAATCGAAGCAGAACGCTATCTTTCGGAGAACGGAATGATTTAAGCAACAGGCAACGGCGCGTGTTGTCATTGTAAAAGATAAATTGTAAGCGGTGGACAAAAGTTTAAAACTAGTGTCTACCGCTTTTTTGTTTCCATAGAATGTAGCAGCTATGACATTGAACGATTTTATCCTTGACTCATCCACTTTATTGTACCATCTGGTCATGCTTAGTCTTGCGGCATCCTTAATTGTGTTTTTGGAAAATATCATCCTTAAGTTTATCCATATATTCAAAAGTCCTCCGATTTTATTTCTCGAATGGAAGAACTCATTTCTACAATAGATAACTCCGTTAAATAAATAATTTCTTAGAAATACCTCAGAACTAAAGATTTAATTATAATCATTTATGTATAAACATAATTCAATCAGGCAGCAATTGTTCCTCTATGATTTCAACATACTTTTCGAGTTTGGCTCCCACCTCCACAATCGGTTTACCTCCTGCAGGAATAAAAAATAAAGTAGGCAATGCCTTTACACCCAGATAGTTGCATAAGTCTTTCTCTTTATCTGCATTCACTTTATAGAATCTGATTTTGCCTTTATACTTTTCCGCCAATTCTTCCATTTGAGGCATCAGGCGGATGCAGGGTGCACACCACGTAGCCCAGAAATCGATAACGATAGGCAAACCACTTTCGTTTACAAAATCCCCTCCTTTACGGTAATCAAAGATGTTTTCGAGGAAATATTGGCGGGTAATCGGATTCATCTTACCGTCTTCCACTTTTACTTCCGTCACTTTCGCTTCCGCTTCGGGGATGGGAGCGAGGTCGAATGGTTGGAAGTAAATTTTCTGGTGGAGGTAGTCGATGGATAGGATGCCGCGGTCCAGTATGTTCTTTCCAAGTACCGAGCGTTTAAGGGAAGGATTCTTCACAGCGGTAGCATTCTCAATCTTTGTTTTTATAAATACGGTTTCCGGCAGTTTCAGGCTTTCACCTTCCGGAGTCGCTTCCTTGTAACCGTTGGATATCTTCTGCGGACTTCCTTTCGGATATTGCGCACTCCAGGCGTTGAAATCCTCTTCGGTTAGGTTCACCAATCCTTCGCTCCACGTGTCGAGTATCAGAGAAACTGGTTTATTCTGAACGGAGAGAGGACAAAGAATGCCGGCTCCTGTTGTCAGTTCAAAGCTTCCACGATGGTTCAGTTTCATGTACGAAGGACGATAGGGCTGGGTGATGGTGATCCTTTTTCGCTGCATATCTATGGTGAGTACCGAAGTCTGGAATAGTACGGAGTTCAATACTCCCATCACTCCCAATTTGCGGAGATAAGGCTCATCTGCCAATGTAAATGCAGGCAGATCACTTTGAAAGGTATTGTTGCCTAGAGCCAATGTCTCTATCTCATACACCTTGCCTGTCTGCACTTTCTTGAATTGAAAGTCCTGAAAGCTCCTGAAAGTCCCTTCCTTATCCGTATGGATACGCAGCTTCTTCAGAGCTTCGGGCAGCAATGCATTGTGTCCTGCCAAGTCGAGCACAAAGTCCGCCGGTTCTCCATTTACAACAGCTTCCACAATGATTTTCCCATCAATCGTTTTGAAGGGAATGACCTCCGTCATATTGTTGAGCGTCTGTGCACCTGCACCTGCAGCAATGCTGCAAACTACGATTAAACAGAGATACATTCTTGTTATCATTAGTCTTCTATCCATGCTGTTTCTATCCATACTGATTAAAGTTTATTTTTCCTTTTTTATTTCAATTCTCTTCTCCTGATTGTCTTTCAGAAGGATGATGTATGCAGTCTCTCCGGGAATAGCATTCATAATCTCCTCCACCGCCATCTGGCTTTTCGGGCAGTCTTTCAGGGAAATTCCGTTGATGTTGACTACCTCATCGCCAAAGGCAACTTTGTCCTTCATGCTATCCCATATCGTGGTAACCTCAAACCGTCCGTTTCGTGGCAGTATGCTCACGTTCCATAGAGAAGGTGCACCGCCCATGTCCGTCTTTTCTTCTTCAAACGGGAAGAAGTAGAAACGCTTACGCATATAGTCGATAATCACTTTCCCGTGCTTTAAAAGTTCCACTCCGACGATACTTCGCGACATTGCCGTCGTGGTGCTTCCCACGTTTGCAAACTCTTTCCCCATGATGCGGATAGAAGGAATATTCACCTTTTTAATATCCACCGGATCGGCAAGCCCCGTGATGCCCGCAGCTACGATGCCATGAGCCTGATTGGTGACCTGAGCACCGGATACATTAGCCAATCTGTTGCAATCTTCGGAAGAATAGAGCAGAAAGCCACCTGCACCTGTGTCAAACAATACCTTTAGTTCCGTCTCTCCCACGTTGATATTGATATTTGAATGATGTTCGTTGGAATCCAATAGCGGAATGCCATCCGTCACTTTCAGCCTTTCGGGGCGATAGGGGTAGTTGATAACCATAATCCCGAACCGCGAGTCGAACGTAACCACAGACTCGGCAAAAGCATCCCCTCCGAGAATACCCGCTACGCCCAACTCCGTAAAAAATGAATTACGAGGCAACACCATCGTTTTCAACTGTTTCACCTTATAATTCTCTCCGATAGAAACATTCTCAACATATGCTTCCTGATAGCTGGCAGTTTGCGTATTTATGTCCGAGATACCTGTGAATCCTGCGGCAGTAGCCTTCATCTCGGTGGCGACATCATGGGTGGTTCCGGTTTTCCCTCCGGTATCGACGATATATTTCGTCGCCACACCATTCACCGTGACGGGAATAATGATTTTCTCATGAATAAATTCATAAGGAATAGTGTCGCAAACCTTGTTACGGATTTGCGACACTGCGTTCTGTCCGCAGCATAGAAAGAGTAACAGCCATAAACCAGTCAATAATCCTATTCTCATTCCGTTTCAGTCGTTATTTACTATTTGACAACATTTTCTGCTTCCAGAACAGCTTGATAAACATTCACGATTCCACCCGAGATACACAAATCATCGAAGAGATACAAATCCTGTGTTTGCTCTCCATTGATGATAATCCCTTTTTCCACCTCTACACCTTTGCGCGAAGTGACGCTTTTCAGCAGGATATCCCTGATTTGCGAACCGGTCAGTTTCGGGAAATATGTTTTCAGCAAGGCAGCCACTCCGGCTACGGTGGATGCAGCCAGTCCGGCACCTGTTCCTGTCTGGTAAGTATCTCCTACGTAGGTGGAATAAATCTCAGTTCCCGGTGCATAGATATCCAGAGACGAAGCACCGTAATTCGTGTTCAGCACCGGATTCCCTTTTGCGTCGGATGAGGCTACTGTCATGAAGTTGGTCAGTTCACCGTCGTTGCTCATCTTCCGGTTCGGGAAAAATTCTTCTTTATCCATATCTCTGGCTAGTTCCCACACCGGAGCCACGACCAGCACACCTTTCTTCTCCGCTTCTTTCAGAGCATCCGTCACCCACTGTTTCTGCATTTCGGGATAAAACGTATTCTGTTCGGGCAGCACGATGACGTCCGCCCCGTGATTAATAGCGTATCGGATGGCTAAAGCCATATCTTTGAGATAAGGCTCCCCCTGTCCCGGATGAATGCGAAGCGTCATGATTTGAGCGTTGTCGGCAATGCCATTGCTGCCTATCCCGTTGTCACGCTTGGCAGCTATTACGCCCGCATTCATCATGCCGATGGCAGCATCCGACGTCAATAACACATTATTTCCATAGTTAGTATCGTTGATATCCAACGGATTGTCTCCTACGATTTCCTTTCTATTGTCCGTTCCGAATTGTTTCATCGCATTCTCGTAGGCATCACGCGATGTCTCTACGCTTTTCTTCCCCAGATTCTCGTATACCATTTCCCACTTATCCGTTTGATATACCTGAAATCCGTA
Organism: uncultured Bacteroides sp.; assembly: GCF_900547205.1. Lineage (GTDB taxonomy): Bacteria > Bacteroidota > Bacteroidia > Bacteroidales > Bacteroidaceae > Bacteroides. Next base: position 20,308 of record NZ_URFY01000065.1, read on the forward strand.
GCCGGTAAGAAAGAAAACGACATCCAACAAACTGTCACGTTCCGCCTTCGGATTGTAGAGAGACTGAAACTCATTGATGGTCAGCTCCTTTCCGGGATAACGTTGCTTCATCTCCTTGTCGAACTTCTCGATGTAATCTTCGAGCAGATACGAGAACTGCAAACCGCCGTAAGCTGCTCCAATCTTCGATTCGGGCACCACTTTGAAGCGGTAATAGTTATATTCCTCCATGTTCTCCGGCGCGGGAACCTCTTGGCGTTTTCCGTCGATGATTTTGTAATACTTCTTTTTGTCGAAGATATAATCGGCATATGCATCTTTTAGGCGAAGGAACTCGCGCTCACCTTCTCCCGTCAGCGATTCCATCACCTTGCCGTCTTTTCCGCCGATAAAGTTCCAGCCGTAGATGTCGTCCACAAGTCCGTTCTTATCATCATCTTTGCCGTTCGGCTTTTCTTTCCGGTTCGTCCAGATGGCGTGCTTCAAGTCTTGGTGTTCCACGTCCATTCCGGCTCCTATCAGCGCAACAATCGGTTTCTTCTTAGCTTTCTTTTTGTTGGCTTTCAGGTATTCATAGGCTTTATTTACTTCGACTCCATATACGCCGTCTTGGTCGAAAGAGCAGTTGAACCAGTCCAGTTCCGACTGCTTCTTGGGGGTGTCGGCGGTTTGTTTTATCAACTGGGCGGATGCCGTGATACTGGCAAGGCAGCAGGCAATGGTGATAATGAGTTGTTTCATCTTTTTGAAATTATATATAGTTTAGTTACTTTCTTGTCTTCAGGATAGCTTCGCGCACTTCGTCTCCGCGGATGTTGCGTGCCACCAGTTTCCCCTCCTTGTCTATTACTACGAGAAAAGGGATGGAGTAGAAACCGTATGCCTGCTGAATGGCACTAAGCGTCTTATTGCTTTTCGGAAAGCCGTTCTTATCCCAAAGCATCACCCACGGCAGGTCTTCTTCTTCCAGCATCTTTCTCCATCTGGCTTCGGTGTCGTCCAGTGAGACGCTGATAAATTCCAGATCGTCCGCTTTCAGCTCGTTGTATATTTTCAGCAGATGGCGCATTTCCCTGCGGCAGGGAGCACACCACGAAGCACAGAAATCGAGCACAACAATCTTACCACGGAAATCTTTCAGGCTGACACTCTTGCCGTTGTCGTCCACAAACGTAAAGTCAGGACACACAGCACCGGGGATACGGTGGGAGAGGGTTTCTACCTTATCTGCCAACCACTGAGCGGACAAAGAACCCCTTTGTTCGAGAGGTATCATGTCCAGCAGCATCTTGTTGGATGGATAATCGTTCACATCAACCAGATAGGCAAGCGCCGCTGCCATGCCGGGCGTCAGCTTTACTTTTACAATAGGAGAAATTGTTGCTTTGTTCGGGCTGCCTTCCGCAGGCATATACTGCTGCAAAGCCAGGAACGGGTCGATGCCCGTAAATGATAGCGAGCTCTGAGCGGGATTCTTTTCGTCAAAGTATCCGTTGATAGTCACCGGGGTGTTCTCCAGATAAATCTTCTGTTCCGTGTCTCCCAAGAAGAGTTTGTAAACGTCCGGGACGATGGTTTTCTTCTCAGTGCCGAATACACCATTCTGAGGGATAGTACAATTAAGTATAACGCTATCATTTAAATTCTTTACTTGCAGGGTGGTTGGTTTCAGAGTTTTTATCTTGCCGCTAATTTGCAGAGCACCTTCTGCCCATGCCGACGAAGCGCACAGGAGAAGGGCTGCAACTAAGAAACAATTGATTGATTTCGTTTCTGTCATTTTGAATAATTTATTTTATTGTTCCGGATATATGGGAGGTGGAAGCTCCGGATAAGGAGTAATCTCCCAGTTGGTCGGTCCGTTTGCAATAGCTTCCAGGTCAATGTCATATCTTTGTAATCTGAATATAATAAAAATGTGGGAAGTAATTGATAATAAATAGAATAAAACCGTTTTTGACCTAACGTAACCCTTAATAGGTTACAAATTAGTTATATACAGAATGTTTTGGACTTCTGCGGTTTGCATAATATCAAATGACTCTTCGAATACAAAAGTACGACTATTTTT
>NZ_URFY01000066.1 GCF_900547205.1 uncultured Bacteroides sp.
CTTCTTATTAAGTTCGTAATAAGGTTGGAAAGAAGCCATCAGACTGTCCTGCTCCCGTTTCACTACCGCATCGTCTTTGTAGATGGGAAAGTCGAACGTAGCGATAAGCTGCCCGTATTTCCAGGGCTTGTTGATGTCAAACTGATAATTGAACTTCCCATCGCGCGGCAGAAAGTAGACTATCAGCGCCACAGTGCCTACAAATAGCAATGATTTGTATAATAAATCTCTCCAGGAGAATCTATTTTTCATCTTCAAATGTTCCATATCCTTTGAAATTTTTGCGAAAAGTACGAAAAAAAACAATAGTGTGGAAAAAAAGGTTTAATTTTGCCACGATTTACCTATACTAACCCAAATTATGGCAGAAAGAAAAGTAAGAGTTCGTTTTGCTCCGAGTCCTACAGGAGCATTGCACATCGGTGGTGTGCGTACAGCTTTGTATAATTATCTATTTGCGCGTCAACATGGCGGAGACTTGATATTTCGTATTGAAGATACTGACTCTCACCGGTTTGTTCCGGGAGCTGAAGAATATATTCTCGAATCTTTTAAGTGGTTGGGTATCCACTTTGATGAAGGAGTGAGCTTTGGCGGAGAACATGGTCCGTATCGCCAGTCCGAACGCCGCGAAATTTATAAAGAATACGTAAAGGTTCTGCTGGATAATGGAAAGGCATACATTGCTTTTGATACTCCTGAAGAACTGGACGCTAAGCGTGCTGAAATTGCTAACTTCCAATACGACGCATCTACCCGTGGTATGATGCGCAACTCATTGACAATGCCTAAAGAAGAAGTGGATGCACTGATTGCCGAAGGCAAACAATATGTGGTTCGTTTCAAAATAGAGCCCAATGAGGATGTGCGTGTGAATGACCTGATTCGTGGCGAAGTGATTATCAACTCATCTATTCTGGATGACAAAGTACTATATAAATCGGCGGATGAACTGCCTACTTACCACCTCGCAAATATCGTGGACGACCATCTGATGGAAGTGTCTCACGTAATCCGTGGTGAAGAATGGTTGCCTTCCGCTCCGCTGCACGTGCTGTTGTATCGTGCTTTCGGTTGGGAAGACACGATGCCGGAGTTTGCCCATCTGCCTTTGCTGCTGAAGCCGGAAGGAAACGGCAAACTGAGCAAGCGTGACGGTGACCGTCTGGGATTCCCCGTATTCCCGCTGGAATGGCACGATCCGAAATCGGGTGAAATCTCTTCGGGATATCGTGAGTCCGGTTATCTGCCCGAGGCGGTTATCAATTTCCTGGCTTTGTTGGGATGGAATCCGGGTAACGACCAGGAAGTGATGTCGATGGATGAACTGATACAATTGTTCGACCTGCGTCGTTGCAGTAAGTCGGGTGCTAAATTCGACTTTAAGAAAGGTATCTGGTTCAATCATCAGTATATTCAGCAGAAACCCAATGAGGAAATTGCTGAACTCTTCCTGCCGATATTGAAAGAACAGGGCGTAGAAGCTCCTTTCGAGAAGGTGGTCACTGTGGTGGGCATGATGAAAGACCGCGTAAGTTTCATCAAGGAACTATGGGAGGTATGCAGCTTCTTCTTTGTTGCTCCTACCCAGTATGATGAAAAGACAGTGAAGAAACGCTGGAAAGAAGATTCTGCAAAATGTATGACTGAACTGGCGGAAGTAATTGCCGGTATTGAAGATTTTAGTATAGAAGGACAAGAAAAAGTAGTAATGGACTGGATTGCCGAAAAGGGTTACCACACAGGCAATATCATGAATGCTTTCCGCCTGACGTTGGTGGGTGAAGGGAAAGGTCCCCATATGTTTGATATCTCCTGGGTATTGGGTAAGGAAGAAACAATAGCTCGGATGAAACGGGCGGTAGAAGTCTTGAAGTAATCGACAGTACTATTATGCTTTATGACCTGGCAATAGTCATTTATGACTTTATCGTCCATTTGGCTGCTCCATTTAGCCGTAAGCCCCGGAAGATGATGAAAGGGCACTGGGTGGTATATGAACTTTTGCGGCAACAAGTGGAGAAGGGGGAGCAGTATATCTGGTTCCATGCAGCTTCATTGGGCGAGTTTGAGCAGGGGCGTCCGCTGATAGAGATGATACGAGCGAAATATCCAGATTATAAGATATTGCTCACATTCTTCTCTCCTTCCGGTTACGAAGTGCGCAAGCATTACCGGGGAGCGGACATTGTTTGCTATCTGCCGTTCGACAAGCCGCGGAATGTGAAGAAGTTCCTCGACATAGCGAATCCTTGCATGGCGTTCTTTATCAAATATGAGTTTTGGAAGAACTATCTGGATGAGCTTCATAAACGCCGGATTCCGGTGTATAGCATATCGTCCATCTTCCGTCGCGAACAGGTGTTCTTTAAGTGGTATGGAGGCACGTATCGCAATGTGCTGAAGGACTTCGACCATCTGTTTGTGCAGAATGAGGCGTCAAAACGCTATTTGTCGAAGATTGGCATCAGTCGTGTGACGGTGGTGGGAGATACCCGTTTCGATCGGGTGCTGCAAATTCGTGAAGAGGCTAAAGATCTTCCGCTGGTAGAGAAGTTTAAAGGAAACAATACCTTTACTTTCGTTGCAGGAAGTTCGTGGGGACCGGATGAAGACCTGTTCCTCGAGTATTTTAATAATCATCCGGAGATGAAGTTGATCATCGCGCCCCATGTGATAGATGAGAATCATCTGGTGGAGATTATCGGTAAATTGAAACGACCTTATATGCGCTATACCCGTGCCGATGAAAGGAATGTGCTGAAAGCTGATTGCTTGATTATAGACTGTTTCGGATTGCTTTCTTCTATTTATCGATATGGGGAAATTGCTTATATCGGTGGTGGTTTCGGAGTAGGTATACACAATACGCTGGAAGCTGCCGTATATGGCATCCCTGTAATTTTCGGACCGAAGTATCAGAAGTTTATGGAAGCTGTACAACTGCTTGAAGCAAAAGGTGCATATTCCATTAAAGACTATGATGAATTGAAGAATTTATTGGACCGTTTCCTTACGGACGATGTGTTCTTGCGTGAAACCGGAACGAATGCGGGGTATTATGTGACCAGCAATTCCGGTGCTACGGATAAGATTATGAATATGATTAATTTCTAAATAATAGTGTTTGTGTCCGGAAGTACTCTTTCGGACACAAACACCTACTAATGATTTATCAGTTCCTTATTTATTGATTTCCTGTTCTAGCAACTCCCTCAACTCCTTAGCGGTGACGTGAGTGAATCGTTTTACAATGTTCCCTTGTTTATCTATGAGTAGATACATTGGCAATCCTACCATCTGAAAATGATTCCAAAGGTAATTCCATTGTTCTTTGTTTAGCCAGTAGTGTTCTCCTGCGATATCTTTTATGAGTATCTCCCAAGTCTTTTCAATAGAGCTGGGACCGGTGAGATATACGAAAGCTACTTTATCCTCACCTATTTCTTTCTTTATAGGTTCGTACTCTTTGATAGTTTGTCGACAGCCGCCACACCACGTTGCCCAAAAGTCGATGAACTGTACTTTCCCTTTGTGGCGGGCGATAAGGGCAGTCAGTAATTCTTCTTCCGGCACTTTTGGTGCATCACAGACTGTGAACTTTTTCGTTATTCTTTTTGAGCGGGGCTGCATCTGTTGGTTCATATCCTGAATGATTCCCAGAAAAATGGGATTAGTAATCTCTGCGGCCATGCTTTCTTGCTGAGTCGTTAACGGCTTAAGATTGTAAAGACTGGAGCGCATATAAATGGATCGTATGTAATCGGTAAGCAGGCAAGTGCTGTCTTGCATGATGCTTCCTATTCGCTCTATAGCTTGAGAGAAATTTTTCCAACGGCAATCATCACTTTCTTTGGTGTATTTTATAATGATTGCTTGTACGTCTAATTGTTGTTGAGAGACAACTCCTGCTTTAAAAGCAGCTTTATGCTGATGAATTATCGTCTGCTCCTCTTTAGTGAGTGGCGCATTTGCTAATAAATAATTTTCAAATGGTAGATGGTTAGTGTGGGTATCATAAAGTGTCATAGCTGCATTCCGGTAGTTATAGCAATATAATGCTAAGGGATGATTAATAGGAAAGTCTTTCAGGTAATAGTGGAAGTCATCAGGCAGATGAGTATCGGCGAAGGCGGCGAATGCTTGTTCCCTCGTACTGTTGTTTCTCTTTTGATAAGCTGTTTGCAGGCAGTAATGAGTAGCCTGTAAGTTTTGTAAACAATCAAATGCGCATGTTAGATTAGCAATTGTGCGTGTGTCTTCACTAAATTGGAGTTGTGTATTATTGTGGGCTATACAACGTTTGTATTGGTCAATGCAATATTGCTTAAATTCGTTGGGGCTGAAGTCTGCAATGGAATCCAGTAAATCTCCGTCAAAATAGACTGGGGGGATTCTTGTTATCAGTTCCGGTTGACACCATTCATTATTAATAGTTGCGTATTCACCGCTGAATATGAACTTTTTTCCTTTCGGGTTATTCAGATTGATAGTAACATTCGTCTCTTTCTCCGGGCTTACCAGAAAGACTAGGTCTGCTTTGCCAATTATCATCCGTACTTGTGTGGAATGATAAATGGGAATGCTGATTTTGAAACTTCCATCTGATTCGATAGTAGGGAAGAACACTTCTGAAGATCCCATTACGATATTGGGCGCTCCGATCTTGAAATCCAGATTGTCATTGGGATTGTAGTTTGTGATTGTCCCGCTCAAAGTGGCATTTCCTTTATGGTATTCGGGAACAGGTAGTTGTGCTTGCGCAATACTATATAGCAAAGACGCACAGAAAAGGGTTATCAGTCTAATCATATCATTAACTTTAGATGGGTGATAACACAAATCTACGAATTATCCGTAAACGGACATCGGACAATGGGTTAAATAAGATAAAAGGTGGGGTGAGGAAAATCTCCCCTTGTTCTGGATATGCCAAAACAAGGGGGAGATTTCCATTAGGAAGTTATTCTTTATACCACTGTGAATACATCAGATAATTGTGTGCAATCTTCTGATTTAATTCTTTCGCTTGTTCCGGATCTACCTTCTTGATAAACTTGGCTGGTACTCCTCCCCAGATACTTCCGGGTTCAATTACAGTGTTGCTTAATACCAGAGAGCCGGCGGCAACGATTGCTCCTTCGCCCACCACGGCATGATCTAGCAGGGTAGAACCCATTCCGACTAGCGCATAATCCTTGATAGTTGCTCCGTGTATAGTTACGTTATGCCCTACGGATACATGATCGCCGATTTCAATCGTCGACTTTTCGTATAATGTATGCAGCACGCTTCCATCTTGAATGTTTACCCCATTTCCGATTCGTATGGAATTGACGTCACCGCGTATCACCGTACTATACCAGATGCTGCAATCATTGCCTATTTTTACATCTCCTATGATAGTTGCGTTATCTGCAAGAAAGCAGTTTTCTCCGATTTCGGGAGTAAAACCTCGTACTGATTTGATTAAAGCCATATTTTTTTTGTTTTTAATAGGTTTTTTTATTTAATGCAGTTGCATCTTGTCTGACACCTGGGCGTCAAGTGTGCAGAGACCCGGTAGCCAAGCAAGGTCCGTTTAAATGGAAGCAGTCGCCTCTTGTAACCAGACTTTTTCATCTTCACTAAGATTAGGAGAAAGTTTATCGTAGACAGTCTGATGGTAACTGTTTAGCCATTCGACTTCTTCATTCGTTAGCATCTCCTTGATTATTCCTTTTTTGCAGATAGGGCATAAGGTGATTGTTTCAAATTTGAGATAATCTCCGAACATTCCTTCTTTATCTTTGCAAACTAGCGTCAGGTTTTCTGTGCGTATCCCATGACTGCCGGCTTTATAAACACCTGGCTCGTTCGACGTCACCATGCCGGGTTGCAATACAACAGGGTTTTCATTCATGCGGATGCTTTGAGGTCCCTCGTGCACACTTAGAAAGTGGCCGACCCCGTGTCCTGTACCATGAAGGAAATTCATTCCGTGATTCCAAATCGGCATACGAGCTAATACGTCGAGCTGGGCGCCACGAGTGCCGGCGGGAAATTTTGCCATCGCTAAAGCAATATGCCCCTTTAATATTAAGGTATAGTCTATTTTTTCTTCTTCTGTCAATTCGCCTAACGCGATAGTCCGGGTGATGTCGGTGGTGCCGTCCAGGTATTGCGCTCCCGAATCTAAGAGTAGAAATCCTTTCGGCTGGAGTGTTGCATCGCTTTCCGGTGTTGCCGAATAGTGTACGATTGCTCCGTGTTCTTTGTATCCTGCGATAGTGTCGAAACTTTCTCCCATATAAAGAGATTGGGCAGCTCTGAACTCATGTAGTTTCTTATCTATGCTTAACTCTGTTTCTTTACCGGAAGGAACTGCCTCTTCCAACCATTTGAGAAATTTGACGAGTGCCACGCCATCTCTTTGCATAGCCGCATGGATACCCGCAATTTCTTGTTCGTTGCGAATCGCTTTCAATAATACCACAGGAGATTCACCACGGATAATGGTGCACTTCGGATTGATGGCGGAATAAATAGCATAATTCGTTTTCTTCGGGTCGATAAGTATATTTTTACCCGTGAAAGCGGAAAGGAAAGTTTCTACTGCATCATAGTTTTGCAGATCAATATGTTGTTCCTTTAAGTAAGATTCTACTTCTGGTGTAACTTTCTCCGGAGAAATAAAATAAGTGGCGGTATCTTGTGTAATCAACAGATAGCTGACTACAACCGGATTGCAATGAACATCATTCCCACGCAGATTAAGCGTCCATGCTATTTCGTCGAGAGCCGACAAAAACAAAGCATAAACTCCTTTCTTTTTTAATTCGGCACGGATAGCAGATATTTTCTCTTCACAGCTTTTTCCTGCATACTTGATGTCGTAAATGGATGCCGGAGAATTAGGAATAGCTGGACGATCCTCCCAAATGCTTTTCAGCGGGTCGCCAAATACGTCAACCTTTAGATTGTGTGCTGCAAGTTCCTCTTTCATTTGCTCCACTTGTTGCACGGAGAACATTTTGCCGTCAATGCTCACAGACTCTCCGGGTTTCAGATTTTGGCAGAGGAATTCGGTAATACTGGGAGTTTCCGGTAGCATCTCCTTATATAATGTGATGCCGCTGCCTTCTAGCTGCTGCGCAGCCTGAAGGAAATAACGGGAGTCCGTCCATAATCCGGCTTTATCCATTAGGACGACAACAGTTCCCGCAGAACCGGTAAAACCGGAAATCCACTCGCGAGACATCCAATGGGGAGCCACATATTCGCTCAGATGAGGGTCTGTACTGGGGATGATAAATGCTTTGATGTAGTTGGGGTTAAATGTCATGCGCAGTGCATGAATTCTCTTTTTTATGTTCTGTTCCATACATTATTATATTATAGTAGATATATAAGTGACTCAAAGGTACTAACTTTTCACGTTTAAAAGCTTGTTTATGAATAGTTTTTGAGAAATATTTGCCGAAAGTTTTGTGAATAAAGAAAGTATGTGTAATTTTGCCGCGCAATTTGACTGCGGAAAATTTTAATCATAACATATTAATAATAACAAAATGATTGTAGTACCTGTAAAAGAAGGCGAGAACATTGAAAAGTCGCTGAAGAAGTTCAAAAGAAAATTTGAGAAAACTGGCATTGTGAAAGAGTTGAGAAGAAGACAGCAGTTTGATAAACCGTCTGTAACTAAAAGACTTAAGAAAGAACGCGCAGTTTACGTACAGCAACTTCAGCAAGTAGAAGATTAATAATTCGTAATTTCCTTTGAATTATTGAAATCTTTTTCATACATTCGTTGCAGGATTTTAGATGTAGCGATATTATGTTGATAGAAGCTTTTCTTGATTATCTCTGGTATGAGCGGAATTGTTCCGAAAAGACCGTATTAGCTTACGGTGAGGATATAAAGCAATTACAGGAGTTTGCTCAGGAAGAGTACGGGAAATTTAATCCGTTGGAAGTAGAGGACGAACTCATTCGTGAATGGATTGTTTCATTGATGGATAGAGGGTATACTTCGACTTCTGTAAATCGTAAGCTAAGTTCGCTCCGGGCGTTTTATAAGTTTCTTTTGAGACAAGGAGAGGTGACAGTGAATCCCTTATGTAGAATAAAGGGTCCTAAGAATAAGAAGCCGTTACCTGTTTTCTTGAAAGAAAGCGAAATGAATAAGCTGCTGGATGATACGGATTTTGGTGAAGGGTTTAAAGGATATCGGGATCGGTTGATAATAGAAATGTTTTATACTACCGGTATGAGGCTATCTGAGTTGATTGGTTTGGATGATAAGGATGTGGATTTTTCGGCTTCTCTTCTGAAGGTGACTGGGAAAAGAAACAAGCAGCGGCTAATTCCTTTTGGTGATGAACTGCGGGATTTGATGCTTGGCTATGTCGATGTAAGAAACGAAACGATTCAGGAAAGGTCGGATGCCTTTTTTATTAAAGAGGATGGCAAACGGCTTTATAAGAATTTAGTCTATAATCTAGTGAGACGGAACCTGTCAAAGGTGGCGACGTTGAAAAAAAAGAGTCCTCACGTGTTGAGACATACTTTTGCTACCACAATGCTTAATAATGATGCGGAGTTGGGAGCGGTAAAAGAACTTTTGGGTCACGAGAGCATTACAGCTACCGAGATTTACACGCACGCTACATTTGAAGAACTTAAAAAAGTGTATAAACAAGCTCATCCAAGAGCTTAAAAAAAGGAGGTAAGTATGGAAATTAGAATTCAATCGATTCACTTTGACGCGTCAGAGCAATTGCAGGCATTTATTCAGAAGAAAGTGTCTAAGTTGGAGAAATATTACGAAGATATAAAGAAAGTAGAGGTGTCATTAAAGGTAATTAAGCCGGAAGTTGCTGAAAATAAAGAAGCTGGAATTAAGATTCTTGTTCCGAATAGCGAGTTTTATGCAAGCAAAGTGTGCAATACATTCGAAGAAGCGATTGACTTAGATGTGGAAGCGCTTGAAAAACAACTGGTGAAATACAAGGAAAAGCAGCGTAGCAAATAAAAAAACCGCAAAAGTTTTGTGGAAAAGAAATAAATAACTAAATTTGCAGCCGTTTCGCTCGCGTTGGAACGTGACGGTTGCATCTTTTAGATAGAATGCCTCTTTAGCTCAGTTGGCCAGAGCACGTGATTTGTAATCTCGGGGTCGTTGGTTCGAATCCGACAAGAGGCTCAAAGAAAAAGGAAAATTGGAAAGTTGAAAATAAAACAATGTTCTAGAATGTCTTGTTCGCTTTCTATTCTCAATTTTCAATTAATTAAGGGCAAATACCAGAGTGGCCAAATGGGGCAGACTGTAAATCTGCTGTCTTTCGACTTCGGTGGTTCGAATCCATCTTTGCCCACAAAAATTGCGGAAGTAGCTCAGTTGATAGAGCATTAGCCTTCCAAGCTGAGGGTCGCGGGTTTGAGCCCCGTCTTCCGCTCTTTTTCTTGCTGTTATAGCTCAGTGGTAGAGCACTTCCTTGGTAAGGAAGAGGTCCCGGGTTCAAATCCCGGTAACAGCTCATAAAGATGTAAATGCTGATTATTAATCAAATAAATAACAAGTAAAGCTATGGCTAAAGAGAAATTTGAACGTACCAAACCGCACGTAAACATTGGTACAATCGGTCACGTAGACCACGGTAAGACAACGTTGACTGCTGCTATCACTACAGTGTTGGCAAAAAAAGGTCTTTCTGAATTGCGTTCTTTCGATTCTATCGACAACGCTCCTGAAGAAAAAGAAAGAGGTATTACTATCAATACTTCTCATGTTGAGTACCAAACTGCTAACCGTCACTATGCTCACGTTGACTGTCCGGGACACGCCGACTATGTGAAGAACATGGTAACTGGTGCTGCTCAGATGGACGGTGCTATCATCGTTTGTGCTGCAACAGATGGTCCGATGCCTCAGACTCGCGAACACATCCTGTTGGCTCGTCAGGTAAACGTACCTCGTCTGGTTGTATTCTTGAACAAGTGCGATATGGTAGACGATGCTGAAATGTTGGAACTCGTTGAAATGGAAATGAGAGAACTTCTTTCTTTCTATGATTTCGACGGTGACAATACTCCTATCATCCAGGGTTCTGCTCTTGGCGCATTGAACGGCGTTGAAAAGTGGGAAGACAAAGTAATGGAATTGATGGATGCTGTTGATACTTGGATTCCGCTGCCTCCGCGTGATGTTGATAAACCTTTCTTGATGCCGGTTGAAGACGTGTTCTCTATCACAGGTCGTGGTACTGTAGCAACAGGTCGTATCGAAACAGGTGTTATCCACGTAGGTGATGAAATCGAAATCCTTGGTTTAGGTGAAGATAAGAAATCAGTTGTAACTGGTGTTGAAATGTTCCGTAAACTGTTGGATCAAGGTGAAGCTGGTGACAACGTAGGTTTGTTGCTTCGTGGTATCGACAAGAACGAAATCAAACGTGGTATGGTTCTTTGTAAACCAGGTCAGATTAAACCGCACTCTAAATTCAAAGCTGAGGTTTATATCCTGAAGAAAGAAGAAGGTGGTCGTCACACTCCATTCCACAACAAATATCGTCCTCAGTTCTATCTGCGTACTATGGACTGTACAGGTGAAATCACTTTGCCGGAAGGAACTGAAATGGTAATGCCGGGTGATAACGTAACTATTACAGTTGAGTTGATTTACCCTGTAGCATTGAACCCAGGTCTTCGTTTCGCTATCCGCGAAGGTGGACGTACAGTAGGTGCTGGTCAGATTACTGAAATTCTTGACTAATACACAATAATTAATCAGTTCCCGGTTTTTTATCGGGAACTGATTATGTACACACGGGAGTAGCTCAGTTGGTAGAGCACCGGTCTCCAAAACCGGGTGTCGGGAGTTCGAGCCTCTCCTCCCGTGCTAATATTATTGAAATGAAAAAGGTAATAGCTTATATTAAAGAATCTTACGACGAACTTGTTCATAAAGTATCGTGGCCTACGTATTCCGAACTTGCTAACAGTGCAGTAGTTGTTTTATATGCTTCCCTGCTTATTGCATTGGTAGTATGGGGTATGGATGTCTGTTTCCAAAACTTCATGGAAAAAATCGTTTATCCACATTAAAAAATAGGAATTGAAAATGGCTGAGATTGAAAAGAAATGGTACGTTCTGCGTGCTATTAGCGGAAAAGAAGCTAAGGTAAAAGAATATCTTGAAGCTGACCTTAAAAACAGCGACCTTAGTGAATATGTATCTCAGGTATTGATTCCTACTGAAAAAGTGTACCAGGTTCGCAATGGTAAAAAAATTGTGAAGGAAAGAAGTTATCTTCCTGGATACGTTTTGGTGGAGGCTGCTTTGGTTGGTGAGGTCGCTCATCATCTGCGCAATACTCCGAATGTGATAGGCTTTTTGGGTGGTTCCGATAAACCGGTGCCTCTCAGACAATCAGAAGTGAATCGTATACTTGGAACAGTGGATGAACTACAGGAAACGGGACAAGAGCTCGATATTCCGTATGTAGTTGGTGAAACTGTGAAAGTTACTTTTGGTCCTTTCACCGGATTCAGTGGCATCATTGAAGAAGTGAATAGCGAAAAGAAGAAACTAAAGGTCATGGTGAAGATATTCGGGCGCAAAACGCCGCTTGAATTAGGCTTTATGCAAGTGGAAAAGGAATAACACGGAATGTTACGCTGTTGTTGTCCTTCGTTTAATGTTTATATATAAATCAATTTAAAAAATGGCTAAAGAAGTTGCTGGACTAATCAAATTACAGATTAAAGGAGGCGCTGCAAATCCATCACCCCCAGTAGGACCTGCATTGGGTTCCAAGGGTATCAACATCATGGAATTTTGCAAGCAATTCAATGCCAGAACCCAAGACAAGGCAGGTAAGATTTTGCCTGTTATCATTACTTACTACGCAGATAAGTCTTTCGATTTTGTAATCAAGACTCCTCCTGTTGCAATTCAATTACTTGAGTTGACTAAGGTAAAGAGTGGTTCTGCTGAGCCTAACCGTAAGAAAGTTGCTGAGATTTCTTGGGAACAGGTTCGTACGATTGCTCAGGACAAAATGGTGGACTTAAACTGTTTTACTGTGGAAGCTGCCATGAAAATGGTTGCAGGTACAGCTAGAAGTATGGGTATCGCTGTAAAAGGGGAGTTCCCGGTTAATAATTAATAAACTTCAATTGTAATGGGTAAACTGACAAAAAATCAAAAGTTAGCTGCAGAAAAGATTGAAGCAGGGAAAGCATACTCACTGAAAGAAGCTGCATCTTTGGTAAAGGAAATCACTTTTTCCAAGTTTGATGCTTCACTGGATATTGATGTACGTTTAGGTGTTGATCCACGTAAGGCAAACCAGATGGTGAGAGGTGTAGTTTCACTTCCTCATGGTACTGGTAAACAAGTTCGTGTATTGGTACTTTGTACACCGGATGCTGAAGCTGCTGCAAAAGAAGCTGGTGCTGACTATGTTGGTCTTGACGAATATATTGAAAAGATCAAAGGTGGATGGACTGATATTGATGTAATCATCACTATGCCATCTATCATGGGTAAAATTGGTGCACTCGGTCGTGTACTCGGTCCTCGTGGATTGATGCCGAACCCGAAGAGTGGTACTGTAACTATGGATGTTGCTAAGGCTGTAAAAGAAGTAAAACAAGGTAAGATTGACTTCAAAGTTGATAAGAGCGGTATTGTTCATACTTCAATCGGTAAAGTATCATTCAGTCCTGATCAGATTCGCGACAACGCGAAAGAGTTCATCTCTACTCTGAACAAACTGAAACCGACTGCGGCAAAGGGTACATATATTAAGAGTATTTATCTTTCTAGTACAATGAGTGCGGGTATCAAAATCGACCCGAAATCAGTGGAAGAAATCTAATAAAACAGAGAAATAATGAGAAAGGAAGATAAAAGTACGATTATAGAGCAAATTGCTGCTACAGTTAAGGAATACGGTCACTTCTATCTGGTTGACGTTACAGCGATGGACGCTGCTGCTACCAGTGCATTGAGAAGAGAATGTTTCAAATCTGACATCAAATTGATGGTGGTTAAGAATACATTGCTTCACAAAGCTCTTGAAAGCTTGGAAGAAGACTTTTCTCCTATTTACGCTGCTTTGAAAGGTACAACGGCTGTTATGTTTAGCAATGTTGCTAACGTTCCTGCCAAACTGATTAAAGATAAGGCGAAAGACGGAATCCCCGGACTGAAAGCTGCATATGCAGAAGAAAGCTTCTATGTTGGTGCAGACCAATTGGATGCTCTCGTTGCAATCAAGAGTAAGAATGAAGTTATTGCCGATATCGTTGCATTGCTGCAATCTCCGGCCAAGAATGTTATTTCTGCTCTTCAATCAGGTGGTAACACCCTTCACGGAGTTCTTAAAACTCTTGGTGAGAGACCCGAATAATTTTCAAAAAATAACAAAGTATTTAAACAATTAAAATCATACAAAAAATGGCAGATTTGAAAGCTTTTGCAGAACAATTAGTTAACTTGACAGTAAAAGAAGTTAATGAACTTGCAACTATCCTTAAAGATGAATACGGTATTGAACCTGCTGCTGCAGCTGTTGCTGTTGCTGCTGGTCCTGCAGCTGGTGCTGCTGCTGTAGAAGAAAAAACTTCTTTCGACATTGTGTTGAAGAGCGCTGGTGCAGCTAAACTTCAGGTTGTTAAAGCCGTGAAAGAAGCTTGTGGCCTTGGCTTGAAAGAAGCTAAAGACTTGGTAGACGGTGCTCCTAGCACAGTTAAAGAAGGTTTGGCTAAAGACGAAGCAGAATCATTGAAGAAAACATTGGAAGAAGCTGGAGCTGAAGTTGAACTTAAATAACATTAGCCTGGTAATCAGGTAATTCGGTTAGGAATCCTTCACAAGAGGATTCTTAACCTTTTTGTGTATATATTTCAAATTAGGTTCTCCAAATTCATTCACAGATGTCTTCAAATACTGTAAATCAAAGAGTTAATTTTGCTTCGACTAAGAATCCGCTTGAATATCCGGATTTCCTGGAAGTACAATTGAAGTCATTCCAAGACTTTCTACAATTAGATACCCCACCTGAAAAGCGTAAGAACGAGGGATTGTATAAAGTATTTGCTGAAAACTTCCCCATTGCCGATACAAGAAACAATTTTGTTCTTGAGTTTTTGGACTATTATATTGATCCGCCGCGTTATACCATCGATGATTGTATAGAGCGTGGGCTCACTTATAGTGTTCCTTTAAAAGCGAAACTTAAGCTGTACTGTACCGACCCCGATCACGAGGATTTTGATACGGTGATTCAGGACGTATTCCTCGGCCCGATTCCTTATATGACTGATAAGGCTACTTTCGTCATAAACGGTGCCGAACGCGTAGTTGTGTCACAGCTTCACCGTTCTCCGGGTGTGTTCTTCGGCCAGAGTGTACATGCCAATGGTACGAAACTTTACTCGGCTCGTATTATTCCGTTTAAAGGTTCGTGGATTGAGTTTGCTACTGACATCAATAATGTGATGTACGCATACATCGACCGTAAGAAGAAATTGCCGGTAACTACTCTGTTGCGTGCGATTGGCTTCGAGAATGACAAAGATATTCTTGAGATTTTCAACCTTGCAGAAGATGTAAAGGTGAACAAGACAAATCTGAAGAAAGTGCTGGGCCGCAAACTGGCTGCACGTGTCTTGAAAACATGGATTGAAGATTTCGTTGATGAAGATACCGGTGAAGTGGTTTCTATCGAACGTAACGAAGTTATTATCGACCGTGAAACCGTACTGGAAGAGGTGCATATTGATGAAATTCTGGAGTCGGGAGTTCAGAATATCCTTTTGCATAAGGATGAACCGAATCAATCCGATTATTCTATCATATATAATACCCTGCAGAAGGACCCGAGTAACTCGGAAAAAGAAGCAGTGTTGTATATCTACCGCCAATTGCGTAATGCCGATCCGGCTGATGATGCAAGTGCGCGTGAAGTTATCAACAACTTGTTCTTCTCTGAAAAAAGATATGACCTTGGTGATGTAGGCCGTTACAGAATCAACAAGAAGTTGAATCTTACGACTGATATGGACGTGCGTGTCCTCACAAAGGAAGATATTATTGAAATTATCAAATATCTGATTGAGTTGATTAACTCAAAAGCAGATGTAGATGATATTGACCACTTGAGCAACCGTCGTGTACGTACAGTTGGCGAGCAGCTTTCTAATCAGTTTGCTGTTGGTTTGGCCCGTATGTCCCGTACGATTCGTGAACGGATGAATGTTCGCGACAATGAAGTGTTCACTCCGATAGATTTGATTAATGCAAAGACTATTTCTTCTGTTATTAACTCATTCTTCGGAACGAATGCATTGTCTCAGTTTATGGACCAGACAAATCCGCTTGCTGAAATTACGCATAAGCGTCGTATGTCTGCACTGGGTCCTGGTGGTCTTTCCCGTGAACGTGCCGGATTTGAGGTTCGTGACGTTCACTATACACACTATGGTCGTCTTTGCCCGATCGAGACCCCTGAAGGTCCGAACATCGGTTTGATTTCATCCTTATGTGTGTTTGCTAAGATTAATGAACTCGGATTCATTGAAACTCCGTACCGCAAGGTTGAAAACGGAAAAGTGGATCTTTCTGATGAGGGTCTGATTTATCTGACTGCTGAAGAAGAAGAGGATAAGATTATTGCGCAGGGTAATGCTCCGTTGAACGATGACGGTACGTTTGTGCGTAATAAAGTTAAATCTCGTCAGGATGCTGACTTCCCGGTTGTAGAACCGTCTGAAGTAGACTTGATGGATGTTTCTCCTCAGCAGATTGCATCAATTGCAGCTTCGTTGATTCCGTTCTTGGAACATGATGATGCTAACCGTGCATTGATGGGATCGAACATGATGCGCCAGGCAGTTCCTTTGTTGAGAAGCGAAGCACCGATTGTCGGTACTGGTATCGAGCGTCAGTTGGTAAGAGACTCACGTACACAGATTACTGCAGAAGGTGATGGTGTGGTTGATTATGTTGATGCCACTACTATTCGTATTCTGTATGACCGCACAGAGGATGAGGAATTTGTAAGTTTCGAACCTGCTTTGAAAGAATACAGACTTCCGAAATTCCGTAAGACGAATCAAAATATGACGATTGACTTGCGTCCGATTTGTGATAGAGGTCAGCGCGTGAAGGAAGGTGATATCCTGACCGAAGGTTATTCTACTGAAAAAGGTGAGTTGGCATTAGGTAAGAACCTACTGGTAGCTTATATGCCTTGGAAGGGGTATAACTATGAGGATGCTATCGTATTGAACGAACGCGTGGTACGTGAAGACTTATTGACTTCCATACACGTGGAAGAATATTCCTTGGAAGTTCGTGAAACAAAACGTGGTATGGAAGAACTTACTTCCGATATCCCGAATGTAAGCGAAGAAGCTACAAAAGACTTGGATGAAAACGGTATCGTAAGAATCGGTGCACGTATCGAACCGGGTGATATCATGATTGGTAAGATTACTCCGAAAGGAGAATCCGATCCTTCTCCTGAAGAAAAATTGCTTCGTGCAATCTTTGGTGATAAGGCTGGTGATGTGAAAGACGCTTCTTTGAAAGCTTCTCCTTCTTTGAAAGGTGTCGTGATTGATAAGAAACTGTTCTCACGTGTAATCAAGAATCGTAGCTCTAAACTTGCCGATAAAGCATTGTTGCCTAAGATTGATGATGAATTTGAATCAAAGGTTGCTGATCTGAAACGTATTCTGGTTAAGAAACTGATGGTTCTTACTGAGGGTAAGGTTTCTCAAGGTGTGAAAGACTATTTGGGTGCTGAAGTTATTGCTAAGGGCTCTAAGTTTAGTGCTTCTGACTTTGATTCGCTTGATTTCACTTCGATTCAGTTAAGCAACTGGACTAGCGATGATCGTGCTAATGGTATGATTCGTGATCTGGTAACGAATTTCATTAAGAAATACAAAGAGCTTGATGCTGAATTGAAGCGTAAAAAGTTTGCTATTACCATTGGTGATGAACTTCCTGCTGGTATTATCCAGATGGCGAAAGTTTATATTGCTAAGAAACGTAAGATTGGTGTAGGTGATAAGATGGCAGGTCGCCATGGTAACAAGGGTATTGTGTCTCGTGTCGTACGACAGGAAGATATGCCATTCTTGTCAGATGGTACCCCGGTTGATATTGTATTGAATCCGTTGGGTGTGCCTTCTCGTATGAACATTGGTCAGATTTTTGAAGCTGTACTGGGCCGTGCAGGAAAAACATTGGGCGTAAAATTTGCGACTCCGATTTTCGACGGTGCTACAATGGATGATTTGGATCAATGGACAGACAAAGCTGGATTGCCTCGCTACTGTAAAACTTATCTTTGTGATGGTGGTACGGGTGAGAAGTTCGACCAAGCGGCTACTGTCGGTGTGACTTATATGTTGAAGTTAGGCCACATGGTTGAAGACAAGATGCATGCACGTTCTATTGGTCCGTACTCATTGATTACTCAGCAACCTCTTGGTGGTAAGGCACAATTCGGTGGTCAGCGTTTCGGAGAAATGGAGGTTTGGGCACTCGAGGGCTTCGGTGCTGCTCATATCTTACAGGAAATCCTGACTATCAAGTCTGATGATGTGGTAGGTCGTTCGAAAGCTTATGAAGCAATTGTGAAAGGTGAACCGATGCCGCAACCTGGTATACCGGAATCCTTGAACGTATTGTTACACGAGTTGAGAGGTTTAGGTTTGAGTATCAACCTAGAATAAAATAATGAAGAATACGTGGTGTCAACAAGCTGATAGAGGTTTGTTGACATCCGTGTCTTTTTCAATTTCCAATGATTCAATTATCAAATCTCAATTATATAGAGTATGGCTTTTAGAAAAGAAAATAAGACGAAAAGTAATTTCTCGAAGATCTCAATTGGTCTGGCTTCTCCGGAAGAAATCCTAGAGAATTCGAGTGGTGAAGTTTTGAAGCCTGAAACCATTAATTACCGTACGTACAAACCCGAACGCGATGGTTTGTTCTGCGAACGCATTTTTGGTCCTATCAAGGATTATGAGTGTCATTGCGGTAAATATAAACGTATCCGTTATAAAGGTATTGTCTGCGACCGTTGTGGTGTGGAAGTTACTGAAAAGAAGGTGCGTCGTGAACGTATGGGACATATCCAGTTGGTTGTGCCGGTGGCTCACATCTGGTATTTCCGTTCGCTTCCTAATAAAATAGGTTATTTGCTCGGATTACCGACGAAGAAACTAGATTCGATTATATACTACGAACGTTATGTGGTTATTCAGCCGGGTGTAAAAGCTGAAGATGGCGTAGCGGAATATGATTTACTTTCCGAGGAAGAATATCTGGATATTCTGGATACACTTCCAAAGGATAATCAATATCTTGAGGATAATGACCCGAACAAATTCATCGCTAAGATGGGAGCTGAAGCAATCTTTGATTTGCTGGCTCGTTTGGATCTGGATGCTTTGTCTTACGAATTGCGTCACCGTGCTGGTAACGATGCTTCGCAGCAACGTAAGAATGAAGCGTTGAAACGTCTTCAGGTTGTAGAATCATTCCGTGCATCTCGTGGACGCAACAAACCGGAATGGATGATTGTACGTATTGTACCGGTAATCCCGCCTGAACTCCGTCCGTTGGTTCCGTTGGATGGTGGTCGTTTTGCTACCTCTGACTTGAATGATCTTTATCGTCGTGTAATTATCCGTAATAACCGTCTGAAAAGATTGATCGAAATCAAGGCTCCGGAAGTGATTTTGCGTAATGAAAAACGTATGCTTCAGGAATCTGTCGATTCTTTGTTCGATAACTCACGTAAATCAAGTGCCGTCAAGACAGATGCTAACCGTCCGTTGAAGTCTTTGTCTGACAGTTTGAAAGGTAAACAAGGGCGTTTCCGTCAGAATTTGCTGGGTAAACGTGTTGACTACTCTGCACGTTCGGTAATCGTCGTTGGACCAGAACTGAAGATGGGTGAGTGCGGTATTCCTAAATTGATGGCTGCAGAATTGTACAAGCCGTTTATTATACGTAAGTTGATTGAACGTGGTATTGTTAAGACTGTTAAGTCTGCAAAGAAAATCGTAGATCGCAAAGAACCCGTAATCTGGGATATTCTTGAGCATGTAATGAAAGGACATCCGGTGCTATTGAACCGTGCTCCCACATTGCACCGTCTGGGTATTCAGGCTTTCCAGCCTAAGATGATCGAAGGTAAGGCTATTCAGTTGCACCCTTTGGCATGTACGGCTTTCAACGCCGACTTTGACGGTGACCAGATGGCTGTGCACTTGCCTTTGAGTAATGAGGCTATTCTTGAAGCACAAATGTTGATGCTTCAATCACATAATATTTTGAACCCGGCAAACGGTGCTCCTATTACTGTGCCTGCACAGGATATGGTACTCGGTTTGTACTATATTACCAAATTGCGCGCTGGTGCAAAAGGAGAGGGTTTGACATTCTACGGACCGGAAGAAGCATTGATTGCTTATAATGAAGGTAAAGTAGATATCCATGCTCCGGTGAAAGTAATCGTGAAGGATGTTGATGAAAATGGTAACATTGTTGACGTTATGCGCGAGACTTCTGTTGGACGTGTGATTGTTAATGAAATCGTTCCACCTGAAGCTGGCTATATCAATACCATTATTTCTAAGAAATCACTTCGTGATATCATTAGTGATGTAATTAAGGTATGTGGTGTGGCTAAGGCTGCTGACTTCTTGGATGGAATCAAGAACTTGGGTTATCAAATGGCCTTCAAGGGTGGTTTGTCATTCAACTTGGGTGATATTATTATTCCGAAGGAAAAAGAAACACTGGTACAGAGAGGTTATGACGAAGTAGAACAAGTCGTTAATAACTATAATATGGGTTTCATTACCAATAATGAACGCTACAATCAGGTAATTGATATCTGGACACATGTAAACTCTGAGTTGTCTAACATTCTGATGAAGACAATTTCTTCGGATGATCAAGGATTCAACTCTGTTTATATGATGCTTGACTCTGGTGCCCGTGGTTCTAAAGAGCAGATTCGTCAGTTGTCAGGTATGCGTGGTTTGATGGCAAAACCGCAGAAAGCAGGTGCTGAAGGTGGTCAGATCATCGAGAACCCTATCTTGTCTAACTTTAAAGAAGGACTTTCGGTGTTGGAGTACTTTATCTCTACCCACGGTGCTCGTAAAGGTTTGGCGGATACGGCTTTGAAAACTGCCGATGCGGGTTATCTGACTCGTCGTCTCGTGGACGTGTCACATGATGTGATTATTACAGAAGAAGATTGTGGAACGCTTCGTGGATTGGTTTGTACAGACCTTAAGAATAACGATGAAGTTATTGCTACCTTGTATGAACGTATCTTAGGACGTGTTTCCGTACATGATATTATCCACCCTACTACTGGTGAATTGCTTGTTGCAGGTGGTGAGGAAATCACTGAAGAAGTTGCCAAGAAAATCCAGGATTCTCCAATTGAGAGTGTTGAAATTCGCTCTGTATTGACTTGTGAAGCGAAGAAGGGTGTATGTGCAAAATGTTATGGACGTAATCTGGCTACAAGCCGTATGGTTCAAAAAGGTGAGGCTGTTGGTGTGATCGCTGCTCAGTCTATCGGTGAGCCGGGTACACAGTTGACTTTGCGTACTTTCCACGCTGGTGGTACTGCTGCCAATATTGCTGCCAATGCAAGTATTGTTGCTAAGAACAACGCTCGCCTTGAATTTGAAGAGTTACGTACGGTAGATATCGTTGATGAAATGGGTGAGTCTGCAAAAGTGGTAGTAGGCCGTTTGGCTGAAGTTCGCTTCGTAGATGTAAACACTGGTATCGTTCTTTCTACCCATAACGTACCTTATGGTTCAACATTGTATGTTAGTGATGGTGATTTGGTAGAAAAAGGCAAGGTAATTGCTAAATGGGACCCCTTCAATGCTGTTATTATAACAGAAGCAACCGGTAAGATTGAATTTGAGGGCGTTATTGAAAACGTTACTTATAAGGTTGAATCGGATGAAGCAACAGGTCTTCGTGAAATTATCATTATTGAATCTAAAGACAAGACGAAAGTTCCTACGGCTCATATCCTGACGGAAGATGGCGGCTTGATTCGTACTTATAACTTGCCGGTAGGTGGTCACGTGATTATTGAAAATGGTCAGAAGGTCAAAGCTGGTGAAGTAATCGTGAAGATTCCACGTGCTGTAGGTAAAGCGGGTGATATCACGGGTGGTCTTCCTCGTGTTACTGAATTGTTTGAAGCTCGTAATCCGTCGAATCCGGCTGTCGTTTCTGAGATCGATGGTGAGGTTACAATGGGCAAAATCAAACGTGGTAACCGTGAGATCGTCGTAACTTCTAAGACTGGTGAAGTTAAGAAGTATCTGGTTGCATTGTCTAAACAAATTCTGGTACAGGAAAATGACTATGTACGTGCTGGTACACCATTGTCTGATGGTGCTACTACACCGGCAGATATCCTTGCTATCAAAGGTCCTACGGCTGTGCAGGAATATATCGTGAATGAGGTTCAGGATGTATACCGTTTGCAGGGTGTGAAGATCAATGATAAGCACTTCGAGATCATCGTTCGTCAGATGATGCGTAAGGTACAGATTGATGAACCGGGCGATACGCGCTTCCTGGAACAACAAGTTGTTGATAAGCTTGATTTTATGGAAGAAAACGATCGTATCTGGGGTAAAAAAGTTATTGTTGATGCTGGTGATTCTCAAAATATGCAAGCAGGTCAGATTGTGACTGCAAGAAAATTGCGTGATGAGAACAGTATGCTGAAGCGTCGTGACTTGAAACCGGTAGAGGTTCGGGATGCTGTTGCTGCTACGTCTACTCAGATTCTTCAAGGTATCACACGTGCCGCTTTGCAGACTTCAAGCTTTATGTCCGCTGCATCCTTCCAGGAAACAACGAAAGTATTGAATGAAGCTGCTATTAATGGCAAGATTGATAAACTTGAAGGTATGAAGGAAAATGTGATCTGCGGTCACTTAATTCCGGCTGGTACAGGTCAGCGTGATTTTGATAAACTTATTGTTGGCTCTAAAGAAGAATATGATCGTATCTTGGCTAATAAGAAGACTGTACTTGACTATAATGAAGTAGAATAATACAATTCAATTGACTATATGAGAAAGAGCGATTGCTATAAAAGGCAGTTGCTCTTTTTTTATCTCTTTTTACTCGAGGGTATTGTTTTTAATCTCGGGAAAATTGTTTTATTTTGCAGCATAACTATTTAATTAACGTGAGTTCGATATAACTTAAAACAGTGTAAGTTGCCTGTCCTTGATAAGATTCACATCAATGGCAGGCTTCTTTTCAAAGAAACAGTACGCAGCAATAGCTGAAAGA
>NZ_URFY01000067.1 GCF_900547205.1 uncultured Bacteroides sp.
CCTTCTGTTCAATCATCTGCTCCTTCTGTTCAATCATCTGCTCCTTCTGTTCAATTACCTGCTCCTTCTGTTCAATTACCTGCTCCTTCTGTTCAATTTCCTTGTTCTTCAGCATTATTGTCGTATCTCTATCTTCTATTTCAGATAGAATCTCGTCTTCTATCTCCATGGCACGGCGCACATCGGGGGCGGCAGCAGCCTTGAGAAGGCGATGAATAACATACTTCACTTCCTCATCCATATGCTCCTCGTTAATTTCAAGATAGTGTTCGCTATCAGGTTGTCGATATTCTTGGTCGAATACAGTCAGCAATCGTTCGAGACGATTGCGGGTTCGCCCGGTGAGAAAAGGAATCTGTACAATGACGCTGTCATGGGTCAGGCTCTCGATGAAGGGATCGGGAGAAGGAAGTGGGTTGTCATCATAATCCAGATAGCGACGGCGCACATAAACCACCGGTTCGGTGAGGTCGCCCAAGGGATGTCCCAGGATGTAGATAGAGATGATGGGCAAGCCATACGTCCGTTTTTGACCAAGCTCGTTCTTCTGTTCGATGATGTTCTCCTTATTGAGGTACTGGGTGCCTAGGTACTGGCGGAAGCGCAAGGTTTCCGTTATCAGCCAAGTCTTTTGAAGTTCGATGAGAATAAGATGTTCCGAACCATCGGCTTCACGAACTTTTGCTGAGAAGTCTATCCGAAAGAGTGAGATGCGGGTATGCTCCATTGACGTATACTCGTGGCGGCGCATTTCAAGGTCTATAATCTCCTTTTTGAGCAATGCGGAGAGTAATATCTTGGCGACTTTTTTATCTTCCATTAAGAATTTGAAGACAGCGTCGTAAATGGGATTGGCAATGATAGTCATATTGCTTATAGTTTAATAATTAAGCAAATATACCTCTTTTTTTTGAATACTGAGAGTATGTAAGGGTTAAATCTTCTACAGGAAGGGTATGCCCATCGTCATAGAAGTATTGATAAAATCAGTAAGTCATTGAATGCTAACTGAAAATAAAGATTATCTTTGCAAAAAAACAGAGACTATGACGAGATTACTTTATTATTGCTTCCTCTTGTTGATCTGTGAAAGCTCTTGGGCACAACAAGTTGGACAGGACTCTAGGGATATGAGTATAACTTTTTCAGATCCTTCGGAGAAAAGCTATTTCCTGACATTCCTCAATCTGCAAAAAGCACCTGAACCCTCCTCGGTGGGCACGCTGCCCGATCTCCGCGTGGACGAATATTCTTTGTACAAAGTAAAGGTTAGTCCCACAATCAGTTTCTCCGTTTATGTAGGCCTTGATAAGAATGCCCGCAGAAAGTTCATATCCATCGACACGGACTTCAATAACGATTTTAGCAATGACAGCATCTTTGAAGTTTCGCTGGACGATTATGCCAAATACAGTTTGCAGGAGAATCCGATGGGCATAAATACTAAAATCCGATTTGCTTATAGCGATAATGGCGAACAGAAGATGCACACTGTTCCCGTAACTATCTATCCTTTCTATAGTGATAAAAGGAAGGAGAGTTATGCTACTGAAACAGATTATTTCTTGGATATCGGGCTTTTAGGAAGTACGGCCAAAGAGAGCATCTTTAGTTTTGAAGGGATAAACTATAAAGCATATGCCACACAATTTGGTTCGGAGCTTTATCCTTGGAAGCTGTCTCCCAAGACTGCTTTTAATTTTTATCGTACTTATGAGGATGAAATGGAGTCTGTATATCCGAATTGTGCTATAGGTGATACTATCTTATTGTCGGATAAGATAATTAAACTGGCAATGGTCGATGGAAACAAGCTATTGTTGCAGGAGGTGGGCGACCTTAAGATTTCGCAAGGAGTCAATAACTCATTTCCGGACGTGTATGTACATTCTTTGCAGGACAATCAGCTCGTAAAGGTGCAAGATCTCATTCATGACAAATATGTCTTTATCGACTTCTGGGGTAGCTGGTGTCAGCCGTGCATCCATTCAATTCCGCTAATCAAGCAATTGTGGGAAAAAGTAAAAGGACGGTCTGATGTGTCTGTGCTTGGCATTGCACTTGAAAAAGTAGGGCAGGCGGATAAACTGAAAGCGGTAATAAAGGATAAGCAGATACCTTATGATAACTATGTTGTCTACCGAAATGAGGAAAAACAAGTAAGCTCTCCGCATTTGATTTGGCAGGTATATGGCTTCCCCACTTATCTGATTCTGGATAAAAAAGGAAAGGTTGTATTCAAAATTAGTAATTCGATGAATACAGAAGAGGCTATTTCTACCTTTCTGGAGTTGATAGGAGATTAATGGAGCGCAAAGAAATATAACCGGGAATACTTCGTCAGGAATATCTCCTCAAAATCCTTATGCTTTTTATCAGTAAAGCGTGTCATGGTCAGCGTCGTGTTACCAACCGCAGCACAAACCAGGCATGGCGTGCCACAGTACCTATCAGCCCGTAGTGCTTCGCCATGATGCGGAATCTTTCTTTGAGCGAAGCCTTCTGGTTTTGCGTCGTCATGCCTTCGTCCAGATAGTCAATCAGGGTGAGGTGAGTATTGTGGAGGATGCGCGCTTTCTTCATGATGCGGATGCACCAGTCGAAGTCGGCGGAAAAGCGGTACTTCAGGTCATAAGGCTCCACAATCGTGTGGCGTGCAAAGAATGCCTGATGGCACACCAGCATACCTTGTTTGAAACTCCGCCATGTCAGTGTCTCCGGGGCGGATAATCTGCGCATACGGAGGAAGTGTCCGTCCTTATCCACAATGGCGGTTTCTCCGTAGAGCACATCGGGAAGTTCGTTGCCGTTGATGGTGTGCACCATTTGCTGCAAGGTGTCGTCTTCGTGGAAGCAGTCGCCGGCATTCAAGAAGCAGAGGTAGTCGCCGCTGGCAAGTGCGATTCCTTTGTTCATAGCGTCGTATAATCCTTTGTCCGGTTCGCTCACTACGGTGGTTATCCGCGGGCGGTATTTGTCGATGATGGATAAGGTTCCATCTTTGGATGCTCCGTCCACGATGATGTATTCCACCCGGTGATAGGTCTGGGTGATGACACTTTGAATCGTGTCCTCGAGCACCTTCTCGGCATTGTAGGTCACTGTGATGATGGAGAACTTAGGAGTAGGATGAACGCTATGCATATTTTCCCGTTACTTTATTGTAGACATCCGTATATTTCTTGGCGATGATACGTTCCGAATAATTGCCCAGCACCTTGCGGCAGGCTTGTTCGGAGAGTTCGTTGTATTCCGGTTCGCTCAGTATCCAATAGATGCCGTTAGCGAAATCTTCCGAAGATTTGTATTGCGCCACATACCCGTTGTGCAGATGGTCTATCATTTCCGGTATGCCACCCACGTTGAACCCTACGCAGGGAACGCCGCACGCCATTGCTTCCATAATCATGTTGGGCAGGTTCTCTTCCAGCGAGGGGATGGCGAAGAGGTCTACCGCATTGTATATATTCACCAGTTCGTGTTCGTCCTTGATGAACGGCAGCGGGTAGACTTTGAACGGCAGTTGCTCCTGCAATTGCTGCGACTGGTTGCCAAAGACCACCAATCCCAGTGAGTCCTTCCATTCGGGATGCTTCTCTGCCAGCAGTTTGCAGGCTTCTATCAGATAGTCCACCCCTTTCCGCTTATCGGTAATCTTTACCGATCCGAACAGAATTAGCTTTTTGTCCTGTGGCAGCATACACTTGGCGCGTGCTTCTTCTTTGTTCAGCGGCTTGAAGAGGTTGGTGTTGATGGTATTCGGTATGTTGACCACGCTTTGCCCCACGAATAGCGCACTCTTCTGCGCCTGCTCTTTCAGCCAGTGGCTACAGGTGACAAATTGAATCGGAACATTGCCGTAGAGCGACTGTTTCTTCTTGAAAGTGCGGTATGACAAGTCTTTCTTGCCGCCGCCCTTGTAGATGTAAGGGCAGTTGTGGCA
The DNA here is from genome assembly GCF_900547205.1 of uncultured Bacteroides sp. Taxonomy (GTDB): domain Bacteria; phylum Bacteroidota; class Bacteroidia; order Bacteroidales; family Bacteroidaceae; genus Bacteroides. The sequence continues at coordinate 3,944 of NZ_URFY01000067.1, forward strand.
CTCCTGCTGGTAGTTGTCGCAATCGCGCGCATAGTGGCAAATGCCGGTGCAAGGCCACATATCGTGCATGGTCCACACCACGGGTTTGCCCGATGCAAGAATCTTCCGTATATCTTTCAGTGAGAGCATTCCCTGATTGACCCAATGCAGGTGGATGACGTCGGCTTGGCGGAACTCAGGCAGCGAGGTGACGTCCGTGCCTGTGTTGGCAATGTCTACGTCGAAGAGGTGGTATCTCCTGAAGCGGTTGGCGCTCCAAATGACGATGCGTTCCCAAACGAACTTCCACAACTGGAGCCAGTTGCCTTTGAGGCGGACAACGCTTATTTTGTCTGTCTGCTTGTCACGCACCAGCATTTTGGCTTTGATACCGTTATTCTTCAATGATTCCATCAGCCGACTCGCTGCAACGGCTGCTCCTCCGGCGCGTTCGGCAGTATTTATGATCAGTACTCTCATTCTTATAAAGCTTTCTGCAAAGTTACGTTTTTCGCCGTAAATTTAGTGGCTATTTGCGGTAAGTTTTTACTGTATCGGTCAGTATCTCTGATAATTCGCGGCTATAATGTTCTAAGTTATACTCCCTTTCCGCCAGTTTCCGCCCGTTGGCTCCCATTCGGCGGGCTTCTTCGGGGTGGGTGTGGAGGTAGGTGATGGCTTGTTTCCATCCTTCCGCGTCGCCGTAGTCCACATAGATGCCGGCGCCTTCTTTCTCCACATCCATGCCGAATTTGGGGTTGCGGCTGCATATCACCGGAAGCCCAAGGGCAAAGGCTTCCACCAGTGTGGTGAGTCCCACGGTGTAGGGGAAGTCGAGGCAACAGATGACCACTACCTTCGAGCGGCATACCTCTACGGCTAGTTGATGCGGGATGATGCCGCCGGTGAAGTGGGCGTGTATGTTGGGGTGGGATGCGTATTGTTTGAGCAATTGTTCGTAGCATCTGTCCGGTGTGGTGAAGATGTCGATGGGCAGTCCCGTTTCGGCAAAGGCTTTCAGCAGGGTGGCGAAGTCGCGGTTCTCTTTTCCGGTGGAGATGAAGGCCTTGTCCTGCGATGGCTCGCCGTCTTGCCTGCCGGTGGCAGGTAGATGCTGTTTCAGATGGTCGTAGAAAGGAAGGTCGGCTCCCCAGTGGATGAGATGTAGCTGTTCGGGGCTTACTTTACCCGATTTCAGCGAGTCGTCTATCAGCGCGCGGCTGAAAAAGAACATCTGGTCGATGCCCTTGTAATAAAAGCGTGAAATCAGGTTCTTTAGTTTGCCGGAGTTGCGTACTACGGCCTGATGATGCCAGATAGCAATAGGCTTACGATATAATCCCAAGGCACGGAGAAAGATGACCAGCTCCAGTCCGTAGAAAGAAGTACCGTATAGCAGGTCGTACGGTTCTTTACAGCGGATGATTTCGAAGAAATTGTAAAGCGAGAACCGTAGCCGTGACGCGAAATGACGGTAGCGGTGAAGTATCGGTGTGATGCCATGCCTACTGAAATGAGTGAGCCCGTACAGGATATGTCCGGGGTGCAGATGATTTTCCCATTCATCCAGCGCTTCTTGTATGGGGCGTGTATGGTAATAGTAGATTCTCATGCTCCGAAATCTCCTTTCAGTGTGCGTTTTATTCTTCGGATGGCTTTTGCCATAAAGCAATTAGTGCGATGATAGTAACGCACAAATGCTTCTCTGGCCTTTTCGTTCTCTTCTATCGGCGACAGTTTTTCCACCGGAAGCGGCTTTAGCCATAACGTAGAATTATATAAACCACCTCCGCCGCAGTTGGTTCCGCTCCCGTCGAAGCCGTTGTTCTGGATGAGTGAACGTCCGACGTTCAATGAAAGCATATCTGCCAGAAACAGGCTGGCGTTCCAACGGATGGCCCATGAGTTATTCTTCCCTTCGATTTGCCTGCGTAGCATTCGTGTGTAACCGTATGTGCCGTTGAAGTCGAAGCGGCGGGTGAGGCCCCGTCCTTCCAGTTGGCGGAGAAGTTCCTTGCCGTCCGGGTTGAACAGCTTCCACGCCCTGTCCCATGTGCCCCATCCCCAGCTTCCGGTCCACTTTATCAGGAACGTATCGGGCAGAGAAGCATCTTGCGTAAAATCACAGCCTTGAATATGTCCTACACGAGGTTCATCCTTGTAAGTCTCGAGCGCATCGTTCATGAATTGCAGGAAGTAAGGAGCGGCGATGAGGTCGTCTTCCATTACGATAACCTTTCCGAAGCGGTTCACTTGAGTGGTTACTCCGTCGATGATGCTCCGTGCCAGTCCCCAGTTTTGCTCCCGTTCGATGATGGTGACGGAGGCAAATCCGTCGATGCTCCGGATGGACCGGCGTGTCTGTTCCACGCCTTCCTGACTTTCGGGGGTCTTGGCTGCATCGGAGTAGATATAGAGCCGGCTTTGGGCTGCCAACTCATTTTGCTGTAGAGATGCGATGCATTGGCGGACATGCTCAGGTCGGTTGTACACAAATAGAAGGATAGGTGCCGGTGTCATCATATGCTGTTCGTTTGAGTTGATTCATTTATGGCTTCTTTCAGTGCTTCGAGGTAGGAACGTCCGAATTTCAGATCCGGTTCCATGTAGTTGCCCTCCGCCCATTCGTTCCATGATTTGAGGAATACGATGCGCTTGTCTTCGGGCTTGTGTGCTACATTGGCGAAGGTTCGAAGTACGTGTTTCTTAAATTTCTCCGGAGTGGCGTGGATGAGGATATGTCCTTTTCTGCCGGATCGCGGAGAGTGATCCCAATTCGGGATGATGGTCGGGTAGCAGTGGGCTTCCCGGTCCTCGCTGCCGGTGAAGAACTTTGCAGCCCGGGCATAGTCGACGACCCGTCCTCTCCGGAAAACGATACGCATGATTTTCATGTGAATCTTTTCCAGAATGGAGTAATCTTGCTTAAAGAAGTCGAACAGCCTGACGATGTTTACGGCATCGAAGCCCATATCCATCAGGCTTTTAGCTTCTTTGGCGTCGTTGGTCTGCCCGATAAAATGGATGCCTTTCAGCCCGTTTTCACGGGCGAGCTTTTGCCATAAGCGGATAAACCGTTGGGCGTCCGGCAACTCGAAAGGATTGTACACCATGAATACGGGTTTGCCGTCTACGCATATGTAGCGGTGGTCTTTAAAGGCCGGAAGCAAGGTGTTGAAGTGGTCTGTCTCGTCAGCTTCGCCCGGATATAGCTGTTCCATGAGCATCCGGTGAGTTCCTTCTTTGCTGAATTGCTTGTCCTCCCAGCTATGATTGGCCCAGGAAAGGCAAAAAGGAAAATCAGGTTTGCCGGAAGCCAGCACTTCCAGAAAGGGGCGTTGCAGCAGTTGCCGTCCGTTGCCGAACCAATAATGCCAGTAGCAGAAGCCTTCCACTCCGTATTTATCCGCCATTTCGGCCTGCTCGATACGTGTTTCGGGCACCCTCAGGTCATAATACCCCAAGTCGGCGGGCACACGGGGCTGGTAATGTCCGTGAAATAGAGGTTTGGCTTTGCCTACATTCGTCCACTCCGTGAATCCCTTGCCCCACCATTGGTCATTCTCGGCAGTGGGGTGATACTGGGGAAGATAAAATGCTATGACGCGTACTTGTCCTTTACTCTTTTTCATTTTTTTATCGATTCTGTTAGGTTGCGGGCTTCAGTAGACGTGTGTATCGGAGTATACAGCAAGCCCAGGTTTTGTTTCAATGTCTCTAGTGGGATATCTTTCAGATAGCTGTCTTTCACGATGTTCACCACTTCTTCAGGTAGACGGTAGCGGATGACTTTGGCAGGATTCCCGCCTGCGATGGCATAAGGGGGAACATCATGCGTGACCACCGCTCCGGCGGCAACGATGCTTCCTTTTCCTATGGTAACTCCCGAAAGAATCAGCGCGCCATAGCCTATCCACGCTTCGTCTTCCACAATAATCGCTCCCTTGCTCATACTGTCTTCCCGGCAATGCTTGCCCGTCAGCAGCGAGCGAATCGGATAGCAGAAAAGAGTTTCAGTTTGATGATTGCCACTCAAGATAAAGTGAACATTCGGTGCTATGGATACGTAAGCACCGATCCGCAGTGATTCTATTTCGGGTAGATGGCTTATGATGTGCAGTTCGCCGTAGGTCTCTTTTCCGATCTGCACGCACTCTGCAGGAAATATATTCATGGGGATCGTACGGTTATGGCGGTTTTGTTTCCGCCACAGTTTCTGGAAACGGGAGAATTCCCATTCCCGCAAGATAGTGCGTATCACTGGAATGCGGTATAGAATATTAGCCATGATATTTATTTTTTAGTTTCTTGAGAAACCGTGACAGGCTGTATCTTTTCAGCCGTTGTATCAGGTATGCAGGCTGCATGCGTAGATAGTAGCCCAATTGTCCGGACTGACAGCAACACGACAGCCACTCTTTATATTTGAATACAAAAGGAGAGTTCCATGGCTTGTTCTGTCCCGGGTAGTGTAGCTGCACCGCTTGTTCCAGCATTTCGTGATAGGCGTTGACGGCTGCCTGCCTGTCCTGCAACTCTTTGTTGTTGGGATTGAACTTCAGCGTCCGGTCGTCTTGATGGAATTGGAAGTTGCAGACGACATATTTGTAAGGCATAAACCTGAGATAGGGCGCGCAGCATAAAGCGATGCAGTCCTGTTCGGGCAGAATCAGCCTGTTCAAGTTCCGGTGGAAAGACTCGGTCAGTTCTGCTTGCTTGTTGTCCTCTCTGATCTTTTTCAGATTGATGAGCATATAGCCTGCCGATATTTCATAGTCGGCAATCAGTTGTACTTCCTGCGGGGTAAATTCTTTCTTATAGCGGGGTAGATTTGTGTTTTCCTGAATGGGGCGCGTTCCGGCGTAATAGAATTTCTCGTCGGGATAGAGGAAGAAAGAGGAAGAGATGTCGGCGGTAAAGATGACATCTACATCTGAGAACAGGATGCGGTCGTATTCGGGAAACATTTCCGCAGCGGTCAGCTTGTAGAATATTTCTTTTGAGAAATGCGATTTGTTGCGGAGCTTGTCCCAAGCGGTGTTGTAGTGAGAGGCGTCTTTGAACAGGACGCTGGCATTGCGGAAGTGAGTGACGGTTTTTGTGATTCGCCTGATATGTCCGGACTGCAAGTCGGTGTGTACGATGTAGAGCTTATACTGATATTCTTGTGACGCCTTACTCAATAGGGAGTGGAGGGCGACACAGGCGGCGAGTACGTAGTTGTGGTCGAAGGTGAAGAATAGGGGTATTGTTTCCATGTATCGATATTATTTCTTTTTCAACAAATAGTGGACGCTTTCTTTGAATGTCACCGAACCGCTCATCCACATGACTGCGGTATATATTGCCACAGCCATGGCGATTTTGGCAATCAGCAGGACATAGATGTTGGAGATGTCCCGGGTGCAATAATGCGTAGCTATCATTGTTCCTCCGGCTATGATTGCAAAAGGGCAGATGTCTTTTAATGCCTGAAAAACGCTTAGGCGTATTTCCCGCCACACGAAGAACTGCCAAACTGCCAGCCAACTGATATTGATGCAGATGTAGTATCTGACCAGCGCAGAGATGCCGTAACTGCTGCAATAAAGCATCATTGCCACTTGTGTGGTTCCCAGAGCGATGGTGCTCCACATATAGATGTTCGATTTGCCTTTGCTGATAATCAGGTTCGAGTAAAGACCGCTGATGGCTGTGAAGGCGCTTCCTATGCATAAGATTCTCATGATTTCCGCACTTGCTGCCCATTTGGAGGTAATAGTTATGGTGATTAGTTCCGGGGTAATCAGCGATAATCCGAACATGGCAGGGAAGGTGACGAATGACGTGAAACGGAGCATCTTGCGGAAGATGCGTTTTTGGCGTTGACGGTCGTCTGTGACGCTGGCAAGTATGGGCTGGGCTACTCCGTTGACCATTCCGGTAATTACGGAGTACCCCATGGAGTTCCATTTGTTGGCCTGATTGAAGTCTCCCACTTCTTGTTCCGAGTAGAATTTACCTAGGATGACTGACAGGATATTATTGTTGATGTGGCTGAATATGGTCGTAACTAACAGTCGGCTGCTGAAAGCAATCATTCCTTTCAGCGGTTTCAGGTTGATATATATTGTCGGACGCCAGGGAGAAAAATACCAGTAACAACAAGTGATGGACGAAACGTAGACAATGCTTTGCGTTGTAAGTCCCCAATATGCCATGCCGTTGTATGCCATGGTTACTCCGACAATGCCCGAAATGGTGAGACTGATCATGGTTGAGATAGCCCGCTGTTTCACCATCAGGTTGCGGAATAAATATGCGCTTTGGGCAGTTCCCAAGCTTGATATGAAGAATCCCAGGAATGAATAACGCGCCAACGGCGTCAGGGCGGGATTGTTATAAAACTCTGCTATGTAAGGTGCACAGAAAAACAGTATGACATAAAGCGAGAAGCCCATGGCGGAACTGAACCAAAACACTGCATTGTAGTCTTTATGCTGCACATCCTTTTTGTTGGTAAGTGCGGCTGTAAATCCGCTTTCCTGCAGGCTGCCGGCTATCAGCGAGAAGATACTGAGCATTCCTATCATCCCGTAGTCTTCACGGGATAATAGCCGGGCGATGAATATTCCGAAAACCAGATTCAGTAATTGCTGCATGCCGTTACTGAATCCGCCCCAGAATAGCCCTTTGGCTGTTTTCTCTTTTAGTGATTGTCCGTCGCTCATTTCATTTTCTTGCCTTTATCGGTTAAACGATACTTTTGAGTGGGGCTTTTGGGGGAGTCCGGTTGCGTTTGCTCAATTATATCGAGTTTCATTGCAGGTTGAATATAGTCATACAATAGAGTGGGGCGATGTTTCAAGTTCAATGCCTTCAGAATCTCTTTTATACTCATCGCCTTGTCGGACAGGATATGAATCAAAGCCATTACTTGTTCGGTTACTTGTTCGGCTACTTGTTCGGTTACTTGTTCGGTTACTTGTTTCTTGAAATGAAAAGTAACTACCACTTCTCCTTCATTGTCCGACAAGGTTGGCGTGGGCAGACCTACTCGTGTACATTCATTGTACATTAGCTCCAACCCTCGTCCCCAACTTTCCAACATTTTCCTGCGATAGAGTACATTGGCTATCAACGGATTATTGGGGATTGATTTGTGGGGGGATGTTATATCGTTGATATCAATGCCTTTGGGCAGCTTTCCCGGGTTAATGATTTCTACCCTATCGTCATAAATAGCTATACCTACGGAACCTCCTAAGATGGAATAGTCCCTGTGGCAAAGCGCGTTGATTACGGCTTCACGTAATGCTTTGTAAGGAATCGACAACTCTTCTTCTCTTTCGAGCTTGATAATTCTTCCTGATAGTGATAGATGTTTGAACAAGAAAGCCATTGCTTCATCGAATAGAAAGAATATATTTCCTTCTATTTGACTGTTATCTATGAACTCCATGCGGTCCGTTCCCCGAAATCTGGCTAGCCGGAGTTTGCATTGAGGAAAGTAATTGCTAGTCTTTTTGGCAAAAAGCACAGAAGCGGCATTCTTGAAAACGCCATTCTCTGCCAAATCCAGTTTGTCCAATAACACGGGTATGTCGGTGTTTTCAATGGTTGATTCCGGCAATCGCCCGTTTTCGATGCCCAAGCGAATGGTGCCTATGATTTTCTCCTTATCAAACATCTCTACCGATAGCTGTTTGTTGAGATAGGCTTCCCATCTGAATTGCTCTTTATGCCTGTTCATCAGCAATTCATTATAGGCTTCCTGAGACATGACAGAAGTAGTACTCTCTATTTTGATGTAAGCCCTACCGTCGAATAGATAGGGCTTTTTGTTGAACGCGTCCTCAAAATGAATGACTATGACGCATTTGTTTTCGTGAGCAGGTATCGGAACATATGCCACATCTACCAAAACAGTAGGTTCAAATCTCCTTAATGCCCCAGCTATCTCCTTTTGGGTTTTATCCGATACTTCCTGACCGATTATTTTCCCTTTATCGTTGATGCCGAAGAGAAGATAACCGCCACTTGGAGAATTCATGAAAGCACAACCGGTCTCCATTCCCCGTGTCAGTTGACCGGTTGTTTCTTTAAACTCCAAAGATTTAGACTCTTTCGAAGCAATCAGATGTTCTATGTCTTCAAGTGACAGTTGCATATATAATAGATTCCTGTTTATTTTACTTCACTACCCGGCTTCACCTCCTTCTGAGGCATCACCACCGCCAGACTACCGTCATTGTTCTCGGCACTCAATATCATGCCTTCGCTGACGATACCCTTCAGCTTGCGCGGCGCCAGATTAGCAATAAAGCAAACCTGCTTGCCCACCAGCTCTTCCGGTTGGTAATGCTTGGCAATGCCCGATACGATGGTGCGTGTTTCCAGTCCGTCGTCAATCTTGAATTGCAGCAGCTTGTCCGCCTTCGGCACTTTCTGACATTCGAGCACGGTTCCCACGCGGATATCCAGCTTCATGAAGTCGTCGAACTCGATGTTCGGGCGAATCGGATTAGCCTTGTAGTTGGCTTCATCGTTCGCCTTCTTCGTGTCGAGCAACTTCTGCACCTGTGCCTCGATGGTAGCATCTTCAATCTTTTCGAACAGCAGCTCCGGCTTGTTCAACTGATGACCAACGGGGAGAAGGTCGTCGCGTCCCAGCTCGCCCCATTCGAAGGAGTCCATGTTCAGCATCTTGCGGAGCGTGTCCGAGCTGAACGGCAAGAACGGGTCGAAGGCGATGGCAAGGTTGGCAACCAGTTGCAGGGAGATGTTGAGGATGGTTCCTACACGTTCCATGTCGGTCTTGGCGAGTTTCCAAGGCTCGGTGTCGGCAAGGTATTTGTTGCCGATGCGGGCGAGGTTCATCGCTTCCTTCTGTGCGTCGCGGAATTTGAATACGTCGAGCAGCTTCTCCACTTCCGCCTTCACGTCGGCAAAGTCTTTCAGCGTTTCTTTATCGTAGTCGGTCAGTTCGCCGCGGGTGGGGACTTTTCCGTCGAAGTACTTCTGCGTGAGCACCATGGCGCGGTTCACGAAGTTGCCGTAGACGGCCACCAGCTCGTTGTTGTTGCGGGCTTGGAAGTCCTTCCAGGTGAAGTCGTTGTCCTTCGTTTCCGGTGCGTTGGCGGTGAGCACGTAGCGCAGCACGTCTTGCTTGCCGGGGAAGTCGGCCAAGTATTCGTGCAGCCACACGGCCCAGTTGCGCGAAGTCGAAATCTTGTCGCCTTCGAGGTTGAGGAATTCGTTGCTCGGCACGTTGTCCGGCAAGATGTAGCTGCCTTCGGCTTTCAGCATGGCGGGGAAGACGATGCAGTGGAAGACGATGTTGTCTTTTCCGATGAAATGTACGAGGCGCGTTTCGGGGTCCTTCCACCAGGTTTCCCAACTGTCGGGGAGGAGTTCCTTCGTGTTGGAGATGTATCCGATGGGGGCGTCAAACCATACGTAGAGCACTTTTCCTTCGGCACCTTCCACGGGCACGGGGATTCCCCAGTCGAGGTCGCGGCTCACGGCACGCGGTTGCAGGCCCATGTCGAGCCAGCTTTTGCATTGGCCGTATACGTTGGGTCGCCATTCTTTGTGGTCTTCAAGAATCCACTGGCGCAGCCACGCTTCGTGCTTGTCGAGCGGGAGGTACCAGTGCTTGGTTTCCTTCATCACGGGTTGGCTGCCGCTGATGGCGCTCTTCGGGTTGATGAGGTCGGTGGGGGAGAGGGACGTTCCGCACTTCTCGCATTGGTCGCCATAGGCGCCTTCGGCGTGGCAGTGGGGGCATTCTCCGGTGATGTAGCGGTCGGCGAGGAAGGTCTTGGCTTCTTCGTCGTAGTATTGTTCGGAGGTGCGTTCGATGAACTCGCCTTTATTGTAAAGCGTCTTGAAGAAATCGGAAGCCAGTTCGTGGTGCGTGGGCGACGAGGTGCGGCTGTACACGTCGAAGGAGATGCCGAACTCCTTGAACGATTCTTTAATCAGCGTGTGGTAACGGTCTACTACATCCTGCGGGGTGATTCCTTCTTTTTTGGCGCGGATGGTGATAGGCACTCCGTGCTCGTCGGAGCCGCCGATAAACAATACGTCTTCTTTCTTCAGGCGCAGATAACGCACGTAGATATCTGCCGGTACATATACACCGGCCAGATGACCGATGTGGACGGGTCCGTTCGCATAGGGCAGTGCCGATGTGACGGTGGTTCTTTTGAATTTCTTTTCCATTATATAGTGTGATTTTTATTGTTTTCAGCTTGCAATGTGCAAAGATAATGACTTTCCACCACGGATTACTCAGATTAACACAGATTATTTCAGTCGAGGGGCGGTTTTTTTCAACTCAGATTTCTTACTATAGAATGTTTGTTTGATGCGTTCCAAGAGACACGGTATAGCTAAACTGGCATAAGCGTGAAAATTCATCGCTTTCTATCTGTTTATAATCAATGACTTATGAAATAGTTGAGAATTAATTTCTAAAACATTTGCTTTCTTAATGAAAATTACTTTATCTTTGTCGCTGTGAATACATAAAAACTGTTTCAGTGGTTATGGATTAAAAACGGATAACATCATGGAAAACTCAATCAAAATGACCGGAATACGTGACTATTCCCGTGCTCCACCCGGGTGAAAAGCCCTTTATGGGCTATTAATGCCCAATCTCTCAGGAGTTAACACCTATTGTTTTAAGTGTTAACAGTTGTCGGCTCAGTTGTTAACATCTGACAACCGAGTTATTAAGAACTATCCTCCCAACTGCCCTTACACGACAGCATAGCCGTTACTAACCGGCCTCAGGATAACATTTATATGAAATATGGCGCATCTATACACCGTATTAAAATAATTGCGCCCTAAAAACTCAGTACATACTATTATTTGAACATTAAACCAGACAAAGAAATGAAAGCTTTAAAAAAACACACACATTACGTTTGCGGATGCTGCAAACGCTCTCTTCCCGCAACTGCCTTTTACATGAACAAGAAAACCGGTCGCCCGGGAAACTACTGCAAGGAATGCCGCAAATCTGCCAGCCGTGCCCATCGTAGCAACGAGAAGTTCACCCTGCTGAATGACAGTGAACCGGACCACCCCATCATTACCCGCACGGAAGATCCCGTTCTGCGCCAAGAGCTTATCCTTCAAGCCCTTCGGACTGTAGCCGCCAGCATTGAGCGGAAACGCAAGAAGCTGCGCGATGAGGAAGCCGAACGCATCGACTAAAGCCGAACACATTGACTAAAGGCGGATGCATCTGCCGGAAACGAACGGATGCATCTGCCGATAGAAACACTACTATTCACAAGAAACAGATTATTTTTATTATGGGAAGAATAAAACAGGGGCTCGACTATTTCCCCTTGAATACCGATTTCATGCACGACCGTATCGTGCGCCGCGTGATGAAGCGTGAAGGCGATTCTGCCTTCACCATCCTGCTCTACACCCTTTCGCACCTCTATTCGGGCGAGGGGTACTATCTGCCTGCCGACGATGACTTCTGCGACGAACTCTCCGACCAGCTTTTCACTACGGACAATGACTGTGTGCGCCGTGTGCTGCATCTTTACGTGGAGTACGGCTTCTTCGATTCCGCCCTCTACAAGCGTTACGGCATCCTGACTTCTGCCGACATACAGCGCCAGTATCTCTTTGTCACCAAGCGCCGCAGCAACCGCCATATCTTGCCCAACTATTGCTTGATTGCCGAAGAAACGGAGCCAAGCTCTTCGCCGGATGCTGTTGCCGAATTGCCGGATAATGTATGCGCAATGCCCGAAAATGTAACCCAAGCCCCGGATGCTGCAACAAAAACCGCCTACATAAAAAGAAAAGAAAAAGAAAGAAAAGAAAATATCCTCCCTAACCCTCCTTGCCAAGGAGGGGATGAGGAAGGGGGAGAAGGAGGTGGTTTTTCTCTGAATAATCCGGAGGCGGCCCCCAATGCGAAGAGCATTCCCGGTCCGGTGGTGAAGAAAAAAGGCGAATGGACGCAAGCGGATGTTGACCGTATGCAGGCTCCCGCCGACGGATGTCCGCGCAACCTTTCCGGTTTGCTGGATAATCTCCGCCTCTACCGTATTCCTCCTGCCGAACAATATGCCATCGTGCTGAAAAGTAATTACGGGGAAATTGGAGGTAAGGTTTGGCAGGGATTCGGCGTAATCCGTGCGAGCGGTGGAAAGATAAAGCTGCCCGGGCATTACCTACTGAGCGTGCTTAATAAGCGGGATATTGCTTCTTAATGCTCGTCTTGTTGATGTAATATACTGGTATATAGGTTGTTAAATGCTTATTTTGTATTAACGAACTTATTAACGCACACTTTCAAAATTCCTTGTTCAGTTGAAATTAAGGTCGTATATTTGCAGTGTTGATAAGCGCTTAAAGACAGAAACTAACAGAATTATTAATGACTAAAAAACAATTACAATTATGCCAGTATTATTTAAACCCTTCCAGTCTACTCTGGAAAACAAGAAAAGCGGTAAAAAACTGTTTTATCCCCGCGTAGTGCGTTCGGGAAATGTAGATTCCGCACAACTTTCAAAAGAAATTGCAGCCTATTCCTCGCTCTCACCGGGCGACGTTAAAAACACGCTCGACAACCTTATCACGGTGATGACGCAGCATCTTCAATCCTCGGAAAGCGTCAGTGTCGACGGGCTGGGCACTTTCCGCATGGTGATGGTGGCGCGTGGAAGAGGTGTTGAAACGTTCGATGAAGTGTCTGCCGCACAGGCAAAGCTCACCGTTCGTTTCCAGCCTGCCACGACCAAGAATCAGGACCGTACCACTGCTACCCGCTCGATGGTGACCGGTGCTAAGTGCGCACGGTATGACAAGCTGGTAGGCGATGCCGGCGGCGGTGCCAATGGCGGCGGAAACAACGGCGAAGGCGGCGGTGGCGGCAATGAGGGAGGCGGTGAGACACCGGATCCGGCTGCATAAGCTATTGAAAGACAACGCGTGTACACAAAATGTAAACTGAATAGATTTGCTAAGCAATGACTGGATTGAGTATGGTACTTAATCAGTAGCAGAGTTTTTAACTACACTAAAAAAACATCCATTATCATGAGATTGATCAATTTAATTGTGGTGCATTGCAGCGCCACGAGGGAGGATTGTGCGCTCTCCTCGGAAGATTTAGACCAGATGCACCGCCTTCGCGGATTCAAGGGAACAGGCTATCATTTCTACATCCGCAGGAATGGAAAGATACTCGCCACCCGTCCGCTGGAACGCAACGGGGCACACGCTAAAGGTTTCAACGCCAACAGCATAGCGGTCTGCTACGAAGGCGGACTGGACAGTGAAGGGCGTCCCGCAGATACACGGACACCGGAACAGCGCGAAAGCCTTCAACTGCTGGTGCTTCAACTGCTGGACAACTTTCCCGGTTGCCGCGTGTGCGGCCATCGCGACCTCTCGCCCGACCTGAACAAGAACGGCGAGATAGAACCGAAAGAGTGGATTAAAGAGTGTCCGTGCTTCGACGCGGAGAAGGAATACGCGGAACTCGTCGCTATGGCGGAGGAGAGGGCGGTTTGACACAGAGTAAAACAACTTATTAATGAACGGAAAGGAGGTAAATTATGGCAATGAAGAAATCTGTATGGGATATGATCCTGAAGGTGGTTATCGCGGTTGCTTCGGCTTTGGCCGGGGTACTGGGGGCTAATGCGATGAATTTGTAAGAACCCCGACATTGACACTTATTAATCAATAAACTAGACAATTATTATCTATGATGAATAAAATAACATTTTTACTATTAGCGCTGCTCACTTGTGTGGGCAGCGTCTTTGGCCAAACCGGTTCTGCGTCTTTGGCAAAAACGGAGGGAAAATACAAATATAACTATGTACCTGTTTCTCCGATAGCTGAATCCTTGATGAAGCATATAATGTGCCCCGTCAATCATAATACGGGTAAGCTTGACTTGAGCATTCCGATCTACGAGATCCGCACAAGGGATTTCACATTGCCTTTGCGACTTCAATACGACAGTGGCGGCATCAAGGTTTCTTCCGGCAACGGGATTGCGGGACTGGGCTGGAGTATGGATTTCGGTCCAACGATGTCCCGTAGCATTCAAGGCAGCCGTGATGAGGAGGGTTACCTGATTTACAATCCCAATTTCGGGAGTGATGATGCTTCCTATTTGCATCAGATAACCGAGGGACTTGCCAATGAGCAGCCTGACGTGTTTTTCTACAGCACGTTTGATTCGCAGGGGAACTTTGTCTACAAGCGCCCTGAGAAGTCTTCGGAAAGCGGGACGTATGTGCCTGTATACTTGCCTCTTACTACCACTAAGGTGGAAACCACCGATATAAGATCGGGTTTTAAGGTGACGGACGGTTCCGGCAATATCTACAACTTTACAGAAACCGAGTACACCAATCTGGGAATGATTACCGGCTGGAAACTGAAAGACGTGACTAGCCTAAGAAACGACAAGCTTTCTTTCTCGTATGTCAAGCAGCAACTCACTTACATCGATAATTATGATTATTATGCCGTGGAAGATATGATTGAAGTTCTAAAAAATGGCTACTGGCAAGGAGTAAACGGTGAACTCAGGTTTTTCAGGACCAATGGTCTTACCTTGGAAAATGACTCCCTGTGGGCGGATTTTAGAACTGAGGATGCCGGCACGTATGACCAGCGGCCTAGCAATTCGGTTGATGCCAAGTTTCCTAAAGAAATCACTTACGCTAATGGAAAGGTAGTTTTTGACTATTCTGCTTCCCTGCTGACGGGTGTTCATATCTTTGAAAACGAGCTTGAAATCCAACGCGTCGCGTTGAACTATAAGAAGCTGACTTTTATGGGACGTGCACTGCTGACGGAAGTCAAGTTTACGGACCTTGTCATCAATCAGAGCCGCAGTTATACCATGTCTTATTATGATTCTTGGAACAATTATTCGCCCATGCAGACCAAGGCCGTCGACCGGTTCGGATATTATAATGGAAAGACCTCCAATACTGACCTTGTGGAAAGGCAATTGGTTGAGTTTAACTGTGAATCCGACTGCTACTATGCCTATATCGGGGGTGCCGACCGCACGCCGGAAATAGTCTCCGCGCAAACCTATTCGTTGGAGTCCATCCGCTATCCGTCAGGTGCAAGCGAGGGGTTCTCTTATGATCTCAATACCTATCCTGAAGTGGACGAATACGGTAATGAATCCTTGGCCTATGCAGGTGGTCTGCGCATCTATTCCATCCGATGCCGTGATGTGGAAGGCAATTTGAAAAACGAACGTTTTTTCTACTACGAAAAAGACGGTAAACCGATTGGTTATGTCCCCGAAGTATCCTTTACCGATGAGATGGAAAAGCTTTATTTGCGTAGTAATTCCCGCGACTATCTGCGTTACCGTTTGTACTCCTCCCTTCCCGTGGCCGATGCCGGTGCGTCTGCCGGTGTGTCTATATTGTATCCTAATGTGAATGTTGTGGAGAAAGACAGGAGCGGAAAGGTGTTGGCACGTGAAGAATATGAATTCAATACTGATTTCTACTTCCCAGGCATACTCAATGGCATGGTTCATGATGAAGTGTCGCATTATAAGAAGGGCAAGTTGATCAGGAAAACGGATTATGATGTTGATACGGACTGTCCCGTACATGATGAACACCATAATTATACCTCGCTTTCCCTTAAGAATAATACCCCTGTGGTGACTGGCCGTGATGTGCGGCGTGCTAACCTTGTCGTTGAGTATCAGCCGGGTGTGGAGACTCAATATGAGCGTAGTTATCGCGAATACAGGTATGGTATCGGCATGGGAAATACGCGGGTGGTACCCCAGATATCCGTCACTTCGGATTACTATGACGGGAAGTCGGTCAGCGATACCATCATCCGGGCTTATGGCTCCACGGACTGGGATGCCCGCACCGGTCTTCCAGTGTCCGAGACATATAAGTCGAGTGACGGGAAGGAGAAAAAGCGGGAATGCAGATATCCCTATCATGAATATTATAATGCCGTAGGAAAAGCGATGACAAATGCCAACGATGTACTGAAGCCCCTTTTTATTGGGGAGACGGTGCAAGGACCTGACGGTTTTATGTTAGACTCCTCCGCCGGCTTCACTTATGGCATCCATTCTGGTTTTGGCTCGGCGCTGCTGGACGAGATTACCGTCTGGGAACAGGAGGCGTTATACTCCATGAGCGAGTCCTATCCCGTACATGATGCTCAAGGGAATATTTGTGAAATCCGTCGTGACGACGCTCCCGTCGTGGCATTGCTCTGGGGCTATGGCTACAGCCGTCCGGTGGCCATTGTCGAAGGTGCTTCTTATCAGGAAGTAGTGTCAAAACTTGGTGTGAGCATCGAGTCTCTTCAGTCTCTTGACGGGAGTGCTCTTGAAAACCGTTTGCTTTCGCTTCGTTCGGCATTTCCGGCTCCCTGTCGGGTGACTGTCTACAGGTATGCCCCGCACCGAGGTGTGGTCTATGTGAATGAGCTCAATGGGAACATAACGACCTACAGCTATGATGGCTTTGGCCGACTGACGGAAACACGCGACAAGGACGGTGCCGTGCTTGAGTACAATGAATATAAGAGATAAGTTGGAAACCTTTAAAAAGAAATAGATTATGAATATAAAAAGAATCATAATTCTTGTGCTGATGGTCGTATTCGGCACGAGTTCCGGTCTTCTTCGCGCCCAGTCGAAAACGATAAACGTGAGCGACCGTTATGGCATCCTTACGCTGACTCCGCTTGACAAATATACCGGAGCGGCCCCCCAATTGAAGACAAACAGCGTTCGTACGTTGGCGGACGTGTCCTATGGAGATGGTTTTGGTGGTGTTTCCCAAAAGACTCATATCGGCTTCACCCCTCTGGGAAATGACCTGACTGAGAGTTACGAATACAACGGCTTGGGAAACCTTGAGTCGCAAACGCTTCCCGTCCCTACATCGGGTGGGGGCGCTTCCAATAAGTACGAGAAGGTCCTTGGACTGGCACAACAATACTACGGTGAAAGCAATGCCCGTACCCGCCACACGTATGAACCTTCACACCGCAATCTGTTGTTGAAGCAGTTTGGCGCGGGAGATGACTGGGCGGATAAGGCGGTTTCCAAAAGTTATGGTTGTAACCTTGGG
>NZ_URFY01000068.1 GCF_900547205.1 uncultured Bacteroides sp.
TGTAAAAAGTAACTTCATTGCAGCCGTACAGGTTGCAGTAAATGAAGCATTATCTTAATATTAAAATGAAGAGAGGAGATGGAAGATGTTTGGGAGTTTTTGCATACGTTGGACCTAACTAACTTATATAGGCATATAGGGGTAACCTTAATGTGCTGGCTGGTCATGTTTGTGTCTGTGCTGATTGATATGTGGGACGGTGTTCAGACTGCCCATGTAATGAAGGAAAAGGTAGATAGCAAGGGATTGCGCAGGACATTTGCCAAAGCTGGTGACTACTGGCGCATAATGTTGTTCGGGTTGATGTTCGATACCCTTGGCTTGTTGTTCACTTGGTATGTGCTTCCGTATATGACTATTATCATTACGGTAGGGATATTAACCATCGAGTTTAGAAGTGTCTGGGAGCATAACAAGAAGAAACGCAGCCATGCGGCCGAGCTTCCGGGGCTGATAGCTAATATTATCAAGTGTGCATCGGAGAAAGATGCTTTGGAGTTAATCAATAAAATAAAGGAGGTACAGAAATGAAACATTTTACAATCGAAGAATTATGCCGTTCCAGCGTGGCAGATGTACGTAGAATAGAAAACAAGCCGGATACGCAGCAAGTGGAAGCGTTAACCGCTTTGGTGGATAATGTACTTGACCCGTTGCGTGAGAGGTTCGGACGTCCGATAATCGTTAGTTCCGGCTTCCGGTCGAAAGACCTGAACGGAGCAGTTGGAGGCGCAAAGACTTCCCAGCACATGAAGGGTGAAGCGGCTGATATCTATGCCGGAACCAAGCAAGGCAACCGTGAACTGTTTGAGATTATCAGGAAGTATCTGCCGTTTGACCAGCTTATCAATGAGAATGATTTTAGCTGGGTGCACGTGAGCTACCGGGCGGATGGGAAAAACAGGGGACAAACACTGAAGCTATGAAACGGCTAATATACATTCTAGCCATACTCTTGATGTCGGGAGTATGGCTAACTTCCTGCCGGACACAATATGTTCCGGTTGAGACGATGAGGACTGAGTACAAGACACGTGACAGCATCCGATATGACAGCATCTACCAACGTGATAGCGTCTATATGTTGGTAAATGGTGATACGGTATACCTGTATAAGTACAAGTATCGTTATCGGTATCTGACAATCAATAAGACGGATACAGTTATTAAGGTTGATTCTATTCAGGTTCCTTATCAGGTCGAGAAGCAGTTAACACGATGGCAGTCGTTAAAAATGGAGTTGGGAGGGTGGGCGTTCGGGATTGTTATTGTTTTCGCATTGATTATTATGGGGCGAGTGATATATCGTATGAGAATAAAGTAGTATAATCGCACTATGAAGTTCGCTTATCATTAATGATAAGTCGGTCTCGGCTAGTAACGACCGGGGGAGTGTTCCCTAATGTTAAATGTTTGAATTTTCCAGAATACAACTGTTGATAAATAACTGAAAATTGTTATTAACAAAGATGCGTCACCTTTTTATCATAAGACTAACCAACATGAGTAACTTGCAATAAAATTGTAAGTTATATCCATTATTGTATAATTAATTATATGTCAATGTGCTAAAATAACTTGTAGAACTCCAAATACAATAACAACAATCGATGTAATTAACAATATGATATCCATACACTAGATTTTAAATAGTACATACTAAAACTATATCATTCAATTTACCAATTATCAGACTCATTGCCCACAAGGCCATTCTTTACAGCTTCTTCAATTTTATCAATGATAACATTTGAATAAGCATGAGCCATAACTAAAGCCTTAGAGGAAGTCTTTTTCTATTCGGCAAAGGTACAGATATATTTGGAAATTTAGTCATCCTAATAAAAAAGATTGAGTTCTCTTTAATGATGAAATTGATTGATATTCTGTCCATAATTTAGAACTGATATATTTTCGCCCTATCTTCCACTCTAATTATGAACTATTTCGTACCTTTGTCTGTATAGAAAGAAAAGTATAGATTTTATAATTTAGATTTATGATGTTGAAAATACTAGTAACCTACGCCGTCCAAGGCGAATTTGTAGAAATAAAGTGGCCTGAAGTGGAACCGTACTACATCCGTACAGGCATTGGTAAAGTGAAATCCGCCTATCATCTGGCAGAAGCTATTCGTCAGGTACAGCCCGATTTAGTATTGAATATCGGCAGTGCGGGAACGGTCAATCACCAAGTGGGAGATATCTTTGTCTGCCGTAAGTTTGTAGACCGTGATATGCAGAAGTTATCCAATCTAGGCATAGAGTGTGATATCGATTCGTCGGCTTTGCTCGAAGAAAAAGGATATTGCGCGCATTGGACGGAGAACGGAGTATGCAATACGGGAGATAGTTTCCTGACAGAGTTGACCCACGTCAGCGGTGACGTGGTAGATATGGAAGCCTATGCGCAAGCTTTCGTCTGCCGTTCCAAAGAGATACCTTTTATCTCCGTGAAGTACGTGACCGATATCATCGGACAGAACTCAGTGAAGCATTGGGAAGACAAACTTGCCGATGCTCGCCAAGGACTATCCAATTACCTCAACGTCTTGAAAGAAAGAATATGATAACTGACTCCTGCGGCAATCAGCCCAAGGAGAACCTTCACCCATAGCAGCGGAATAAGGAAGAAGATGCAATAAAGCATCGTTCCCCACATCAGGCTGAGGGAAATAATCTTGGCACGGAGCGGAATCGCCTTGTTCTCGCGGAAGTTGCGGATATACGGACCGAAGTGGCGGTGATTCAGTAGCCAGTTATATAATCGGGGCGACCCTTTGAAGTAAAGGGCAGCCGTGAGAAGCAGAAGCGGAGTAGTGGGCAGCAACGGCAGGAAGATGCCGAGAATGCCGAGTGCGAGAGAAATGCTTCCTAAGACTATGCAGAGAGTTTTCATGCAGCAAAGATAGTGTAAAAACACGAAAAAGTTACCAACTTTGCTGAATGGGAACTCTTTTTATATTACCTTTGCCCTTGCATCGAGGTGACATTAGATGCGTGTAACTTATTAAAATACATACAACGATGTTTACAGTAATCAAACGCATGGAGATATCGGCTTCTCATAAGTTGGTACTTCCGTATCGCAGCAAATGCGCAAGTCTACATGGTCACAACTGGATTATCACCGTCTATTGCCGTTCTGCACGGCTCAATTCCGAAGGAATGGTGGTCGACTTCACCCGTATCAAAGAAGTAGTGATGGAAAAGCTCGACCATCAGAACCTGAACGAAGTTCTTCCCTTCAACCCCACGGCAGAGAACATCGCCCGATGGGTGTGCAAACAAATTCCCCAATGCTATAAAGTGCAGGTGCAGGAGTCGGAAGGGAATATCGTAATCTACGAGAAGGACCAGACAGCCCAAGAAAAAGACCAGATGATTGGAGAGAAAGATTCCGCTGCTGAAGAGAAAGAGTAGTCTACCGCCATCAAGACAATAAGACCTAATTTTATGACTCATGAGAAAGATTAACGAAATCTTCTACAGCTTGCAGGGCGAAGGCTACTATACCGGAACCCCGGCTATTTTCATCCGCTTCTCCGGATGCAACCTGAAATGTAGTTTCTGCGACACGCGGCACGAAGAAGGTACGATGATGACCGATGATGAAATCATTTCAGAAGTAAAGAAATATCCCGCCGTGACCGTTGTGCTGACAGGCGGCGAACCTTCCCTCTGGATAGACGATGCACTAATCGACCGCCTGCACGAAGCCGGAAAGTACGTCACCGTAGAAACTAACGGAACGAACCTGCTTCCCGAATCGGTGGACTGGGTGACCTGTTCGCCCAAGCAAGGCGCTCGGCTCAAGGTGAAAAGGATAGATGAAGTGAAAGTAGTCTATGAAGGACAAGATATCAGCATTTATGAACTGCTTCCCGCTGAACATTTCTTCCTCCAGCCTTGTTCTTGTAATAACACTGCTGCAACAGTGGACTGTGTAATGCGACATCCCAAATGGAGACTTAGCCTGCAAACGCACAAACTTATCGACATCCGTTAGGACAGATAAAGGAACGCGCGGATGTAGCAGACAATTGCATCTAATTTATTACATAATACAGACAGTATGAAAGTAGGTTTGTTTATTCCTTGTTATATCAATGCCATTTATCCCAACGTGGGGGTGGCATCGTATAAGCTATTGAAGAGTTTAGGAGTAGACGTCGATTATCCGTTGGACCAGACCTGTTGCGGACAACCGATGGCAAATGCCGGTTTTGAAGATGAATCGGTGAAGTTGGCACTTCGTTTCGACGAATTGTTCCGTAAGTATGACTACATAGTCGGTCCCTCCGCCAGTTGCGTGGCGTTTGTGAAAGAAAATCATCCCGGCATCCTCGGGAAAGAAGGGCACACGTGCCAGAGTGCAGGAAAGATTTACGATATCTGCGACTTCGTGCACGATGTGATAAAACCCGCTAAGCTACCTGCGCGTTTCCCGCATAAGGTAAGTATCCACAACAGTTGCCACGGCGTGCGCGAACTCTTTATCTCTGCGCCCAGCGAGCTGAACATACCTTATTATAATAAGCTGCGCGACTTGCTCGAAATGGTGGAAGGCATCCAAGTCTTCGAACCCAGCCACGTAGACGAGTGCTGCGGCTTCGGAGGAATGTTTGCCGTGGAAGAACAGGCGGTGTCCGTCTGCATGGGGCGTGATAAGGTGAAAGACCACATGGCTACCGGAGCCGAATACATCGTCGGAGCTGATAGTTCGTGCCTGATGCATATGCAAGGCGTTATCAAGCGCGAGCATTTGCCTATTCAAATCATCCATATAGTAGAAATCTTAGCGTCGCAATCATGAGTACGAAACATTCCAAGGCTGCCGAGAAATTCTTGCAGGACAGCAAGAATGCAGCATGGCACAACGAAACCCTCTGGTTGGTGCGTGCCAAGAGAGATAAAATGAGTAAGGAAGTTCCCGAGTGGGAAGAGCTGCGCAACAAGGCTTGCGAACTGAAACTATATTCGAACAGCCACCTCGAAGAACTCCTTCTTGAGTTTGAGAAGAACGCCACTGCCAACGGTGCCATTGTCCATTGGGCGAAAGATGCCGACGAATATTGCGCCATCATCTACGGGATACTGAACGAACACAACGTCCACCACCTCATCAAAAGCAAGTCCATGCTTGCCGAAGAGTGCGGACTGAACCCCTTCCTGATGGAACGCGGCATCGATGTCGTAGAATCCGATTTGGGCGAACGCATCCTCCAACTGATGCACCTCGAACCGAGCCACATCGTGATGCCTGCCATCCACCTGAAACGGCAGCAGGTAGGAGAACTCTTCGAAAAGGAGATGGGCACGGAGAAGGGAAATGCCGACCCTACGTATCTCACCCACGCCGCCCGCAAGAACCTGCGCCATCTGTTTATGAACGCCGAAGCCGCCATGACAGGAGGAAACTTTGCCGTGGCATCCACCGGAGACGTCGTAGTCTGCACCAACGAAGGTAATGCCGACATGGGAACATCGTTTCCTAAGCTGAACATAGCCGCCTTCGGCATGGAGAAAATTGTGCCCGACCTCGATTCATTGGGCGTGTTCACCCGCCTGTTGGCACGCTCTGCCACGGGGCAGCCGGTCACTACTTATACCTCCCATTACCGCCGTCCCCGCGAAGGTGGTGAATATCATATTATCATTGTCGACAACGGACGTAGCGAAATACTCTCCAAACCGGACCATATCAAGACACTGAACTGCATCCGTTGCGGTGCCTGTATGAACACCTGCCCGGTGTATCGCCGGAGTGGGGGATACTCTTACACTTACTTCATCCCCGGCCCTATCGGCATCAACCTCGGCATGGCACACAATCCGGAGAAGTATTACGACAATCTTTCCGCTTGCTCGCTGTGCATATCCTGTTCCGATGTTTGCCCGGTAAAGGTAGATTTGGCGGAGCAGATTTACAAGTGGCGTCAAGAGTTGGACGGACTGGGGAAGGCTAGCACCGGAAAGAAGATAATGTCCGGTGGCATGAAGTTCCTGATGGAGCGTCCCGCTCTGTTCAATGCGGCATTGTGGGCGGCGCCGATGGTGAACGGTATGCCGCGTTTCATGAAGTACAATAATCTGGACGATTGGGGCAAAGGGCGCGAACTGCCTGAGTTTGCCAAAGAGTCGTTCAATGAGATGTGGAAGAAGAATAAAGTGCAACAGGAAAAGGAGGAAACGAAATGAGTAGCAAAGAAGAAATATTAGCAAAGATTCGTCGGCATGCGAGCGAACAGGTGCGCTACGAAAAGCCGGTTCTGGAATATATGAATCGAATCACCTATACGGATAAGCTGGAACAATTCTGCGCCATCAGTAGGGCAGTGGGCGGTGCGGCTGTTGTGTTGGGGCAAGGAGAAGACGTGAATGCAGTGATTCGCCGCACCTATCCCGATGCCGTGCGCATTGCTTCCGTATTGCCGGAAATATCCTGCGCAACGTTCAATCCCGATATGCTGGACGACCCGCGGGAGTTGGACGGAACGGATGTTGCCGTGGTGAAAGGCGAGATAGGCGTAGCGGAGAATGGCGCCATCTGGATTCCGCAGGAAGTGAAGCATAAAGCGCTTTATTTTATTTCGGAAACGTTGGTCATTCTGCTAGACCGTAACCGGATTGTGGATACGATGTACGATGCTTACCGCGAGCTGGATGTGCAGCAATACGGCTTCGGCACCTTCATCTCCGGTCCTTCAAAGACGGCGGACATCGAGCAGGCATTGGTGATGGGAGCGCACGGGGCACGGGATGTATTGGTTATTTTGAGATAACGCAGGCTTACCATCACAAAAGAGCAGGTTTATTATCACAGATAACAGGCTTATCATTCCTAAGAAAAAAGAAGAATAAAATAACGTCAATATATAAAATCGTATGTACGCAAATAAGGTAAAGAAGATAGCTGCCGTTCACGACCTTTCGGGGATGGGACGTGTTTCACTCACAGTCGTCATCCCTATTCTGTCGTCGATGGGCTTTCAGGTATGCCCGTTGCCTACGGCTGTCTTGTCCAATCATACGCAGTATCCTGGCTTCTCGTTCTTGGACCTGACGGATGAAATGCCGAAAATTATAGCTGAGTGGAAGAAGTTGGAAGTGCAGTTTGACGCTATCTATACCGGATATCTAGGCTCTCCGCGGCAGATTCAGATAGTTTCGGACTTCATCAAAGACTTCCGCCAGCCGGACAGCCTGATAGTTGCCGACCCGGTTTTGGGAGATAACGGGCGACTCTACACCAACTTCGATTTGGATATGGTGAAGGAAATGCGTCACCTCATCACGAAGGCGGATGTGGTGACTCCGAATCTGACCGAACTGTTTTATCTGCTCGATAAGCCCTATAAGGGAGACAATACGGACGATGAACTGAAAGAATATCTCCGTCTGCTGTCCGACGAAGGCCCGCAGGTAGTCATTATCACGAGTGTGCCCGTGCATGATGAACCTCATAAAACTTCCGTCTATGCCTACAATCGTCAGGGAAACCGTTACTGGAAAGTGACCTGCCCTTATCTTCCCGCCCATTATCCGGGCACGGGGGATACGTTTACCAGTGTCGTCACCGGCTCGTTGATGCAGGGAGACAGCCTTCCGATGGCGTTGGACCGTGCTACGCAATTTATCCTTCAAGGTATCCGTGCCACTTTCGGTTACGAGTATGACAATCGGGAAGGTATCTTGCTGGAGAAGGTGCTTCATAACCTGGATATGCCGATACAGATGGCAAGCTATGAATTAATATAAGATGACCTGCTGATTCCTTAGTTTTATAAATGACTCACTTGGGTGATTCAGGTGAATCACTCAGGTGAGTCAGGTGAGTCACTACGGTGGTTCGAGTGAATCACCCGGGTGAGTTAATGATGGATAAGCGTCAGGTACGCCTTATCTATTAAACAAGGAATCGCTGTTTTGCATTGATTTGATGCAAAGGAATTAAGAGATTAGAATTTCACTGTTATTTCTGCAAGTTTATCTACGTAAGTCTAGTCTGGTCCTTCCTGTATGAGCCGCATCGCTTCTTTATCAGCCGATTCGCGGAGACTTTGTTTAACTTCGATATGGTAGGAACGTCCCTTTTTGTCGACAAGGAAGGGTAGTACCACTTCATCGAGTTTCCGTTTATCCTCATTCATGGCAATCAAATTGGCAACTTTGGGCAGTAAGTATTCAAACATCTGCATCACAGCTTCTTATGCACGGTCTTCATCTAGCAGAAATTTCAGGCATAGTCCATAAAGCAGCGGGATATATCGGTTGTACAATTCACCGAGATATTCCGTGTCCCCGGACTTTGCATAGTGTGTCAGTAATTCCTCGTCCGACAGTTTCGATATGTTTCTTTTGAAGAACAATATTTAATCTTCTTCTTCGGCAATTACTTGAAATTTTTCTTTCAATTCTTCGAAACCTTCTGTAATCTGATTGAGTATATCGTAAGTATCCGTACTATCGACCAGCGTTGGGCTTCCGTAATGTATGGATGCTTTATATGGCAACAAAATCATCTCGCCTTTGGGCAGGGAGCGCCCCATGCCTGTCATGAAAACGGGGACATACTTCAATTCCGGTCGTAAGGACAGGATGCGGGCTATACCCGATTTAATTTTCCCCATTTGTTCAGGTTTCCCTCTGGTGCCTTCGGGGAAGAGAATAAGCGAATATCCAGCGTCAATAGCATCAAGCATTTTGCGGATTGGGTCATGCTTCGAGTCTTTTTCTCCTTTTCTTCTGATAAGAAGGGTGTTGATAAAGTAATTGCTGACGGAAGCATGAAAGCGGGTTTTACCAAAATAATCTTCTGCGGCTACGGGTTTTACTTTCCATAACAGGTCGCCGGGCAGTGAAGATAGCAGGCTTAAGGTATCCAGATGGCTGTTGTGATTGGCAAGGATAATAAATTGCTTTTCCTTCCTCAGAAACCGGCAATCGGTGAACTGCACTCCTACGATAAACTTAAGAAACCAATGAAGAACACCTTTATATATAATCTGCATAACGGCAGATTGCATGAATCTTTTTTTCATTGTGCAGACTTAATAAGCGATGTAATAAACCAGATGAAAGAATACGGGAGCGGTGTAGGAGAGTGAGTCTATACGGTCAAATACTCCACCGTGTCCGGGGATGCTGTCGCCCATGTCCTTGATGCCTTTGTCCCGCTTAATGGCAGAGATAACCACGTCTCCTGCAAATCCGGCAAGGGCAATGAGGGCGCTTACCAGAATCACATTAGGAGTGGAGAGCGGGGTAAGGAAGCCGAGGAAATAACCAATGGTAGTGGTACTGATTACCCCTCCCAAAAAGCCTTCCCATGTTTTGTTAGGACTCACTTTGGGCAGAATTTTATGTCGCCCGAGCAATTTGCCCCAAATGAATTGCATGATGTCATTGATTTCCGTGAGGAATACAAGAAAAAGCAGCAATCCTCGTCCTCCGGCATTGAAACCGGGGAGTTCGGGAAGCGAGAGAAGGTAGGCGAGATGGCTGATACCAAATACTGAAAGCATTAGAATCCATTGCAGCAGTGCCATAGATTTGGTGATTCCATGTGTGTCTCCTTTCAATACTAGGCGGAGGGGCAGCACGAGGAACATCACTACGGGGATAAATATAATGTAGGCTCCATACCAGGCTATGTATGCCAGATAATATTGGATAGGTATGGCAAGTATGCCCCAGAACAGCGCCCTGCGGTCTGATTCTCTGAAACCGAGTACTGAGTAGAGTTCTCTGAAAGCTATAAAAGAAAGAAAAGCAAGGAAGAAATAAGAAATGTCATAACTGATAAAGACGGCTCCGATAAACATTCCGGCCATTAGCCACCACGAACGGGTGCGGGAGGATAACTCGCTGATGTTTGTTTTCGGAGATAACTTTTTTACAAGGAAGAGAATGATGCTTGCCGTAATAAGCAACCCGATGATGAGAGAAATGACAATAACCAGTTCATCACTCAGCGTAGGGAATATTTTATCTAATAGGTCTTTCATATCTTTTTATTGTTTTGCGGTGTGACTCATGAGGTATAAGCGGTGAATTAGTGTAGCAATAAGGCCGATATTCATCACCACAAGGGTGACAAGGCATACCATTTGTTCATAACCCCAGTGGATACAGGACGTGGCGACTACAAAAGCTAAAGTCAGTAGTGCCATGCGATGTTGCTTGGCCATGGGACCGTTGAAGAAATGTTGCTGTGTCTTATAGGCTCCTATCCAGCGGAAATAAGCCGTCATCACAGCCAACAGGGCAGCAAGCCACCCCAATTCTATCCCGAAACCTCCTGCTACATAGCCCACGGGGATAATAAAGAGGGCATCTGCAAAGCGGTCGGGCATATCATTATATAAGTCACCATTAGCGCTTTTCTTTCCTCCCTCGATTGCTACCATTCCATCAAACAGGTTACAGAGCAATCGGGATTGCATACAGGCGATGAATAGGATATAAGCAACATATTTATTGGAATCAGGATAAACTACGGTGCTGATAAGCAAGAGGCAACCGATTAGAGCAAAGAGTACGCTCATCATTGAAATTTGGTTAGGGGTGATGCCCCAACCGGTGAGTTTGCGGGCGATTATATTTGCCCAAGCGGTGTTTCGCGATGCTATTTCTCGCCTTCCATCAACTTCATGTTTCATTTTAATGGGTGTTTATTGTTCGCAAATATACATATCATATTGGAAGAATCAAAAGAAAGGTGGATTATTTTCTGAAGACATAGTGGTGGGAGAATAAAAAAACTTCAGGCACTTTATGGAATTCGTGTGAAATATGCATCTCTATAGTAAAGCGAATTAATTGTAAAATTTAAAATAATGAAGTTATGAAAGCAAATCAATTTAGAGCTATGATGCTCGTACTGCTGATGGCAATTGTTTCTTTGGGGAGAGCTAATGGACAAACTCTTACTGTGACGGGTGTGGTGACGGATGCAACGGACGGAACACCGATTGTCGGCTGTTGTGTACTGATAGAAGGTACTACAAATGGTGTGGTTACTAACATGCATGGCAAATATACAATTTCTGCTAAAAAAGGTGCAACATTGCATACGGTAGCCAAAGATGTCAAGTTACAGGTAGAGTTTAATCCTTCACAAGTGCAGGCATATCGATTGGTAGGTTATGAGAGTCGACTGCTGAAAGATGAAGACTTCAATAACGGTGCAAAAAATACCGGAAATATGGGAGTAGGGTACACGGTAACTGCATTTTATGAAGTAATTTTGGTGGGAGTGAAGCATCTGTATGTAGGCAAAGTGAATGAACTGAAATATCAGAAGGCGGAGAAGAAGAAAACAACTGCGAAACCGACTGGAGCTAATGAACTCCTGAAAGTAAAGCTGCGCTATAAAGCGCCTGATAAGGAGGTCAACCAAAAAATGGTGATTGAAACAGCTAAGCAAGGGCTGAAAATGATTAACTGTTCTTGAAACGTTGATGAAAGATACTCTATTTCGGGTGGTTCACTCTATTGTGTCCGACATTTGTCCGACCTATAAACGATAAATAGCCGCAAGTTATTTACTTACAGCTATTTATTCTTGCACGGGAGGAGAGGCTCGAACTCCCGACACCTGGTTTTGGAGACCAGTGCTCTACCAACTGAGCTACTCCCGTGTTTGCGGCTGCAAAGGTAGTAGAAACTTCCGAATCTGCAAACATTCGGATAAATAAGTTTTAAACTATTTCAATTTTTCCCATTCGTCGGGTTTGAAACCGACCAATACAAAGCTATCTGTCACTACTAGCGGACGTTTCACTAACTTCCCGTTAGTGGCAAGTAGGGCAATCTGCTCTTCTTCGCTCATGCTTGGCAACTTCTCGCTCAGTTTCAGCTCCTTATAAACTAAACCACTCGTGTTAAAGAACTTTTTCAAAGGCAAGCCGCTACGCGGAATCCAAGCTTTCAGTTCCTCTACCGTAGGATTTTCTTCAACAATAAGTCGGTTGGTGTACTCAATGTGATTTTCTGTTAACCACTTCTTGGCTTTCTGGCAAGTGCTGCAAGCCGGGTATTGTAAAAACAAAGGTTTCATACTTAATCTTTCTTTTAATGATTACTATTATCTACTGTTAGGTGTTCATTTCAATATCTGTAAATCCTGATACATAATCCGGTATGCAGCAGCCTTCTTGTCCAATGCCAGCGGATATGCTCTTGAAGAAGAAGGCATCCTGTACAGTCTCATGGCTCGTTCTTCGAAAATAAATTCGGAGTAATCGCCCACTTTCGGTTCTTCGATGTCAAATTGTTGCCGTAGCGTATCCGTTGCTTTTTGTCCGGTGGTGACAATCGCTTTACATTGCGGAAGTTGGCGGAGCAATGCTGCAACATCCGTTGGCTGCACCACTTCCAGAAACTTATCCGAAGCATTGTCCTGCAATCTGCGAATGGAAGAAGCGGTATCAAACATAGCTATTCCCTTCTCATTTAGGAAATCAATGATTCGTTCGCGACAAAAGGCTTTCCGCGTATCGTTCAGGAAATGCTCTTTATCGTTGAAGAACAAAATGCCGAAGATACGCCACATATCATTATTAAGGTTAGGATAATAGAAATCCATAGACCACCTTTTTTTCTGTGGCGGAAAGCTGCCTAGCATTAATAGCTTGGATTCGGCAGGGAGAAAAGGCTTTAACGGATGAAGTTCGATTTCCATATCAAAATTTTATTTTAAATTTAATGCAAAAGTAGTGATATTGTTCATTTCCCTCAAAATCAATGCAAAAAAATGTTAGGTTCGGAATATTTAGCTATTTTTGTATCCTGATAATTGAAAGACTCATTCTACTGTGCAGGGGCGCGTTGTCAGCGAAAAAGGTGAACCATCTATCAGTGCTATCATCAGGTAACATTGCAGACGGAAGACTCGGAGCAATATCATGCCCTTGTAGAAGCACTGGGAGAAGAAAATAACGGAGGCATTCGCTTATGGTGGGATACAGGAAATAATAACTTGCCATAAAAAACAAGTGGGGGAATGTGTATATTGTGCAGATTTAACTAATTTTGCGCTCCGAAGAAAAGATAGAATAAAACTACTGAATGAAAACAGATTTAATCTACGGCGTAGAAGACCGTCCCCCTTTCAAAGACGCACTGTTTGCGGCCTTGCAACATCTATTGGCTATTTTCGTAGCCATTATTACTCCTCCGCTTATCATCGCAAGTGCGCTGAAACTGGATGTAGAAAAGACGAGCTTCCTGGTTTCAATGTCTCTTTTCGCTTCGGGAGTTTCTACATTTATACAATGCCGTCGTATCGGTGGGGTGGGAGCAGGGTTGCTCTGCATTCAGGGAACCAGCTTTTCCTTTATCGGTCCCATCATAGCCACAGGTTTGGTAGGCGGATTACCTTTGATATTCGGCTCTTGCATGGCTGCCGCACCCATCGAAATGATTGTTAGCCGCACATTCAAGTATCTACGTAATATTATAACACCGTTAGTATCAGGCATCGTCGTACTGCTTATCGGATTAAGTCTGATAAAAGTAGGCATCGTATCCTGTGGAGGTGGTTATTCGGCAATGGACAATGGCACTTTCGCTACATGGGAGAATCTTTCTATTGCAGCATTGGTACTTCTGAGCGTACTTTTCTTCAATCGTTGTAAGAACAAATACCTGCGTATGAGTTCCATTGTGTTGGGTCTTTGCCTTGGCTATGGCTTGGCCTTTGCATTGGGAAAGGTGGATATGAGTTCGCTGAACGTGGAAATGCTGATGAGTTTCAACATTCCCCAGCCTTTCAGATATGGTGTTGAGTTTAACATTTCTTCTTTCATTGCTATTGGCTTGGTATATCTGATAACGGCTATTGAAGCCACGGGAGATGTTACCGCCAATTCGATGATTTCCGGTCTTCCTATTGAAGGAGATGCCTATCTGAAACGTGTCTCCGGCGGGGTAATGGCAGATGGATTCAATTCTTTTCTGGCAGGAATATTCAACTCTTTCCCTAACTCTATCTTTGCTCAAAACAATGGGATTATCCAACTGACCGGAGTAGCTAGCCGATACGTGGGATATTATATAGCAGCAATGCTGGTACTTTTAGGATTGTTCCCCATCGTAGGAGCTGTCTTTTCACTGATGCCCGACCCGGTATTGGGTGGTGCAACCCTTTTGATGTTTGGAACTGTAGCTGCGGCAGGTATCCGCATCGTTTCTTCCCAAGAAATAGGACGCAAGGAAACGTTGGTGCTAGCAGTTAGCTTGGCTCTTGGCTTAGGAGTGGAATTAATGCCGGATGTATTACAACAAGCTCCGGAAGCGATTCGAAGTATATTCTCTTCAGGTATCACCACCGGAGGCCTAACTGCCATTGTAGCAAATATTGTAATACGTGTAAAAGAAGAAGATGTAAAGTCTTGAATACCGGACAGGGCGTCAAGAGCTTTGGGGAATTAAATCCCCAGATTACTCATCTTCTCCGTTGTGCGGAAATTGAAATCAGGATACTCGTAGAGACTGAAACGAGGTTCTGTTTCCCCTTTCGTATAACTCCATAAAGAAGCATAGTCATCCGGGTCTTCTCCCATTTTTCCCAACTGGCGCAAATAAGCTGCCAACGATTTATTTTCTACAATGTAAATCTGTCCCATCTGATCAATAATCGGACTATGATGGCGCGTGCCATCGTGCTCGAAGCGCAGGATACGCTTCCCTTCTTCCGTGAGTCCCACCATTTGGAACGTCATACTCTTACCGATAGCCGGCAAGTTCAGGACACTACGGTCTGTGGCAAGGAAAGGCAGGTGATACTTTCTCATAAAGCGTCTCAGTTGCTTGGCTACGTCTTCTTTCGCTTCTTCTTCCGCCCCAGCCTTGGTTACGAGTATATTGTACAGTTCGTCAGCCTGTTCCTTTGTCATTCTGCCAAATACTTTTTCCTCCTGTTGCTCCTGCATAGAGCGACTATTGGGGGCAAATACCGCATAATTTTCATTGAATCCTTTCACGGAGAACGTATAATAACACACCACTCCAAGGGAGTTGAGCACCTGGCGGAGTCGTGTCGTGTGTCCGCGTCGGGAAGCAGCCACTGTGTATACCAGCTGGTTCGTAATAATCCATCCCGCAGAAAGAATCTTTCGGATTGCCTCTTTCGCTTCGGGTGTCACTTCGAGCGGTGTTTGAAAATGCGTCTGTATGATAAACTGTTTCACGCCGATAGCCGACGCTTTCTCCTTAAATTCCCGCAGTAGTTCTACCAATCCGTCGTTGATGCGCATCGGCAGATAAGCCAATAGGCGCGATCCTAGTCGTATCCGCTGCAATTCGGCATACTTCTCGCCTTCGGGGCGTTCGAGATTCGCCTTTTGTTTGCGGGCAGCCATGCGATATACTGCATCCAATATATTCTGGAGCGTCTTATTCTGGCTCATCAACGCATCGCCGCCTGTGATAAGAATGTCCCGCAACTGCGTGTCCTCCTCAAAATAAGTCATCAATCGGCGCAACTTACGGTCCCACGACTCTTTCGGTTGCAACGTCTCAAACTCAAAGTTCAATCGTTCGCTTTGGAAGTCGTACATCCGCTGACAAGAAGCACAGAGCCCTCCGCAAGCCCGTCCCATTGTGTCGGGAATCAGAATAGCCACTTCCGGATAGCGCCGATGAATGTTATGTCCGTCGGGCAAAATCCATCCCGCCGCGTTCGGCTTACCGGCCTCTACGATGTCTTCTTTCTCCCAGGCACGGATATTTCCGTACGTCTCCACCAGTCGTGGCGAATAGAGTATATAGCTCCGTATCGCTTCATCATTATATCCATATCCCGAAACGTTGAGTAACGACAAATAATAAGGAGTGGCAAAGAACGGCATTCCTTTCTTACGCGCACGGTGAAGCAGATACATCGTTTCCGAAGAAAGGGAATTGCCCAGAAAGCGGTTCAGCTCGCCCGGACTTTTTATCGCCATGGCAAGATGGAAGCGGAAATCATTCCACCACTCGCCCACTAGCCGATATTTCTCTTCATAACTCATTCCTTCCTCAAAGTGGAAACGAACTGATGGCTTCGACTTTCTGTTTTCAATCTTCTGAATCAGCAAGTGCAGCATCCGTTCTTTATTCTCGTCGCGTATCTCGCGTACGTCCTCGTCCAGTCCTGTTTCCCATCGGTCATTTCTGTTTTTGATACGTTGAGGAGAGGGTAGCGGAATGGCTTCTCCTTTAAGTCGTTTGAACAACTGGAGCAATTCAATAAACAAATCCGTCGGCATTTCCATATTCTCCAGCGTTCCCGTCAGAAACTCGTAGAGTAGCCGAATAGTCTGTACTGACATATCCTGTCCTGTAGACAGTTCATGGACATCAAGCCCATCATAATGGAGTAAGAGTCGAATTTGCTCCCTCGCCTCTTCCGCAGTCTCGTTATCCATCTTGCAGGTATCCAGATAATTCAGTAGGCTGGTCTTGAACTCTTCAATCGATGAGCTATGATCCGCTAATTCCACCAATTCTTCCATTTCCTGGTTATAGATTTGTTTCAACTGTGAAAAAGTAAGTGTAAGCATTTTCTTTTGTTTCATAAGCTATTTATTTCTTTTGTAGGTTAATAAATGAAGTTGATTTGTCTTTTTTATAGAGCCTTTAAAGATAACAAAAAAAGCGGAGGTACAAAACCTTCGCTTTTTCTATCGTTCGATTCTTTACGAATCTTTTTTTCTTTCTAACATTTAGAGCTACTTATTTTTTCGTCTCTGTGTCATCATCCTTACGTTTAGGCTCTTTTTTTGCCAACAACACGATATTGTACACATAGTCCGTCATCCATTGTTCCGAGTATCCTAGGCGTTCTTTGTATTGGCGGATGGTAGCAGCCGTTTTGTGCACGTCGTCGGCTTTCCAAACGGTCTTTGTACAGATATCGTGTACCGTCTTTTGCGTCATTCCGTAGAGTGCTTTCTTAAAGATGGATGGCATACGGAACTTCCATTGCATCAGGTTGCCCATCAGCATCATCAGATCGTTAGAGAATCCCTGATACATAAATAAGTATGACTGGATATCATTCTGAGTGCGGCAGTTGCGTTTCACTGAAGCGTCTATTTCTTTGAAGAAGGTATCGCTCAGCCCGTAGTCCTGAATCAGCATTTTGCGGGAAGCAGATTTCTCGGCTAGTCCCAGTTTACCGTTTTGGGTAGCCACTTTGAACAAACGTTTGAAGTTGGCCACATCCGGCAGGAAGCGGATATTAGTAATTCCAAGATTGGTGGCTATAACTGACTGGAAATAAACGCGGGTCAGTGATATGAAATCTTCTACATTGCCGACTTTTGTTTCATCGGATTTTTTCTTGAATAAACCAAATAAGCCCATTGTTTTATTTACTATTTTATTATTTACAATTTACAATTGGAGTATGTGTGGGCGATAAAGACCCTCACACATTGATAATGAGTGCAAAGGTACAAAAAACTGTTGGGTTTCACCAACATTCCAAGTCCTTTTCGATGTCCGGCATTGTCTCTTTTCTAAAAACGGGGCTTCGGATGCCGGCTTTCTTTTGCGACAGGTAATCGTTGAGTAACCGGATGGCATACTTCCCGAGGAAGATAATAGCGATAAGATTACAGATAGCCATCAGCGCCATAGTGACGTCTGCAAGACTCCATACCATATCGAGCGTAGCAAGTGATCCGAAGAGCACCATACCACTTACCAGTATCCTGTAACTATGAAGTACCCATTTCTTCTGAGTAATGAACCGGATATTGGCTTCACCGTAATAATAATTCCCCAATATACTACTGAATGCAAAGAAGAAAAGAGCTATCGCCACAAATATGCTGCCTGAAGCGCCAATCTCATTTGTCAACGCCTGCTGTGTAAGCTGAACTCCATTGGTGGAGCCATCCAGAGGCGCACCGCTGAAGAGGATGATAAACGCTGTGCACGTGCAGATTAATAACGTATCGGTAAATACCGCCAAAGTCTGTATCAACCCCTGCTTCACGGGATGAGTGACGTGAGCCGTAGCCGCAGCATTCGGTGCCGAACCCATACCGGCTTCGTTACTGAACAGTCCGCGCTTGATGCCTTGCATCAGTGCTATGCCTACTCCTCCTCCCAAAGCCTGTTCCCAACCGAAAGCATGGCTGACGATGAGCGTGATAACTTCCGGCAAATGAGTGATATTGATTGCAACGATAACTAGTGCCAAACCGACATAACCTAATGCCATGACAGGCACAATAATGCTGCTGACTCGGGCAATGCGTTGAATACCGCCAAAGATAATACTCAGTGTGAGTACCGTCAGTACACCGCCCATTATCACATGATTGAATCCGAAAGCGTGCTCGGCGGCAGCGCAAATCGTGTTACTCTGTACCGAATTGAAAGCGAATCCGAAGGTGACGCTAATTAATATGGCAAAAAGCATTCCCATCCACGGTTGTTTCAGTCCTTTTTGCATATAGTAGGCGGGTCCGCCGATGAAGGAATCCTTTCCACGTATCTTATATAACTGTCCCAATGTAGATTCGATAAAAGCACTCGAAGCTCCCAACAGTGCAATCACCCACATCCAGAAGATTGCGCCCGGACCTCCGATAGCAATGGCAGTGGCTACACCTGCCAGATTTCCTGTGCCCACACGGCTGGCGATGGAGATAGCAAAAGCCTGGAAAGAAGATACGTGCTTTTCTCCATGTTTTCCCTTTCCGGCAGATTCGCTGAGAAGCACAATCATTTCGCGAATCATGCGGAACTGCACGAAGCGTGTCCGTATGCTGAACCAGACGGCGCATCCTAATAACATGATGATTAGAATATACGTCCAGAGTATGTCATTTATTTCGTTAATAAAGCCCATTGGTTATACATCTTTTATCCGGAAGTAGAATTTATGATTCTCGAATACAAGTTCCACGATATCATAACGAACAAATTTGGCGAGCAGATGTTCAGCAGCACGGCGTGAAAGTCCCGCTTGGCGGCAATATCGGTTGAGTGAAAGTAAAGCACCCTGTTCCAGTTGTTCCAGTAAGAGTTGTTCGCATTCAGTGTAGCGAATCAGTTCGCCACGGGGACTGTCGCTTTGCTGCCACACGCGGAGGTGAATGGGAGTTGCCAATATATTTTCATCCTTGATGCGGAGGTAGGCGAGTGGTTTCCCGCTTTCGTCCTTGGCGTATACGGGCTTGTGCGGGCTTTCTTCGATGGTGGCAACCAATACTTGCCTTCCTTCTACTATATAAGTCTGCAAGGTATAATCTATTTCGGGGATGCAGTAAAGTTGTGCGGCGGCTTCAATCATATATTTCTCTTCTTCGGAGCGTACGCCGGCTATTTTTCCGTTGTCTTTCACGCCGATAAGCAATCGCCCTCCGTCGGTGTTGGCAAAGGCCGAAAGAGTCTTGGCTATCTTGCGCGCATCGGAAATTTCGAATTTAAAGTCCTGTTGCTGATGCTCTCCCTCAGCAATCAGGGAGTGTATATAATCGGTATCTGTAAGCGGTTTCATGGCTGCAAAGGTAGATAAAAAAGGCGAAAAGGCCTTTTTTTGCATTATTTTCGCTGATTAATTCAAAAAAAATATTGTTTTTATGCGTTTATTTCGGGAAACAGTGTATTTTTGCGGCACATTATTAACGAAAAAAATAAAAGGATTATGAAAGAATTGGTAGAAAAGGTAGCAGCTCTTTATGCTGAGTTCTCAAAGGACGCTAACGCTCAGATTGAAAATGGTAACAAGGCAGCAGGAACTCGTGCTCGTAAGACTTCTTTGGAAATCGAAAAAGCAATGAAAGAATTCCGTAAAGCATCTTTGGAAGCTTCTAAGCAGTAATTGAGAATCTACTAGGATATCTGGAAAAAGAAGAGGGTACATCGCTGGCGGTGTGCCCTCTTTTCGTGTTTGCCCTGCATGGGCAGTAACTATAGGGTGTAAGTCCCGAACGAGCCCTGAT
>NZ_URFY01000069.1 GCF_900547205.1 uncultured Bacteroides sp.
TGGTGACACCCCTTAGACAACTGAATACCTTAGACCGTTATTCGTCATAGGTCTTGTACCCTATCGGTTTACGTGGTTTAGGTTCAGGTTTACTTAGTAGCTGGGTAAGTGCTTGGTAAACTTCGCTGAATTGTGCGTCTGTACTTACTTCCAGTTCCTCGATTCGCTTCAGCAATTCTTCGTACCCAATTACCATTTGACGCATGAGGACGAAAGCACGCATGATGGAGATATTTACGTCTATTGCGGTCTGACTATGCAATACACTACTAAGCATTGCCACACCCTGTTCTGTGAAACAGTCGGGAAGTACATAGCTGTGTTTCAGGCTCTCCGGCAACTGGTCACAATTTGTGACCAGTTCGTCCCATTCCTCTTTCGTCATGGTAAAACGAAAATCGGGCGGGAAGCGTTTTTCATTACGTTTCACCGCTTGTTTCAATACTTTGGTTTGCACTCCATAAAGTTCAGCTAAGTGGAAATCAAGCATTACACGGCAACCCTTGATTTCAAAAATCTTGTTTTGGATAATTTGTAAGTCCATAATTCTATTATTTAAGTGAATGAATAAAAGGTTGAGAACCTACCGTTTTCACGGTAAGTTCTTTATTTGAATGGTTACTGGGCTTCCTTATAAATCTTCTCAATACCGACAAATTTCTTATCAAGTCCCTGCATATCGTTACCTATTTTATTATTGGTAATGCGGGCGTAAATTTGCGTGGTTTCTATATTGGTGTGTCCCAACATTTTGCTAACCGTTTCGATGGGAACACCCTTTGCAAGCGTGGTTGTGGTGGCAAATGTATGCCTTGCAAGGTGAAATGTCAAGTTCTTTTTAATACCGCAAACATCAGCGATTTCTTTCAAATAGGCGTTAAGTTTTTGATTGCTGATTACCGGAAGTATCTTACCGTTCGGCAACTTGCCTTTGTACTTCTTCAATATCATTTTAGGAATATCCAGCAAGGGAACATTTACATCCGTATTGGTCTTTTGCCGTTTGGTGATTATCCATAACTTGCCGTCAAATGATTTGCGTACATTCTCTTGGGTAAGGTTGGCAACATCAACATAAGCCAAACCAGTGAAACAGGAAAAGATAAATAAGTCCCTGACGTTATCCAGCCGTTCGGAAACCATCTTCTTTTTAAGGATGATTTTAATTTCATCCTCCGACAAATACCCTCTATCCACTTTCTCCAAACGTATTTTATAGTTGGCGAACGGGTCGCCTAACAGGATGCCGTTATTACGGGCTATCAGAATAATGCGTTTGAAGAACTGCATAAACTTGGCAGTCGTATTATAACCACATTTACAGGCAGTACGCAAATACAACTCGAAGTCAGTAATAAACATCGGGGTGATTTCATTGATGGCAATATCCGATATATTGTATTTGCTTTGGATAAACTCGGCAAGATGGCGGCGGGTCACTTCATATTTGCGGTAGGTGGCAATCGTCTTAGAAATGCCGACCAACTGCTTAACATCGTCATTGTGTTTATTGAAAAGGGTAAGAACTGTTTCGTGCTTCTCACTGTGCCCTAAAAATTCATTCTTTACCTTTTCGGCTGTCACATAGTTGTCCCGCCGTTGCTGTTCGTGGTAGATATTATTCAGGGATGCTTTTATATCCTCTAACAAGGCATTAATTCTGCCTGCATCTTTACCTTTGGCTTTGCCTGCCGTTACATTCCAGTTTTCAGGCTGAATGCTTTGTTTTGTACTGAACTGGCACAACTTACCGTCAATGGTAATGCGTACCATAATCATAACCTCACCGTTCTTCTTTTCAGAACCTTTCTTTAAATAGAATAGGACTTTGAATGTACTCTTCATAATCTCACTTTTTTTAAGTTGCAAATCTAATGATAACTAATTAAATGTGAGATATTTAGACGGTGGACAAATTCAGACTTTCTGCGGTCATTTTCAGACAAATCGTTACCGTTTTTGTCCGGTAAGGAAAGGGTAACGATTTAGTAACGATACTCTGTCTTTTCAAGTCCTTTTGTTGTCTTGGAAACAAGACTTATAGGCAATAAAAAAACCTACAAATCGCTGATTTGTAGGTTTTTGTCCGTTTACTGTCCTTGTTTGTCCAGTAGGTTTTGCGGAGAAGGAGGGATTCGAACCCCCGGAAGTGTTACCTTCAACGGTTTTCAAGACCGCCGCAATCGACCACTCTGCCACCTCTCCAAAACTTCTTTATCAGAAGTGCTTTCCTTTGAAAGCGGTGCAAAGGTACGAATCATTTTTAATTCTGCAAACATTCTGATAATTTTTTCGCGAATTAATCGTATTTTTGCAGTCCATTATAAGGAACAAAGATATGATATACCCTCAAAATTTTGAGCAAAAGATAGGATTCGATCAAATCAGGCAGTTACTCAAAGATAAATGTCTCAGCACTTTAGGTGAAGAAAGAGTTTCGGATATGAGCTTTTCAGAACAATATGATGAAGTTGTGGAGAATTTGAATCAAGTGACCGAGTTTGTGCGCATCATTCAGGAAGAAGACAGCTTTCCCGATCAATTTTTCTTTGATGTGCGTCCTTCGCTGAAACGCGTACGAATAGAAGGAATGTATCTGGACGAACAGGAATTATTCGATTTACGCCGTTCATTGGAAACGATAAGGGATATTGTGCGCTTTCTGCACAGAAATGCAGAAGAGGATGAAGAGAGCGCTTCCCCCTACCCCAGCCTGAAACGGTTGGCGGGAGATATTGCCGTATTCCCTCAACTGATAGGAAAGATAGACGGTATCCTTAATAAATACGGAAAGATAAAAGATAATGCTTCCAGTGAGTTGGCCCGCATCCGACGGGAACTTGCCAGCACAATGGGGAACATTTCCCGCTCGTTAAATAGCATCCTGCGAAGTGCGCAGTCCGAAGGATACGTTGACAAAGACGTAGCACCTACCATGCGCGACGGACGTCTGGTGATTCCCGTTGCACCGGGACTCAAACGAAAGATTAAAGGAATCGTGCACGATGAATCTGCCAGCGGAAAGACCGTGTTCATCGAACCGGCAGAAGTGGTAGAAGCCAACAACCGCATCCGCGAACTGGAAGGGGACGAGAGACGGGAAATTATCCGTATTCTCACTGAGTTCTCCAATGTATTACGCCCATCTATTCCAGAGATTCTCCAATCGTATGAGTTTCTGGCGGAGATTGACTTTATCCGCGCCAAAAGCTATTTCGCCATACAGACGAATAGCCTGAAGCCGGCTGTGGAGAATGAACAATTGTTGGACTGGACCATAGCTGTGCATCCGCTGCTACAACTTTCTCTGGCAAAACACGGAAAGAAAGTAGTCCCACTCGATATAGAGTTGAATCAGAAACAACGCATTCTTATCATCTCCGGTCCGAATGCCGGAGGTAAGTCCGTTTGCCTTAAAACAGTCGGATTGTTGCAGTATATGTTGCAATGCGGAATGCTGATTCCCATGCACGAACGAAGCCATGCCGGCATATTCAGCAGCATATTTATTGATATTGGCGACGAGCAATCCATCGAAGACGATTTAAGTACATACTCTTCACACTTAACCAATATGAAAATGATGATGAAAAGTTGCAATGAGCGCAGCCTCATCCTGATTGATGAGTTTGGAGGAGGTACGGAACCACAGATTGGCGGCGCAATTGCTGAAGCCGTACTGAAACGCTTCAACCAGAAGAGGACATTTGGAGTAATCACCACTCACTACCAGAATCTGAAACATTTTGCAGAAGATCATGAAGGGGTGGTGAATGGCGCCATGCTCTACGACCGTCACCTGATGCAAGCATTGTTCCAACTGCAAATCGGTAATCCCGGCAGTTCGTTTGCCGTAGAGATTGCGAGAAAAATCGGATTGCCGGAAGACGTGATTGCCGATGCTTCGGAAATTGTAGGAAGCGAGTATATCAATGCCGACAAGTACTTGCAGGACATTGTGCGCGATAAACGCTATTGGGAAGGAAAACGCCAGACCATCCGCCAACGGGAAAAGCATATGGAAGAGACTATCGCCCGCTATCAAACGGAAATGGAAGAATTGCAAAAGTCGCGGAAAGAGATTATCCGGCAGGCCAAAGAGGAAGCCGAACGAATGCTTCAGGAATCGAATGCCCGCATTGAGAATACCATCCGAACCATCAAAGAGGCACAAGCTGAAAAGGAAAAGACCCGCACAGCACGCCAAGAGCTTACGGACTTCCGCGCTTCTCTGGACGCCTTGGCCTCCAAAAAACAGGAGGATAGGATGGTACGAAAGATGGAGAAACTGAAAGAGAAACAGGAACGGAAGAAGAATAAGAAAAATGAGCCGAAAGCCGTAACCGCTTCTTCTGCTTCAAGCACTCCTAAAGTAACGCCCATCTCTGTTGGCGAGAATGTGAAAATAAAGGGACAGACCAGCATCGGGCAAGTAATGGAAATCAATGGTAAAAATGCAACTGTCGCCTTCGGAAGCATTAAGACGACGGTGAAAACAGACCGGCTGGAACGTAGCAACGCTGCTCCCAAAGCGGAAGGTATTGCAAAAAGTACATTCGTCAGCAGCCAGACACACGACCAGATGTACGAAAAGAAACTTAGTTTCAAACAAGACATCGACGTTCGCGGAATGCGTGGAGACGAAGCCTTGCAAGCGGTTACTTATTTCATTGATGACGCCATACTGGTTGGAATGGACAGGGTTCGCATTCTTCATGGCACGGGTACGGGGATACTTCGCACGCTAATCCGTCAATACCTGTCTACCGTGCCGGGAGTCCGTCATTACGCCGACGAGCATGTGCAATTTGGCGGAGTGGGAATTACAGTAGTCGATTTTGACTAACCGAAGAATACGAACCGAATTAGAGTTATGAATATTTATTTGTGTAGATTATGAGGAGGATTATAGGTATTGTTGTATATTTGTTCTCCGAAAAAGAAATGGTACCAATAAAAACACATCGCTAATTATGAAATCAATTAAAGAATTATACAGAATCGGCACAGGTCCTTCCAGCAGCCACACGATGGGACCGCGCAAAGCTGCTGAAATGTTTTTGGAACGTCATCCGGATGCCGCTTCTTTTAAAGTAACACTTTACGGCAGCTTGGCAGCTACCGGCAAAGGGCACATGACGGATGTAGCTATCATAGATACGTTGAAGCCTGCCGCACCTGTAGAAATAGTGTGGCAACCCAAAGTCTTTCTGCCTTTCCACCCGAACGGAATGACATTTGCAGCCCTCGATGCCAACAATAAGGTGAAAGAGAACTGGACTGTATACAGCATTGGCGGGGGCGCATTGGCAGAGAATACCGAAAGTAACAATATGCCAACTATTGAAAGTCCGGAAGTATATGCCATGAATAGCATGACCGAAATACTACAATGGTGCGAGCATACCGGAAAGACTTATTGGGAATATGTGAAGGAATGTGAGAACGAAGATATCTGGGATTACTTAGCCGAAGTGTGGAGCACCATGAAAGAGGCTATCCAACGCGGACTCGAAGCAGAAGGAGTATTGCCCGGTCCTTTGAATCTGAGACGAAAAGCTTCTACCTATTTTATACGTGCCACCGGATACAGGCAATCGCTGCAATCCAGAGGTCTTGTTTTTGCATACGCTCTGGCGGTAAGCGAAGAAAATGCTTCCGGTGGAAAAATTGTCACCGCTCCCACCTGTGGTTCGTGCGGAGTGATGCCTTCGGTACTTTATCATTTGCAGAAAAGCCGCGATTTCAGCGATATGCGTATATTGCGTGCATTGGCTACTGCCGGATTAATCGGAAACATCGTGAAGTTCAATGCATCCATTTCCGGTGCTGAAGTAGGTTGTCAGGGAGAAGTGGGCGTTGCCTGCGCCATGGCTTCGGCTGCCGCCAACCAATTGTTCGGAGGTAGTCCGGCACAAATCGAGTATGCTGCGGAGATGGGATTGGAACATCACTTAGGCATGACTTGCGACCCCGTTTGCGGACTGGTTCAAATTCCTTGCATCGAACGAAATGCCTATGCTGCCGCGCGTGCGCTGGATGCAAATCTTTATTCAGCCTTTACAGACGGGATGCACCGCGTTTCTTTCGATAAAGTGATTCAAGTGATGAAACAGACCGGACACGATTTACCTTCCCTTTATAAAGAAACAAGTGAAGGGGGATTGGCTAAAGACTATCAGCAAATGTAACCCTATAGAAATAGTGACGCCATCACTACGACATGGCGTCACTATCTTAATGCTATAGTGACGCTATTTCATGAGGATGGCGTTACTATTATTTTTACTAGAAATCAACCTTCGGAGGCCAATTCGTATCATCCCCTCCACTGATATCCTTTTCATGCACCAATCCACCATCCTGTGTGTAAAAAAGAGCATAACGCCGACTTCCCTGTCTCACTTGGATAACAGACTCCGAAGGACTCTGCGGATAGGTCAGTATGTATACATCTGTCACCAACCAGTTGCTATATTGCGAATTATTAAAAGCAGTAATCACAGCGGGAACCAACTGGTCAATACTATTCAGTTCATTTTCTGTCATCACCCAGTTGGCATTAGCGTCGAACCACACATCCAGTTCATCACCGCTCACCCAGCAATCGGCTACATAGTACACACCTTTCATCTCCCACTCTACATTCTGAGCAGCCGGATACAGTTGATTCAGAGCTACTGCAATATTGCTTGGCGGAACGAGAGTATCATCATCATCGTCATCATCACAAGCGCTGAAAGAAAAGGCAGCCAGCATCACAACTACTGCCCAAGCGCTTAACTTAAATTTCAACATAGTTACTTTTGGTTCAGGTTATTATTACTATTCTTTAATCATCAGCTTTGACGAAATTTCCCTTTTTATCAAATTTGAAAGAAACACCGGTAGACAATTCTATCTCATAACCTTTGCGGCTACGTTCCACTTTCCTCACTCCTTCATT
This sequence comes from uncultured Bacteroides sp., assembly GCF_900547205.1. GTDB lineage: Bacteria > Bacteroidota > Bacteroidia > Bacteroidales > Bacteroidaceae > Bacteroides. The sequence goes on from NZ_URFY01000069.1 coordinate 6,947, forward strand.
CGTAAATTTATGAGCCTTCAGATAATCCACCGCAAAGCCCGGAACGATAGTGACTGGAACGACTTGTCCTTTCTTAGCGCTCACTTCTTCCCAATTACCCTTACTGTCGAACTCAATTTCCATTCCATCCATCAATACTACTTCATACTTGGTGGACTCCATTCGCTCCTCATCAATCTTAATGTGAGACAACTCAGGTTTCGTAAAATGGCGATTGATAAAATTACGTGCCGGTAGCGGCAATTGATTCATGTCTTTCGTAATGACATCCTTTGCAAAAGAAAACTGAATGGCTATAATAGCCAATACCAGTAAAGATAGAAACTTCTTCATAATCATTGTTTTTAGCGTTAATACAATACGTTAGTTTATACTGCAAATAACGAAACAGATTATGGAAAGATTGAGAATTAATTAGAGAAGCTCCTCTTTTTTATAATCTTTAACGTTCTTCTTCAAAATCTTCTTCGAGCTCGTCCACTTTCCTTATACTCATTCTCCCGTCGGCAGTGACGGTGATGGAAAGTGGAACATACAAGTCTGTCTGTGGATAACAGACGCTTGCCGCAAACACAATTCCCTGCGGGGTTGTCTTATCATACACGATGCCTTCCAGCACAGACTTCGACAGAAAGTCCGCATCTACTACGGACGAGAAATCGTTCTTTGTGAACGTTTTGTTGAGCACAGTTTCGCTGCCACGTGTCAGGCGCAGCACTATTTTATTATCCACATACGTATCGCCCATCTCATTCGACACATGAGGTAAACCTTCATCAGGAGTACGCGTAACCACCGAATGATATTCTTTCCCTTTGAATTTCATATCCATCTCGCTTTTGGAAGTTTGCATTCGTTGCAGCCCGTGAGCATCTACACTATCCATCTTTGCCAAAAGCGATTCATGCTCCGAACTTTGTTTTTTACCGCCACAAGCGGTTACAGCCACAGCCAACGGCAACAAAAGCAGATATATCAGTTTTCTCATACAAAAGTTTTCTGTTTATTAATAGGTAGCAAAGGAACAAAAAGAGCGTGATATTTACAAGTAAGACTCAACTTTATTATAAATATCAGGCACAAAATTCTGTGCCTGATATTCTTTACTTCCGATTACTTACTGCTAAACGTAACCAGCAATCCTTTATGATCGGTAGGCCATACATCCAGCGGCAACAAGAATTCGTCTTTCGATGTTTCCATCACACGTTGAGCCTTCACAATAGAACTTTTAGGACCAAAGATAACGGCCTTCTTTGCTTTTAACCCTTTCCCTTTATAGAAAATAAAGTCAATCCGATCGCGCTCGTCCGCTTTCGGTGCCCATGTTATCTTTTCCGGAGTTTTCGCAAGGTTGTCAGAAGGATAAGTAAATCCGGGGTGAGTCAGAGGATTGGGATAAATCTTACGATAGCTATCCGTGAAACCGGCTTTCTCCAGTAATGTAGTGACCGTCCAAGGTACTACAAAGCCATTGTGGTCATACAGATTCTTATTTTTCTCTATCCAGTCGCGATGAGACGGTTCATTGAAGTCTCCTCCGATGATTACCTGATAGCCATTCGCTAAGTCTTTCTCTGCCTGAGTAATGAACATACGGATGGCATCGTCGCGCTGAGAAGCAACATTCATCTTCAAAATCTCTTCTACCGATGCAGGCAATGGGGTTTCTTTCCATGTAGAACCGTCATATCCGCGAGCATTATAATACGCACAATCCAAATAGTCAAGATGAGAAGTATAAACCGCCACTTTATGACCGTTCACCGAAGTAGTCAACCGGTAAATACTTCCATGATCGTCCTTTTCGGGGAAAACTGTCAAGGAGTCCGTTATGGGATGTTTGCTCAACAATCCCGTGTCGTAACTGTAGAAAGAATAATACTTCAATCCTTTTTCCTGAAGCGAGGCACAGACACGGGCAGTGAAATTCGTGTTATGGTAGTTTCTCACTTCACTGAAAGTTACAAAATCCGGTTTCAGGCGGACAATCTCGTTCACAATAGCATCATAGCCACCCGGAACCATCGTTCCTTCCTGCCATACATTCCATTGTAACACAGTAAATTCAGTACTATTCTGGCTCTTTGCAGAAACAGAAATCAGCAACAAAAGTGTTGCAAATAGTAATTTGGTCAATCGCATTTTATTTAAATTTTAAAGTTAAATGTTATCTGCATCAAATAGCTTTCCAGAAAGCCTGAAAGTCGCGGTATTTGCCGTAACAAACTAATTCGTCCCCTTCGAGCACTTTCTCGTCTTCAGACAGTTCGTTCTTCACATGAAATTCCATCAAAGAAACTCCCAGGCAGTTGGTTATCTTATCCGCCCGTTTCAGCCCAATCAGCTTCAGGTGAAACTCTTCATTCAGATTCAGCTCGTTCACGAAATATCCCACAAACTTCTTGGGCACAGTGAATTTCACCACATAATACTCCTGATCGATGCGGAACGACTCCATATTGGTTCCAAAATCCAATAGCTCTACCAGACTACGTGCTGCATCTTCCTCCGGTGTCAGGATTCTCTCCAAGCTGAAGGCTTCGAGCACCGATTTGTGTACTCCGTCAATGGCGCGGGCATAGATATGGGCTACATTCTTTTGTTTCAGCAAAGCAACCACCCGGATAGACGCACCGAAATTTTCACCAATCGCTACAATAACCACATCTACACTATTGAGCGGAAGCACAGATAACGATTGCTCGTCTGTTGCATCAATGACGAATGCAGTAGCCACCTTATCCTTAATACTGTCTACACGGCTCTCACTTATATCAGCACCTATCACTTCATGTCCCAATGCCGATAATTCTTCTGCCAACACATGGCCATAATTTCCTAAACCGATAATAATATACTTCATATCTCTTAGTTTATTATTATGTTATCACTCGGATAACGATATTTTGTTTTCTTCTTTTGTTTAACAACTCCCAACATCAACGTTATCAACCCGACACGACCGATAAACATCAACAGAGAAACCAATAACTTACTGGCATCGCACAAAGTAGGAGTCAGATTCAAACTGGAACCTACCGTACTGAGCGCAGAAACACATTCGAAAGTCAATGCCATTATGGAAGCTTTCGGCTCCAATATGGTCAGAATAAAGATAAAGAGGAAAAGAACTCCCAAAGACATCACTACCGTTGCATTGGAACGACGAATAGAATCATAAGACAATTCCCTGCCAAACACTTCCACCCGTTCCGTACCCCGCACCACGGCTACCAGATTCAAAACAACTACCGCAAAAGCATTTACTTTCACACCACCTGCCGTAGACTGGGAACCACCGCCAATCCACATCAAAACCAGATAAACCAATATGGTCTGTACACTCAAAGTTGTCAGGTCTACACTACTGAACCCTGCTGTTCGGGGGCAGGTGGCATTGAAGAACGCCTGTGTCCACTTATCCGCCAACGACATACCAGCAAATGAACCGTTCCACTCAAAAGCAGCAATAGCCACCGTTCCTATCAGCAAGAGCAGAAAAGTCATTATCAGCACAATCTTCGTATTCAGGATATAAAGATGCTGCTTCTTATGTCTTTCAATCTTACGTGTACGGATAAATACCCAGAACCGACGGAGATGATACAGCACGATATCCTTGAAGTTGACCAGAATAGGAAAGCCTATTCCTCCCAGAATTATCAGCAGTGATATGGAAATGAACAACCAATTATGATTGGTCATCACCATCTGATTGCCCAAATTGCCGGGCAGCGTAGAGAAGCCCGCGTTACAGAAAGCTGAAATGGAGTGGAAAGCAGAAAAAGCAAATTCTTCGTGCAGATTCATTCCGAGCGTGCCATGAATGCTGAACCAGATGGACACCATACCGATGCCCTCAATGACTAACGTAAATCCCAGTATATATAATAAGGTGGAAAATAAAGAACCCAAGGAATTGGAACTTACCATATCGCGCACCACCAACTGATTGTACAACGAAGTGTTCCCCATAAAGAACATCGCAAAGAAGCTGGTGAGTGTCATCACTCCCAGTCCGCCAATCTGAATCAACAGGATAATCACCACCAAGCCGACGGAAGTGAAAGTGGTGGATACATCTACCGGAACCAATCCAGTGACACATACGGCGCTCGTAGCAGTAAACAACGAATCGACCCAAGTGATGCCGTTTACCGTACATCGCGGAAGCATCAGCAATCCCGTACCAATCAATATGATAGTTAAGAAACTGACAGCCAGAATTAAAGAAGGATTCGTTCGACGTCCAAGTAAACGCACCAATCCATTGGAAAGATTGAGGAAAGAGAAAACCATCATTACTATCAGATGATAAGCTTTCCCACTAAGAAACTCCCAGAATTGCAAGATAGCACCTTCCTCCTGAGGTCGATTAAATATAACCGGAATCAGGGTCAGATATAACAATCCGCTCAGTATCCATGCCAATCGCCGGTAATTCTTCTTCGTATCTCTGTATTCAAGGGTTATATGCAGAGCTACATCAATCAGAAAAATAATCCATACTATCTTATATAGTATCTGTACTTTCTCTATTTCAACCGGAGAGAGAAGAAATCCCATTTCATAGACTACTCCACCTATCAGGAACAGAGATGCCAGATAGGTCAACGCTTCAATCAGACCCAAAATGATACGAATATACGGTCGTAGAAGCTTATTCTGATATAACAAGAACTTATGATAAATCTTCATGCCATGTTTTTTTTACAAAAGCCGTGCAAACTTAACTAAAATAACAATTCAAAGCGATTCTTTGTTGACATAATTATCCTAATATTAAAAATTTTGTCTATTTTTGGCAGCAGAAAACTAATAACCACAATATTATGAGTGAGAAAAAGAAACGGTATATCCTACCGGAAGAAGAAATTCCACATTACTGGTACAACATTCAGGCAGATATGGTTAACAAGCCCATGCCGCCATTGCATCCCGGAACCAAACAAGAACTGAAAGCAGAAGATTTATATCCGATTTTTGCTAAAGAACTCTGTCATCAGGAACTGAATCAGACTGATGCATGGATTGAAATACCGGAAGAAGTGCGCGAGATGTACAAATATTATCGAAGCACTCCGCTGGTTCGTGCCTACGGACTGGAGAAAGCAATCGGGACCCCGGCTCATATCTATTTCAAGAATGAAAGTGTTAGTCCTATCGGTTCTCATAAGTTAAACTCTGCACTGGCGCAAGCTTATTACTGCAAAGAAGAAGGCGTTACCAATATAACCACTGAAACCGGTGCCGGACAATGGGGCGCTGCCCTTTCTTACGCAGCCAAAGTCTTCGGACTAGAAGCGGCCGTTTATCAGGTAAAAATCAGCTACGAACAGAAACCTTACCGTCGCAGCATCATGCAGACTTTCGGTGCGCAGGTGACTGCTTCTCCATCTATGTCTACCCGTGCCGGAAAAGATATCATTACTGCACATCCCAACTATCAAGGCTCATTGGGAACAGCCATCTCGGAAGCTATCGAACTGGCACAAATGACACCTAACTGCAAGTATACACTCGGCTCAGTGCTTAGCCATGTCACTCTTCACCAGACAATTATCGGTCTGGAAGCTGAGAAGCAAATGGAGATGGCAGGCGAATATCCGGATGTAGTAATCGGTTGTTTCGGTGGTGGTTCCAACTTCGGCGGTATTTCTTTCCCTTTTATGCGTCACAACATACTGGAAGGTAAGAAAACCCGTTTCGTTGCTGCCGAACCTGCTTCTTGCCCCAAACTGACCCGCGGTAAGTTCCAATACGACTTTGGCGACGAAGCTGGATACACCCCGCTACTTCCTATGTTTACTTTGGGACACAATTTCGCTCCGGCTCATATTCATGCCGGCGGACTTCGCTATCACGGTGCAGGCGTTATCGTTTCGCAATTGCTCAAAGACGGCTTGATGGAAGCAGTGGATATACAGCAGTTGGAATCCTTTGAAGCCGGCTGCCTGTTTGCACAGATGGAAGGCATTATCCCGGCTCCGGAATCTTGCCACGCCATTGCAGCAGCCATCCGCGAAGCAAAGAAGTGCAAAGAAACAGGAGAAGAAAAAGTAATCCTGTTCAACCTTTCGGGACATGGACTCATTGATATGCCTTCTTATGATAAATACTTATCCGGCGATTTGGTTAACTATTCATTGACCGATGAGGATATTCAGAAGAACTTGGACGAAATAGGTGATTTATCAAAATAAGGTTCTTGATTTCAAAAAGAAATGAATAATAAACATATCGGAGCACACGTAAGCGCATCCGGCGGAGTGGAACACGCTCCAGTCAATGCGCACGAAATAGGAGCAAATGCTTTTGCTCTGTTCACCAAGAACCAACGCCAATGGGTGAGCAAACCATTGACTGATGACAGCATCCGCCTTTTTAAGGAGAACTGCGACAAGTACGACCTCAAACCGGAGTATATACTGCCCCATGATAGTTATCTTATCAACTTGGGACATCCCGACGGAGAGGGACTTGAGAAGAGCCGCGCTGCATTTCTGGACGAGATGCAGCGGTGTGAACAGCTTGGTTTGAAACTTCTGAATTTCCATCCCGGCAGCACGCTCAACAAAATTTCCGTTGAAGATTGCCTGACGCTTATTGCGGAAAGCATTAATTTGACGTTGGCAAAGACGAAAGGAGTAACTGCCGTTATCGAAAATACTGCCGGACAAGGCAGCAATCTGGGAAGTGAGTTTTGGCAACTGAAATACATCATCGACCGGGTGGAAGATAAAAGCCGGGTAGGCGTATGTCTGGATACTTGCCACACATTTACGGCAGGGTATGACTTGGCGAACGATTATGATAAGGTGTTCGATGAATTTGAGAAAGAAGTGGGATTCAGTTATCTGCGCGGTATGCACCTCAATGATTCTAAAAAGCCTATGGGCAGCCATGTTGACAGGCATGACAGCATTGGAGAAGGATTTATAGGAAAGGGATTCTTTGAAAGGTTGATGAAAGATTCGAGATTCGATAATATGCCGCTTATTCTTGAAACGCCGGATGAAAGCAAATGGGCGGAAGAGATTGCATGGCTGAGAAGCATCTAACGAAAGCCGGAAGTTAATAGTAGCTTCCGGCTTTTTTAATAAATATTCGCCATACTAACCAATGGCTCATACAGCTTCTCGATATCTTGCGAATCCATTTCTATCTGTACCTGATCTCCGGGAACCAACTTCTGCCCGGTGGGAGGAATGTCCTTTCTATCCCGATGGATGCTGATTATCAAACAGCGTTCGGGCAAGAGCAATTCACTGACTTGCTTTCCGTCGAAATAAGAACCACTCATGATTTCTACCGATAGCGTATAGCGCTTTTCTTCCTGAAAGTCGGGAGCGTTTATCATATCTTCATACAGAGTCACATTGAACGGTTTAATCTGTAGCATTTCCGTGAAATAATAGGTCAGTCCTCCAACCACAATGGAGGGGTAAAAGACTTCCAGATGACCTGTTATCTCGGTTATCAATACAATAGCCGTCAGCGGGGTGCGGATTACCGCAACCAGAAATGCCGACATACAAATCAACATGATATAGCTGATATTCTCGTAGGCTATCATTCCCTGCTGAACCATTATCAATGCAACAATTTGCCCGATAAGCCCTCCGGTGACTAATGTGGGGATGAAACTACCTCCGGGCAATCCCGAAGAGAAGGAAAATATACTAAAAACAAAGTGCAGCAGCATCATGCCTACAATCCAAAGAATATGCGTATCCGGCTGCATCGCCTGCGAAAGCAGAAACTGTTCTCCCCCACCCGTCAAATTGACTTCTGCCAGCGAAATCAGAAAAGCGATGAAGAGCAAGTATAGCATCTTCACACAGACGGGATGCTTGATAGCAGGATATATCTGTTTGAAACGAAGTGTGGTGGCGCAGAATAGTTTTCCTGAAATGGAAACCACGGCAGCCAATAGAAGGAATAGCTTCACTTGCGACCAGAAGGTCATTCCCGGTGCCAGGGCGTCGATACGGAAGTAAGGATTCATCGGGAAAATCCAACTGGCTACCCCACCGGCAACGACTCCTGCCAACAACGTGGTGATAGCAGTTTTAGGAGCATCAAACCGTTCTATCGACTCGATTACCAGCAACGACGAAGCCAACGGAGCCGCAAATGCAGCCGCCAGCCCCGCTCCTGCTCCTGCCGCCAATAGCTGTTTGCGCTCTCCCGCGAGCACCCTACCCCACTTGGAAACAAGGCAGCCCACGTACGAACCGATTTGGACGGAAGGTCCTTCGCGACCCAAAGAGAGTCCGGTGCTGAGTGCAAGCACTCCGCCTACAAACTTGGATATCAGTTCGATGAAAGGATGCTTATAGGTTATTCTTCCGTTGATTACCCCACGAGTCTGCGGAATACCTCCTCCGGTAATCAGCGGCATCTTCTTTACTAACCAAGACACAAAGATAAGTATCCCCCACATCAACAGAAACAGGGGGAGATACCAATACCACTTGGGATGTGAATCAAAGAATTGATAGCGAAGATTGAAGAATAGTTGGAGCAGATAGTGGTAGGGCACAGCTATCAGTCCTGTCAGTAATCCAACGAAGATACTGACAAAGTAAAGCCGCGCATCGATCAACTTGAGTTTGAAGATTCGCCAGTTTCCTTTATCTTTTATGTTTTCTATCCATCGAGACATCCGCTAGGTTTTCATTGTTTTTTAACGTATTCCCTACAACAATCAAAACCTTAATGTGGTTGCGGACAAATGGGATTTTTATTTGCGTTATCGTTTCATGATAAAGTAAAAAGGCTGTCTAAAAAGTCAGTAGTATCTTCAATTCCCCTCCTTCGGGAAGCTACTGACTTTTTAAACAGCCTTATGGATGTAGTTATTTGTTGCCTTGACGCGGACCACGTGGTCTTTGTCCCTGCTGATGTCCTTGTCCGGGTTTCTGTCCTTTTCTACGGTCAAACTCCTTCCTGAACTTATTCATATTCATCTTTTCCTGCTGATAAATCTTCATTATCTGCTTCTGAGAAAGTATCTTGCTGAATTCATTGTAATACTTCTCGCGAATATCCAGCATTTTGCGGCTTTGAGCAAACTGGTTCTTCAGCATGGTAGCTATTTCGGCATCCGTCATGGCAGGCTTCGGGGCTTTTGTCTTAGTGTTAGCTTCCGTGCCCTGCTGAGCTTTCTCCTTTTCTGCTCTAGGCTTACGGTTCATCATGCGGCATTCACGCAGTTCTTTCAGATAACTCTCGTATACAGGAGTGAATTTTGCTGCTGTTGCATCGTCCAGCATCAGTGTCTTAACCATCTGGTTAGTCTGCATCTGCAACATTTGTGCCTGTGTAGGACGTTGTTTCTTCTCCTTGTTTTCTTTATTCTGAGCTGAGAGGGTCATTTGGCTTCCCATTAACAGTGCAGCCAAAAGTACATACATAAATTTCATCTTCATAATCTTCACTTTTTTAATAATTGATTGAGTTACTTAATTTAAAAATATATCATTTTCAGAGAAGCTGACGAGCTCTTCCAACTCCTCATCTGATAATTCACTAATCCATTTGTCGGCCGATTCTGTAGAGCCATTCGTTCTTTCGATAGCCAATGTGCTCGAAGAAACGGACATTGGAGTATCCGCGTGATACAAAGTAGGAACGAATAAGAATCCAGCTAATAATGCCGCCATCGTAATCACCGTAGACACAATCAGCTTCAAACGGGGTTTACGCTGTTGCTTGACCCCAGTGCGTTCCATTACCTTTTGCTGCACATCGTCGAAGAAACCTTCGGGAGTGCGGTAAGGTGTCCGTTTACCAATATCGTCAAAATCAAAATCCTTTTTCATTCTTCTATCTGTTTAATATATATTCCTTTATTTTCTCTTTCGCATAGTGGTAGTTCACTTTCAGTGTATCTACCTTACTTTCCAGAACGCGGGCAATATCTTCATATTCAAGTTCATCGTAATAGCGCAGGTTGAATACAAGCCGCTGCTTTTCCGGCAAACTCAGAATGGCTTCCTGAAACTTCACTGCCAGCTCATTCTCGTAATCAATGTAATCGGAAGCTTTCAGCTTGCTCATCAGTTCTTCCTGAACGTCTTCTGAGGAAACGGTTCCTTCGTCTTTGCGACTATTCAGCAAGCGCAGACTTTCATTGGTGGCAATCCGATAGATCCAGGTAGACAATGAGCTTTCACTGCGAAACTGATCGATATGACGGAACACACGGATAAAGACTTCCTGAAGAACGTCTTCCGCATCTTCGTGAGATACGACCAGTCTGCGGATATAGTTATATATCGGTTCCTGAAAAGCGTCCATCAACATCTTGAACCCTCGTTCGCGATTGGAGGTACAAGCTTCCCGGATTTTATTCTCGTTTATCATCAATTCTTTTTCTGAGCTTTATTAGTTAGAACGTTCAATTGATTGGAAGTTAAATAGGGGGTTCCTGTTTTTCGCTTTTATTAACCATTAGTCTTTGCTCTTCCCGTTTGTTATTCTTCTGAACGTCTGATAGATGGGGAGTTACTGAATTTAAAATGGAAGGTGCTTTTTAGCAATTGGGTGCCCATTGGCGGAGTTAATTTATAATCTATAAAAAAGGAATGGCTCAGGCGTTAATACTTAAGTTGCTGGCTATTAATAGCTAAGATGTTGACTGTTAATAGTTGGGAACTCAGCTATTAATACTTGTTATCTCAGTTAGCAGTGTTTGTTGTCACAGTTAGCAATGCTTGTTATCACAGTTAACAATGCTTGTTATCACAGTTAACAATGCTTGTTATCACCCTTAGCAATGCTTGTTATCACAGTTAACAATGCATGATACGAAATATAACTAGCATTGTTACAACATTTATTCTATCCTTACCGGAAAGTACTAATGCCTGTTTTGTCATCCATTTCGCAGCTACTCAAACTATTGTTCATTTCTCGGGTTCACCTCTTCACCTTTCTCTTGAAACACCGATGGATAAGGTGATACAGGGTGAAGGCTCACTTGTTTTTCACTTGTTTCCAACCTTCACCGCTTTCACCTTCCTTTTTTTATTGTTTCCTGAAAGTATTGATTTACAAAGGTTTGCAGTGAAAGCGATGAAACCGGTACTTATATCTCAAACAACATTCTCCTTCACCCGCAATCGCCTTATTCATCAGCGTTTCAAGAGAAAGGTGAAAGAGGAGAACCTCGGTTTATATGTTATGTACGTATCCATGCGGAAAGGTACTGACTCTGCCAATAGGTAATTGGAATATCTCAAAAGGAAAACAAATCTCCTAATAGATTATTTTTTTCTATTAGGATGATTGAAATAAACATTGAGGTGATTGAAATGAAACATTGCAATGATTGTAGAAAGTATTGCAAGGGGATTTTTAACGTATGTTACCCGATGAAGGTAATGGTGAAGAGTCCCCCCTTCACCCGCAAAGTCCTTATTCATCGAAAGTTCAGAAGAAAGGTGAAGGGATGAGAAAACTTGGCTTTATCTTAGTTAAGCTGAGCTTTCCTATCCGAAAAGTATAGCTTAACTAACAGCACACACAGTAAAAGTAACCTACCAGAATTTATTAAATTCAGCACTATATTCAAAACCTACAGCTTTCAGCTGATTCACAAGTTCGTCTTTATTCACGTTCATATCCTCGCAAAGTTCATCGAGCGATGAATAGCAATCACGCAACTTCATATTGATGACGCTAAACAGCATCATCGGGTCTTTAGGTAATTCCATAACATACAATCATTTTAATCGGGTGCAAAGTTACGGTAATCTTAATAATTCAAGTTTCGCAAGTTACTAAATGAGGTTCGTATAAGGACATAAAAAAAGCAT
>NZ_URFY01000070.1 GCF_900547205.1 uncultured Bacteroides sp.
TGGCTTATTTAAGACTAATTTTCCACTCTCTTATTTTGCTGCTGCAAACTTAGAGCCTATATGGTCAGCCATATTTTTACTCATCATACAAAATCTATTTGCTCCTGTATTAAGAATCGTTTTATGAGGAAGATTGTTAAAACGTGCCATAATCAGAGGTTTGAGTGCACCCAATATCCTGACGGAATCATTCGTATTCTTTCTCTTCACGCTTATTGGTGGCTGTTTCATTGCGTATTTGAGTTCGAACAACCGGTTCTCATTATCTTTCTTCAACTGTTCCAATTCCTCCTTACCTACATTATATAGATTTTCGTTTAAATACTGTTTCACACGTTCATAGGTGCATAATCCCTTTTCATTATTCCTTAAATCAATGTAAGTATCAAACAATACCCCATAAGCATTTATTTTATCCTCCTCAAACAAATCAGGATATTCACTAAATATCTTCTCCAGGTATATTGCACAGCTATCTTTCTTATCTAAAAATTGAGACATTCGAAATTTATAAAATAAATCAATATCAGGACTTATCGTACTGCATTGTTGACGATAAAACTCTCTAGATTTAAAAAATTCATTGTTATTCAGCAACTTTACTAATTCAGACGAATTGTCTTCTTGCCCGAACAGGCTGGCAGGGATGATCATGAGTAGTAAATACGCCATTAAATAGGTCTTCCTGATTTTCACGAATGGTGGTCTTGTTAGTGTTTTCATACTTTTAATGCTTTAGTATAAATACACTTCAAACAATCCACTCCCCACATCCACAACTTAAATTATAACATTACTTAACGCATCATAAGTTACGGAAAAAGCAGATTCGCAAATATAAAAAGTTGAAAGTAAGACAAACTATTTGCCGCGATATAAATGCGGCCTAAAAGGAATGTAAAGAGTATAATTACTATCAGCCGCCTTTCCACCTACCAACGCAGGAGCCCAATTCGGCATCCCTTTCACAATCCGAAGCGCTTCTTCGGCAAATTCGGGATGGGTAGACCTTATGATATGCGGACGTAGAATGACACCTTCCTTATCTATAGTAAACTCGCACAACGCATATCCCGAAACCTTTTCAGCCAAAAGCCCCGCCGGATAAATCATCTGACTGGCAATATATTCTTCGGGAACACCTTCTCGAAAATGCGCCAATGAGTCTATCTGTCTCCCGGAAAGAGTCCTCAATTGAGGACCCACCTGATATATACCTACATACACCGGCTGTTTATAAGCATCCGGTGCTTTCTTGTTGCGCTGCTGCAACTCTTTCAATAAAGTAGCAGCTTCTTCGGCAAGCGTCTGCTCCGATATATTTTCTCCCTTACACAACAAATAAGCCGACTGGCAAACCAGCACCAGACGTCCCATCAACGTTCCTTTGGCAGGCGACCACTTACGACCCATCACCTCTTTTCCTTTTGCATCCGTAGAAGCAAAATAATATACCACTCCGTCGAGTCCTGCCGTAGAGCCATCCAAATCTTGTATTTGAGTAGTTACTAATCGAAAGATAGCACCTAGAGAATGATAGAGGGACGAGCTGATTTCCAACGATTTAGTTTCAACCTTCACCGTATCCTTTTCCGACTGCCAGTACGTGCGTGACAATGTATTCGAAACCAGATAATAGCGACCGTCCTTTTTCTCTACCGACATCGCATACTCCGGCGAGAAGGAAGGAATCACCGAGAGACGAGCATATGGAGGTTGTTTAAAACCGGTATTTAATAAAGAAAACACATTACGATAATATTCACCCAACTCACCCGTATAGGTACTAAAAGGTCTGACCGGCTCCAGATAATCAATCTGCGCCGCAAGGCGGAAGGAAAAGAGCAAAAGCAGAAGAGATAGTACAATCTTTTTCATTTGTTTCCGGTTTTTCGGTTCATGTCGGCAACAAAGATACAAATTATTTCGATGGTTCATGATAAAATTATATCTTTGCACGGTTTTTACCAACATACTGAATAACAATACATAAAAAATATGATAGCTAAGATTGAACAACTTCTGAAAGAGGTGGAAGCATTGCAAGCCTCCAATGCCGAAGAACTCGAAGCTCTCCGCATCAAATACCTGAGTAAGAAGGGAGCCATTAATGACTTGATGGCGGATTTCCGTAACGTACCCGCCGAACAGAAAAAGGAAGTGGGCATGAAACTGAATGAACTGAAGACCAAAGCGCAAGACAAAATCAACGCGCTGAAGGAACAGTTTGAAAGTCAGGACAACAGTTGCGACGGTCTGGACTTGACCCGTTCGGCTTATCCTGTAGAACTCGGCACACGCCATCCGCTGACAATCGTAAAGAACGAAATTATCGACATCTTTGCCCGTCTGGGTTTCAGCATTGCCGAAGGTCCTGAGATTGAAGACGACTGGCACGTGTTCTCGGCTCTTAACTTTGCCGAAGACCATCCGGCACGCGATATGCAAGATACTTTCTTCATCGAAGCTCATCCGGACGTGGTATTGCGTACGCACACTTCTTCCGTGCAGACACGTGTGATGGAATCGTCTCAACCTCCCATCCGCATCATCTGTCCGGGACGTGTATACCGTAACGAAGCCATCAGCTACCGTGCACACTGCTTCTTCCATCAGGTTGAAGCGCTCTACGTTGACAAAGACGTATCGTTCACCGACTTGAAACAGGTATTGCTGCTGTTTGCCAAAGAGATGTTTGGCGCAGATACTAAGATTCGCCTGCGTCCGTCGTACTTCCCGTTCACGGAGCCTAGTGCAGAGATGGATATCAGTTGTAATATCTGCGGCGGTAAAGGTTGTCCGTTCTGCAAGCATACCGGTTGGGTGGAAATCCTCGGTTGCGGCATGGTAGACCCGAATGTGCTCGAAGCTAACGGCATAGACAGCAAAGTATACAGCGGATATGCTCTCGGTATGGGTATAGAGCGCATCACGAACTTGAAATATCAAGTGAAAGACCTCCGTATGTTCTCCGAAAACGATACACGCTTCTTGAAAGAATTCGAAGCGGCATACTAAATAATGTGGCAATGCACCAATATGCTAATGTGCCAATTTCCTGCGTATATAGCGTAGTATATTGGCACATTGGCATATTAGCACATTAAATAATTATTCATTATGGCAAAGGATAGACTCATTACTCCCGGTTATTGTTTCATCTTGGCAGCCAACTTCCTGCTCTACTTCGGTTTCTGGTTGCTGATTCCTGTATTGCCGTTCTATTTATCCGAGTTTTTCCAAGCCGGCAGCTCTACCATCGGCATTGTGCTTTCCTGCTATACGGTAGCTGCGCTCTGCATCCGTCCGTTCTCAGGCTATCTGCTCGATACATTTGCCCGTAAACCTCTCTATCTGTTTGCTTACTTCATCTTCATGATGATGTTTGGCGGTTATCTCATAGCCGGCTCCCTTACCTTATTTATTATATTCCGTATCATTCACGGTGTATCCTTCGGGATGGTTACGGTTGGTGGAAACACGGTAGTAATTGACATCATGCCTTCCTCCCGAAGAGGAGAAGGACTGGGTTATTATGGACTGACCAACAACACGGCAATGTCCATCGGACCAATGTTCGGTTTGTTTCTGCATGACGCAGGAGTATCTTTTGCTACGATATTCTGCTATGCACTTGGCTCGTGCATATTAGGATTCTTGTGTGCAAGTATGGTAAAGACACCCTATAAACCACCCGTGAAACGGGAACCGATTTCGCTCGACCGATTTATTCTGCTGAAAGGAATGCCTGCGGGACTTAGCCTGTTGCTGCTCTCCATCCCCTACGGAATGACGACCAATTACGTCGCCATGTATGCCCGCGAGATGGGACTGCACACACAAACCGGATTCTTCTTCACCTTTATGGCTATCGGCATGGCTATCTCCCGCATATTCTCCGGAAAGTTGGTAGACAAAGGAAAGATCACTCAAGTCATAGCTGCCGGACTGTATCTGGTAGTTTTCAGTTTCTTCCTGCTTTCCTCGTGCGTGTACCTTATTCAATGGAACGAAACCGCCTGCACCATCATCTTTTTCGCCATCGCCTTGCTGATGGGTATCGGGTTCGGAATCATGTTTCCGGCATTCAACACCTTGTTCGTCAATCTTGCTCCGAACAGCCAGCGCGGAACGGCTACTTCCACCTATCTCACTTCCTGGGATGTGGGAATCGGTATCGGTATGCTGACAGGCGGTTACATTGCCGAAATCAGCACCTTCGATAGAGCTTATTTCTTCGGTGCCTGTCTCACGGTTGTTTCTGCCATATATTTCAAATTAAAAGTAACGCCTCACTATCATAAAAACAAACTGCGATGAGAAAGAAAGAACGATATGAAAAGGTGATTGCCTGGTTTCAGGCGAACGTACCCGTAGCCGAAACGGAATTACATTACAACAATCCGTATGAATTACTGATTGCCGTAATCCTTTCTGCGCAATGTACAGATAAACGAGTAAACATCATTACTCCGCCCCTTTATCGGGACTTCCCTACTCCCGAAGCGTTGGCAGCCTCAACCCCCGAAGTGATTTTCGAATATATCCGTAGCGTGTCTTACCCCAACAATAAAGCCAAACACCTGGTGGGAATGGCAAAAATGCTGGTAAACGACTTCGGCAGTCAGGTGCCCGACAATCTGGACGACCTGATAAAACTGCCCGGCGTAGGAAGGAAAACGGCGAATGTGATTCAGTCCGTCGTATTCAACAAAGCAGCCATGGCAGTAGATACGCACGTATTTCGCGTCAGCCACCGTCTCGGATTGGTTTCGGACAGTTGCACCACTCCGTTCAGTGTAGAGAAAGAATTAATGAAGAATATTCCTGAAAAATTGGTTCCTATCGCACACCATTGGCTTATCCTCCACGGTCGTTATGTATGTCAGGCACGTACTCCCAAATGTGACACCTGTGGTTTGCAATTGATGTGCAAATATTTCTGTAGCACCTATAAAGTTACAAAAGAGGAAGCGAAAGCCAAGAATAAATAACGATTTAATAGTAGGAAACCGAAATAAATAGTAACTTTGCGGTCGTTCTAAAAGATAAACTTTAAAACACTTTTAAATAAAAATAGAGTATTATGCAGACAATTGACAAATTCAATTTTGCCGGTAAAAAGGCATTTGTTCGCGTGGACTTCAATGTACCCCTGGACGAAAACTTCAACATTACAGATGATAACCGTATGCGCGCAGCTCTTCCTACTTTGAAGAAGATATTGGCTGATGGCGGTAGCATTATCATCGGTTCTCACCTGGGCCGTCCGAAAGGCGTTGCCGATAAATTCTCTTTGAAACATATCATCAAGCATCTGTCTGAACTGCTGGGCGTTGAAGTTCAGTTTGCTAACGACGCCATGGGCGAAGAAGCTGCTGTAAAAGCTGCTGCTCTGCAACCGGGCGAAGTGCTGTTGCTCGAAAACCTCCGCTTCTATGCTGAAGAAGAAGGCAAACCAAGAGGATTGGCTGAAGACGCTACTGACGAAGAAAAAGCCGCAGCTAAGAAAGCTGTGAAAGAAAGCCAGAAAGAATTTACAAAGAAATTGGCTTCTTACGCTGACTGCTACGTAAACGACGCATTCGGTACAGCTCACCGCGCTCATGCTTCTACGGCACTGATCGCTAAATATTTCGATGTTGACAACAAGATGTTCGGCTACCTGATGGAGAAAGAAGTGAAAGCCGTTGATAAAGTATTGAACGACATCAAACGTCCGTTCACTGCTATCATGGGTGGTTCTAAGGTTTCTTCTAAAATCGAAATCATCGAAAACCTGTTGAGCAAGGTAGACAACCTTATCATCGCAGGTGGTATGACTTATACATTTACTAAAGCAATGGGCGGTAAAATCGGTATCTCAATCGTTGAGGACGACAAACTAGACTTGGCTTTGGAACTGGTAAAGAAAGCTAAAGAACAAGGAGTAAACCTTGTATTGGCTGTAGACGCTAAGATTGCCGACGCTTTCTCTAACGACGCTAACACGAAGTTCTGTCCGGTAGATGAAATTCCTGACGGATGGGAAGGTCTTGACATCGGTCCTAAGACAGAAGAAATCTTCGCTAACGTTATCAAACAGTCTAAGACTATCCTTTGGAACGGTCCTACCGGCGTATTTGAGTTTGATAACTTCACTCACGGTTCTCGCACAGTAGGTGAGGCAATCGTAGAAGCAACTAAGAACGGCGCATTCTCACTTGTAGGTGGTGGTGACTCTGTAGCTTGTGTCAACAAGTTCGGTTTGGCCGATGGCGTTTCTTATGTTTCTACCGGTGGTGGTGCATTGCTCGAAGCAATCGAAGGAAAAGTTCTTCCGGGTATCGCTGCTATTCAAGAATAAAAGTTTTACAATTGTTAATTAATATAAAATTAAAGGGCAGTTCTTTGTGAAAAGAGTTGCCCTTGCTTTTAACTAGGTATGTAAAGTCCGACAAATTCCCGATATTCTGCCGGGCGAGCGACCGGACGGTCGTTATTGTTCTATCATTAGGGCTTCGAATTGGGACGATATTTAGGAATTACCTATAGTTTCCCTTTTGGCATCCTTTTTGGCATCCTTTTTGTTCTGTTACAAATAATATTCTGTTCTTGGTGGCTTCGTCACCATAAACATGGTCCCTTCGAGGGCCTTTGGAAAAAACTAACCTAGATTGGCAAGAAATAAATAATTGAATCATGATGAACGAAAAAACGATTAATGAGCAATACGCATATATACGTACCTTACTTGAAGGCAAAAGACTGAAAGAAGCCTTGATGCAACTGGAATCTTTGCTCTGGCAGTGTCCCGACTGGGATTTGCGCACGAGTTTAGAACAATTGCAGACGTCTTATAAATATATGCTCGACTATATGCGGCAAGGCACCGAAGATCCCGAACGGTGGAATGTGTTCCGCAAACTGATAGCAGACACGTGGAGCATTGCTGACCAATCGAGACTACTCATGCTGGATAATGCTTCCTCCAAATATTACCATATGGTTCGCCGCACTCGTGAATCGGAAGATTTAGCGGGCTACGGAATAAGAAAGTTGCTCCATATGCTCGAATCATTTAATGACGACTTGGCAGTCAGCGGATTACTATCTGACGAAAAAATGAATGAAGTGCTCGGCCGACATGAAAGTACACTTAAATTCATGTTCATCCGCACATGGACAAACAATTCGTGGAACCCGCAGGATGAGGAAGACGCGCAAGCCATGCTGAAATCGGAGTTGCTTCCGACAGATGATTTATGCTTGTTTGTCAGTGCTGTCACAATGAGCTTGATGGAATGCTTTGACCTCCGCAAAGTGACGTGGCTGCTGGATGCTTACCAGCATCCATCTGTCAGTGTCAGCCAGCGGGCACTGGTAGGTACTATCATTATTTTCCATATCTACAGAAGCAGAATCAATCTTTATCCGGAACTAATCAGAAGAATAGACCTCATGGAGGCAGAGATGCCATATTTCAGGGATGACGTGACGTGCATCTACCGCCAGATGTTATTGTGTCAGGAGACGGAAAAGATTGATAAAAAGATGCGTGAAGAGATTATCCCCGAGATGCTTAAGAATGTATCTTCCATGAAGAATATGAGATTCGGCATGGAGGAGAATGACGAAGAGAGCGACGATAAGAATCCGGATTGGGAAGATGCTTTCGAGAAATCCGGTCTGGGAGATAAGTTGCGCGAAATGAACGAACTCCAGTTGGAAGGCGCCGATGTGTATATGAGCACCTTTGCCGCCCTGAAAAGTTACCCGTTCTTCCGCGAAGTGCACAATTGGTTTTATCCGTTCAGCAGACAGCAGTCTGATGTGCTGAAATCACTGAAACAGGCAGGAAACGATGGCAACAGTCTGCTGGATTTAATTCTTCAATCGGGATTCTTCAGTAATAGCGATAAGTATTCGCTCTTCTTCACCATCCATCAGCTACCCAAATCACAGCAGAACATGATGCTGAGCCAACTCAACGAACAGCAAGTGGCAGAATTGGCAGAAAAGACAAATGCGGAAACCATGAAGAAGTTCAACGAACGTCACGGCACTGTAAGCAACCAATATTTGCACGACTTATATCGTTTCTTCAAACTTAGCGTACGCCGGAGTGAGTTCAGAGATATATTTAAGGAGAAACTCGACCTACATCATATTCCTGCACTGGATAATGTACTGTATTGGGAAGACACCTTGTTCCCCATTGCCGATTTCTATCTGAAGAAAGAGCGCTGGGATGAAGCTATCGAGATTTATAAAGAACTGGAAGCTATTGGCGAATTTGACAAGGACGGTGCAGAGTTTTACCAGAAATACGGATATGCGTTGCAGAAGAAGAAAAGATATACCGAAGCCATCGACGCTTACCTGAAAGCAGATACGCTGAAAGCGGACAACATCTGGAACAACCGCCACTTGGCTACCTGCTATCGGTTAAGCAGGAATTATCAGGCGGCACTTACCTATTATAAGAAGATTGAAGAAGCATCTCCGGAAGATAGAAATGCAACCTTCTATATCGGAAACTGTCTGGCCGAGTTGGGACAATACGAAGAAGCATTGAACTATTTCTTCAAGCTGGACTTCCTTGAAAACAACTGCGTGAAGGCATGGAGGGGAATCGGTTGGTGTTCATTCATCACCAAGAAAAATGAGCAGGCAATGAAATATTACGAGAAGATTATCGAGCAGAAGCCGTTAGCTATCGACTATATGAATGCCGGACACGTGGCTTGGGTGATGGGAGACATTCAGAAAGCTGCCACTTTCTACGGAAAAGCGATTACCATAAGCGAGAGCCGCGATAGATTCCTCGAGATGTTCCATAAAGACGAAGAACCTCTTCTCAAACAAGGTATTCGAGAAGAGGACATTCCGTTGATGCTGGACTTATTATAACTTTTTAAGCTCCCCGTACAGCTTCTGTATGGGGAGTCCCATTATATTGTAGAAGCTACCGGAGATAGACTTTACACCTATATATCCAATCCATTCCTGCACCCCATAGGCTCCCGCCTTATCCAGCGGTTGATACCGGTCTACATAATATTCTATTTCATCATCGGACAAGACATCGAACAGAACATCGGAAGTTGCGGTAAAGCTCTTCTGCCATTCGGTTGTGGTGAGACATACACCGGTGAATACCTGATGCGATTTGCCCGAAAGAGCACGCAGCATCTCGATGGCTCCTTCCCTGCCTTCGGGTTTACCCAGTACTTTTCCATCCAACCAGACGATGGTGTCTGCCGTAATCAGGAGTTCGCCCGGTTGCATCATCGTACGGTAAGCATCTGCCTTTTCGCGGGCGATGTATTCGGGTATTTTGGCTCCGACTAAAGTATCCGGATAAGATTCGTCTACGTCGGGCAAGGTACGAACTACATAGTCTACGCCCAACCCCGACATCAATTCCTTGCGGCGGGGAGAGTTGGAAGCTAATATAATCTGATATTTCTTTAGATTGTTGAGCATGGTTTTATTTACTATTGGACGATTTACTATTGATTATACCTTATTATATATAGGCGGCACTTTTACCAACCGAAAGCATCTTCCGCCATCCAGATGCCGTGAGCTTTCAGTACTTGTTCCACCACATCGCGTCCGCAACCGCGACCGCCGTCTGCATACGATATATACTTCGCTACGGATTTCACTTCCGGCACGGCATCCTTGGGGCAGCAGGGAAGTCCGCACTCACGCATCACTTCAATATCGGGCACGTCGTCGCCCATATACAGAATCTCTTCGTCCTTCAGTCCGTACTTATCGCGAAAAGCGCGATAGTCGTGTATCTTCACGGCGGAGCCCATGTACAAGTCCTTCACACCCAGTGCCTCGAAGCGGATGCGTACAGCTTCCGTCCGTCCACCGGTGATGATGGCTATATGAAGTCCCTTTTTCACTGCCAGTTGGATGGCATATCCGTCTTTAATGTTCACCGTACGCATTGGTTCTCCGGAAGGATGCAAAGGAACGGTGGTGGAACTCAACACTCCGTCCACATCAAAAGCAAGCGCTTTGATACGGGATAAATCATAATTGATGGTGCTCATGGATACTTTTACTCATTAATTTATATATTTCCTGCAATGCTGGCGAATCTACCAGCATAGAAAGATGATTGTTCATCACATTCTCATCGTAGCGCACAGCCGGTCCGGTTTGTGCATCCCGAGGGGTCAGTTCGTGTACTTTGCGTGCCGTTTCGTCTATCAGCGGGAGCATGACGTCGAACGGAAGATTATACTTTTCGAGCAAATCGGATGCCAATGCATACATATGGTTCGTAAAGTTGCAGATAAAGACGGCAGACAAATGAAGGCTCTTGCGCTGCTCTGAACTGGCTTCGTACACCTTTTCGGAGAGGGTGGCGGCAATTGCTTTGAGAAGTTCCACATCTTCCGGCTGGCTGGCTTCGATAAAGAAAGGTACTTCCCGGAAGTTGACTTCACGCTGTTTGCTGAAAGTTTGCATCGGATAGAACACTCCATAACGTTCGGCATAGCCTTCCCAGACACTCATGGGGATGCTTCCCGCGGTGTGCACGAGTAAGGCTTTTTGTTTTCCTTCCGCTATCTGTGGCAGCAGTTCTACGAAAGCAGCGTCCTTCAATGAAACGATGTACAATTTGGCTTCCGTAGACACTTCCTGCAAGTTCGTCGTATATTCGGCTTCCACCTTTTGGGCTAATGCTCGGGCAGACTCTTCCGTGCGGCTATATACCTGCACGATACGGAATCCCTTGTAGTAGAGTGCTTTCGCCAGATTAGTGGCTAAGTTTCCGGCACCGATAAACACAATCGGCGTATCTTCTATACTTCTCTTCATCGCTTTCCTACCGTTTTGCAAACCAAAATAAAAGGATTCCGATAATGAGCAAGGTCAATGGCAACAGATAGCCGGACAGAGAGCCCAACAATGACATTACCAAACCAATATTCATTACCAACCAAAGACCTAGCAGCACCAAGCCGATTGACTTGTCGCGCTTGAAGATAAGAAAACAAATGGATGCGTAGAGCAACATATTGTCCTTATTCATCACCCAAGGCAGACCGATGGCGGAAAAATGAATCAATTTATCAATCAAGTATAGCGCACCGATAACAATAAAGGTGACGCCGGTAGCCAGATAGGTATCTTTGCTATTATTTGCTTTAGCAGCTCCCATCGCTATTTCCCTCCAAACTTATTGATATGAATTTTCTCCCACTGAAGATGTTCTTCATTGAAAGGTTTACGTTCCATCCCTTTATGACCGATGGCTATGACAGAAAGCACCTGAAGCTGCAAAGGAATATCCAGCACTCCGTGCACGTATTCGTCGGAAGGCATTCCGGTAGCCGTGAATCGTTCGCGAACCTGCACCCAGCAACTACCCAGCCCCAAATCTTCTGCTTGCAACTGTATCATAATCGAAGCAATCGCTGCATCTTCAATCCATACATCGCTTGCCAACGGGTCTGCCATCACGACAATTGCCAGTGCGGCATCGGCTATGAAAGTGGAAGCCTGCTCTTTGCAATGAGACAATGTTTTCAACATTTCCCTATCATCCACCACCACAAACTGCCAACTATTACTACGTTTGGAAGAGGGAGACATCAGGGCGGCTTTCATCAATGCAACCACCTCGTCTTGCGTCAACTCTTCATCGGTGAACTTGCGCATACTGCGACGATTCTTTATCAATTCACTGAAATTTTCCATATTATCTTTGGTTTCATTTAATACAAAATCATACATTTTATCGCTCACTACGTAATTAACGTCCTACTTCTAATCCCGTACAATTACTTAGATGACTTACTTGTCAGATAATGAAAAACAAAATTAGTCTATTTTTTCTTTTCCGGCAATTAAATCGTAATTGTATTTACATGGTGTTCGGATTATGAATACCATTAAAGTTGCATTTAATCAATAGAAATATACTTTAGGTATAGAATCTCACTTCAAATGCAACTTCTAAAAGGTCTTGAAATAGTAACCAGCGTTAAAGATTAGCAAAGAATTTGTGTTTTACTTGTTCGTTTGTATCCAATTAGTTACATTTGCGATATGAAAGCAACAGATAAAAAAGATAGTGATATACGTGAATTGTATTTCTCGGATGAGTTTATAGAGTTCTATAATAAGTTGCAAGATAAAGTGAAGGCTAAGTTTGAGCATACGATGGATATTATCCGAACCGAATATGTACTTAGCACGAAGTTTGTGAAACATTTGGAGAATACAGATTTGTATGAGATGCGGGTGTCTGTTAGCACTAATGAATACAGGACTATTCTTTTTGCTGTTGACGATGATAATATCATCCTTTCAAAGAAAATACTGCTTTTGAATGGTTTTCTGAAGAAATCCACAAAAGACTATAGTAAACAAATAAAGATAGCTAAACAGATATTGGAGGATTTTGAATTATGAGAAAGTTAGATGAAAATAAGTTGGCAAAGTTGCATACAGCAGGTGAGCTACTGGATAAGAAATATGGAGAAGCTGGGACGGAATCTCGAACCGCTTTTCATGCAAAGTCTATTGCATGGTATTATGGTGAGATATTGCGTGACCGTCGGAAAGAGTTAAAGATAACCCAGCAGGAGTTAGCAGATAAAGTTGGTACAGCAAGAAGCTATATTGCCCGGGTGGAAAAAGGAGAAACAGATATTCAAGTTTCGAGCTTTTTTCGTATCGCCCGTGCTTTAGGTATTGAGTTTACCCCTACATTTTTATAACTGTTAATGAATGATTTAAACAGAATATTTGTTTTCTAAATTCGATGTCTGTAAACTGCAATGCATCTTAGATGGAGTAAATAAATCTTAAACAAGCAGGATAAAGAGTTCCTTGTTTCGAATGGAAAAAAGAAAAGAAGCCTCGCCATTACCCTAGCCGGAGGCTGTTTGTCTATTCGAAAACTATTTCCAGCTTGTCACTTTCTTTGTGTTCTTCTATCGGAGAAGAGCATAAAGTCACGAATTTAATTTATATGATTTTTCTTTCTTCTTTCTGATTAATATCGTATATTTGCGACGCTCTTTACTAAAATCCACGACAGGGAAACCTGCCGTATTATGTGGCAGGCATTTTTATGCCTGTTCACTTCATTCTATATGGGCGGTTTCGTACCCCCATGTAGGATGTTAATGCACCTACTGCTGTCGTGGATAGTGAAGAGCAATGGGACAGGCGAAACCGCTTTTTATATTTCTAATAACTACCTTTTCTGCTCCGCCCCATTGAACTATTTATTCACTAATTTAAATTACTATGGAAGAGTTAATTAACAATCAACAGGTTCGTCCGGGGGATGCGACACAGTTCATGCACGTTATTTTTTCATCAAACGAAGAAATGCTGGCTTTTTATCTTACGCTTAGTAGAATTACTGACCCAAGCAGTTATTTAGTAGAGCGTTCGGACAAAAGGAGATTAGAAGATTTGGCGGCAATACTTCAAGGCAATATTTTGGCTTTCGATGCTGTACGCAGTTTTAAAAACATCAAAGTGAAAGATGTAGTCAGAGGACTCGGTTTGCACATGATGCGTACATCAATATCCAATCGAAATCGTTTGCTAAGTGCCGAATCAGTTGGCACGTTAATGGATAGCGTAGTAAATACCACTCAAAACAGTTGGCAATTTGTAAGAATGAACTATGTGAATAATGCACATTATACAAACGTAAAGTATTTGCTGAAATTGATGGAAACTGAAAATGATGAAGCAAAGCAATGTGAAACCTCAGTAGAAGATTCCATGAAAGATTGAAGGCTTAGGTTTCTTCTCTCTAGCGTTCAAAACATTGTTTTATCTTACACACCTACACACTTAGCATTTATCTAACTGATAAAGAAAAAGTTAAGTGTGTGTAAGATACTGTTGCAGATGTGTGCAAGATACTTTTATCTTGCACACTCTTCAGGAGAGAAAAATGTTAGATACGGTTGGACGACTTATTCCTTTCATCATAACAAAATATTCAATCCCTTGCAACAAGATGTTCAATTACATGTAACAACTTGTCTGCCAGTTTGAAACACTTTGTTTCCTACTGTGAAACACTCTGTTTCATACGTATGAAACAAAGTATTTGATACAGAGAAACACATTGTTTCAAGCCACTGAAACAACCCAAGCTTACTACATAATAATAAAACCTCCGTATTCCTTGCCCAAACGAATAGATATAATTATCTTTATACAATATTTTAAAAGACAATAACAATGAAGTTAACTCAATTGAGAGTAAAGGACAAAACTACTGCTTTGACCACCATAGAAATAGCTGCATGGGTAGCAAAAATGAAGACAGAGATAAAAACACAACCCGTATCTGCCTTTAGAGAAACATTGCGATATTTCTTGCCCGACAATCGTTGCCAAGAAGCCGATAAACTGCCCAAGATTCTGCCTGCCGCAGAATTTCGCAGAACGGCAGACGGCAAACAGATGAAAAGTTACAACGGAATAGTAGAACTTACCGTCGGCCCGCTCTCCGGCAGGTCGGAAATTGAACTCGTGAAGCAAATAGCCCGGCAACAGCCACAAACGCACTGTGCATTCACCGGTTCCAGCGGCCGTACAGTGAAAATATGGATCAGATTTACCCGACCGGACAATTCGCTTCCGCAGAAAAAAGAAGAAGCGGAACTCTTTCATGCCCATGCCTATCGGCTGGCCGTGAAATGTTATCAGCCTCAACTTCCCTTCGATATATGTCCCAAAGAACCGACGTTGGAACAATTTTCCCGTTTGTCTTTCGACCCTGAAATCATGTATCGCCCCGATTCCGTACCGTTCTACCTGTCGCAACCGGCAGCAATGCCGTCGGAAATGTCTTACCAAGAAGCCAAATATTCGGAGAAATCACCGCTGACACGTGCCGTGCCCGGCTATGATTCGGAAAAAGCCGCTTATATGCTCTTCGAAGCCGCACTGAGAAAAACAAGGGATGAAATATATGAAGCGGAAGAGAAAGGTGCACTCCCCATTGAAAGTGACTTGCAAGCCTTGGTCACCTGACTGGCCGCCAACTGTTTTCGTTCGGGCATTCCGGAAGAAGAAACAGTGAAACGTTCTATTTATCATTACTATCTACGCCAAGAGGAAACCCTGATTCGGCAAGTAGTAAGAAATGTATATGAAGAGTGCAAAGGATTCAATAAACAGAGTAGTCTAAAAAAGGAACAATTACTAGCCTTGCAAACAGAGGAATTCATGAAAAGACGTTATGAATTTCGCTACAACACGCTCGTCAATGAAGTAGAATACCGCGAGCGAAACTCATTCTGTTTCCACTTCATCCCTATTGATAAACGAGTGCTGAACAGTGTCGCACTGGATGCACAAGCAGAAGGTATACCGTTGTGGGACAGGGATATTAGCCGATATATCTACTCCAACCGTGTGCCTGTGTTCGACCCCTTGGAAGACTTCCTTTATCATCTCCCCATCTGGGACGGCAAAGACCGCATTCGGGGAATGGCACAGACGGTGCCTTGCCATAATCCGTATTGGGTGGATTTGTTTCATCGCTGGTTTCTCAACATGGTGGCTCATTGGCGTGGAACGGATAAGAAATATGCGAACAACGTATCCCCTTTACTGGTGGGTGACCAGGGAACAAGGAAATCTACATTCTGCCGGAGTATCGTTCCGCCTGTAATGCGTGCTTACTATACGGATAGCATTGATTTCTCACGCAAAAGGGATGCGGAATTATCGCTCAGCAGGTTCGCGTTGATTAATTAAGCTAAAAACATTATTGACTAAATAATTAGCTGTAAATCAATGTAATATAAGGTCAGTTTTAATTGTTAAATATGAATTATAGAGGTAGGAGCGTTATAGACCACTTTAGTTTTACTCGGTGATTTCTCCCAATTGGGTAAGAACAAATAATGTGTCTCGGACGTGTACATTATGTTACTTGCGTTATTTTGAATTAAAGTTATCTCTAAATGTCTCTAACTTTGATCATTCGACAATGATAGCATCTTCGACATCATCAGGCAAGAACTTATATCCTGCATCCTCTGTCGCTTCAACTACGTAGTCTGTGGGAATGTCTATATTCATAGCTTCCTCCCACTTACGGTAATATTCTTCCCGTAAGGCTTCTAAAGTATCTTCGTCAGGTAATGTTATTGTCTTCGGGGTTAATGGAAGCGTTGCCGCCCCCATCATTCCCGACATAGAATCAATATAACCACACCTATAGAAGAAAGAATTTATAGATATGTTAGGGTGGGCTGCCTTACAAATGAGTGCAGCTATTGCAGCATTGACATCATTAATGATGAAATATGATTTAGCCAACTCATTCAATGAGGTAACCCTCTCTAAATCCAGCTTAAAATGGGTTTCATTAACCTTATTGAAAGTAACTTTTACAAACTCAACCTTAGTTAAATTTGTAACATCATCTCGTACTGCATCAAATGCTTTAGTGAATGTTACCCTAAAATGGAAGAAGTCCTTTACTAAATGTTTAACAACCTCCTTATTAGAGATTTTAGACACCATATTAGCTGATATAATGAAAGAATTAGTTCTATCGAACATTCTTTCTGATAGGTTATATTTGTTCATAATCGTTTGATATAAATTAAAACTAATTGATTATGATATGTGCCTATCAACAGACCACGATTCCACCTCTAAGTAATTCTACAACTCGTGTAAGGTTTACTATGTGAACATGTAACGTTTAAAGATGCTCTTATGCACAATCAAGCGTTTGCTGCTAATGGTCTTACAGTAATTTAATGTACACTAAACCAAAGAACACATTATTTGTACTGCAAAGGTAGTAAAGATTAGCTTATAATGAAAAAAACAGCATAAGAGTTTCCTCAAATACTGTTCTTCCTAAATATATAGCTCTTATCCAGCTATCTTCTTGTAGGTTGAAGTATCTACTTCATCATCATCTGTACTTGTTATCTTTAAGGTCGATGAATTAAGTTCCTCGACCTTGTAGATGTCTGCACCATCGAATTGGGTATAGGTAACGTGTAACTGATTACCTTCCAGCTTCCAATTGAAGTAGGCGTTAGAACCGTAGTCTTCATAGTGATAGCCTGTCCCATCATCCTTAAAGACGAAATATAGCCCACTATCAGCTTCATCCCAATATTCTTTGTGACCGTCATCATTCAGTTCCCAACCCTTAGTCCATGTCAATTCCCATTTACCAATAATGTCATTGGGGTTGCTGACTGCTTCATCGTCATCGTCACTACAAGCTGTAAAGTTTACAGCACACAAGACCATTAATAAGGTCATTCCGATTAATTTAAATGCTCTCATTGTTTAATAATTTGTTGATTAATATTAAAGGTTGCATATGAGTTTCCTCAAATGCCGTACTCTCTAAACATATGGCTCTTATCCTGTTATAAGAAGCATCAAAGGAGAAAGAATCTCCCATGATGTCTTTTAGCTATTCAAAAATGGGGGTTATTTCTTACGGGTATATTCTTCTACGTCACCATCATCATCAATAATCAGCTTATTGTCTGAAATTTCTAATATAGTAACAGCATAAGAGCCAGTCTCATCACCAAGAGTTAGTTTCTTAGTATCTTGGTAGTAGTTATAAGTTCCATTCTCTTCATAGTCATGCCAACTTGTATCGCTTGTTTCAGTATAGGCATAGCTCTTATCAGCATTGAATTGATAGGTGTAAACGACGACATCTGTTCCTCCATTAGTGTTACTCCATTCATGAGTATATTCCCAAGTGCCAACTAACGGGGTTAATGTTTGATCACCCTCCTGTTCTTCACTATCATCGCTACACGATGTAAAACCTGTACACAATGCAACCACTAATAAGGTTGCGAATAATCTAATTGTTCTCATATCATTTAAAATTTAGTTAATTAATCA
>NZ_URFY01000071.1 GCF_900547205.1 uncultured Bacteroides sp.
TAGAATACATGCCTGTCACGCATGGGGTCACGAGTTCGAGTCTCGTACGCACCGCCACTCACTAAGACAACAAAGTGTCAAAAGGAAGTCAAACAGTTCTAAATCATGGATTTAGAACTGTTTTTTATTATCCCTACGACAACATAATACCACCCTGAAAGCCATCTTGCAGACAAAAATCGTCTCTAAATCGTTACTCAAAATTTGAGTACCCCAAAAAGTAACGATTTCGTAGGTATATCATTGATTTATAGTAGTTTATAGAATAAAAAAGTATATCCAGAAAAAGTAAAGAATTGAATATAAACCAATAGCAACAACCATCGGCAACTATTCTCTAAGCCAATTTTTGAGAAAAAAGATACCTTTGTAACTTTACATTATTCATTGTATATTATTTCCATCTATAATCCATTTACGGTAGCAAGTCCGAAGCTATGTAGTAATAGTTTTGCCCTTCGGTCGTGATTTGTTCCTCACTGCATTTTTTCGTCATATTCTCTTTTCTCTCTTTGAAATATTGGATGAGCTCGTCCAGTTCCTTGTCAGACAACACATCCTTCTTTTTCAGTTCCTTCACCGTTATGCCGTCGAGCATCGGATGATTGGCAGGAACCCCGAATATCTGGCTGTGCGCAAAAGAAAGGGGGTAGCGTTTGATTTCCTTGCGTTTGATTTTACATACCCGGCCGCTTCGCAGTTCCGACATATAGAACCGATACAGATGGCGGCGTATCTTTTTGGTAGACACATACACCGTATCCCTACAGCTTTCTTGATTGGCAGGCAGGTTGTTGAACGCTACTTCGTCGTCAGGATGCATCCTTTCTTTCAGATAGCGGCACAACTGTTTTACCTTTCCTTTCTTTGGCTTGGTTGCGTCCTTCACGTCCACCTCCATAGCGCACAGAGTTTCCAATCGTTCCTTTGTCTGTTTCAGTTCCGGGTCGGACAGCAGCAGATAATAGCTCATCAGGCTATCTGCTACATTTACTCTTCCCGTTTCCCTGTACCACAGCGGAGTAGCATTGTTGAACATCTTTTTGAACTCCCTCTCCGGCTTCATACCTTTCGGCAGATGATACGTGGCAACCAGCAGACTGTCCAGTCGGTCTTTGCTGTTACCCACCGAAGCAAATGCAAGGTCTATGCTTTCCCGGAGCAGTTGATGATCCGCCCTTATCTGCGTAACGATGGAATCCACTGCACCGGCAAACAATTCCATCGGCAGGGTTTCACCTTTCTCCGGAAACAGGAAACCGCCTTGCGTCATGCTGGCATAGGGATAGTCGAGCATGAGGAAGTTCGGGCCCGCTTCCCGCAGCAAGTTACTACGACAAAACTGGTCGGCATACAGAATGATATTCCGTTTCTTCTTGGTGCGATAATCGGCGTAATGGTCAATCATGTTCGAGAGTTGAAGCACGTAGTTGTTGTACTTGTCTTCATTCGATGCGTACAGTTGCCAGCCGAGCAGGCGGCAGTTCTTTTCGTTCAAGGCTTTCACGATGGAAGAGGGTGCATTCTCCTGCATTTCTCCCGTCTCACCGACTGATATAATCAGATTCACCGCTTCGGGGGCATCGCCGATAAGCTCCAGCGTACTTCTCATCGCCTTCCATGCCGGCATGGGAGTGCTTTCTGCATCCGTCACTCGTGGCGCCATTTCTACCATCCGGTCTGTCAGCATCTCGTAGTCGGCGGTCAGTGGAATAGTCTCCATTCCCCGGCGGGTAGCTACCGCCGCCCCGAATTGATACGTGAACGAATCACCGGAGCCGGCAAAGAACGGCCCCAGATTCTGGATGGCATTCAACAGCATCGGGTATTGTTCCGGCAACCGGGGAGACTGTTCCATAGCGAACAGAACATTTATCCGTTTCAACTCCTGCTTGATTTGATTCCCACGGGTATAAGAGATACCCTTTCCATTGATGTTGAACACTTGGTTATCCCTCTTGTCAATCACCGGTTCAAATGTTCCGCTGACAAACGAGCAAGCGGAGTCGGTATGGTACGGACGTATCATAGGAGCATATTTCAGCGTCTTTTGCAGAGCCGATACTCCGGAAAATGCCGTTCCGGTGAACACCTGATACCCGATTTCTTGGAGCATGACGGCGGGAACCCATCCGATGACCTGCTCACCGATTTTATCGGCGGAGAGAGCGGGCGTTTTCGACACCAGTACACTGCGTCTGTCCTCAGAATGTTTGAGGGCATATACAATGGCGTGAATACCCACCGTGCCCGTTTGCTTCTGCAATTCCGGCTCGCCGAACACTTTCAGTGAATCGGCGGCGGCGAAATAAGCGTCCGGTTGCATGATTGCCGCAGTATCGCCGATGGCAGTCAACAATTTGTCATGCAGTCCCGACTGTACATCGGTAATGGAAGAGGGCGACAAAATCAGCCGCGAGCGGTGCATCCATCCCACATACTCCGCTTTCTTGCGCTGCGCCATACGGTTGTTCTTGATATTGGCAGGGTTATATTTAATCAGCCGCAGATACTCTCCTTGGGAGCGTATGACTAAAAATGTATCCAGCAGTCCCACTTCCGCAGCCTTCACCTTGCCTCCCGGATTGACATAGGCGGCATTCTCCGCCCTGTCCGAGTAGACCACCCACGGTTTGCGGTGGGCGGCGCTTTTGGGCGCCTTTATCCCCTCTATGGAATAATTATCGGAATATTCCCGGGGGAGCTTCCGCAGTTGGGTGAATCGGTGCACGGGAGCGCACGCCGATAGCACGACGACAGAAATCATTATGGCAAATAACTTTCTCATTTCATTTCTTTTTTTCGGTTTGCATTACCGTTATCTGGCTGATATATCCGCTCTCTTCATCCTCCGTCTCGACGATGACGTTCAGGATAATCGTTTCTTTCCTGCCGATGTGGTGCAGCCCTTGGCAATAGGAATAGAAGTCG
Source organism: uncultured Bacteroides sp. (assembly GCF_900547205.1). Taxonomy (GTDB): domain Bacteria; phylum Bacteroidota; class Bacteroidia; order Bacteroidales; family Bacteroidaceae; genus Bacteroides. The sequence continues at coordinate 2,932 of NZ_URFY01000071.1, forward strand.
TTATATTTATTATTGTTGATGACAACCAGCGTGTTCGGGTCATTATTGAAATACTTGTTCACTACATAGTTGTAGTTTACATTAAAGGGCTTGCCGTCTACAATATTCTGCAACTTCTCCTTGATGTCCCGACCGATGAGCACCATTACATCGGTAGAATCATTCTCCGAATAATAGGGCAATATTTTAATCCGGTGTCGGATGGGATAGCGTGTATTCTCCGTACTGAGCAGCACTTCGTATTCACCCGGCTGGGTATAGGCATACAGTGCCGTTTTCTCACGGGAATCAATCATTCCCGTCTCTCCGAACTCCCATCGCCACTGTTCGTCGTCCCCTTCGCCACGGAAGATGATATTTTCTCCCTGAATGGTTTCTTGGAGAGCGATGATACGCACCAGATGCCGGTCTTCCGAGTTGCTCTCCTCTTTGACCCTCACGTCAAAGTAGCGTTCCAGATTTCCGTTGACCGTCAGTCGGATTTTGTACGCCCCTTTTTGTTTGAACAGATGGCGTCCGCTACGTTCTTTGGATGTCTGGTTATCGCCGAACTCCCAGTACCATGTCCTCGCACCCGATGTGGAATCGGAAAAAAGCACTTCCTCTCCCATGACAGGGTCTAATGGAGTTACCGTAGCCTGAATCTCCTGCCCCTGCGAGCAGGCTCTCACTACCAGCAGGAATACCATCATCAGTACGATAACGGAGATAAAGATATAGAGCACCTTCGTATTCAGGAATTTATTCATCATGGCTTACCTCCTTTGTTTTTCAGTTCGCCTTCTTTCTTTTGGAGTCCCAGTTCGCACTCTTCCAGATTCTTCTTGAACTTCACTATGTTATCCTGCTTGCTCCACAGTTCTTTCTTGTCGGCAAACCACATCTCATATACCGAAGCCAGATGCCAGAACATCTTGTTGCGTTTGTCGAAGCTGTTTTTCTCCCATTGCTTGGCAAGGTCGTTTATCAGGAACTTTATATCATTCTCTTCATACGATGCGTTCACTCCCGGCTCGAAATGTTCGATTCGCGAGAACAGCGTGTCTGCGCTCACTATTTGTGCCGACTGTATGTTCTGAAATTCCTTTTGCCGTTCCATCTTCTTGATGACCATTATTTTATTGGAGAAGATGTGGCGTGTCCCTGAATACTTGAAAAGAATAAATCCACAGGCTCCTGTGATAACAATAAACAGGGTAAGCACATATACAAATCCGACAAAGCGTTCACGCTCACTGACGGGTTTGCTGCTTTTATTTTGGGGGGTTATGCTCATATCTTTCTTATTTTACTTTTCTACACTAATGTTTCCCAATGTCAGCTTTCGGGCAGCCTGTTTGTTGTCCTGAATGCACCGCATCAGGTCGTTCCTCACAAGGCTCTCTTCGATAACCGCCTTACGTATGGCTTCTTTGGTATCCATAAACACATTGATTTGCGAAGCCAGATTGTTGTACATAAGTACATCCTTGCTATCCATCCGTTGCAGTTCCTCGATAAGCTCCATCTTGCGTGTACTGACCACTTTCTGGAGCATCACCTGATTCAGCCGGTCGTTGCTGCCCATCAGAAGCAGGTAGTTGTACAGCGAATCCACTTTATCCACCAGCCCAATCTGCTTGGCGTAAATCTTGTCGTATTCTGCCGTCTTGGATTCCATTAGCTTATACTCGCTTCCGTTCGTACGGATAAATCCCGTAAGCAGTGCCATGCTCAGAGCCGTACTGATTAACAGTCCTCCGGCAAATTCCAAATATCCACGGACGATTTTATCACTGTTCTTTGCTTTCATAATATCTCATAAATAAGTGTTTATCCCGAGGTAACACGGACTGGCGTCACCCGTCGGTTTTAAATAAGTCTTGCGTTCGTCAGGGGCAACGCTGACCGTCACCTCGAACTCCTGCCATGCGCCGAGGAAAATATCCGCCAGCATCTCAAGAGCTTTGCGGGAGCGGTTGCCGGGCAGGAATCTTTCCACCTCCCGTGTCGGTATATCGCCGATGTGTATGTGCAAATCCGCTTCCGCATTATTCAGCACCCCCACATTCACGCTGTCTGTCCCCAGTCTCATGTTCCCGAGCCGGTTCGTTTTCTCCGCCTTTATGGTTCGTTGCGCCATTCGGGGGCGTACCCTTACCGGAGCTTCCAAAATCTGCGACAGTGCGTCGCTTACCTCTTCCAGCCTGCCCCGTATCGAATAGATGTGGGGCATGAACTTTATGAACAGCAGCGCACCCCGTCCGGACAGAATATGGATAACCGGCCAGCAGGCGGCAAAGAGTTTTGCATAATCGGCGTATTTGTTCTTTTTGTCGTACCGTAGTTCCAGCAGTTGTGCCTGTATTCCTTCTCTGTCCACTTCGCTTTCCAGCAGGCTGAAAAACCGGCGGATGTAGAACTCCTCGTTGCGGTGTAGCTGCATCTCTTCCAGTATCAGTTCCAGGTCTTTCACCTTGCCCGGAAAGAGTGCGTCATGGAACAGTCCTTCCGGCAGCGAATCATAAATCCCCCGCCGGTTGGTCTTTAGCTCTATGTACGCACCCTCCGCCATGCCCGCATGATGCCTGTGCTTCACCGACCGGATGTCTTTCGATACATTGCTCAGGTTATTGCCGTCACGCACCATCATTATCTGGGCGGTGTCGAATCCGGCTTCCGCCAGCAAGGCGCCGTAGAGTTCCGCCTTGAAGTCGGTATCCATCGTATTGGGCGGGAGATGCCCTTTTATCTCTTTGGGTAAGCGGTATTCCATATCATCAGTCCATTATGCTCCATGATTTGTTCTGTCCCGTAGTACTGCTGCCCGTAGTACGTTCCGATACCACGATATTCTCTTTATGCTGCCCGATATATTCCAGCGTGCTGAGCCGTTGCCACAGTTCGGTGAGCGTGTACATGAACGAATAGGCACGCACCATCGAAGCACGTATATCCGTGTGCTCGTACAGCATCTCCAGCGTATCGGACAGTTGCTCGTCGAACGAGCCGGGCGTCACGTCGCTCCACTCATAGAAATACTTCTGCGTTTCCTCCTTTTGCGTTCCCGACAGATAGCTGAAGCTCACGTACATGATATGCGCCAGACTCGATACGGAATCCAGTACATCAATAGGGGCATTGTACAATCCCTTATTGGTATAACTGAATTGCAGGGTGGCGAGATAGCGGAGCATCTCCCGGCATATCAGGGAGATGTGATTACCCAATTCACCGCGATTGTCCCTGTTATGTATTTTGGCTATGATGTTCTTGCTATAAGTCTCAAGCGAGCGGAACATATTTCCGAACTTGGCATGATACTCTTGCAGTTCGGGGTGGCTCTTCATCGTCGTGCACGGTGGGATAAAGTCGGCATCTACCATGAATCGCTCGGCATCCTTGCGGATGCGGCCGATGGTCAGGTAATGCGAACCCAGTTCGCTGATGTTGATTTCCCCTTTGGGCATCACGAACAGCCGGTAGGAAGGCAGGGCGTTCGGATGGCGGGGCGGTACTTCTTCCGGATTAGGTTCGCCCGAGCCTATCCGGTGGAACGGGTCTACCGAGAGGATGATGTCCCATTGGGTGACATTCTTGCGGGTGTCTGATTCCACCGGGTAGTTCTTCACCAGTTCGCTGCCCGCTTCGGCGGCGTCAAACTGGATGCGGATGCCCGATGCGGTTACCGCATCGCAGTATTTCAGCCGCACTTCGATGTGTCCCGTTACGTGCTGGCTGATGCGGATACCGTTTTCCCCGCCTCTGTTTTGCCGTGCGGGCAGCAGCCCGTAGTTATAACTGTTGGTTCGTACTTCTATGCTGTCGCGAACGCTATCCAGAAAGTAATCGTCATGTTGGTTGAAGATGGCGGCTGACAGCGGCATACAGTCCGACCAGTTCACTAAATTTTTCTTTGCCATATAGTATATATTTTTAATCTTAGTTTTCACTATGTTCCATCACCCGTTTGGCTACAATCACATCACGGCTGCGGATGCGGTTATCCTTTACCGTCAGGTTGAAGTCTATGTAATGCCGGGGAGATAGCAAAGTGGGTTTCCGGTAGAAAATCCATCCTCCCTCTTTGGCTGCATAGTCGTCTATCGGAGCTTGCGGAGATTTCAGGTTGTAGTCGTCTATCATCCGGTGAAACCATGTGCCGTATTGCATCTCGTCCGGTGCTTTCACGCTGAGCTTGACCGGTTCCCGGTCGCTCTCTTGCTTGTATAGCTCTATTTGCAGGACTTGCAGGCTGCCCGGGTCAAAATATCTGTCCTGTTCCGTGTCGTCTGTGTATCTCCATACTTCATATACGGGAATCGGGATGGCGATAAAGATGCGGTAGGTACGGATAAATACCGATACAATGACGAATGGAATCAGACACGTGGATGCCCACAGTCCGTATTTCAATTCATTGCAGAGATTGAAGACAAGGGTGAAGAACAACATGGATACTACCAGTATAAAACTGGTAAGTATGATTTCGTGGCGGTATTTGTAGTCGTCTTTATACACCCATGATGTCAGTCGTATGTTATACCCGCCTAAAAGGAGGTATAGCATGGCAAGAAAGATATAGCCGTAGGGCATGAAACCGTAATCGAGGAATCCCAGCAGAGCAGGGAGCGTCAGGATGGCGATTGCACCGAGGGTGTAGCCTACCAGCCGTTTGTTACCCAGCAAGGCGTTCTTCTTGGCTATGAAAATGCCTAACCCTACCAGTAGCAATCCCATTATCGGGTAGAGCAGGTAGGTGAAGGCGAGGGTTTGGAAGAATGAGTTCATATTTTAGTTTTTATAATAATGTGTTCTACAAATAGGTAATATATACTACTGAATATTAGAGAGAATCATAAATAGGATTTCTTTTTTTTCTTTTTATTCGCTTCGGCGTTTCCATTTCCCATCTTAATGCTTCTTGTACCAGACTGTCTGTTATAAAACGATAATGTTTGGTGTTATCAGGACGTTGCACAGGATAAGGTTTACTACGTTCATAATGTTCGAGCATCACATTTCTGTATAACTTTTTATCCTCTTTATAAAAATAATAGACCCATACACCGTCTCGGCATCCGTTTACAATATCCCCTTCTATCATAACTTGACCGTCAACGTAAAAATCTTTATAATGTCCGGTACCTTGATGAAATGTAGTATGATAAATAGTATCCGCACCTTTATAAACAGTGTAATCCCCATGTAACAAACCATTATCATAGTTGACACTCTTAAAAAGGGAGTCAATTAGCTCTCCACCGTACCCCCGGCGATTTCCTCGTGTCACAAACTCCCTTCTATTAACATTGCCATATTTTCTATAGATGTAGTGCCATGTACAACATGGCAAACCTTTTGTAAAACAGGCAAAAATCTCTCTTTCCATATCTGCATAGGCACGAACTTTTTCCATCACATAGGACTCAATGGGATGGAAACCAACTTCTCTTTTACCCCAAACCGATGTTAAACTTTGGTCTGTGATAATATACCATCCATCAAGGGGTTTCTCTTTAGTCCAATCGAACATTCTAAAGAATAGTACATTGAGTGGCGCTGTGAAAGTTGAATCACGGAAATATCCCCACCATTGAGAAACAAATGAAGGTCCTGACCGCAATATACGATTCTTTTCTAAGATTCTATGCTGCTTGCAATAATGGTCATACTCTTCCGAGTCAGGACCTGCACAAAGCGTATCGAGCACTGTTTGTGCGGGTAATACATTTGCCGCAAACAGAAAAAAGAGGATAAATACATTTTTTCTCATAAGCTATTCCCTCCTATATGTTCTTTTGCCCAAGTTCGCATCATAAGCCATTGCCATTTAAAAAAACACTCCTTATTATCAGAATAATCCATTATATTATTCGTCTTAGCTTGGACATAAAGAATCTTTTCGTCCCCTTTTCGTTGATTTATTCGGTGTTGTGTGGCTTTATCTTGTTGCCCTGTCTGGTCATAGTAAAGAGCAGCAATTCTGTATTGCTCAGTGCTCTCCAACTTGTAATAGGCCTTAAATCCCTCCTTATCGTATTGCTGACTCATTGTATGTTGTTTATTCAAATAAGACTCAAATTCTTCTTTTTTCGTTGAATTATCTGCTGTTTCCAATTGTATATATTGCCCTTTGAATTTTTGTATATATTTTTCTGAATAAATTAGTTTGTCATCAAAGCTATTATCCTTAAAAGTATGGTGACACCCTAAATTATGCCCCAATTCATGAGCACAAGTTTCAGCTTCATTATATTGTCCTTTAAAAAGAGTAAACATTGTTTTCCCAATCTGTGCATATCCCTCCGTAGTGTGAGTAACCGTTCCTCCGGAACTAAAAGAGATTTGATTTTGATTACTTGGATTTTCTATTACCTTATCTGTACATTCTCTATCGGTCAGCAACAATTGGCTACCTTTGTGATTTTGGGAAATAACCTTTGTTTTTTCTACATTCTCACTATTGTTTATTACGGCCTCGAAAAATTCTTTCGCAGTATTATCATTAACAACTGTATTATCGGGTTTAATTCGTCCTTGCTCGTCAATGCATTGTTTATAGGGTAAAATGGTCGAATCATAAGTAAGGTATTCACTATCTTCTGATAACATGAAATGAAGCTTTATTCCCAGATTTATGAAATATTTGTCAGTTTCTTTATTCAGCTTATTGATATTCACCTGATTGCGCAATACCCGCAAGTTTTTATTCACATCTATTACCGCTTTATCGACCAATGGCATGACCACAACATTATATTGCAATTCTTCAAAAGCGAAGACACCGAGCGCACCGACTATGTTTTTATTACCGGAATTATAAACTGTTATTTCCGACTCTTCACTCACTCCGGAACTTATGCAAAACGTTACCTTATATTTATCTTTAGATAGTTTCAACTCAGATGGGTCATTACATTCATCGGTACTATCTGCATCATTGATTGTCATAGTTATTCCTGTTGGCAATTTGATAGAAAGAAACGCCCGATTTTTTTTATTGACTTTTTCAAAAGGATTCAGAATCATATCCATTTCTATCCTTAATTGCTGAATTGAAGGTTTCCTGACAGCCATCCATGATTTGGCATCATACAAACTTTTATCATCATCTTTTATTTCATAAACAGGAAACTCCCCTTTCAATATCTCATCAGCATTGTTCCCTCTAACATTTTCATATTTCTCGCCAACCAATACATGAGTGCATTGATTTATCTTTATTCCGTGGTGCTTACTCACTTTGCCGGCTTTGTCTATATCAATCCAATCAAAATGGCAAGTTCCAACATCCTCTTTAGGACATCTGAACTTGACGGTACACAAGTGATTAGCCACTGTAAATACAGCACTTCCACCTATATTTTCTGTTTTTGAAGTAACCTCAACCTGTCTCATATGCTTACTTTTTTAAAGCGATTCTAAACTCCTTTAATTGAATAATACCTTCCGCATCTATTGTACCGGAATAATTTTGAATCTCATAACCTTTATCTTCTAAGTCTTTGAATTGAAGCCTGACCATTTTACCGGCAATAGGATTCTCTACTTTCACACAGCATAATACAGGAGTATCTATTGGAAATTCACGATGCGTCGCCTTCTTGTCATCCACCCAATAGGCATCGACAATATTTACCTGTTTCTCTTTATCTTCTGCCGAGTTGTCTTGTATTGATTCATTATTCTCCGGTGTGGGATTCACTGGCAAAATACCAGTCAAAATTTCCGGTGAAACTTCATCTTTTTCTTCCGGTTGAGGATTCGCAACCTGACCATGAAAAGCTATCTTCACCTTACCGCTGAAAGCCATACAGGTAGCTTCCGACTCTTCTGTCAGAAATTTCAGTCCAGCTTTCGTTACCTCCGCACCTTCGTAGTATTTGCTCCATTGCACATTCGCCACACAGGGAGGAGGGGGATTAGTGCCTGTATTACAATTACCAAAACACATATTGGCAGGAGTACAATCCTTATCCGTTGCCGCAACTTTCCCACCATTCAGTTCTACAAGAGTATTACTTGTTATAGTTAAGGGTATCGCAGTTCCCGGACTATTATTTACCATGGACTTGCTGCAATAAACAGTAGCTCCTTTACATACCAGATGCTTCTCACTCATATCTTCTATTTTAAAAAGGTTCTTGTAATCTTATTCCAAAACGAATTGTCCATTCGCCGCTGTTTTTTCTCCATTTTGGCAAAATAGGGATCTTCACCATAGGATAAAGGCTTCTCATACAGACGAAATGCAGTGAATCTTGTCGTAGAGAAACTCTTATCATTAACCGATATTTCAAAATCACCTTCGATAGATTCGACACACATGTCACTTTTTTCCAGCCCATATTTGAGTTTGAACTTTGATGATAGTTGTCCGGCACGTTCTTCCACAGGTCTTTTGGCACGGGAATATAACATATCGGATTTATAGGGCATATTGGTTATTCCTTCGCGAGTAATATGGATAACTTCCGATGTTTGGCTTTTGATGCTTCCCTTATCAATATTTTGAATACAATCAAACATTAAACAGGTTTGGAATGGTATGAGGGCTATTTCATTACTGAAACTGCTACTTTCCTCATCTTGGCTAAAGATTGAGAACAAGTGTGATAAGAACAAATCATCAGTAATGATACGAGTCCATTCTGTTTTATTATTCAGGAAATTCTCCACATTATCCAAATACTGCTCAGCAACTTCCCCTTTATAGTAACGATCCATCTCAGTTCTTGCAGCTATCCACCTCTCTTCAATATCATCTATTCGCATATAGACCGGAGTTCCTTTACTATCTATCAATACAGTAACAGGGTATATGACTTTTGCGCATTTTTTTGCTATATCATACAAATACTCATCCGACTCATTACGATTGATTACAAACTCATTTTTGCTGATATGGTATATGAAATAATCTTCCATATATTGTCCGCAGTAAACTACAGATACCTCAAACTGTAAACGCTGTGCGCTACCAGCTTTCGTATGAAAATAGTAGTTTATACCATATGTTCCATGTATGGATTCAGGTGTAAGTCTTAAATGTATCTGCTTAATTGGGGGCATACTTGTTTATTTTATATTGATAAAAGATTTATGAATCACTTAACCATACTTCCGGTTAATACAATTCTAACAGTTCATCACTGCCTTGGGGCATATACAGAATTATAAAACAAGTATTGGTAAATTCATAGTTTTCATCCATATCGTCACATTTTGTCCGTAGTACTTCGTCCATTGTATCTATACGTTGCAGATAAACCAATTTACCATTTCCACAAATTACCATTTTGTAATTTTCAATGGGCGCAATTTCCCAATTTTTCACCTGACAATTGAAACGGAAAAGTTTATTTGGATCAAGATAAGTCGATTCAAGATCCTCCTCTGTTAGGTAGTGCATATCGGTTAGTACCCATGTGCTACTCAACCGCATTTTATAATATTCGTAATACTGTCCGGTAATCATCATTTCCCGTATTTTATTATAATGTGCCAGCACTTTAGCTTCCAAATTAGATACCTTGCGCAAGTCTTTAGCGGTATGTAGTATCTGCTTATGGTCAAATGGAAGAGTAGACTTGAAGTGTAGCGAATCGCAATAGGCGGGTAACTTTTGCTTTCCAATATCGTTCGGTACATTTAGCTCTGCTATCATCTCACGCTCATGCCCGTGCTTTTCGGGGAAAAGAATGACTTTCAGGTTGACCCATGTACCTGCGCTGATTGTCTGCTGAGTAGTCAATGGAAATACCTCCACACTGAGAATATGTTCACCACTACTAAACAAGTGATCATTGATGGGATAGAGCATGCTCTGCCCTTCATCTTCAGCGAAATTATAGCCAAGCGGGATATCATCTACTTTTACTACAATTCGGCAACCGTTTTTATTGACTTGTACATAGTAAGCCGGCTGGTGAGGATACCGAGTTACCATTGCCAGTTCTTGTTGAATCAGTTCTTTTAACTTTATCTTTACCTGTTCCATATCCTTTTCTGTTTTAGGTTGGGCATTGCTGCAAGCACTAATCGCCAGAAGCAATACAATAACTATTGTTCTCATTCTTTTTATTCTATATTCCAAAAATAAATTTTCATCTTGTCAAATTCCTTCTCCTCAACAAGCTGAAAAGAGTTGTCAAAATCGGCTTTATAAGCCCAGCCATTCTGTTCCTTCTCTGTTGTTGCTTTTCCTTTATTCTTTTTCTTTGTTTTTTCACCTATCTTTGTCTTTTCTATCTTAGCCGTTCCTGAAACATCCAAAATCACGCCTTCAAATTTAAGACCGAGTTCTACCAGCGCCCCCTTACTACTACTATATCCCAAAGTAGGAGTAATAGTAAAGCCTGTTTTCACTTCACCTTCGATACCTACTTCACCGCTTATGGTGGTAGTAGTTTTTTGGCTATTACTTTTTACCGTAATGGTTTTGACTTCGACAGAGCACTTGATACCGAGTTCCACACCAAGTATTAAAGTGTTCTCCATTTTTACATCAGTGGTCTTATCATCATCTGATATAGCAAGTTCACCCTTAAGCTTGACTATTCCTTCAATATAGATATTGAACCAAATATCAGCATTTACGTCCACTTTTCCGTTGGAGACAATATTAACGCCTCTTTCTAAAACATCTTTTCCCCTGATAATAGCAGTGATAATCTGTCCTACCACGGGAATGTATTGCGAACAGGCAATCAGGTCAAGCCCCCCCCTCACTTTTATAAGAGGATCGGCTCCAAGTTCGATCGTTCCTTTCCGCGACAGCTCATTACTGTTGTTTATATCATACTGCCATGTGCCACCCACAAATAGCATAGGTCTATCGACACTCATAAAAACAGGTACAGGTAGCTTGGGGGGACGGTATTTAGATGAAGTCGTTTTCCGTCCAGTATACTCTATTGCTTCATTATCTGATTTGACTCTCTTATTAAATTCGTCTTGCGCATTCTGGTCTTTAAATTTGAAGAACTGGTCCAAATGAAACCATTCCATAATTTTTTCCACTTTTTGAGAGACATCCTCTATGTGCTTGATAAAGGAGTTCTTCATGTCAATCGTACGTCTGTTGTTATACTGCACCGATAGTCCGACCTCAAACTCCACCCCCTGAAGTAGATTGTCTCTGGCATCAGCCGCCGCTTGCTTTTGGTCACGAATAGACTTCTTGCGAGTATATTTGGGCGTCTTTAGTTTCGAGTAATCAGGATAGGCTTTGCCCAAACCTATATGAAATGCCCAAACAATGTCGGGTATCATCTTTAGTTCCAGCATATGGCTGTGACGGCAGGTGGCAACCTGTAAGGTATGGCATTGCATCACTTCAAATGGCAATAGAAAATAGTCAAATAGCCCCAGAATACCTTTGAATTTAGCTGTTTCATCTACAACTTTCAGATAATCTCCTTCTTCCCAAGCTTTAATCAGCTCGCTGTCGTCCAAATCCTTACCATAATCATATTTTAGGTCCAGTTCTATTATTCCATCTTTTATATCGAGGAGAGGAAGAGCACCGTCAAAAATCGCTTTCGTATGATTTTGGGAGGTTCGCCTGCACTTTTTGGTCGTATAGTTTTTCAGAATGACTTTAGTTTTGGATTTTCCGCCAATAATATGAACCGGAATCGCATTCAGCATTATCCCTTCATCATACACCATCTTTTGCTGAGCCTTGTTCTCCGAAGTGTATTCTACATCAATCCGTGTATATTTACAAGGTTCGTAGTTGTTATCCATCACATTGTAGCTTCCCACCATAACGGGTTGCATAGGATAAGAATCCATCGTTTCTACTTTATCATTTCCCTCTACTTTGAACTTACAACGGAAATCACCAAGAATACCGGTGGAGAATTCCGATTCCTGTATTCTCATTATAGCGGTCACCTCACGGCTTTCGCCAGACTTTAATCCCAGCTTCAACAGATTGCGTCCGAAAGAAACGCCTACCCGTCCTTCTGTAACAGGCACTACAATACTTTTATTAATGACTTGAGTGTATTGTTCATCCAGACCGGATACTTCCCGATGAACTACAACTTTCTGCCCGTTGTACCCCATTAGGTCTACCATGCAAAAGACAACCCCAAACCTTTCTCCTTGCAAAAGGTAGGTCTGCTGCCCTGTATCGGATTTTTCCCCCTTTTTCATTTTCTTTCTATAAAAGGCGTCTGTGTTTTTATCGCACCACTCAACGGACACGACTTGTTCTTCACAGGTAGGGGTAAATTCAATGTGGGCAGTTGACGAAACAGAAATAAATTCTGCATTTTCCCAATCTATGTACAGGTCGTTTTTTCCAAGGGCAGACATCCTTTTATTAGCTGTCATTACCAGTTTCAACTGGAACTGGCTTCCTGCATACATAGGATGAATACTTACTACCACCATGCCTGTCGATGTGACCTTCACGCATTTTTCCAGTCCGTCACGGTATAAATACCACTTGTATTGGATACACTCCAGACTTTCTATATTTTTGCATTTTGCATGGATAGAAACATTCATAAGTTCACCTGTCTTGAAGCGTAAATGCTTATTCTTCAAGACTAACTTTACGGAAACTTCCTCTTGTTTTTTCATTCAATGCTGTATTAGGATAAACGAATCTTTTTTGATTTACTGTTAGTAACCACCTCTTTTCCCGAACTCAGCAACAGGTCATCCTTAGTGCTTTGTATCTCCGTCTTTTCAGTGATTCCTGTCAGGGTTTTAGCATTCAGTTGATATTCATTTTCAACCTCAGTCTGCATCTCTTTTGTACGGCATACAAGATTTTCATCACCCTGCAGGGTCGCATTTTTTGCTGCAATAAGTTCCAGATTATTGCTTGCAGAGACAATAACATCTTTCGATTCAAAGGTTATCTTTTCCGGAGCAGATATGGAAATAGACTTCTTTTTGGTATCTAACCGGATTATATTATTCTCTTTATCCGTTATAGTAATTCCCCAGTGTCCGTTCTCATCATCATTGAACTCCAACGTATGACCGCTGCGTGTCTGTATGCTCTTGACAGTATTATCACTTGCTGCTCCCTTTGAATTTGCTTTATAGAAAATGCTGCCTGTCACATAGGGACGGTCGGGATTGCCTTGCTCGAAGCCTACCATCACCAAATCATCCGGTTCGGGGATAAACACAAAACCACGGTTTTTGGCAATTTGGTCACTCTTGCCTGCATCCGGACTTTGCACCCGCATCCAGTAGCTCTCACCGCCGTCTACCTCCTGCCACATGAATTGCACTTTGACACGTCCCTGATTCTTGGGGTCGTCATTGCTCACCACTCTTGCCATCTCCGGATAGGCTACCGGCATCACAGCATCTCCCCACGGCATAGTGGGCGTACCACTCGGTATGCCGCAGAAAGTGTTACTATACAGTCCTTTATCGTCTATCGTATGTGTAATTTCTGTAATGCGGTAACGTCCCAAATCGGTAACCTTGACTCCCGGAAAACTTTCAGGAATACGGGCGACTACCAGTTCTCCCAGTCGGAAACCGCAATTACGGCTTGTAGCCCTGATT
>NZ_URFY01000072.1 GCF_900547205.1 uncultured Bacteroides sp.
CAAGAACAAACTTCTGAGAATTATCGTTGCATTGGTAAAAAAGAAAGTGAAATATGACCCTGAAACATACAAATTTTACAGGAATCGACTGGAAAAACAGTTTGCACCTGGATAAAGCAAAAAAATCTAAAATTATTTGGATTTTAGTATAGAATACGTGAGACTTGTCTGCCTGTTCATCGAAACTGGGGCATCGCCAAACGCCTTTCAAGTATGAACGAGAAGAAACAATACTCTCACGCCATTTGATATATGAATACAGTATAGCCTGCATTAACATATACAAAATAGAATGAGCGTCATATTGCCTCCGTCCTCTTGATTAAAATTTGGCGAATTTCAGTTTCGGGACAAAGCAAAAACGCTTTCTTATGTCTGTTAAAGCACAATTTGTGTATTAACAATTGCAAAGATACATTTTTTCTTCAATATGACGCTCTGATGAGAGTATTATTTCTTCTTAGAAAGTTCTTTTATCGAAAAAAGGAAGCATATATTATAAAAAGGGATAATAATAAATTGTGGGGTTATTTGTTTATCCCTTCTTGAAATTTACCGGATTTCCTGACAAGGATAAAAGCTAACCACTTTCATTATTCAATATAATATTGAGCAACTTACGCTACTACAGCCTGCAAAGATAAGAATTATTTTCCACAAACAATATTTTTTGGGGAAGGAGGTTGATATAGGAAAAAACAAACTACCTTCAACCTCTTTTATAAAGTAAGTAACAAAAAAGATGCGAAAACAAAGTATAAGTCTGTCAGAAATCCCCTTTTTATGTCTGCAACATTTACTAAAGCTCTGCGCTTAATAGTAAATTCACCGTTGGGCAACGGTGAAATCGTCGTTGGGCAACGGTGAATTCATGGTTGCCCAACGACGATTAGAGATATTTTAGGTCGAAATATCAAAAAAAGAGAAAGTTCTCGAAAGAACTTTCTCTATCAAAAAAACATATTTTAGTAAGAATTAAGCTGCCGGATCTGGAGTTTCTCCAGAATCTTCTCCAGAACCACCTTTGTCAGGATTACCATTATTGCCACCATTCATATCTGTCACATTGTCTCCGAATAGTTCTATACTTGCTGAGCCAAGCATCTCCTTGAACACATTCCCCGGAGTAAAGACTATCTTTCTTCTAATAATGGTATTAGCATTCACATCTTCTACAGTATTTTGACTTTCTGCATTGATAGCCGGACGGAAAGAACCGAATTCTCCCAACTTCACAGAAAATCCTTCCTCTATGAAAGATACCATAGTATCTTGCACTCCTTTCATCACAACGTCCACCAATGCTCGATGGATGCCTGTTCGCTGATTAACTTCGTCACATAACTTGTTATAGCTGATGCTTCCCACTAATACGTTCGCTGCAACGTACTTTTCTACCTTATTTTCCTTGTCGAAACACAAGGTGATTTTTTTCTTTTTATATCTTATCGCCATTTTAATGTAGGTTAAAAAGTTTTACAATAAAAAGAAGTCACTCTATTGACTTCTTTACAAAGGTATAAGGATGCATTGAGATTTCCAAGTAGGATTAGCGTAATACGTTCTAGTCGGATTTCCCATATTTGACAAGTGATATATGCGACATAAAATATCATTGCTATGTCATTTAAATATATGTAATATGTTGATTTATATCGTTATAATATAAGTTGGTGTAGTGATAAGATGAGGTTTAAAAAAACTGCGATTAAGCGTTAAGGGTTTGAAGCTTTTAAAACCGTCTAAAGTATAAAAAAGGTAGTCATGAAAAATAATAAATGTGGAAAATGGGGAAAGCATATTTAACAATCAATAACTTAATCCGTTTGAAAAAATCCAATAAAAAAGGTGTTTCAATAGTCATATCCTCTATCAAAACACCCATTTTATAAATTAACCTGGATGTTCTCTATCTATTACAGAATACTCTTTACTGTTTCCAGCATTCCTTTTTCCTGAATAGAATCCAAATTTGCTTTCACAGCGTCTGTCAATCCTGGGATTTTATTCAAATCTTCTCCCCAGATAGATTCTGCCGCCAGAACACCTTCGGCAACTTTCTTGGTGCAGCCCGTAGCCCAAAGCTCTTTCAGTAGATTCATAATTTCAGGAGCATCATTCGGCACGATTTCAGCACCATCTGCACGCACACCGCCTTTATAATATGTAATGATGGCAGCTAAACCAAGAACTAATCCTTTAGGAAGTTCGCCTTTGCGTTCCAGATAAGTTTTCAATCCCGGCAGGTCGCGAGTCTCATATTTAGGGAATGAGTTCAGCATGATACTTGTTACTGCATGGTCTACGAACGGATTATTGAAACGTTCAAGTACATCATTGGCGAATTTCTCCAATTCATCCTTCGGTAAGTTCAATGTTTCCATCAGTTCGTCGAACATCACTTTATGGATGTATTTGCCAATTACCTCATGCTGGCAAGCCTCGCGAACAATATTTACGCCAGAAAGGTAAGCTACCGGAGAAAGAACCGTGTGCGGGCCATTCAGCAGAGTAACCTTACGTTCGTGATAGGGAGCTTCTGAAGGAACAAACAACACATTCAAACCAGCCTTATCAGCCGGGAACTCTTTTGCAACTTCCTGTGGAGCCTCGATTACCCACAAATGGAAAATTTCAGCCTGTACGACGAGGTTGTCATCATACTGTATTTTTTCTTTGATTGCATCGATATCTTTGCGCGGGAATCCCGGAACGATGCGGTCCACCAACGTAGCATATACACCGCAAGCTTCTTCAAACCATGTCTTAAATTCATTTCCCAAATTCCACAAATCGATATATTGATAGATTGTTTCTTTCAGTTTATGCCCATTCAGGAAAATAAGTTCGCAAGGGAAGATAATCAAACCTTTCGTTTTATCGCCGTTGAAGGTTTTGAAACGGTGATACAGTAATTGGGTCAATTTACCCGGATAAGATGAAGCAGGAGCATCTTCCAGTTTGCAAGTCGGGTCAAAAGCGATACCGGCTTCTGTGGTATTCGAAATTACGAAACGCATTTCCGGTTGTTCTGCCAGCTTCATGAATTCGTCGTTTTGAGAATAAGGGTTCAAAGCACGACTGATTACATCAATCATTGTCAGGCTATTAACCACTTCTCCTTTATCCAGTCCCTGAAGATTAACATGATAAAGATCGTCTTGTGCATTCAGCATATCGACCATACCTTTATCAATCGGTTGAACCACCACCACACTACTATTAAAGTCGGTTTTCTGATTCATGTTATAAATAATCCAATCTACAAATGCGCGTAAGAAGTTTCCTTCACCAAATTGGATAATGCGCTCCGGGCGTTGTGCTTTTGGAGCAGTTTCTTTGTTTAATGCTTTCATGTTAGTTGTAATTTATAAAGTTGATATTATACGAATTCAAAATAAAAATCAATATTTTCTTTAATCAATATATCTATAGGCATATATTTCACAGGGACAACAGACTTTTTGAATACGACGTGATCGCATAATGCCTTTACTCCGCAATAGCCTTGCAATTCGGGGCGTTGCCCGATTAAATATTGCACATCACCCGATTTTAGCAATTCTACATTTGCTTTCAGTAAGTCATACCCTATCAATCCCTTCATGCAGCGTCCTGTACGGCGAAGGTAGTCTCCTAACTGATAGACTCTGGAATTGAATACGGCCCCGAATGTTGCTTTTGGATAGTTCTGAAAAAACTCGTCCAATATTTGCTGATTCACCTCCTGATTGGCTTTGTTCAATATTACTTCATGAATTATCAGATTGTTAAATTCTTCAGTAATAAAACTCATAAACCCCTCCAATCGGCGCTGCATCTGTATTTCTGCAGGGTTATCTTTGCTATTGCTTAAAAATAGCACCAGCTCCTGCCCTTCTCCCTTCAAATAGTTGTGCATTAATATTTTTGCAGCAATATAACCGCTCTTAAAGGAGTCTTGACCGATATATGTCAGTGCATTTGTTTCTTCAATATTGAAATCGACAAAAGCGTAAGCTATTTCATTTTCGTGCAGATAACCGGTCAAAGCCAATGTCTCTTCCCGAAGATTGGGTGCGATTAATACTGCATCGACCGTCTTTTCTCTGATAGCTTGGCAAGCTTTCTGATAACTCTCCTTGTCTCCATGATGGTAACACTGAAAATCTACACTCACGTTAAAAGGACGCAATTCCTGCCGTGCACGTTCAATGCCGCCTACTACAGAATGCCAATAATCGTGCTCTATATAATAAGGTATAAGGCAGATGAAAGAATACTTCTTTTTAGCAGCCAGTCCGATAGCAAACACATTAGGCTGATAATGAATCTCATCCAGTACTTTTTGTACTTTAGCCTTGCTTTGAGGAGACACGTCACCGCGATTGTGCAATACCCTGTCAACCGTTCCGGCAGAAACGCCGGCTATGCGGGCTATGTCTTTAATGGTATAGTTCTGGTCCTCCATAGTGCTAAAACTTAAATATTATAAATAATCGCTGCAAATATACGAATTATTTTGTTACTCCAAGTAAATTTTCTATTTTTGTGTTCGATAACGGTTAATAAAACTAAAACGAGATTTACACCTATTGGCTTTATAATCAATACTATATAGGTATAAATGTAGAAAGTAATAATTTTATATACTAAAAACACAGTAATAATGAAGAACTTCATGGACGAAAACTTCTTGTTGCAGACTGAAACTGCTCAGAAGTTGTATCACGATCATGCGGCTAAAATGCCGATCATCGACTATCACTGTCACCTAATTCCTCAAATGGTAGCTGACGACTACAAGTTTAAATCGCTGACTGAAATCTGGTTGGGCGGCGACCACTACAAATGGCGTGCTATGCGTACAAACGGGGTAGACGAGCGTTTTTGTACGGGAAAAGACACCACAGATTGGGAAAAATTCGAGAAATGGGCCGAAACCGTTCCTTACACATTCCGCAATCCGTTGTATCACTGGACTCACCTGGAACTAAAGACAGCTTTCGGCATCGACAAGATTCTGAATCCGTCTACTGCCCGTGAGATTTACGACGAATGTAACGAGAAGCTTGCTCAACCTGAGTATTCTGCCCGCGGAATGATGCGTCGTTATCATGTAGAAACTGTCTGCACTACAGATGATCCAATCGACTCACTGGAATACCACATTAAAACACGTGAAAGCGGATTTGAAATTAAGATGTTACCGACTTGGCGTCCTGACAAAGCAATGGCTGTAGAAGTGCCTGCTGATTTCCGCGCTTATGTAGAAAAATTGTCTGAAGTAAGTGGCGTTACAATCTCCACTTTCGATGATTTGATTGTCGCTTTGCGCAAACGCCATGATTTCTTTGCAAAACAAGGCTGTCGCCTGTCCGACCATGGTATCGAAGAATTTTATGCAGAAGACTATATGGATGCCGAAATCAAAGCTATATTTAATAAGGTATATGGTGGTGCTGAATTGACGAAGGAAGAAGTACTGAAATTCAAATCAGCAATGCTTGTAATCTTCGGAGAGATGGATTGGGAAAAAGGATGGACTCAACAATTCCATTACGGCGCTATCCGCAACAATAACACGAAGATGTTTAAGTTGCTCGGTCCTGATACTGGTTTCGATTCTATCGGCGAATTTACGACAGCTAAGGCAATGGCTAAATTCCTCGACCGTTTAAACACGAACGGTAAACTGACCAAGACAATCCTTTATAACCTGAATCCTTGTGCCAACGAAGTGATTGCTACGATGCTGGGTAACTTCCAGGATGGTTCTATTGCCGGTAAAATCCAGTTCGGTTCCGGTTGGTGGTTCCTCGATCAGAAAGATGGTATGGAAAAACAGATGAACGCTCTATCCGTACTCGGTCTTTTAAGTCGATTTGTAGGAATGCTTACTGACTCACGTTCATTCCTCTCCTATCCGCGCCACGAATATTTCCGTCGCACTTTATGTAATCTGGTAGGTCGGGATGTAGAGAATGGCGAAATTCCGGCATCAGAAATGGAACGTGTTAATCAGATGATTGAAGATATCAGCTATAATAACGCAAAGAACTTCTTCAAATTCTAACAGATAAAGTATACTAATAAAAAAATGCCGCTGCCAAAGTTGAATGCAACTTATAGCAGCGGTATTTTTTTATTTCTCTATTATTTCAGTTGTTTCCCGTCCGAAAAAGCATTTCCTACCTTCTCGCAAATCTTCAAATAATCGTTGTTGAATGGATCGAAAATTATAGGAGATACTTTGGATGCATCAACTTTGCCATTCTCATCAAGTACACGTTCATCAACGCTTACGTTTACAATCTCACCACGAAGGATGCAAGTATCCGGATTATAATCCTTCAATTTACATTCCACGGCAACAGATAATTCGTCAATCAAAGGAGCATCTACAAACTCTGATTTCGTAGCATGAAATCCGGCTTTAGCAAATTTGTCGGGTACCTTGTTGCCAGACACGATACCTACATAGTCACAAGCTACGACTTGTCCCACCTCGGCCATGCTCACAGTGAAGGCTCCACGTTTCAAAATGTTCTCGACCGTCTTATGCCCCGCACTAAGACACATACTGATTTCGCTCATTTCGCTAATTCCACCCCAAGCTGCATTCATGGCATCGGGAGTGCCATCCTCGCCATAAGTGGCTATGATAAATACAGGCTGTGGATAAGTTAAGGGTTTTGCCCCAAAATTCTTTCTCATCTTATTCTATTTTTTTGTTACTAATAAAGTATATGGTTCATCAACAGTTCTGCTACTTTGACAGTTTCTGAAATGATTCAATTCGTTTTCTAAGTGCCACAAGAGCATTCGAGGCATCGTCGATACCTTCAACCGATTGTTCTAAAGGACAAAGACCATCTTTCTTCCTGTTCATTATCCGGTGAACTAGCTTAGTGTAACTTGTGGTAATGCCATTATTGTTCAGAAATTCAACAGCATCTTCACTCATCAATTCGCCATGTACGTGCTTCACTTTTCCGCAAATGGCTATGGCAGCTGCTGCACGTCCAATAACTTTGTCCACCAGAGTAGCACCGGACATAGCTTCCTTATGCTCATCGTACATTACTAAGAGCGGATTCACGCCACGTCCGCGTTCCTGTCCGTAAATGGTGTCATTTATAATTAGCACACATTCTGCTTTACCATCCTGAATCAACTTCTTAGCCTCTTCCATCTTCGATTGCGCCATTAATTCAATGCCACACAAGAAAGAAAATGCAACAATCAACACATATTTTAATGTTCCGTTCGTCATAAGTTTCTTATCAATCTATTGATATAAGATCATATTTCATGCTACCTAATCCTATTTTGGCAGAATACTCAACCGTATGTGTACCATGAAGTTCCTTGATGCGATTGACCAAAGGCTGATTGTTGTTATCCTCAGTGGGATTTACGGCAAATACAAGGTCAAGACAAGCTTGGTCCAATGCCACCGGATCGGTAGAAGCCAGAATGCCGATATCTTTCATTTCAGGGTCGTGGGGGTGAGCATCACAATCGCAGTCAATAGACAGATTATTCATCACGTTTATATATAAAATCTTATCACCGTAATAGTCATGGACAGATTGAGCCGCGGCAGCCATTGACTCAAGGAATGCATCTTGTTCTGCAACATTTCCCCAAAGCTCCCCTGTCTTTTCTGTTTTACCGGCAGTGTGAATATAGGCTTTCCCACTGGCAGAAGCCACACCGATAGACTGGTTTTTGAGTACACCGCCGAAGCCTCCCATTGCATGGCCTTTAAAGTGGGCAAGGTTAATCATGAAATCATAGTTCTTGATGTGCGAACCTACAATATTATATTTAATATGTGTAGTATCCTTTACCGGAATTTTGATTTCACCTTCGGCATCCATGATGTCAACGTTAGCAATGTCGAAGAAACCGTGGTCACGTGCCGCCTTAAGATGATCTTCTGTACTGGAACGCTTTCCGCCATAAGCCGTGTTGCATTCTACAATTGTTCCTTTCACTTTCTGTACCAAATCCTTGATAAGAACAGGTTGCAGAAAATTGTGTCCTCCCGGTTCACCGGTACTGATCTTTACGGCTACCCGGCCATCTGCCGGACGCCCCAATGCTTCGTAAACTTTGACTAAAGCCTCAGGAGTGATTTCCTTAGTCATATACACTTTAGGAGTGGCAGATTCTGAAGCAGTGGCAGAATCTGTTGCTTTCTCGCCTTGCGGATTTTTACTTTTGCTACCGCCACAAGCCGAGAAACTTATACAGGCAAACATCATTGAAAAAACTAAGAACTTGTACATAATTTCATTTTTATTTATGATTCAATTTTATTTGGTACAAAATTACTCGGATTTTACTTAATAACTTGTATATATGTTACTGATTTTCATACCATTTTTACAGTCCTCATTAGACACTTCTTGAATCAAACAGGTGCACAAAGAAACATAATATGTAATTGAGGTTATCTTCTCCGTAATTTATATACAAAGACTTTCCTCAGTTCTTCCGAACTTTGCAACTAGAAATAATAGAATAACAGAACGATAAGAATTATGAAACAGACTAGTAAATTAAGACCTGACTCAGGCGCGTTACTTGTATTTATCCTCACGGTGGGAGTATTTGGAATTATCAACACCGAAATGGGGGTAATCGGTATTCTACCTCTGATTGCCGAGACTTTTCATGTGACCGTTCCCCAAGCAGGCTGGACAGTTAGTATATTTGCATTGGTAGTTGCTATTTCCGCTCCCATCATGCCATTGTTGTTTTCGGGAATAAACCGTAAGAAAGTGATGCTACTGGCATTGGGTATTTTCACATTGAGCAACGTCATTTCAATGCTTACCACCAATTTCACCGTGTTGTTGATAGCCCGTGCACTGCCGGCCTTCCTGCATCCGGTCTATGTATCGATGGCTTTCACTGTAGCTGCCGCATCAGTCAGTAAAGAAAATGCTCCCAAAGCAGTAGCCAAAGTTTTTATTGGTGTCTCCGCCGGAATGGTGCTGGGAGTGCCGGTGACAAGCTATATTGCGAGTGAAGTTTCCTTCATGATGGGGATGGCTTTTTTTACAGTTGTCAATGCGCTGGTTTTCATTGCTACAATCATCTTTGTACCTTCAATGCCGGTAAAGGAGAAGCTCTCCTATGGTACACAACTCAATGTTCTGAAGAATAAGATTATGTGGTATTCAATTCTCTCGGTCACTCTTATAAATGGTGCATTGTTCGGCTTTTTTAGCTATATGTCGGACTATCTAAGGACAGTGACCGATGTTTCATACAATGTCATCAGTACGATGCTCCTTGTATATGGTTTGGCAAATATTGTCGGCAACGTGATAGCCGGTAAGCAGCTTGCAGCCAATCCGGTTCGAAGTATGTTTCTTATTCCGTTTACATTGGTAGCAACATACGTCTGTCTGTTTGTTATGGGTGAATGGTTGGCGGCGATGGCGATTATTATCTTGCTACTTGGAGTACTGGCCGGATATGGTCAGAACACCATGCAATACATGATTACCGAAGCTGCACCCCAAGCCCCGGACTTTGCCAACGGTCTGTATCTGTTGTCTGCTAATCTCGGCACAACACTGGGAGCAGCCGTTTGTGGAGTATTTATAACATTCTTCAATACACGCTATTCTGTCATTGGTTCTTTGCTGTTCCTTGCGGCAAGTATCGTATTCGTTATTTTGAGAATATGTGCTGCACGGTCCTCAGAACAGATTAAAACGCAAATCGTAGTACAATGATGGAGACGAAGAATAAAGATATTGCCAGACCCGTTCGTTCCGGAGAACGCTACATTCTGCTTGATGCTTTGCGCGGATTGGCATTGTTCGGAATTTGCTTGGCTAACTTTCAGGAGTTCTCACTCTTTTCCTTTTTAAAAGAAGAAGTTGCATCTGGAATGCTGACAGCTGGCATTGATCGGGTTATACGCTATATACTATACATATTTATCGACGGAAAGTTTTATACCCTATTCTCTTTGTTATTTGGCATTGGCTTTTCCATCATTATCTCGAATGCAGCGCGAAAACAGGTAAACGGTTTCCCTATTTTCTACCGGCGAATGGCAATCCTACTTCTTATAGGTTTCGTGCATCTGCTGTTCATTTGGAGTGGAGATATTCTTATGCTATATGCTTTGTTGGGACTTTTTCTGCCATTGTTCAGAAATATGTCGAACAAAGGATTGCTTATTACCGCAGCCTTCTTCCTTTTATTGCCGATAGTGGTTGATGCCATTATCAGAGTGATAGGCATTGATCTCTCAGCTCCAGTAGTCCGTACGCAGCAATACTACTGTGCACGTTATGGCATTACAGATGATAACTTTGCCTATTGGCTTCGCGATGCGGACAATTACCCGGATGTTTTCAGGTTTCTGATACAAGGTGCCTTTGTCCGGATGCAGGAGTTTATTGATGGAAACCGTGCTTTTAAGGTTTTAGGATTGTTCTTACTGGGATTTTATATTGGCAGGAACCGTTTGTATGCTCAACTGGACAAGAAGGTAAAGTTGCTGAAACGAATCACCATATGGGGCTTTACCATAGGATTGCCTGTTTCGTTGCTATATGCGTGGAGTGGTATGAATGCTCATCCTTGGGGATTGGCGGGACACACTCTGCTTTATACGTTCAGTGTATTCCCGATGGGGCTTGCCTATGCGTCAGGATTCAGCTTGTTTTATTTGCACAGCCAGAATCATCGAATTTTTCGTTTGTTGGCTGCGCCCGGACGAATGGCACTTACCAACTACATCGGTCAATCCCTCTGGGGAATTATTATTTTTTATGGTATCGGCTTGGGATTTGGTGCTGATACCGGACTGATTTATGTGTTGCTGATAGCAATGGGTGTCTATATCATAGAAATCGCATTTAGCCACTTATGGTTGCACTTCTGCCAATTCGGACCGTTGGAATGGATTTGGCGTATGCTGACTTATGGAAAATGGCTTGCACTAACCAAAAACAAAACCAAAAAGATATGAAGCAAATATTGTTTTTAGTATCTGAATCAAATAAAAAATATACTTATATGAAATCATATTTAATAGCTATTTTTACAATGCTGACGCTTTGGATTGGTTTTACATCGTGTAGCACCGATGGTCCTATCCCAATTCTTCCGGATGCGGAACAATCGACTCCACCGGACAATAATGGGGAATCGGACAATGATGATAATAATAATTCTAACGAAAATAATTCAATGAGCAATAAACTTAAAATAACTATAGGTTCAACCTCGTTCAATGCCACTTTGGTTGATAATGCAACCGTGGAAGCATTCAAGGCTAAACTGCCAATGACTGTGAATATGTCAGAAATGAACGGTAATGAAATATATTATTATATGCCGGACAATCTGCCGACATCACCTTCCAGACCGGGTACAATTCGAACAGGAGATCTAATGCTTTATGGATCTTCGTGTGTCGTACTCTTTTATGAGACTTTCTCCACTTCCTACAGTTATACTCGCTTGGGACGTGTTGATAATCCTTCAGGATTGCTATCCGCTCTTGGTTCGGGAAGTGTAACGGTAACTTTTGAATTACAATAAGTTTGACTTCAACGAACAGAAGAGAATGTTTGGAATTGAAATTGTTTTTTTAGAGGAAGGTAAATTCAGGTTATAGAAAATATGGAAAGAAGAAAGTTTTTAAAGGGCACGTTGTTTACGACGGGAAGTGTGTTGTTTAGTGGTGCACTCCTCTCCCGCTTACTGAATAATAAAGAACCGATAGATAACCCACTTCCTCCGCCAATTGAAAAAATACATCAGGGAAATGGAAAGAATGTACTTGTTTTAATGAGTGCAGGAACAAAACTTGGTAATACAGACCGATTGACCGATGCGTATGTCAAAGGGTTAATGGAGAAGGGGCATTCAGTTACAAAAGTATATTTGGGCAGTATGCGAATCGAAGGATGCAGGGGATGCGGTGTGTGTCAACGTCTTACTCATAAATGTGCAGTCAAGGATGATATGCAGCATCTCTATCCCTTATTTGCCGAATGTGACACTATTGTGATGGCCTCTCCTCTCTATTTCTGGACTGTCACGGCGCGATTGAAAGCTTTCATTGAAAGACTCTATGCCATCTCCGTTGATGACAAATATCCTTCTAAAGATACTGTGCTATTAATGACAGCCGGCGATGATAAGGATACGACCTTTGAACAACCTTTGCGCTATTTCCATCTAATAAGCCAAGTATTTGGCGGAAATGAGAAAGGAAGTTATTTAGCCGGAGGTTGTAGCGGATGCGAAAAGCTAGCACGTGAGATAAGTAAAGAACATCTTGAGAATGCCTATAAACTGGGATTGGAATTATAAAAGAACAAACAGAATGAATGATTATGTATTCAGAATTTACTATTTAATTCAATTGAAGCCATTCTCGCGACGCAAATGCTCTTCTGTTGTTTCAGATATTCCCAATTGTTTTTGGCATATCTTTTTATAAAATAGTCTTGATAAATTTTGCCGGGACACCACCTACAACCGTGTTCGCTGCCACATCTTTTGTCACAACCGCTCCTGCACCGACAACGGCATTATCACCAATGGTAACACCTTGTAAGATAGTGGAGTTCGAGCCTATCCAGACATTTTTCCCGAGTATGATAGGTGCAGGATAGGTAAATTTGCGTTCTTCGGATGAAAGTCCATGATTTAGTGTGGCGAACACTACATTGTGCCCGATTTGACAACTGTCGCCTATGGTAACGCCACCATGATCCTGAAAATGGCAGCAAGCGTTGATAAATACATCCTCGCCAATAGTGAGGTTCTTGCCGAAATCGGTATAAAACGGAGGAAATACACGAAGCGATTGGGGTACCCGATAACCAAACAGTTCGGAAAGTAAATCGCGTACCTCGTCGAGAGTATGATACGCCGAATTCAACCGAAACGTGATGCGGCGCGCCTCGTTGCCCATTTCCTCCATGATGCAACGAACCTCCGCTGTATTGAGGACTTTCTGCGTCTTTACATATTCTTTAAAATCTTCAATGGTCATATTAATAGATTTTTTATTGTTGTTCAATCATAACCTGTATGTTACCACCGACGCTAAGAGCTTCGATGCCGTTGCCGTCCATGCGCCGACTGCCGATAATGTCGCCAAAGATAACATTAAAAAAAGTCTTCTACCCATAATCCGTTATTTTTATGAATGACTGTTATGAGTCAATCCCCTTAATATCTCCATCTCGTTGTTCTCCAAATGAAAAGTCACAAGTTTTTCTTCCGAATCAGAAATAATGCCGTCCTGTGTAAGAAAACACAGTATTACTTTCTGTGGTGTGGTATGATAACGATCTGCGATGAAACATACGACCTCGTCGTCATACAAAGCTTCGGGAATATTCATTTGTTTATTCATCATTCTTGCTCTTTAAATATTGCAAAGTTAATGCGTCACGCTGGAACAAACGTAACGATAAGTGGGAAGTTTGTACCACTTTTACTGATTTTAATGCATCGACATTCATCTATTTCTTTCAAATTAATGTATCTTTGTGTCTGAATATCAAATCTGTAGAATACTATGAGTAAGATTATGAAAATAAAAAATGTGAGCGATTACAGTCGTTATCTCGGACACATTGACCAACATTCGCTGGTCAGTGTCATCGATTATGCGGAAGTGTCTCCTATCCGTCATAGTCTGAACAATTATAGTGTTTATGGAATATTCTTTCACGACGAGGCGGATATAGACTTGGCATACGGATGCGGTAAGTATGATTATAAAAAGGGAACCGTTATTTGCGTAGCTCCAGGTCAGGTAGGAGGAAAGGAAGATAACGGTGAAAAGGTGGCACTGACTGGTTGGGCATTACTTTTTCATCCCGACCTATTACATGGCACTCCTCTGGAAAAAAGCATAAGGGATTATTCTTTTTTTGATTATAGGGTCAATGAAGCTCTTCACATGACCAGTGAAGAACATGATATATTCGTTTCCCTGATGCGGCAAATACGCGACGAGCTTCAAAACAGGCATGACGAACTCCAAAACGCTATTATCGTAGGATATATAGAACTAGTGCTGAACTTCTGTCAACGTTTCTACAATCGGCAATTCATTACTCGAAAACTAGAGAATTCGGATATTCTCATGAAATTCGACAGGCTGTTGCGTGATTATTTTGAAGAAAAAGTTCAGCTAACGTTAGGCATACCTACCGTACAATATTGCGCTGATAAATTATGTATGTCATCCAACTATTTCGGAGATATGATCAAAAAAACAACCGGTGACACCGCCAGTAATTACATTCGTCAATATGTTATTCAACGGGCGAAAAATGAACTCACAACCGGGGCGAGCATTATATATGTTGCTAATGAACTTGGATTTGAATACCCCCAACATCTTAGCCGGATGTTCAAAAGACAGACAGGGATTACCCCGTCGGAATATTGTGAAATTATTCGCAAGAGATAATTACAAAACCTATACCGCTTGATATTAATAAAAGACCAGCATATAATTAAATAATAAATATATGGAAAATCAAACAACTCTGCGCCTTATCTACCCGCAGTGGCAGGGAGGCATAGTAGCTCACTGGGTGCCTGATATCCCAGCGGACGATGTATCGAGAGGCTATTATTTAGGCTCACACCTATTGAACTACCTTGCTCCACAAAGCGGGCAGAAAACAGTAGAAGTCCCCGTTTCGTTGGATATCAATGATAGGAAAGAAGAAAATGGTATTAATTCTTATCAGGCAATCTTTCGTCAGACCAGAGCTGCACTTGATATACTTAATGATGAAAGTCCCGAGCGGATTATCACACTTGGCGGCGATTGTGCCGTGAGTGTTGTCCCCTTTACATATCTGGCTGCAAAATATCCCGACGATGTGGCTATCGTATGGATTGATGCACATCCCGATGTCACATTGCCGTACGACGACTACAAAGGCTATCACGCTATGGCTTTGACGGCATGTCTGGGCTTGGGTGATAAAGAGATTATGAATACTCTCCCTGCAAAAATCGATGCTTCCAAAGCATTAATCGTGGGTCTTCGCTCTTGGGATGAAGGTATGCAAGAAAGGCAAGCCGAATTAGGAATCAAAGGTTTATCTCCGCAGGAAGTCGCAGAAGACAGCAACATTGTCTTGGACTGGCTCAAAAATACCGGAGCATCCCGGGTTGTCATCCATTTCGATATGGATGTTTTGGACCCTGCCGAGATTATCGCAGCCATTGGCACCGACCCGAATGGGATGAAGATTGCAGAAGTTGTCAGACTGATTAACGATATATCATCAGCGTATGATCTTGTCGGACTTACAGTGGCCGAACCAATGCCGAGAGTGGCTATCAAATTAAGAAATATGCTTAATCAGTTGCCGTTGTTCAGATAGTGTACAGAATATGTTTAGGAATGTAACCTAATTTGCTTTTCAGCTTTGTACACCCTACAGTTCCGGTAACGTCTTCAATAGGTATATTCCGGGTCGTATCGGTGGTAGAGTAGTAAATCTCGATGCAATCAGTGTGCAGTCTTTTGAGACTTCCACTCCTTCCCATAGAAGAACGTTGCCGTTGCCCCACCGTCAATCAAAAAATCAGCTCCGGTGATAAATGCCCCTTTATCGCTCATAAGCAATTCTGCCACATTGACCACCTCATCAGCTGTTCTGGGACGGCCTGCGGGGGATTTAGCAAACATATGTGGATATTACCTAACTTAAAAACTTTTCATTATTTATTTATTTGAAGCCGTGTTTCGATTATTAACGTTGGCAAAGGTAGAGGGTTCGTAGGGAATGCATCTTTGCAAATCAAGTAATTTCTTGTGCAAATCAAATAATTGGTAGTTTGCTTATTTCCCATGGTTTGATTTGAACAAGCAATGGATTGAATCGAAATTTCTACTGCCCCAGTAAACTATCAAAATGGGGTCAAGTCGAAAACCCTGTAGTTCTGTTAAAAGCTCACACACATAGTTTGCATAGTCTAAATATAAAGAATGGTATATCTCTCACTCCTCTAAACTGTGCACGAAATGCCTTGATTTTCGCATTGAATGATTCGGCAAAGGCATT
>NZ_URFY01000073.1 GCF_900547205.1 uncultured Bacteroides sp.
CTTCCCGTTGCTATCAGTCCTCCTTTTTCATATTTTATTATGTCCCGTTCCATACATCCAATTTATTAACTGATGATACATCTTTTATAATTCACTTTTCTACTCTTATCTATCCGGCAGAATGAAAGAGTTTATGCCCTCTAATTTTTGCGCCAGCAGTTCCATATCCCTGCTTATCTTTTCACCGGTAATTTTCGCATAAATTTGAGTGGTTTTTATACTTCTATGCCCCAACATTTTGGATAGCGTTTCGATAGGCACATCATTCGACAGACAGATAGTTGTCGCATAAGTATGGCGTGCCATGTGCCAAGTCACATTTTTATTAATGCCGCATTTTTTGGCGACTACTTTTAGTCCGTACTTGCAGTTGTTATAGCAGGGAACGGGTAAAAGCAGATTGCCTTCGGCAACTCCTTCATACTTCTTGATAATTTGCAATGGGATATCCAGCAATCTGATATTGCTTTCCACGCCCGTTTTCTGACGTTCTGTTTTAATCCATAAATGATCGTCGAATGAAACCTGCAAGTTATCCTTTGTCAAGTTTTTCATGTCTATGAACGTCAGTCCGGTAAAAGTACAAAATATAAATAAATCCCGAATCAATTCATAATTCTTTTTTTTGTGAGTCATATCAATCATCTGTTTTATCTCTTCTTTCGACAAGAAGCCGCGTTTCGTCTCCTCCTTTGTAATGCTGTAAGCATAGAACGGATCACGTTGTAACCAGCCGTTATTGATAGACATATAAATAATGCTTCGGAAAGGCATCATATATGACCATACCGTGTTATTACAATGATTCTTTTCTGTGCGCAGGAACAGTTCAAAATCTGTGATGAAAGCCGGAGTAAGTTCTTTAAGGGCGATATCGCTCACCTTATACCGTTGTTTGATGAACTCTGACAAGTGTTTATACACGACACAATATTTCCAATAGCTACGCAGGCTCTTGATTTTTCCTACTTGTTTGGCATAATCCTCGTTATGTTGACGGAATACGGCAAGCAGGGTTTCATGGTTCATGCCCATTCCAAGGAAGGCATTACGTACTTTCTCGGCTGTTACATAATTATCGCGGTCGCATATATCCTGATAAGCCTTGTTGATACCTACGCGAATCTTATCCAGCATACGGTTTGTCTCCTGCGCTACGAGGCTACGCCCGGTCATTTTTCCCAGCTCGACATTCCACAACTTTTCCTCAACATCCAGTTTGCAACTGAATTGGGAGATTTTGCCGTTTACGGTAATACGGCACATTACAGGTATAAGCCCGTTTTTCTTAGGGGCATTACGTTTCAAATAAAACAGAACTTTAAAAGTTGATCTCATACTCTACATTTTTTAATGGTACAAAATTATTCGTTGTAGAGTTATCCAATGATATGCAAATCGCAGCTAATCGGCGCAATCAAAACCTGCGAATCTTTTTTTCGCATGGAATTTGGTAGTCTATCGGAAACAAGCTATTTTAGCGGGACAAATCCCCCTCATAGATTACTATTCAGCCTATTAATCGTTAATCATACCACAAAAACAAAAGTAACGAGATAGTAACGCAAGTCTGGTTCGACTTGGCTTTTTAGTGGTTTTAGTTGGCTTTGCCTACAACCACCAAATATCTCTTAAACCCTTTATTTACAATTATCTCACCCCGTTTTTCCCAACCTTTCATTTTTTTGCTTTATCTTTGCAAAAAAAGAGTAGTTCTACTGCGTCCGTTTACTGTTGTCGCCATGGTTTACACGCTGGTTTACACAACTTGCCTGAATCCGTGTAAACCACAGCCCTATTAACGAACAAAGAGCTACTCATTGTTGAGTAACTCTTTGATTTTCAAGTGGTGCCACCAGGAATCGAACCTTTGGATCAGGTTATTGCTAACTCCTTGAGTGACAACTACTTTTTGATATCATATATTTTAAAACCATTGAATTAGCCATACGCTATATTCACTGTTTTTCAAGTTATTATTATATCATCTTTTTGACTGTGCAAATTTACGGAAAATGTTCGATTTCCACAAACAAATAAAGATGTTTTTTTTGTTAGTGTATCCTGTTTTATTGCAAAGTGCTCATTTATAATATGATTGTATATTAATCGTAAAAGCCATCTTCTTGTAACATACAAAAAGATGGCTTTTATGTGTTGAAAGAGAGGTTTAGTCAATATCAAATGCTTCCATCCTGTTTTTCTCTAACAGCTTTAGGATATCCGATTCTTTATAGAGAAGTTTCCCTCCTATCTTGTAATACGGTATTTTCCCATTCATTCTGTATTCGACCAATGTCCTGCGTGTTAATTTCAGTTTTTCTGCAAGTTCTATGTCAGTCAGATATCTTTCACCATGTAGGACTGGTCTATATTTATTGACTTGGGTGTCTAATAATGAAGAAAGAACTTCAATGTTCCGGAAAAAGTTTATTATTTCCGGGCTTTCTCTGGTTAATAAATCGTGTGTCATAACATTCATCTTTTGGATATTCCTTGTTTAAGTGATTTTTCCATGAACTGGATAATATCTTCTCTCTTATAATAGACTTTCCGCTCAATATGGCTGTAGGGAAGTACTCCATTACGTCGCAGTGTCAGCAGTTTGCTGGGTGAGATATCCATCAGGATACAAGCTTCCTGATTATCTATCCAACTATCCATGCTTCCTGTTCCGTTTGTACCACATACTTTTTGCACTCTATTAGCGATAGTTTTAAGTGCTTCATTCATCGCCTCGAAAGTCTTCGCTTCAATACTTACAATTTCCATAGGGCTTTAAAATTAGTTTGAAACAAAGATATATCGTCTGCTGGTTTATTTCCAATCATCTGTCAGCAAGTGTCGTAAGATGTCATAAGGTTTCATTCATAGCATAAACAAGTGTAAAGTTTCTGAACATTGTGTTCATAAGGTTTACAGTACAGGTATTTACACCTTACAGTTTAAAATCACTTCTATATCTTTCTATCTATCAATAAATCAGTGTATTGTAATTTATTCTCGTTCTGTTTCTGTATTTTGGCACACGATTTTCATTATTCATGGTATATACTCTTGTAGTGCGCACATGAAGGGTATCGAAGTAATCACCTTTAAAATTATAGGAGAAATATACCATGTATATAGATAACGAGATACTCGAAAGAATGATACTGACCATTGTAGAAGGCTTCGACCGTATTGAAAAGAAGCTGGATCGTATGAACCGCCTGAAAGATTGTCTGGACGGAGATACCCTGCTGGATAATTGTGACCTTGCCAACCTCCTTGGCGTAACCCAGCGTACCCTTGCCCGCTACCGTGAAAAAGGACTTATCCGCTATTATCACATGGATAAGAACGGCAAGAACTATTACCGCAGTTCGGAGATTCAAGAGTTTCTGAAACAGCGCGGCAAAAAGAAAGAATGATCCGGATACATTTAGAAACTTCCGCAAACTATTCTTGGTTTACGGAAGTTATAATAACTTTGCAATCAAATAACTGATATGAAACAGAATAAGAATCTGTCCGTTGCCGTACTGATAGACGGTGACAATGCTTCGTCCGAAAAGATAGAGGACGTTATGAATTTTGTAGCCCGTTATGGCAACGCTGTTATCAGGCGCATATACGGAGACTGGACCCGAAAACAGCTTTTGGGTTGGAAAGATATTGCAAAAGAATATGGGTTCAGGATGGTACAGGCTTCTTCCTATACTACGGGAAAGAACACGACTGATATAGCACTCGTTATAGACGCGATGGATATCCTTCATGGCGGTCAGACTGATTGCTTCTGCCTGGTCGCCAGTGACGGCGATTACACCATGCTGGCCCAACGGATCAGGGAAGCCGGGCAGGTAATTCTGGGATACGGTGAAAGCAAAGCTCCCATAGCATTGGTCCGTTCATGTTCTGAATTCCTTTTCTCCGACCGGAAAGAGATAAAGGCTTCGGAAAACACCCCGGAGTTCTTCCTCCGTCGGGATTTGGGGTATTTTGATAAGGCTTTTGATTTGGCTTCAGACGGCAAACCGGAAGTTTCTTTGTCTTTGATCGGTGGTGCATTGAAAAAGCTGATGCCCAAATTCAAGGTGAAAAGATATGGCTGCAAGACGCTTGGAAAACTGTATGAAAAGCTGGACAAATATGAACTGGTGAAAACAGAGAAAGGTATAGCCAGTGCCGTACGATTGAAACCTTGAACCGGATGGCAGATATATCATAAACAAAACAGCTTCTCTCACAGTCCTTGAAGACTTGAAAAGGAAGCTGTTTTTGTTTATAGGAGTATAGTAAATCATCATACCGGAATCGGATTAACTCTCAGCGTTTTCAGATTGACGTATGCCCCTCTGTACAGCGTGCTTCCCTCCTTGAACATCGTCCACAATATTTCGCAACCTACTTGTGCCAGCATGGAATTGATATACAAATCCTGCTTGTTGAGTGCCTCCGCCAATGAACAGCTCGGTCCGGAATCTTTCTCTTTGATGGTGGAATAGCTGACCTCTTCGGTGATCACATTCATTTGGGGTGTAGGGATATATTCTTTGGAAATCGGCTGCCTGATTTTATTGCGGATATTGCCTATCAGTACCTGCCCAGTAGCTTGTGCATTTCCGAAATCCATCCAATATAAGGGCGCCTTTTCATTATTGATGTTTATTTCCCTATGGTTCTTCAGAAACTTCCACAAATCAAGCCTTGATCTGATATTATCCGTGCAAGTGATGATGATGTTTGCTAGGAGTGGATTCTCTCTGTCTTCTTTTCTACGTAAGGGATAGCGGCATCCTTCCGCCATCCATGTGTAACCGAAAAACCGGTTGATACGTGTAACGAGTGCGACTGCCTTGTTTTGTCCCAGTTCCGACTCACTGAACAGTTGCCTTCCGATATTCGCCTCACTGACGGTATCCGGATCGAATACGGTCACGTGCAGTCCCGGATGCCCCAATGCCTGCAATGCCATGCTCATGCGTGCCAGGTTGGTAATGACTTGCGAACCTGTGCCTCCCGCACCTGCAATAAAGACCGTAACGGGATGGTACGGCTTGAGCAGATAATTGTCTGTATAATGAATTCTTTTCATGATAAGATGTCTTTTAAATGTTTGCCGGTCGATTCGAGTTCGTCGTAATCAAAGGGATGGTTACGCGCCTTTTCAGTCACTGAAACCAGATTGCCGTGTGTAGGGTTCCTGCTTCCTCCCAGATGTGAGAATTCGCTGAGCCAGAAACGTTTTTCCCAATATGCCTGAAGCTCTTTAAAGTCAATCTCCTGAGGTTTCTCCAATGTGGAGCTTCCCAGACAGACACTGCTTCCCGTCACATTGAAGAATGGAGCCAGATAAAGTTCCGTCTTCTCTTTCGGACATTTCCCTTTATAGGAAAAAATGTCCAGGCTGTCACGGAAGACAATGTAAATGATGCCCGGAACATTGAACATTCCGTCAGAGATGCCCAGATCCTCCCTGAAGTACATCTGCCTCTTCTGAGGCGGGTTATACCAGATATATTTCTCCTGTCCTCTTCTGGAATCGCACCAGAGCATGTTGGACGGCATACGCCCATGAGGAATTCCGCTCATCTCTCCGGTATAGGATTCCATAAGAGTGTTCATGAATTCATAGGTGACAGGGACTCCGGCACCCATTCGTCCTTCCTTGTTTATAGGCCGCATTTCAAGGAATGACCGTTCCCTTGAATAGCAGCCTCCCTTGCATTCATAGGCGATAAGGGCCGCCTTGGGAGTCATAACCTGTTGTATCTGTTCAGTCAGTTCATTCATATTATTATAGGTTTTAAAAATTATTTGATACATGTTCTATAAAACGGTCCAGCCAGTCGGCCAGCTTTTCAGGATAGTCCTCCATACACAATAATTTGTCCGTTTCAGGTGTCATATAGAGAGTGGTTACAGGAGTGATGGCGTACGATTCCTGACAGTCGGAATTAAAATAAGCCACCATCTCTTTGCATAGTGAGTCGTTTACTGAATAGGTGAGCATGACCAGCACTTCCAGTCCTGCCGGCTGGAAATCCGGTGATTCCTCATAGGCCCAGTCATAATAATACTGCATGATGCATGGGCTGTCGGGAGCAATGAATGCCAGTCCTTCCTTCATCAGTTCCATAAGTTTCTGCTCATTCTTTGTTCCCGTATGGCATTCTTCCATACGCTTTTCAAAGTCAGCACAGAAACTTTTTCCTTTCATCCGTTTCAGAATATGGTGAATCTTCCCCTTTCGATAGGACTTTACAAGGCTCTCATACGAAGAGACATCCTGAGGATCTGCTTCCGCATCATAATTCTCATAGTCGTCCAGAAATTCAACAGCCATTTCATAATAGTAAGTGTCCGTGATGTCTTGCAGGCCATGGTGCCGAACAAACCTCCTAATGAATTCCAGTGTTGTCCTTTTCAATCCGCATGGAAGTTTCTCCGTAAAATCTACCGGAATCCAGAAGAGACGATGGTCCGGCCATTTATGGAACCTGTACAGGCAGAAATGAAGTCTTCCATCCACCATTTCAAGATTGAGATATTCGGGAAGTATATTTTCAAGGACATTGAATAACTTTATGATATTCATCCGGGAGTTATCCCCCTTCTTTTTACGGAAGGGGAGATTTATGCCCATCAGTTGTGTATACCTCAATGCCGAACGGTGGAGATAATCAAAATTCTCTAATGTAGTCAGATTTAGTGTCTCTCCGGTATCTTCATCCATTATGATATGATAGTCCGGCGTTAAAGGACAAATTTTCTCTGTCAGAAAACCATGATACTTCCCGGGGGCGGCAGTCTTCTTTTTCTCTGCCTGTTTATCCCCCGGCTGACGTCCACGGATTCTGCTTCGCGGATAATCAGGTGTGCCAATTCCCACATTTGTGATTCTGAGAGCTGTCTGCATGGTTTTGTCTCCTTTCTTTTATTCTGTTTCTTGACCATATCCTATCCTTTCACTCCGATGGTTGTCTTGAACTCGTATACAGCCATATCCTCGTCTAATTCCGGTCCGTGTACGGTTGCCGTGGTCAGTTCGGGATAAGTCATGGAATAGAAATCCATTACTTCATTGAGGGACATATCTGGGTCCGGATCGTTCAACTTCAGTACGGAATTGTCCTTTTTCATTTTGAATACTCTTTTGAGCCCTTTCATTTCAAGTGCCATAATCTTTTATATTTTTAGGTTTAACAACATACAAGTTCCATTTGTGCCTCATCTTTCAGCCTGCATTCCTCCGGGAAATCAAGAAATTCCGCATAAGGGTCTTCTTTCAGGCGTTCCCTGTCGCTTTCATCATCCTTGTCGAAGTTGTAAGATTCCGTACTTTGCGGTTGGGAATGATACTCTCTGTTTCCGTTTATGCCTGATACAGACTGCATGGGAACAACCTGCGGCTGCGGTGGTACAGGCTGTTGCCATTGTCCGCCGTTTGCCTGCAACTGCTGTACGTACATTTGCGGCTGTCCCGGATATTGTCCCTGAGGCATATTGATTGCCGGTTGTTGCCATTGTGGATTATATGTCTGCGGTTGTCCCCCGGGCGTGGTTCCCGTCTGAGGCATGGCAACCGGCTGCTGCCATTGTTGTTCCGGCATCGGCTGTTGCATCGGTACGGGTTGTTGGGGCCATTGTTGCTGTGCAGATTGTGGTTGCGGTGTCATTCCTGCAACCGGTTGTTCCATGAACATTGGAATCTGGTCTCCGGGCTTCAGTTTCACCGGTGCCTCATTTGCTGGTTGTTGTGTCTGAGGAGATTGCATCTGCTGTGCTGGCTGCGGAGCTGTTTGCTGTGGTGCCGCTTCTCCTGCAAACAAGCTGCCTTCGGAGGCTTTCTTCTGCACTTCAACGATCTGATCCTCTATTTCCTTCTGCTTGTCGGCGGCAGCCAGCAACTTTGCCTGTTTGAGCCAGGTCAATGCCTCGGAATAGCGTTTCCCCGCTTTGGCATCCTCCGCTTTCTTCAGCAGCTTCTCCATCTTCTCCCGCTTTTCCCGTACTTCTTTCGATTCCCTTTCATTAGCGGATTTTGCGGCCTTGCCTTGTGATGCTGCCAGTTCGG
Source organism: uncultured Bacteroides sp. (assembly GCF_900547205.1). Taxonomy (GTDB): domain Bacteria; phylum Bacteroidota; class Bacteroidia; order Bacteroidales; family Bacteroidaceae; genus Bacteroides. The sequence goes on from NZ_URFY01000073.1 coordinate 8,063, forward strand.
CCTGCTTTTCAAAGTCTTCCAGATTGGTCAGGATACCCTGCGCTTTCTGTACCGGTGCATGTAAGGCCCGCAGGAATTCAGCATCCAATTCTTCCGGTGTCCCATTGAATATCAAAGGAACCATGAGTTGCTGCGCCTCGCTTTTAAGGTTGGTACGTCTGGGCATGACTGCCACAGATAGATTGTCGTTCACTCGTCTGATGTTGATGCTCAGGTCTGTACCTGCTGCAATCATTTGATGAATTGATTGAAAAAACATAATGTTAAAGTATTAAAGTGTTATACATAAGTTTCCTTGCAAAATTCTTTGAGAATCTTGCTTCTGTCAGGACGGTTGCCAATATTCTTTAACGGTTCCAGATAATATCCGATGGTCTTTGGCTCGTCCACCGTATTTGGGAAGCGTCTCTTGACCGGTTTGATAATCCCCAGTGACGGCCATACTGCCGGCATCACCGGTGCTTGCGGAGTAAATGATCTTGTTTCCATGACTTTCATATTTGAGGGTTTATATTAATATTCCGATAACAAGCAGGACGATGAGAACCTTTACGATAAGGGACATTGTCTTGAAGAACAGACTGATGATTCCTCCGGAGAGAAACAGCAGTACGATCGTGTAGACCGGAACAATGCCTTTGTTGCAGAGCAGGCATATTCCGACAAGCAATACCAGTGTGACCACTTGCTTGCAGATACTTTCAATGAGATGTAGTTTCATAACTTCTGATTTTTAATGAATGAAAAATCCCATCGGGATATGTTTTCCCGATTTTATAGGCCCCCGGCCGTTGGATTGCCTTTTTGCGCAAGGCTTGGCGGAGAAAAATACCGGAACGGAGTGAGGATGATTTTTCTCCGTCAACCAGCCCGCAGGGCCGCCTTGCAGCAAATAATGAGGCAATCCAATACCTTTGCCGTTTAAAAGCGGCAAAACGTATCTGTCTAAAACAAGAAATGCAGACCTTTACAGCCTGCATTTCCATGTTATGCGTTTACCTATTAATATATGCTCATTCTCTGGGTTTGTATCTCCGGAATATCTCGTCCGTCACTTCTGTTGCCAGTTCCAGCGCTTTGCCCAGGAATTCCTCCTGCGTGAGTTTACCCCTTTCCATACGTGCCAGCTGCGCTTCCCAGCCGGATGTCAGTGCGGCATTGGTAATCTTCATTCCCCGTACCGTCTCGTATACATATAGCCCTTTCCGTGTCGGTATGATGTATTTTCCCGAATAGCGGATATACTTGCGGCTTATCAGCGTCTGCATGATACCGGCACGTGTGGCAACTGTGCCCAGTCCTGCGGTATCCATATAGTCTATCAGTTCCGCATCCGTATAAGGAGATACGGGAAGCCCTTTCCTGCGTATCAGGTTGCATCCTGCAATGCCCAGGATGTCATTACTTCCAATCTCCGGCAGCTCGATGGATTCGTATCCATCTGTATCAATGGAACTTTCCCTCTCGAAGATGCTGAACCATCCTTTTTCAAGGATACGGTATGCCTGCACACGGAATTTATGGTCTGCGCATACGGCATCCACCGTGGTATATTCCACTTTGCAGGCCGGCATGAAAGCTTCCAGCATACGTCCGACGATCAGCATATAAACCAGCATCTCTTCCCGTTCCAGTCCTTCGGGACGCATATCAGTGATAATGATTGCGGGATGTTCTGTAACCCGGTCCTCGTCTATGACATTTCTTGGCAGGTCGAAAAAATTTATGCCCATTGACTTTACATACGGTCTGAACTCTTTCCGGTTCATGATCTTTTCCATGATGCGCGGCAACGTATTATATACGTCTTCCGACACATGTCTGCTGGAGGTGCGCGGATAGGAAATCAGTTTCTTTTCATAAAGTTTCTGTGCAATCTCCTGTGTCCGCATTGCGGTGAGGTTATGATAACGGTTCGCGTCTTTCTGGAGTTCGGTCAGATTATACAGGGCTGGCGGCAGGATTTCCTTCACCTTGCGGCTTACGGACATGATACTTGCCTTTCCCTCCGCCTTGCAGGCATCATAAAGCTGTGCCGCCGTATCCTTGTCGGCAAACTCTTCCATGCAGCGCATCTTTACCAACCGGCCGGCCTTGTTTACGACAATGCATACCGGCCAGCTGTCGGAAGAAATAAAGCTCTCCCTCTCACGGTAACGGCTGCAGATGGCTGCCAGTACGGGAGTCTGTACCCGTCCCAGTGAATTGTTGCCCAGTCCGGTGGCGCGGCAGATGGCGTAACTGGCATTCACGCCCAAAAGCCAGTCCGCTTTGTTGCGGCTGTCCGCAGCCAGATACATGGCGTCATAGAGGCTGTCCGGCTGCAGGTTTTCCATCCCTTTGCGTACGGCTTCATCCGTCAGTGACGAAATCCACAGGCGCAGGCAGGGATGCTTGCATCCGAAATACCCGTACAGGTAGCGGAACAGCATTTCTCCTTCGCGAGAAGCGTCGGTAGCCGCAATGATGGTATCGCACGCGGCGAATACTTTCCCGATCACCTTCAACTGGAGTACGGCTTGAATATCCGGTACCCATCCTGTATCGGTTTTGACATGCTTCACCATCAGTCGAAACGGTGCCGGATTCAACGGGAAATCTTCGCGTTCCATCCGGGCTGTCCCGTAATCCTTCGGCATGGCCAGGGAAAGCATGTTCCCGAATGTCCATGTCACCATATAGCCGTTGCCGGTCATGTAACCGTTTTCCTTGGTATTTGCGCCTACAACTCTTGCTATCTCTCTGCCCACGTTGGGCCTGTCCGTCAATATTGCGATCATAATCTTTCTTTTTTATGCACTCCGTACCATACAGACAGTACGGAGTGGCAGGTTAAACTTTAGTGATTGAAATACAATTTACATGATGTGGGGTTAGATATTCTCTTCGGCTTGCAGCCCGTTGATTTCCATAACCGGCTTTCCGTCCGGTCCTTCCGCCAGTTTCAAAACGGCATCCATTGTCAGTGACAATACGGGAGTGTGGATTTTCAGCGGTACGGGTTCGGTTTCTTCCCCTTGCAGGAGAAGTTCGAGGCTGCCGTCCTCTTCCAGCTGTTTTTGGCTGATGCCGATATTTTCCAGTTGTTTCCAGTCAAGGTCTTCCGCCTTGAATACATGATTGATGTTCTGATTCATATCCGTTCGGATTAAAAAGGTTCATGAATAATTTCTGTTTTTTACTGCGGTCATGCAGGGCTTAGACGGCTTGTCTTGCGCCTTTTTTCTGTTCCTGCTGCTGGCTCTGGCTGTTTTCCGCCTGTGCATTCCGTCGGGAGGTGTCACGTCGGATATCCGGATTCTCCTGGAAATATTGCAGCTGCCCCGTGTTGGCATTGACTTTCAGATAAGAACTGAATGTCTTGTTGTTGGAGCTTTTCAGGTCGGAAACAAGAATTGCCTTGCCGTCCTGCAGATTGGCCCGTTCCTGCGCCGTGAACACGTGCCCGTAAACTTCTGCCGGAATTCTGGGAGCTTGCTGCTCGTTGAATCCGTCCGGTGTACGGGAATACTGCTGTCTTCCCGTCACCATGTCCAGTTTCACAAAGGAAGAGAACTCTTCTCCTTTGCGGTTGATCATGTTTTCGAGGAAGATCGGCTGTCCCTTGCGCAGCATCTCCTTATCTTCAGGCGTGAGTTGCACGTTGCAGATTTCCTTGGGGATATAGACTTCCCCGGTTTCCGGGTTGTGGCGGGTATAATTCGGCCTTCCGGTTACTTTGTCCAGCGTCACGAATGATGAGAACTGTTCCCCGTTGGTACGTTTCATGTCCTCCACAAGGATGGTATGCCCTTCGCTGAGCATCTTGATCTGATTGGGAGACAGCTGCACGCCGCCCAGTGTCTGCTGGTTGAACGTCTGGTTCTGGGGAAAGATATATTCAAGTCCGCGGCGTTCCGCACTGTATTGGAGTGTCGCTTCAAAGGGTTTTCCTTTGGAAGAAATCATTCCGTCCACGAATACCGGCTTTCCTTCTTTCAGGGCTTGTATCTCGTCAGCGGTCAGCTTCACGCCTTTAACCTCCTGGGGGATATATACGTTTTCCTGACGGACGGCCACCAGCTCGTTCGTGTTCTTGTCAATGGAAATCAGACAGGGAGTATAAGCACCGCCTCGGAGACTCAGTTCCGCTACGCGTCCCATATTTCCCGTTTCGCGCAGGTTCTTCTTGTCCTCTTCGGTGAAGATGTGTCCGAAATAAGGTCTTTCCAGTTCCGGCTCCTTGCGGATGCCGTGAATGCCCAGACCGATCTGCCCGTCCGGCTGGTTGATGAGTGACAGTCTCGCGTCCAGACGGACAGTGGCACAACCGAGTGTCAATGTCAGCGGTACCAGCTTGTTTGTCTTGTAACCTTTCAGCATGGAGTCCAGCAGCCCCTGCTGTTCCAGGGATGCTTTCGATACACCCATTCTCTCCAAAGACGCCCAGTCCACCATGTTTTCATTGTAACGGTAGCGGGGAGCCTGCTGCTCCTGCGGTTGTGGAGACTGGGTTTGCGGCTGTGCGGCCTGCGTTGTCTGTTGCGGCTGCTCTTGCGGCTTCTGTTCTTTTTTCTTAGCCATAGTCGTTTCTTCTTTTTCGTTCGTACTCTGTTCCTTCTTGTTTTCTCTCGGACGGATTTCATAGCGCTTGAGGAACTCTTTCACCGCATCCGTCTCTTTGCCTTGCGACAAATCCTTGATTGCCTGCTTGTTCTGCTTGTAATCATGGATGGTCATGCGTATCAGCCGGAAATGGGTAGGCTCTTTCAGCTGGCTCCAGAAATTCTTGATGAAGTTTTCCAGGATGCTGGAATGCTTGTCGAACTTCAGGAATGAATTCTCGTTCTTCTCATCAGCCGGAACCGTTTTCGCTTTTCCCTTTCCGTCAATTTCGCTGACAGCTTGTACACCGCTTTTCGGGTCGTTCTTGTTGTGGACCAGCAGCAGTTCATTGAGCTGTTCCACATACGGCTTTTCCTTTGCGGGCTTCTGTGTCCTGCGTGTCCGCTTGGGCTTCTCTTTCATGTTTTTTTCTTGTGCCATATTCATTACTTTTTGAGGTTAATGGAATCGTTTGACAGTTCAAATGTAGAAGCTAAATCTGAATAAAATGCTGATTTTCAAATCGGTGGCATCACGTGTCATCGGATGTCATCAGATGTCAAAGGCGGGAGGGAAAGAAGAGGCGAAAAGGAAGCGAGAAAGAGGTGGATGCGCGATGCAAAGCCTAACTATGCAGAGCAGAGGGAGCTGAAGTCCCTTGCTTTCTTGTGGAAACTTATATTTCCTGCTGCGGACAGATTGCGAAAATTGGATTACCATTGTATCATTTATAGGAAATCCGGCAAAAGAAGAGGCGCATTCATTCAACGCCATGCGTCGCGTCGGTCGCAGTTAGTCCCTATAATCTCCCGTCAAATCAAAAACGTAGTCGGAGCGTTTTTTTCAAATGAATTTTCTCCGACTTTAGTCGCAAAGAAAATTCTTTTGAAAAACCACCGGCTTGAACGTGGAGACAAAACGTTTTTTGATTTTCCTTTATTATAGGGAATAACGGTTGTTCAGCATATTTATTGGGAAAAGGAAGTTTTGATGAAGAATTAAAAGAGATAGAGTTATGAGAAACAAGGAGACTCTAAAATTGAAATAAACTTCTTCTAATGTTTCGAATATCGTGTATTTTGTGTTATTTTTGCAATAAATTATTTATGAACGCACACGATTGAATCATGAAAAGCCTTTATCACATACGTTTGTATATCCGGATGATTATAATAGTCTGCATGGCGGGGACGAATGCTTTTGCAGAGAATAAATCTTTGACGGAGAACCAATCTCTTCCCGACAGCCTGATAACGGATGACTGTGTATATGAATATACCTTCTCCGATTTTGACAAGGCAGAACGCATCATGAAGGAACTACGGAAGCGGAAGAGCCTGCCGGACTATCGGCTGGACGTAACAGAAGGCGACCTGTACTACAACCGAGGACTCTTCTACAAAGCCCTGAAATATTATAAACGTGCGCTGGATAATGATTCCGTCCGGCTGAATGATGAACGATTCATGGATCAGATTCACCGCATGATTTCTCTGTATGATTACCTGCACAATGATGTGGCGAAGGCTCAATACGTAGACATGCTGCTCAAGAAAGCCGAGCAGTGCGGCAATGCGCCCATGAAAGCCGTAGGGCTATTCAACATGGGAAAGATGCTCTATTATCAGGGAAACAAAGATAAAGGTTACGAACTGATGAACGAGGCTGCCGCGCAGATGGAGCAGACTGACTACCGGCTGAAGTATGACAACCTGCGCTATCACTACAATACCCTGTTCGCATTCCTGTTACGGGACTGCCGGTATGAGGAAGCTCTCGCCACCCTCGAAACTCTGAAAAAAGTAGTGACCAGCCAAACGGGTGCCGAGATTCCGATGGAAGGACTTGCCGACAAAGAAAAGAAGACACTGTATGCCCAATATGCCAAAGTGCTGGTGTCGCTTAAACGTACAGAGGAGGCTGACGACTACTACCGGCGCTTTCTCGCTCTTGCCAAAGAGAACGACTACGACAACCATGTCATCATGACTTATCTATTCAACCGCAAGATGTATGATGAACTCATCAGCATTAGCACCAAGCGAGAGAAAAAACTCGCTGCCGAAGGAGACACGGTGACGTATCACATGACTACCGTCAAGAAATTCCTCGCCCGAGCCTACGAAGAAAAAGGCAATTATCGCGCAGCTTCACGTTACTTCAAGGAACTTGCCGTGTTGCGCGACAGCATCAAGAACCGGGAGCAGGAAAGCACGGCACTGGAACTGGCCGCACTGTATGAGACGCACGAGAAGGATCTGATTATCCAACAGCAGAAATCGGATGTACAGATTCGTACCTTCTGGCTGGTGCTGACAGTGTGCTCTACCGCACTGCTGGGCATTATCCTGTGCCTGGGCATTCGTTACTACCGGAAAATACAGTTCAAGAACAATGCCTTGGTGAAGAATATAAATGAACTGCTGCACTATAAGGATGAAATTTATCAGGCAAAAGATGCCAATCTTGCATTGCAGCAACAAGTCATACAATTGAATGACGCTTTGGAAACTTTGCAAGCGAAACAAGAAGAACCGCTCCGGAGTGATGTAGAAGTAAAAATCAATGAAATTGCCACGGCAAGGGTTGCAACGGTAGACAGGATTGCAACAGCAGAAACAGAAGAGTCTTTGGAAACGGCGGTATGTGGTGATACGATAGATCGTGAAGGTGAAGGTGAAAATGAGAATGCAGAACCGGAAAGGGACGGTTGCATGGATGCGGAACTCGGTGCAGAAGCCGGGGATGAACGCTACGGCAAAGAACTGTATGAGCAGATGGAACACCTTATCATCAGCAGACAACTATACCTTGACCCCTCGTTCAGTGGTGAAAAGGCACGAAAACTTGTCGGGATTCCTCGTAACCGGTTTGTTCCCTTCATTAAACAGTACACAGGCGACCGTTTTCTTAAATATCTGAACAGACTGAGGATATACCATGCCGCCCGATTGTTGCAAGAAAATCCGGACTACGGGATAGAAACCGTTGCCCGGGAAAGCGGTATTCCTGCCCTGCGCTCCTTTCATCGACTGTTTTTGGAGGAATTTGGGGTTACACCGACGGAATATCGGAAGAAGAGCAAACTCTCTGATAATTAACCGAATATCGCCAAAATGATACCAAAGCGGTGCAAATTTGGCACAACAAGGTGCAGAATTGGCACAACAAGTGCCTTGAAAACCATTGCGTTGCCATTTATTTTCTCTACTTTTGGAGCACGCAAACGATTAAAAAATGTGTGTACCAATGAAAACAAACTGCATTGACATATTTAACTCTATTTGTTTGGAGATTAGAAATAATTTCCTAACACACACACACACACACACACACACACACACACACACACACACACACACACACACA
>NZ_URFY01000074.1 GCF_900547205.1 uncultured Bacteroides sp.
GCTAATGTGCCAATATGCTAATGGCTGCGCTGTGTGCCGCACGGTAATTGGCATATTGGCACATAAGCATATTGATTCATTTCCGTACAGTTATGAATCAAATGTTTTGTCGATAATATCTTAAAATTCCTCTCTTACTATTTTCCTCACCAGGCATATCATAAAGGACAAAAGCTGACCAAACCTCCCCAAAATTACTCTCCACGCCTCATAATGGCGAGAATTTACTATTTATTGAACAGCTAATTTCCTTCTTTTTTCCCGCTTTTCCCGAACTTTGCAATATCCCTCACAAGGAGAACGAAATAATTAATCTAACACAAAGATACATTTACCATGAAAAAGAAATTTCTAACAATGCTCTTTGCATTGGCTCTATGCAGCCCGACATTTGCACAATGGAAACCTGCCGGTGATAAACTGAAAACGCCTTGGGGTGAACAACTGAATCCAAAGAATGTATTGCCTGAATATCCGCGTCCCATCATGGAACGTCCTGAATGGAAAAACCTGAATGGCACTTGGAATTATGCCATTACTAAAAAAGGAGAACCGATGCCTGCTGCTTATCAAGGCGATATCTTGGTTCCCTTTGCCATAGAATCGGCCCTCTCGGGAGTAGGCAAAACAGTGAACGAGAATCAGGAATTATGGTACAAACATACCTTCGACGTCCCTTCAGCATGGAACAACAAACAAGTGCTGCTGCACTTCGGAGCCGTGGACTGGAAAGCGGACATCTGGGTGAATGACGTGAAAGTGGGCGAACATACGGGTGGTTTCACTCCCTTCTACTTCGACATTACCTCTGCACTGAATAAAAAAGGAAACAACCAACTGGTAGTGAAAGTGTGGGACCCCGCTGACCGCGGCGAACAACCCCGGGGGAAACAAGTGGAAAAGCCGGGCGGTATTTGGTATACGCCGGTCACCGGTATCTGGCAAACCGTGTGGTTGGAGCCCGTTGCCGAGCAGCACATCGCCCGCTTGAAAACGACTCCCGATATCGACAAGAAAACAATCAAAGTGGAAGTTGCCACTAGCACAGCCTCATCGGACAAGATAGAAGTGAAACTGTTTGATGGCAAAACACTGGTTGCCAAAGGGGCTGCCCTGAACGGACTGCCCGTGGAATTGAATATGCCGGCAGACGCCAAACTCTGGTCGCCCGAATCTCCTTCCCTCTACGATATGGAAGTGACCCTCTACAAAGACGGGAAAGTGAAGGACCAAGTGAAAAGCTACACCGCACTCCGCAAATTCTCTACCCGCAGAGACAGAAACGGCATCACCCGCCTTCAGCTTAACAACAAAGACGTATTCCAGTTTGGCCCGCTCGACCAAGGCTGGTGGCCGGACGGATTATATACCGCACCGACGGATGAAGCACTGGTGTACGACCTTAAAAAAATCAAGGACTTCGGCTACAACATGGTGCGCAAACACGTGAAAGTGGAACCGGCACGCTGGTATACTTATTGCGACCAACTGGGACTGATTGTATGGCAAGATATGCCCAACGGTGGGAGAGGACCTGCCCAGTGGCAAACGCATAACTACTATGACGGTGCAGACGCTATCCGCTCGGCAGCTTCCGAAGCCAATTATCGCAAAGAATGGAAAGAAATCATTGACTACCTGTATTCCTATCCCAGCATCGGCGTGTGGGTGCCGTTCAACGAATCGTGGGGACAATTCAAGACTCCGGAGATTGCAGCATGGACCAAGGAATACGACCCCAGCCGACTGGTAAACCCAGCCAGTGGAGGTAATCATTACACGTGTGGGGACATTCTCGACCTGCACAACTATCCGGGACCGGACTTGTATCTCTACGACCCGCAACGAGCCACAGTGCTGGGCGAATACGGAGGTATCGGCATGGCACTGAAAGGACATCTGTGGTTGGCGGACAAGAACTGGGGATATGTGAAATTCAACACGCCCGAAGAAGTGACCAACGAATATATCAAATATGCCGACCACCTGATGGAACTGATTGAAAAAGGATTCTCGGCAGCCGTATACACACAAATCACAGACGTGGAAGAAGAAGTGAACGGACTGGTGACGTACGACCGGAAAGTAATCAAAGTGGACGAACCGAGAATCAAAGCCATCAACCAAAAGATTTGCAACTCGCTAAATAAATAATAAGAACTCTCATTGATGAATAAACTATTTACTACAATCCTGTCAGTTTGCCTTGCAGGTAATATGCAGGCAACTGACTTGTTCAAAACCAGTCAGGATATCGCCTTGCGTGCCCCGTCGGTGCCGCTGATAACGTCCGATACATATCTCGCCATATGGTCGCCCTATAATGAATTGAATGAAGGGAACACCGAACACTGGACGGCAACCGAACATCCGCTGATTGGTGCACTCAGGGTAGACGGAAAGGTATACCGTTTCATGGGTAAAGACAAACTGAACCTCGAAACACTCCTCCCGATGACATACACCGAACGCTGGGACGCACGCTATACAATGGCGCAGCCTGCCGACACCTGGACACAAACTCAATTCGACGACTCGAACTGGACAAAAGGGAAAGCCGCTTTCGGAACGAAAGACATGAAACGCATCAGCACGGAATGGAACAGCGAAGATATATGGGTGCGACGTAGCTTCGAACTAAACCGTGACTATACGGATGAAACCGTCTACCTCCGCTATTCGCACGACGACGTGTTTGAACTCTATCTGAACGGTGAGAAACTAGTGGCTACCGATTATTCTTGGAAGAACGATGTCACCATCGAACTGTCTCAAGCAGCGAAAGCGAAACTCCGTAAAGGAACGAATGTGATTGCTGCGCATTGCCACAATACTACGGGTGGAGCTTATGTCGATTTCGGACTCTTCAAGGAGAATAAGCAGCCGAGCAACTTCACCGTTGCCGCTATTCAAAAATCGGTTGATGTATTGCCTACGCAGACTTACTATACGTTCGCTTGCGGTCCGGTAGAACTGGACCTAGTGTTCACCGCTCCTTTGTTGATGGAAGATTTAGACCTGATTTCGACCCCTATCAACTATATTTCTTACCGGGTGCGTTCGCTCGACAAGAAGCAGCACGACGTGCAGGTCTACATCGAGACGACTCCGGAACTTGCCGTGCACGAACCGTCTCAGTCCACTATCTCCGAGAAGATAAGCAAGAACGGCATGGAATATCTCAAAGCTGGAACCATCGACCAGCCATACGTGAAACGGAAAGGGGATGGCGTACGCATCGACTGGGGATACGCTTTTCTGGCGGCCAACAATGCGCCCAATAAGGACTTGAGTATCGGTAACTTCTTTGATATGAAACAATCGTTTATCAATAGCGGTAAACTGATTCCCAATACACAAAACTATATCACCCGCAACCTCGACGAAATGCCCGCTATGGCATACACCGAAAACCTAGGAAAAGTAGACTCGCAAGGGAAAGCCGGATACGTGATGGTGGGCTACGACGACATCTATTCCATCGAATACTTCTACGAACCCCGCATGGCCTACTGGAAGCACAACGGACAAGTCAGCATCTTCGATGCCTTCGAGCGTGCACAGGCTGCCTATCCTTCGTTGATGGAACGTTGCCGTGCCTTCGACCAACAACTGATGGCGGATGCCGAAAAAGCCGGAGGCAGAAAATATGCCGAACTGCTTGCACTGACCTATCGCCACTCCATCACCGCCCACAAGTTGCTGACAGACAAAGAAGGCAACCTCCTTTTCCTCTCGAAAGAGAACCACAGCAACGGCTGCATCAATACGGTGGACCTGACTTATCCTTCTTCACCGCTCTATCTTATCTACAACACGGAACTGATGAAAGGTATGCTCAACTCCATCTTCTATTACAGCGAAAGCGGACGTTGGAACAAGCCTTATCCGGCACACGACCTGGGTACTTATCCCGTCGCCAACGGACAACTTTACGGTGAAGATATGCCTATCGAAGAAGCTGGAAACATGATTCTCGTAGTTACTGCCATTTCTAAGCTGGAAGGCAACGCCAACTATGCCGCCAAATATTGGGAAACGCTTTCTACATGGGCAAACTACCTGATAGAGAACGGTCTCGACCCGGAGAACCAACTTTGCACGGACGACTTTGCCGGACATCTGGCACACAATGCCAACCTTTCTGCCAAAGCAATTATGGCAATTGCCGGGTATGGAGAAATGGCGCGTATGCTGGGAAAAGAAACCATAGCCAACAGATATACCGAAACTGCCCGAAAACTGGCAGTGGAATGGGAGAAGATGGCTTACGACGGCGACCACTACCGACTGGCTTTTGACAAGCCGGGAACGTGGAGCCAGAAGTACAATCTGGTGTGGGACAAAGTGTTCAACATGAACATCTTCCCTCAGAAAATATTCGATACGGAGGTACCGTACTACCTGACGAAACAGAATAAATATGGCCTGCTGCTCGACTCACGTGCGCAGTATACCAAGTCGGACTGGGTCATTTGGAGCGCCTGTATGTCTCCGGACGATGCAACCTTTCAGAAGTTCATCGACCCGCTATATACGTATGCCAATGAAACAAACTCACGTGTTCCGATTAGTGACTGGCACGATACGAACTCCGGGCTGATGATGAACTTCAAAGCACGCTCTGTGGTGGGTGGCTACTACATGAAGTTGCTGATGGAGAAGGTCAAAGAACAGAAATAAAGAATACTCTTTTCCTTGTTGAATTTAGACAAACAGTATCCTTTCTTTTCAGTGATGAAAGGGGCTGTTTGTCTATTGTCTTACAATGAAATGGAACAAAATAGGATTATACTATTACTATTAACTAACTAGAAACCCCAAGAAAATGAAACGAATTGTTTTTTTAGATTATGTACGAGTGTTTGCTTGCTTCCTCGTAATGGTTGTCCATGCTAGTGAAAACTTTTATGGCGCTGTCGGCTCTACAGATATGGCAGGACCTCAATCCTTTTTGCACAACGAGGCAGACCGACTGTGGGTGTCTGTGTACGACGGTTTCTCACGCATGGCAGTGCCTCTGTTCATGATTGTTTCTGCCTTTCTGCTTGCACCGATGAAGGAAGGACAGACTTCATGGCAATTCTACCGCCAGCGCTGTCTACGCATTCTGCCACCGTTTTTTATATTCATGATACTATACAGTACCCTGCCTTTACTGTGGGGACAGATAGATAGTGAAACATCAATGACAGATTTATCGCGAATACTCCTCAACTTTCCATCGCAGGCGGGGCACTTTTGGTTTATGTATCCTTTGATAAGTCTCTACCTGTTCATCCCTATCATATCGCCGTGGCTGAGCAAAGCTACTGCGAAAGAAGAACGCTTTTTCATCGGATTGTTCTTGCTATCAACCTGTATGCCGTATTTCAACCGCTGGTTTGGCGAATTGTGGGGACAATGTTTTTGGAACGAATATCATATGTTGTGGTACTTCTCCGGTTATTTGGGATATCTCGTGATGGCGCACTACATACGTGTACACCTTACTTGGGATCGCTCTAAACGTTTCGTTATAGGTACCATTTTAATGATTATCGGGGCTGCATGGACTATCTATTCATTCTACATCCAAGCTATACCCGGAGAGGTTCTTTCAACACCTGTCATTGAAATAGGATGGGCATTCTGTACTATTAACTGTGTGCTTCTCACGGCGGGAACGTTCCTTATGTTTTCTTGTATCAATCTCTCGAAGGCGCCACGGCTCGTAACAGAATTGTCAAAACTCAGCTATGGTATGTATCTTATGCATATATTCTGGCTGGGACTGTGGGTAACTGTATTCAAGCACAATCTGGAGCTGCCTACTGTTTCTGCGATACCGTGCATTGCAGTAAGTACATTCATTAGCTGCTTTGTGACAGCCAAGATTATTTCGCTGTTACCGGGAAGTAAGTGGATAATAGGATAAGTTGCTTATAAACCTATTGATTTTAAATTAGAAAGAATCAGATATGAATTGTGCTATATTGATATCTGATTCTTTATTTCAGTCTTTTATAATACTGTCGATAATGTATTTCTCTCCTTGCTTGACTAGCTTAATTGTGATTTTAGGCTGAATAGTTTTCCACTTATTATATGTAATATAACGTCTACAAAGCCACTTCTTCCACTCTCACAAGTTTCCAGCCTTGAAACACTAATGCGATGCTTTTCAGCTCGGTGGTTCCTTTGTCATGATGAATCCATTCGCTGGCTGCATATTGCTTTAACTGCGTTTTAGCATCAGTCAGCAGTTTCTCTATTTCGATGTCGGATGCATCTCGCTTGGCATATTTCACTTCGATGCAGTAGCTATATACCATGTCGGGAAGTTGCAGCAGTCGGGGTTGGAGGAAAATGTCGGCAAATCCTTTGTTGCTCTCGTATTCGGGACGGGCGATGTAGTAGTGCGTCAGTCCGAGGTAGGCAAGGATGAATGTTTTCACGTAAGCTTCGCCTTCCATAAAGTCGCGGATGCAGCTTTGACTGTTCAGGCGGTCGGCAATGTATCTGAAGTAATTTTCCCATTCTCCTTTATAAGCCATTCTTTTCATGCGGTCCACCAGTTTGTCCGTTTCCAGGTAGAGGTCGGCGGTATCTTTGTAGATGTCTGCCATGTAGCCGTAAAGTTGTTCGCGAACTGCCCAGTTGGGGACGCTGAGGATGGGGTCGCCCATTTCTATTCCGTTGATTGTGAGCATACCATAATAGTATAGTAAGCTTTTGAAGTTCTCCGGTTTTATAATGTCCTCGGCAGGGAAGCTGTCTGCAATGATTCCTGTAGTGGAACCTTTCTCTATGATTTCCTGAACGACACTTGCGTTTTCACCGAACGTCTTGTCTATGTGGATGAGGTGACGTAGCTTGTTATAGTCGGTGCGGATGTTGGCATCGAGCATCGAATTAGGAATACGCTTGTTCAGCAAATAGCGGTTCATTAAATATAGCACCATATCGGAATTATACATAGAAGGCTCATTCAGTGACTCTGAAGAAAAGCAATAGTTGTCATACCATGGCTTCATGATATTAATCAGTTCGTCAGTAGTATTTGGTAGTTCCATTTTGCCTTGGTAGTAATCAATCAGATTGCGTACTTCTTGTTCATTGAAACCGATCATATTATTGAAAACGGAATTGCTGCTATAATTATCTGCAATATTGAATCCACTCGTGAGGTCATCCATCGTCACAGGGCTAACTCCTGTGAGGAAGATGCGTTCGATTACAGAACTTGAATAGTCTTTCACCACTTTAAGAAATCCGCGAAAGAATCCGCTGCCGTGGGTAATGCTACGATAGCGTTCGTTGCCGTAATCTACCAAGATATTGTTGGCAAAGTTATCATATTCATCGAGGATGAGGTATATTTTCTGTCCTTTGCTTTGCGCACTTTGGCATAGTGATCCTAATATTGCTGCGCCTGTATTTAAGTCACGCAAATTTTCGACAGAATCTTTACCTAGCAGATGAGCATTTCTATCCGCAAATCCTTTCATCACTATTTTGCAATAGGTATTGAACGTCTCTTCCAAACTCTCCATAGTAGCAGCTATACTACTGAAATTGAGAGTCAAAACCATATATTTATTCCGATTAGGAGTAGGGTGCTTACCTATGTACAATCCACCAAATATTTCTTCGAACTTATCCTTTTTATTGATGTCATAATATTGACCGAGCATATTCAGAAAAAGACTTTTCCCAAAACGGCGAGGGCGGACAAAAAAGAAAAACCGACTTATATCCTCCACTTTGGCAATATACTGCGTTTTGTCTACATAGTAATAGTTATCACTAATGATATCCTCGAAATTCGTCATCCCATAAGGGATTTTCTTTATTGCTGCATCCATAACTGCTTCCTTTTTGATATTGAAAACAAAAATAGTCTATTTTCTCCTTTCCGACAATTAAAAAAGATGATAAAAAAAGAAGATGCACGGATAAAACCATGCATCTTCTCAGAAAATATTAATTAATCAAAGAATAACCTACCACTCAATTGCCTGATCTTCATCAGGAATCTGAGTATTGATATTGCGTTCAAGCGTCATTACTCCTGTTACATAATAGGGTATTTCTCTATTATCATGCGATGTGTAATCTACAAATTCATAGTCGATATTGAACGTAACATAACGGTGCAGTAAATATGGACGGGTGACATCCGGCACTTCAGCAATTGTATACGAAGTTTCCTTTAGCTGTTTGAACTTGATATTACTGTTGTCCGATGTAATCTTCACTAACTTTTCACCAGTAGGCTCAAAATGGAATTTCAATTTATATTTGTCACGTGCAATTAAATCTTCATCCATTGCACCGGCATAAAAGAACACGGTATTCTCATCTACAACATATGCTGTACGGGTAGTAGTAGGAACAGATTCACTCTTATCTATACTTCCATCCGGATTTTTAACGTATATCTGCATAGCTGTTGTACTGTATTTACCGGAATAATCGTTAAAAGGTAATATCCGCAACAATGCTTTCGCATAATTCTTTCTCGGATGTCCTGTATAGTTATACGAGGGATCATCCTCAACGCTCAATGGTAATACCCATTTCTTAAACATATCAATATTGCTTAAGTTGAAATCAATATCCAACAACGCTGTAGAAGTACCGGCAGGTATATTCACCGTAGCAGGAAACTCATATCTATTTTCTTCCAACGGCACATACCATAAGTCTTCACGTCCGAAGCGGGCTGTATTCAAGATATCGAGCGTATCAGTATCCACGCCAATATGTACCGTGCGGTCTTGCCCGTTGACAGTAGAACCGCTGACTATCACAGGAAGTTGGTAAGAAGCCTTTCCTCCTTCTTTATATTTCACATAAATATCGGTTACTCCCGTATCGTTGATGGGTGCTTTGAAGGAAACGTATTGTTCATACTGTTCATCTTTCCACTCATCATTGCATGAGGTTGCAAACATAGCGGCAGCCAGCACCAAATAAGTATATCTCTTTTTCATAACTTATACTGTCTTTTAATTAATCATTATACGTCCATCCCGGGTTTTGAGTGAGCAATATGTTACGTTTCAACTCAGAATGGCTGATTGGCCAGAAATACATTTTGCGAGAGAAGTTGGTTGGCAACGAAGGTACCACTACCGGATCGTGGAACAAATCTCTCCATTCCTTCGTCATTAGCGTATTACAACCATAAATAGGCACTGACTCTTCCAACGCAGCATCTTTCCAACGGCGGATATCATAATAGCGATGTCCTTCGCCCATCAATTCAATTTGGCGTTCGCGTTTCAGTTTCTCACGAAAAACATCTTTGTTTTCATATTCGCTGGTAGTGTAGTCGGGCACACCGGCACGAATGCGAATCGGTTGGATTCCTTTCTTCAATTCACTTATTTCACGACGAACTGTATATTGAGTTTCGCCATCCCATGATGCGATAGTATGCGTTCCGTCAAGTTCATTCAACGCTTCCGCATAGATAAGCAGAACTTCTGCATAGCGAATTGCCGGTTCGGCTTTTTTACGGATCAGTTCCAGATTGTCTCCTCTGTTGGTATCGTCAGGATGAACAAACTTCATTACACCGATACCCGTGCGCAACCAGAACATTGTATTGGTATAGCCATTTCCTTCTCCACGATAATAAAAGATTTGTTTGTTTCTATCCGCTTCGTTTGGTTCATTCAATAAATACCAGGTAGAACCGTTGTAGGCCACAGATGCATAGAAACGAGGTTCACGCTTTACGTATTGTTTGCTGACACCTACCCTGAAGTTTCCTAGTTCCGGATATTGGTCTTTATCTTCATCCGTCACAAATCCTTTCTCACGATCTCTTCCGTCAATCCGACTCAAATATCCCGGATAGGCACTATATTCCGAATCTTTTCCCGGACAATCTGAGCCGTCCTGCATATAATATGCGTCACATTGCTTTTGGGTCATTCCATGTGTATTCCAACCGTCAGCCGCACGTGGCAATTGATGGCGCACCATTACGTTAATACCTTCCGTACTTTGGTTCTGACCTCGCGTAAATATCAATTCCTGATTATCAGATGCGTTCACACTTCCATTAAACAATGAACGATAGGATTCGTATGGATCAATATCTTTATAACCATCCGGCCAGTTTTTAGTTGAAAAGTTCTTGTCGTCATAGGGAGGAAGAGTGGGCAGGTATCCTGCACCGCCTTCTTCTCTGGTATATGTATGGTGCAATTGGTATCTCGTACCGCCGTCAAGTTTCATCACATCGAGTGCGGCGGCAGCAGCTTTTGCCCACTTTGCCTCATTATATTCTTGTGCTATCAGGCAGCGTCCGTTATGATTAACCATATCTGTAAACTTTTCCGTATCTCCGGGACGGGGATTATTGATTGGACTTGCAGCATAAAGCAGTACTTTTGCACGGGTAGCCAAAGCGGCACCTCGAGTCGGTCGGGAAATATTATTAGCCCCCCGCTTCAGTGGCAGATCGCGAGCAGCCAGCTGCATTTCCGAAGCGATGAAATCGGCACATTCATCGTATGTATTACGTGCACACGCCAGTTCGACATATTCTTTGGTATAGTCTAATCCTTCTTCGGGCAGCAAAGGAATCGGACCATATTTACGAAGCAACAACCAATAAAAATAGCCTCTGACAAAACGAGCCTGTGCCTTCAAATCCGCACGTTCTTCATCATTGAACTTCATATTCTGGTCAATATTCTGAAGAAATACAGAGGCTTTGCGGATACCTTCATAACAGGAGCCCCAAGGTCCTTGCTCCCAGTTTTCATCATATTCACCGTTTTTCCATTTTTTATATTTGTCGTCACGGTCTCCAAAGTACATATCGTCAGCAAAACAGTACATCGTGTGCCCTTTACTGGCTACGTCGGCATTGCCGGCCGTCAAATGATCATAAGTACTAGCTAGCCACTGTTCCGTATAATCTCTACTTGAGAATACATCTTCCAAATTCATACGGTCTTTAAAATAGCGGTCAGCATCCAACTGGTCTTCACAAGAGGATAGTCCGAACAGGACTCCCCAAAGAGCAGATAATATAATATATTTTGTCTTCATCAGTATAATCAAATTATAAGTTAACAGATAATCCTACAGTCAATGATTTAGCCAACGGATATTCCGTTCCCGTAGAACTGCCAAGCTCCGGATCCCACAACTTGAAACTGGAGAAGGTTAAGAGGTTGCTTCCACGGAAGAACAGACGAATATTGTTGAAACGAATCTTATTGACTAATGATTTGGGTATTGTATACCCTAACTCCAAGGTCTTCAGGCGCAGATATGAACCGTTCCGCAACCAGAAAGTCGATTCACGATAGTTATTGCTGTTTCCGCCATAGCTCAAACGAGGAAATGCTGCATTCGGATTCTCAGTATCCATCGTGCCGGAAATAGTATGGTCAATCCATCTGTCGGTGCCTGCTGCATCTTTCAACACATTTCCCCAAGTGCCTTCGTTAAAGGCATATACGGTCGGTCCGTTGATAAAGAAAGACGTTTTGCCTGCTCCTTGGAAATGAACATTGATATCCAATCCTTTCCAGCTGGCAGATACTCCGAATCCATAAATCATGTTTGGTTTAGTCGTGGCACCAATAGCTACTTTATCACCGTCATTTACTACTCCGTCACCATTGACATCCTTATACTTGATGTCTCCCGGTTGAACATCGCCAAACTCTTGCTTCGGACTGTTGCGAATATCATCATAGTCTTTGAATAATCCCATGGCAATTAATCCTTTTGCCTGATTGACACGATAGTTTCTTTCCATCTGATAAGAATAGACATTATTTTCTTCGTCTTTTTCTTTAATACTATTTTTGCTATAGGTGATATTACCGCGCACTACAATGTCTACCTTGTTGATTCTTTCACGGTAAGAGAAGTTCCCATCGAAACCTTCGGACACTACTTTACCTACATTGGCACGAGGCGTTGAACTTACACCTACAATGCCCGGAAGGAATTTACGTTCCAACCAGATACCCTCACGCTGTTCGTGGAAATAGTCTACTGTTGCAGTGAATTTGTCATTAAACAACGCCAAGTCGACTCCTAAGTCATGTTTTGTTGCAACTTCCCAAGTAGCAGCATTGGAGGCCAAATCAGAATATCCCATTCCGATGTACTTGTTGTTAAAGTTGTAGTCGCCCCAGTTGTAACCCGGATTATCTACTTTAACATCATTATTGTCCTTTTTCTCCATATGCCAATTTTGTATGGTATACAAATATGGGAACCTGTATTCATTATCGCCAATCCTTAAAGCATCGTTGCCCACCTTACCGAATGAGTAACGTATTTTAAACATATTCATCCATTTCAGATTGTTTTTAATAAAAGGTTCTTCAGCCACATTCCATGCAGCAGATACAGCGGGGAAAAAACCGAATCGGTGACCATCGGCAAAGTTTTCCGAACCATTGTAGCCGAAATTGAAGTCTGCAAAATAACGGTAGTTCCAGTTATAGCTAACACGTCCGGCCACTCCCATGTGACGACGGGCAATACCTTTCTTTATATCATCGCCTGTGCCTACGGTAAACACTTCCGAGTCTTGGTTAAATTTCACTATTCCACCTACACGATGAGCATTAAAGCCCCTGTCGTAATGCAACTCTGCTTCAAAGACTTCTTTGCGTGTGCCCTCGGCAGAACTTGTCTGCTTCATTTTCTGCTCTTCAGAAATACGGTGGAAAACCAAGTCGCCGTTTTCGTCACGGAAACGTTCCGCCTTCCATTGTTCGGGCCATTTCACACGGTCTACATTATTTTTATTCCATGTATCAAATCCGAAACGTCCAACAAACTTCAATCCTTCAGTGATAAAATCCAACTTCTGCTCTAAAGTAATATTGGTTTGAATAGTGTTTTCCCAATGTTCCTTATAACCGCTCTGTGTAGCCAGTACCCAAGGATTTGTCTTATCACCCGTTCCATAGGCAGGTACATAACCATTTGAATACATTATCGGAACGTCAATCGGATTTTGATGCATAAGACTTTTCCAAACGTCTCCGGATAGCCCCGGTTCATTATACTTCTTCAAAGAACCGGAAACACCGACTTTGAACAAGGTTGTTTTTGTAACATCTATATCAGTATTCAAACGATAGTTCCATGTGTTGGAATTTGCATTCGTATTATAATCTTTCCGAAGTGATTCGTCGGTCTTATACATACCATCTTCTTTAAGATAACTCAACGAAACAAAATAACGTGCAGTGGCACCACCACCGTTCATATTAACGTTTGCACGATAAGTCATTGCACCATCTTTCAACAGAAGATCTTTCCAGTCAACATTGGGATATAGATCCGGGTCTAATCCCATGCGCATAATCTCAAGTTCATCTTGCTGATAGATAGGTTCTTGGTTGCGTGTGATTCTAGCTTCATTCAGCATAGATGCATAAGTAAATCCATCTACAAACTCCGGTGTGATTGTGCGCATATTATATGAAGTTTCAACTTTTGCATCAATATTTATCTTACCGGCCTTACCATGCTTAGTGGTAATCAGTACTACTCCATTTGCACCACGACTACCATAAATAGCAGTGGCTGAAGCATCTTTCAGTACAGAGAATGACTCAATATCCTCAATATTCACATCGTCCAGATCACGTTCGAAGCCGTCTACCAAAACCAGGGCTGACGTACTAGCTCCAAAAGTGGATATACCTCGAATCCAGAACTCGGAAGTATTTCTGCCGGGTTGTCCGGAAGTCTGCATTGCCAATACTCCGGCAACATTACCTGCCAAGGCATTTACCACATTCCCATTTGCCGTATGCTTCAGGTCGTCTACATTCACTGTTGTGATAGCTCCTGTTACAGTCAACTTCTTCTGTACACCTGTACCCGTAATCACAACTTCATCCAGTGAGCTGGCTTCCGATTCTTTCATTGATACATTGACTACCCGTTGTTCTTTGATCAATACCTCCACTTTGTCGAAGCCGATATAGGAGAAAATAAGCCTCTGATAAAGTTCTATGCTTATCTTATATTTACCATTCACGTCAGTAATAGCTCCCAAGCCTGGAGCGTCTTTTACTGTTACATTTACACCTACCAGAGGCTCTTTTTGCCCATCAGTCACAATACCTGTCACTACTATGTTTTGTGCCAAAGCAGTCATTGAACAACTTAGCAGGATTATGTATGTTATTAAAAAATGTCTCATATATATATGTGTTTATTCATAAATATTTCACTCTGCCGCACTAGTTGCAGCTTCCTCTTCATCATCCCATTCTTCCAGGCCTATTCTACGGATGCTGTGATTTTCAATATCACCCACATAGAATACGTCATTGACGGAATCATAAGCAATTGCCGCAGGTTGGTCAAAACGGGCTTCTTCGCGTAAGTCCCCATCAATATTGCCATAGGGCTCTTTATTCAATCCTGTACTGCCACGTCCGGCAAACGTAGTAACCAAACCGTCAGGGGTCAGGATACGTACACAATGGTTATGGCGGTCGCAGAAATAGAAGTCGTATTGATCTTCTTTGCCCTCTTCAACATACTTGGGATTCTTCACGAAAATACCTTGATAAGGAGTATTCAGCCGGGCATTAGGTCCCACTTTATCTTCCCAACCGGATTGACCGACCTTTCCGCACAACAGATAAGGTGTACCAAATTCCTGTGTAGTCCAGTTGTAATTTGTACGCATGATATAATGTTGGTTTATCACAATTATATAAGCATAATCCCCTGAAGGATGAATGACCATATTAAATTCCCAGCTATTGTCTTGTATAGTTGTTAGCAATTTGCGATGAACTAATGATTCATCAATGCCGCGCCCCCACTTCTGGTAATCGTATTTATAGATATTACCCTTTGTGAAGTTGTTGTAATACAATTCTTTGTTGATAGGATGTATAGCCGAGCCATTGCATTGCTTGCCACCGGCTAATACTCCAAAAGTCTTAAAATCATTCTTACGCGCTAGGTAGACATTGCTAACTATAGTAGCATCATCCGAATCTCCGCCTCCGCCATCGTTTGCAATAATCATAGTATCACCATCTACTGTCCATGTAATTGTACGCATACGTCCCAGACTTCCTCCGGTTGCCATTCCCGTGCTGATACTCTTATTCTTCAGGTCAAACTTGCGTAATGGCTTACCATTATCCTGAGCCAGATATAATGTGTTCGGATAATCTTTAGGGTCGAATGAGAACCACGTCGGTTCGGCCACACCATAGTTCTTGGTAAATGATTCTTCGAATGGACCATCCATCAGGTCATAATGTCCATCTTCTCTTTCTTTACCATATAAAGTAGATACCACTACTTTTCGCTCATAAGTAAATTTGTCTTTCGCTTCTACAGTCTGTACATTTGCACCATCGCCAATAGTCAATGTCAATGTACCTTCTTTCACTTTGCCGGGAACCATGCAATAAATAACATTCCCTTTTGCATTAATCACTGGAGCGTCTTTACCTCCAATAGTTACTTTAATAATAGAAGCATCATTTCCAAAGTTACTGCCGTGAATCACCAAGCGTGTCTTTGCACCACCTGTTTTCGGTGTATAATCAGTAATTTCAATAGCTTTACTCGGGTCATAAGGGGTTGCTCCATCATTACCCTCATCTTTACAACTGCAAAAAACAATAGTGAAAAGTATCAGTAATATCCACTGTATCCTCATCCACTCTTTGTTCATAGTCATACATTTCATAGCTTATTTATTTTATTAGTATTAACATTCTCGTTTAAGGATAACTACTTATTTGCCTGCATCTTATCTATCAGCACCTTCATCCAATACCCTCCAATCACCGAGCGCGCTTTGAAGCCTACCCACTGAC
>NZ_URFY01000075.1 GCF_900547205.1 uncultured Bacteroides sp.
CTTCAACGGACTTACATTGAATATTATGACGCTGGGTGGGCTGGCTCTAGGGGCGGGTATGCTGGTGGATAATGCCATTGTGGTCATAGAAAGTATATTCCGAAACCAGGAAAAAGGGGTGAGTGTCAAGGAGGCTGTCATTACCGGAACCGCCGAGGTGGCAAATGCGGTAATTGCGTCTACTTTAACTACCATTGTGGTATTTCTCCCTATTGTTTATCTTCACGGAGCTTCGGGTGAACTATTTAAAGATCAGGCATGGACGGTTACTTTCTCACTTGTTTCTTCCTTGTTTGTAGCTATTCTCGTCATTCCGATGTTGTATACGCAACTCGCCGGTAAGAAAGTAAAATTGGAGGAGGTAAAATCAATCCGAATCACAGGATATAGCAAGGTACTTCGCAAATTGATTCAGCGCCGTTGGTTGGTGATTGGTATGGCAGTTTTATTACTTGTCGTAACCGGATTGCTTACGCCTTTTATTGGAACTGAGTTTATGCCCCGGGCGGAAAGTAAAGCCTTTACCGCTGTTGTGAAAATGCCCGAAGGAACACAGATGGAGCGTACTGCTGCCGCTGTAGGCAATCTCGAAGATTTATTGTATGCCATCGTCGGGGGAGATTCCTTGTGCACGGTGTATAGCCATGTCGGAGAAGGAAGCGGTTCGGAGAATGCGATATTTGAAGGAGAGAATACGGCGATGATGAAAGTCATTCTTTCACCGGAGTGTACGCTTTCTCCTGAAAAGGTAGTTGCCCAATTCATCGAAGAGGCAAAGAATCCGGATGGGTTGGAATTGTCTATCCGGCAAGATGAAAACTCGTTGAGTTCGCTGTTGGGTAGCGAAGGAGCGCCTATTGTTGTGGAAGTGAAAGGGGAAGAACTGGATGAAATAGCACAGATTACCGAAGAAGTGAAAGAACGGATGTTGGGAATAGACGGACTGTATGATGTGGTTACTTCCATTGAAGACGGTGCACCGGAAGTGGTGATTTCAATTGACCGCACCATTGCTGGTATCAATAATCTGAGTGTTGCTGCGGTTATCGAACAATTGACTCAACAACTGAGCGGTAAAGAAGTAGGTAAAATGGAGTATCGCGGTGAAATGCGTGATATCGTGATTAAAGTGCCGGATATACCGTTGAGTTCTCTCGGATCACTGGTAATCAAAAGCGGTACACAGGAATTTCAGTTGCAGGAGATTGCTAGCATAACTCACGGACAGGCACCTAAAGAAATTTTGCGTCGCAACCAGAGCCGTATCGGTAAGATAATGGCTAATATGGAGACTGGCAAATCGCTCGATAAGGTAGCGGCGGATGTTCGTCTGACGGTTAAAGACATTGATTTACCTGCCAATTATAACATCACGGTGACCGGAGAAGAAGAAAAGCGGCAAGAGTCTATGCACAGTCTGCTGTTTGCCTTGCTGCTCTCGGTCGTACTGGTTTATATGGTGATGGCTTCGCAGTTTGAGTCATTGCTACATCCCTTTACGATTCTGCTGACTATCCCGTTGGCGGTAGTAGGTGCCATCTTACTTTTCTTCATCACCGGGACCACTATCAATATGATGGGAGTCATTGGTATCGTGATGTTGGGAGGTATCGCCGTCAATAACTCAATTATTCTGGTAGACCGTATCAATCAGCTCAGTCAGGCAGGAATGGAGTTGACCGACGCCATTGTGGAAGCGGGACAACAGCGTATCCGTCCTATCATTATGACCACGCTGACCACGATTCTGGCTATGCTACCGATGACATTCGGTTTTGGTGAAGGTGCATCTCTCCGTTCGCCGATGGCTATTGCTGTGATTGGGGGATTGATAACTTCTACTTTGATGAGTTTGATGGTGATCCCATGTGTATATTATGTCCTTGAAAAGTTGAAAAGGCGTATAAATCACCGAACTAAAAACAGTTGAAGATGAACTTTTTACTAAATAGGAGAATTACGATTTGTATGCTGTTTATTGCACTTAGCCTGCTGGGCTATGTGTCCTACAAACAGCTTCCGGTGGAGTTGCTGCCTAATGCAGAACTTCCGGTACTGTTTATTCAGGTATCGTCACAGCAGGATATGGACCCTTCGTATGTAGAGTCGGAAGTGATTATTCCACTCGAGGGGGCGGTCAGTGCGATAGGCGGAGTAGACAAGCTGCAAACTTATATAGATAGGAGGCAGTCGAGCATACAAATTGATTTTAAGAAGAATGTCAACTTTAAGATGACCTCTCTTAAACTACAGGAGAAGGTAAATGAAATAGCAGCTTCCTTCCCTACCGGGTTCAGTGTGCAGGTGCAGAAAGTTGATATAGCGCAGATGAACAACAACTTTATGGTGCTTCAGGTGCGTGGCTCGGGAGGAACCGACCGTGTCAGGAACTTAGTGGAGGAGAATGTCCTTCCCGACTTGGAGAACATAGACGGTGTGGCGTCTGTCAACGTATATGGAGGACGACAAAAAGCAATTGAGATACGTCTCAAACCGGAGATGTGTAAAGCACTAAATCTAACATCGTCCAAGATAAGCAGTTTGCTTTCGCAGAATACGCAGGAAAAGACGTTCGTTGGGTTTGCCAATGAACCGGACAGCAAGAATTTCGTCCATGTCAATGCTATGTATACGAAGGTGTCCGATTTGGAGAATATCGTAGTAGCTCCCGGACCTGTTCTGTTGAAGGATGTGGCAACCGTGTTCTTTGACTTGAAGGACGAAACAACTTATAGCCGTGTCAATGGAAAAGAAGCTGTTTCGGTTACATTGATAAATGATTCTCAGGCCAATCTAATTGAACTTTCTCACCGTGTGTCTGATGCGATTGACAAACTGAATGAGAAACTAATTCCGCTCGATCTGGAAATAGTTGTTCAGGAGAATAAGGCTGAAACCATGGAGAATAACATCAATCAAATCATTAATCTTGCATTGGTGGGTGGATTGTTGGCGGTATTTATCTTGTGGCTTTTCCTGAAGAATATGCGGCTGGTATTCTTTATTGCGCTGTCTATACCTATTTCAGTCTATACAGCTTTCAACTTTTTTTATGGCTTTGGTATCACTATCAATAGCCTTACATTGGTGGGTATGGCGCTTGCCATAGGAATGCTGCTGGATAATAGTGTCGTTGTGCTCGAAAATATTTATCGTTTATCCAGCAGTGGATGCACACCGGAACAATCGGTTACTCAAGGAACCAAAGAAGTATGGCGCTCCATTGTGGCAGCTACGCTGACTACAGTCACCGTATTCCTGCCGTTTGTCTTTTCAGATAATTTCCTGATAAAGTTGATAGGACATCATATTGGCGTATCTATTATATCTACGTTGACTATCTCTTTGTTTGTGGCTTTACTTTTCATTCCGATGGTAACGTATGTTATTCTGAAAAAGAAGAAAGGCAAAAGTGTTGTTTATGAGAAGGTGTCGATTATTCAACGTCCGATGCAGGTTTATCTTGTATTACTAAAGACTTGTATGCGTAATCCGGGAGTCACCATATTCGGAGCTGTGATTTTACTTTTTGCCACTCTGATATTATCATTGACCCTGAATGTGCAGCAGATGAAAGAGGTGGAGTCCGACCGCTTTAATATCAGCGTTGTGATGCCAACGGGAAGTACCCTTGATAATACAGACAAGATAGTCAAGGTGCTGGAAGAACGTCTGGCAGACTTTCCTGAAAAGAAAGACCTGATTTGCCGTGTGCGGGATAAAGAGGCAACTATCACGCTCGTTCTGCAAAAAGACTATAAGAAAATAAGTAAACGGAAAATAGCCGATATCAAATCGGACGTGCAATCCAAAGTCTCGAATATCAACGGGGCGGAAGTTTATGTCTCCGACGCTATGGGAGGAGGACAAGATAATTCGGCTTTGAGTAGTCTCGGAGGTTTCATGCGCCTATTGGGTATCGGTGATAACAGTGAACGGGTAGTGGTCAGAGGTTCCGATTTCGAGATGATGCAGATGGTGGCGGAGGAAGTGCGTTATTTGCTGGATGAACAGGAGTTTGTGCAGCATACTCATGTGTCATACACCCCTCGTCAGGCAGAAATAAATCTGAATTTCGACCCGATTCTGTTGACTACTTACGATATCAATCGTTCTAATATAACTTCCGGATTGATGGCACTCAATAATGAGTTATCATCCGAGGCTTCTTTTAAAGTAGGAGAAGATAATTATGATATTATCATCCGCGACGAGATTCCGAATGAAAAAACGGAAGAAGAAGCAGAAGAGAAGGTTCAAAAAGAGAAAACAGTTGATGACTTACGTGCCATCCAGATAGAAAATGCGAAGGGTGGTATGCACAATCTGGACGATATATCGACTATAAACTTTGGTCGTGGACGTTCGCGGATTATACGTGTCAATCAGGATAAGCAGCTCGAGGTATATTATAATTTCTCAAGAGATGTGCAGTCATCGAAAGAACTGCTGCAAGGATATCGGTCGGATATAGATCAGTTGATTGCCAGTTATAACCTCCCGGCAGGTGTGGCTTTGCAGGTATTTCATGAAGAAGACCAGTTTGGAGAATTCAAATTCCTCATTCTCGCGGCTTTCATCTTGATATTTATGATACTTGCCTCAGTCTTTGAGTCCGTGGTAACACCTTTTGTGCTACTCTTTACGATTCCGTTGGCCGCCATCGGCTCTTTGCTGGCGTTACTGCTTTCGGGCAACAGCCTGATGAATGCAAACACACTGACCGGTTTTTTGATTCTGCTTGGAGTCGTTGTCAATAATGGAATCATTTTGATAGACTATGCCAACATTTTGCGTAAGAGAGGATACCGACGAAACCGGGCATTAATAACTGCCGGTATGTCGCGCATCCGTCCGATTCTGATAACTTCAATCACTACGATTGCTGCTATGCTTCCATTGGCTATGGGAGATTCGGAATATGCCGGAGCTATCGGTGCGCCATTTGCCATAACAGTAATCGGCGGACTTCTCTTCTCTGCTTTACTGACGCTGATTTTAATCCCCACTGTTTGTATGGGATTAGAAAATGTACTTCAATGGTATCGTTCGCTGTCACCTAAGATGTGGATATTCCACTTTGTTCTTTTCGTGTCCGGTGTCCTCGGTATCTGGTTGTATGCGGATGGAATGCTTTGGCAATCTATATATCTGGTCGCACTGATTGCGGGCATACCGGGTATGACTTACTTTGCACAGACCAGTCTACGGAGAGCCAAATCGAAAGTGATAGATCCAAATGAAGAAATACACATCTCTGTCCGGAATCTGGTTAAAATATACGATTGGCCCGGACGTATTAGCCGTCAGTGGCACAGTGGTCTGCAAATACGGCAACGGTTGGGATTGAGCAATGAATATCACTCTTTGAAGGACTTTGTCAATGTGTTGTGGCAGTTCGGTATATTGGTGTTTGGCATTTATTTCACTTATTTCTTTATTCAGAACAGGCTTTGGATATTCCTGTTTTCGTTTGCTATTTATGCAGCGTGTCTGTATCTATGGAGAAAAGTGCGCTCCTACTTATATTATCGTTACGAAAATAGCCGGGGAGTGAAAATAGCAAACCGTGTGATATTCTGGGGGCTTCCTCCTATCATCCTGTTTGAGTTGTTCCGCAGGTTGGAAAATAACGGTTTGGTTGTCATGATCGGCTTGTTATGGTTTGCGGCTATTGCTAT
Source organism: uncultured Bacteroides sp. (assembly GCF_900547205.1). GTDB lineage: Bacteria > Bacteroidota > Bacteroidia > Bacteroidales > Bacteroidaceae > Bacteroides. The sequence continues at coordinate 5,682 of NZ_URFY01000075.1, forward strand.
TTATATCACTTCTCAATATTTGTATGACCATAATATCAATATCGAACGTGTCACCGGGCGATTTGCCGGACTTCGCCGTTCCTATTTCCGCATGGCGAAGAGTATTCCTCTGATTGGCAAGCAACGCAAACCATTTAAAGCATTGCGTGGCGTTTCATTCGAGATTCAAACGGGTATGTTCGGACTTTTGGGACCTAACGGGGCAGGTAAGTCAACATTGATGCGTGTGATCTGTGGTATATTCGAGCAAAGTTACGGTAGTATCTGGATTAATGGCATGGATACCCGCATCTATAGGGAAGAACTGCAAAGCTTGATTGGCTTCCTTCCACAGGAATTTGGTACTTACGAGAATATGACATCTTGGGAGTTCCTTGATTATCAGGCGATACTGAAAGGCATTGTTGATGGAGACTTGCGTAAGGAGCGATTGGAATATGTGCTGAAAGCAGTGCATATGTATGAACGGAAAGATGAAAATATCGGCTCCTTCTCGGGAGGTATGAAACAACGAATCGGTATTGCGTTGATTCTGCTCCACTTGCCACGTATTCTGGTAGTTGATGAGCCTACGGCAGGACTCGACCCTCGCGAGCGTATCCGTTTCCGTAATCTGTTGGTGGAATTGAGTAAAGATCGTGTAGTTATATTCTCCACTCACATCATTGAAGATATATCCAGCTCTTGTAATCAGGTAGTGGTGATAAACAAAGGTGAGTTGAAATACTTCGGTGATCCTGCGGATATGGTGGAAATGGCAAATGGAAAAGTATGGCAGTTTAATATAGATAAGACGGAATTTGAGAAGGTACTGGATAAGTCTCTGGTAATTCATCATATTCAGCAAGGTGACACCATCCGTGTTCGTTATCTCTCTGTAGGCAAGCCTTATGAAGGAGCCGAAGAGGCAGAAGCCAATCTGGAAGATGCTTATCTCTGCCTATTGAAGAATATGAATTAAAAAAGAAAGAATGATATGACATTTAATCAATTGATAAGACTGTTGCCTAAGGTGGTGAAATACAACCTAAAGATAATATTTGCCGGGAAGTTCTTCTGGTTTCTGTTGGCAGCATTTGGCTTTTTTGCCTTTTTCATGTTTCAGAATGCATGGAACCGGGCAGAGATTAATGAAGGACTCATCTATAATTTGCTCATGTTCCCATGTCTGCTACTAATATTCTACCCGGCTGTCTTCGGTATTCAAAACGACGAAGACAGCCGGATACTGGAGATACTCTTCGGCATTCCCGACTATAAGTACAAAGTGTGGGGTGTGCGGTTGCTTATGATTTATGTGGCTATTTTTGCCATACTTATCGTCTTCTCGTACATCGCCATCTTGTTGCTCTATCCGATCAATCCGCTCGAAATGTCTTTGCAATTGATGTTTCCTGTGCTCTTTTTCGGGAGTATGGCTTTCATGTTTTCTACTATTACGCGAAGTGGAAACGGAACAGCCGTTCTTATGATTATCATCGGTATAGCATTGATGTTTTTCAGCAACATGGATAGTATTGAACGTTCCTTTTGGAACATTCTTTTGAATCCTTTCCGTGTGCCTGACAATTTTCATCCGATGATTTGGGAAGGAATCCTTATTAAGAACCGCATATTCCTTTTCACAGCCAGTCTGATCTGGATGATGATCGGGCTGCTGAACTTACAGAAGCGAGAGAAGTTTGTGTGATATAAATTCCTGAAATCAGAAATAATATCCCAGATTTACAAAGCAGGTGCCTTTATCGGTCTGATTGGAATACCCAAACGTTATCTCTAACGGACCGAATATGCTATCCATGCCATAACCCGCGCTGATGCCATACAGTTGTTTGCCTTTCGGTAATTCAAAGAAATTGCTGTCTGTCAATCCGTAGTTGCCTGTTAATGTGATATAGTGGATACTGCCCATGCGTTGCCTCAATTTTAGCGAAGCAATCATGATGGCATTATCCATCAATTCCATATGGGTGACTCCGGCAAATGGCAATTGTTGAGGAACATAAAGACCGGGTATTTCACCACCAATAGAGTTTTGTAGGGGATAGGGAAAATCTTTTCCTATCAGCACACGTCCATAAATAGATGGAATGATGGAGAAGCGACGGGTGACAGGTAATACACTTACCCACGAACCACTCAGTGCAGAAAATGGGGCGTGATTGTTATACTGTGCCATATTATCCGTATACAGAGAATAGGCAGCTTTGAAATCCGAACCCCTTGAAGGGAAATATCCTTTGTCATAAGTATTATAATGCACCTGTGCAAAATAACTGAGGAAATGCTCGGACTCTATATCCAGATTGGCAAGTTCCGGTTTCTTATACAGGAAATCTTTGTATTTGTAATATTCGAAACGCAGTCCCAGTCCGAAACGCAAGTTCTTGTACCACACATCCGAAAAGCCAAATTCTCCCAGATGATATTTATAAGTAGTATTGTAGGCACGGTTTCCTTCCCTGTATATGTTGATGTCATTGTATTGAAACATATAAGAGAAGTTGAAATTGCGTTGCTGCATGGGTTCGAGGGTGTAGTCGATGCGAGCGGCATATCGTTTTCCCAGTCGTCCGGTGATGGATAGTCGGGAAGGAATGTGCGTGTGGAGGTCTGCTGTTGCATTTACCAACAACGACGCAATCTCTTCCGAGTCGAAACGAATCCCCAGATTGATTCTTTTTTCATATTTTTCCTGAAGCAGGAAGTCGAGGTGGTATCCATCGGGAGTTTCCGTCAGTGTATAACTGGCGCTGGAATAAGACTGACTGCCCCTCAATTGATATAATGCCTGTTCGATTTGCTGAGTCGTAATATCACTGTTTTCTTTCAGGTTACATTTCTTCATTAGCCATTTCTTGTCGGTAGCCTCAACCCCGGAGAACGTTATGTCGGACACATAAATCGTACGCACGTTGGAAAGAGAAGAATACGGTCCATGTTCCTTTGGAGTATAATCATCAGGTATTCCTATTTTCTTTTTTAGTGCCAGCAAAGAGTCCCATTGCGCCATAGCAGCTTCTTCCCCTCGTTGCATCAGGGTGTCGATGGCGGCGGGAGTGAAGCTGGCGGAAGAATAGCCATCCACATTTACACGGATATACGTATCTGTCATCTCTACATTCTTTTCATGATTGGTCTGGCAGGTGATATCTACAATCTGTCCCAGAATATCAGGAACACTGTTCAGCTTATCCGCTTTTTTTAGTGCATTCTGTACATCCACTCCGATAATGACGTCGGCGCCCATTGCTTTCACCACGTCTGCCGGATAGTTGTTTACGATTCCGCCATCCACCAGCACCATGCTGTCTTGCCGAACGGGGGTGAACACACCGGGAATAGCCATACTGGCACGCATAGCAGTAGAGAGTACACCGTCATGAAATACGATGGGGTCGCCATTCACTACATTTGCGGCAACACAGGCAAAAGGAATAGGGAGTTTATTAAAATCGATGGAATCGTGGTAGCCCATGGTCAGGTCAGAGAATAAATTGGCTAGATTCTGTCCTTTGATAAGTCCTCCAGATGCGGCTTCCTTTGGATTCTTCATGAAAGGAAGGGAAACGACGAATTTAGAGGAACGTTCACGTTCGGTTAGTGACATGGCGCTGCGTTTGATGCGGTCGCTTAGTAAGAATGTCCAGTTTTGTTTCCTCACCATGCTGTCCAGTTGTTCGGGGGTGTAGCCAATGGCGTAGAGTCCGCCTACTATAGCTCCCATGCTAGTCCCAGCGATATAATCGATAGGGATACCAGCTTCTTCAATCACTTTCAAGGCTTTAATGTGTGCCATTCCTTTGGCACCACCGCCGCTCAGAACTACCCCTACCTTTTTACGCTGCTCCTGAGAATGCAAAGAAAAAGGTAATAATAAGCAAATTGCCAAAACTAATGTTGAAAAGATTTGTTTTTTCATCAGTGTACGGTCTAGTATTGATGTATTTAGATACAAATGTAGGGGTTAATTTGTTTAGTTGTTAATCTGGGAATTAAAAAAAATGTTCTAAAAGTCGGAAATGTGGATTATTTCTACACTTTATGTACTAATTCCACACTACATTGAGAATGGTGTATATTGATAAATTACTGATTATTAGAAGAAAATGGATGGTGAGGAAATTGTGGTATGCCAATTGTATATGAGTGAGTAGAACAAACATAAGTTAAATTAAATATAAGATTCGATATGAGATTATTCTTTTCGAAACGTGAGTTGAAACTGAGGAGAAAGAGAACCATTGCTGCTATTATTTGTGTGGTAATTCTGTTGGGAGTATATTGGATACTGACCCGACCTCAGAAGGTTGCGCCGGAAATGCCTACAGTTATTGTTGAACCGGTAGTGAAAGACGATGTAGAGATATACGGAGAATATGTGGGGCGTATACGTGCCCAGCAGTTCGTCGAAGTGCGTGCGCGGGTGGAAGGCTATTTGGAGAATATGCTTTTTGCCGAGGGTACGTATGTGAATAAGAATCAAGTGTTGTTCGTGATTAATCAGGACCAGTATCGCGCCAAGGCTGATAAGGCAAGAGCCCAATTGAAGAAAGACGAGGCACAGGCGTTGAAGGCTAAGCGTGACCTGAATCGTATCCGTCCGTTGTTTGAACAGAATGCTGCGAGCCAGTTGGACTTGGATAATGCCGAAGCAGCTTATGAAAGTGCAGTGGCAACGGTAGCAATGAGCGAAGCGGACCTTGCGCAGGCTGAACTTGAATTGGGCTATACCATTGTTCGTTCGCCTCTGGCAGGACATATCAGTGAAAGAAATGTGGACTTAGGTACACTGGTAGGTCCCGGAGGAAAATCATTGCTTGCCACCATTGTGAAGAGTGACACTGTGCTGGTTGACTTTAATATGACAGCACTCGATTATCTCCGGAGTAAAGAGAGAAATATCAATCTGGGACAGCAGGATTTGACCCGCTCCTGGCAGCCGAATATTACTATTACATTGGCGGATAATACAGTTTATCCTCATAAAGGTTTTGTCGATTTTGCCGAACCGCAGGTCGATCCTCAGACAGGAACATTCTCTGTGCGTGCAGAAATGCCTAATCCCACACAAGTATTATTGCCGGGACAGTTTACCAAAGTAAAATTGTTGCTCGATGTTCGTGAAGGTGCACTTGTTGTTCCGATGAAGGCTGTAACTATTGAAAAAGGTGGAGCTTATATCTATACCATGCGTAAGGACAATGCAGTGGAAAAACGATTTATCGAATTGGGTCCCGAAGTTGGAAACAATGTAGTGGTAGAGAGAGGACTTGCTGAAGGAGAGATGGTAGTAGTGGAAGGTTTCCATAAGTTGACGCCGGGAATGAAAGTTCGGATAAGTCGGCAGGGAGCTGAGGCCGAAGCAAAAGGAGACACCATAGTATCGAAGGATAACGCAAAAGGAGAATAACCGATGAAAGTATCTTTTTTTATAGACAGGCCGGTATTTTCGGCCGTTATCTCCATCGTGATTGTGATTGTCGGCATCATCGGCTTGACAATGCTTCCGGTGGATCAATATCCGCAGATCACACCACCGGTGGTGAAGATCAGCGCTTCCTATCCGGGGGCGAGTGCGCTGACCGTTTCGCAAGCGGTAGCCACCCCGATTGAGCAGGAAATCAATGGTACGCCGGGTATGCTTTATATGGAGTCCAACAGTTCCAATTCAGGAGGATTCTCGGCAACGGTGACATTTGACGTATCTGCCGACCCTGATTTGGCGGCAGTAGAGATTCAGAATCGTGTGAAACTGGCTGAGTCCCGCCTACCGGCGGAAGTGATTCAGAATGGTATTTCTGTAGAGAAACAGGCACCGAGCCAGTTGATGACACTCAGTTTGACTTCTACCGACCCTAAATTCGACGAAATTTATCTGAGTAACTTTGCTACAATCAATGTGCTCGATGTGCTGCGCCGTATTCCGGGCGTGGGTCGAGTATCGAATATCGGTAGCCGTTATTATGCAATGCAGATATGGGCTGAGCCTGATAAGCTGGCAAACTTCGGACTGACTGTGCAGGATTTGCAGAATGCGTTGAAAGACCAGAACCGTGAATCGGCAGCAGGTGTGCTGGGGCAGCAGCCGGTAGAAGGTTTGGATATTACTATTCCTATTACTACGCAAGGACGTCTTTCTACGGTCAATCAGTTTGAGGATATCGTGGTGCGTGCCAATGCCAACGGGTCTATTATCCGGTTGAAAGACGTGGCACGTGTATCTTTGGAAGCCTCTTCCTACAATACGGAGAGTGGAATCAATGGCGAAAATGCTGCCGTGCTGGGCATCTATATGTTGCCGGGAGCCAACGCTATGGAAGTGGCGAAGAGCGTGAAAGATGCGATGGATGAAATCAGTAAGAACTTTCCGGAAGGATTGAGCTATGTGGTTCCGTTCGATATGACAACTTATATTTCCGAGTCCATCCATGAAGTATATAAGACCTTGTTTGAAGCATTGGTACTGGTGGTACTGGTAGTCTACCTGTCGTTGCAAAGCTGGCGTGCCACATTGATTCCGGTAGTTGCTGTGCCTATCTCGCTGATTGGTACCTTCGGATTCATGCTGATTTTCGGTTTCTCAATCAATATATTGACGCTGCTCGGGTTGATTCTCGCCATCGGTATTGTTGTGGACGATGCGATTGTAGTGGTGGAAGGTGTGGAGCACATCATGGAGACAGAAAAACTGAGCCCTTACGAAGCAACGAAGAAAGCAATGGACGGGCTGGCGAGCGCATTGATTGCCACCTCGCTGGTGTTGGCGGCAGTATTCGTTCCGGTCAGCTTCCTGAGCGGGATTACGGGACAGTTGTACCGTCAGTTTACGGTGACTATCGTAGTTTCCGTGCTTATTTCTACAGTGGTGGCATTGACGCTCAGTCCGGTAATGTGTTCGTTGATATTGAAGCCGGATAGCGGTAAAAAGAAGAATATCGTTTTCAGGAAGATTAATGAATGGTTGGGCATCGGTAGTAATAAATATGTAGCAGCCGTAACCCGCACCATCAAGCATCCCCGAAGGGTGCTGAGTGCTTTCGGAATGGTGCTGATTGCCATCTTGCTGATTAACCGGGCTATCCCTACCAGCTTTTTGCCGGTAGAAGATCAGGGTTATTTCAAGATTGAACTCGAATTGCCCGAAGGAGCTACGTTGGAACGTACCCGCATTGTGACGGACCGGGCGATTGAATATCTGGAAAAGAATCCCTATGTAGAATATGTACAGAATGTGACGGGAAGTAGTCCGCGTGTCGGCAGTAATCAGGCACGTTCGGAACTGACAGTGATTCTGAAACCTTGGGATGAACGTAAGAATACGACTATCAATGAAATAATGGATACGGTAGAGAAACATCTGAAAGAGTATCCGGAATCCAAAGTCTACCTGTCCACCCCTCCGGTGATTCCGGGTCTGGGTAGTTCGGGAGGTTTTGAGATGCAGTTGGAAGCTCGTGGAGAGGCTACGTTCGATAACTTGGTGGAAGCAGCGGATACATTGATGTATTACGCTTCCAAACGAAAAGAATTAGCCGGATTGTCATCTTCCTTGCAATCGGAAATCCCACAACTCTACTTTGATGTAGACAGGGATAAGGTGAAGATGCTGGGTGTGCCATTGGCAGATGTGTTCTCTACGATGAAAGCCTACACAGGTTCGGTGTATGTGAACGACTTCAATATGTTCAACCGTATATATAAGGTATATATTCAGGCGGAAGCTCCCTATCGCGAGCATAAAGATAACATCAACCTGTTCTTCGTCAAAGCGTCCAATGGTGCAATGGTTCCGTTGACTTCTCTGGGAAATGCATCGTATACTACCGGACCGGGAAGTATCAAGCGCTTTAATATGTTTACCACTGCCGTGATTCGCGGAGCAGCCGCACAGGGATACAGTTCCGGACAGGCTATGGAAATTATGGAGCAGATTGCGCGTGAACATCTACCGGATAATATCGGGTTGGAATGGAGCGGACTTTCCTATCAGGAAAAGCAAGCCGGAGGTCAGACGGGTTTGGTCATGGCACTGGTGTTCCTGTTCGTCTTTCTCTTCCTTGCCGCACAATACGAGAGCTGGACGGTGCCTATCGCCGTATTGCTTTCGTTGCCTGTCGCAGCTTTGGGAGCCTATCTCGGGGTATGGATATGCGGGTTGGAAAACGATGTTTACTTCCAGATTGGCTTGGTGATGCTGGTGGGACTTGCTGCCAAGAATGCCATATTGATTGTAGAGTTTGCTAAGGTACAGGTAGATAAAGGTGAAGATCTTGTGCAGTCCGCCATCTATGCAGCCCGTCTCCGTTTCCGTCCCATTCTGATGACCTCGTTGGCGTTCGTACTCGGTATGCTTCCGATGGTATTGGCAAGTGGCCCGGGTTCGGCAAGCCGTCAGGCCATTGGTACAGGCGTATTCTTCGGAATGATATTTGCCATCGTATTCGGTATCATTCTCGTGCCGTTCTTCTTTGTAATGGTGTATAAAACGAAGTCGAAACTTTTAAAACATAAGAAATGATGAAACGAAATATACTATATATTACTCTTTTATTAGTTGCGGGAGTGCTGGCTTCCTGCAAAGTAGGAAAGAGCTATGTCCGTCCCGACCTTCACTTGCCCGATAGCTTGGAGCAGCATCAGGATTCTGTCAGCTTCGGCGATCAAGATTGGCAAGATATCTATACGGATGCTACACTCCGTAGTCTCATCAGCCGTGCTTTGGAGCATAATAAAGATATGCTGATAGCGGCTGCCCGCGTGAAGGAAATGGCAGCACAGAAACGCATCTCGACGGCAGCACTGCTTCCCGACATTAAAGGAAAAGTGACTGCAGAGCGTGAACTCGAAAATCATGGGGGAGATGCTTTTAAGAGAGGGGATACCTTTGAAGGGCAGTTCCTCGTTTCGTGGGAAGTCGACCTTTGGGGAAATCTCCGTTGGGCACGTTCGGCAAGTGTCGCTGAGTATCTGCAATCCATCGAAGGACAGCGTGCCCTTCGCATGACGATTATTGCCGAAGTGGCTCAGGCTTACTACGAACTGGTGGCATTGGACACCGAACTTCATATCGTGAGTCAGACTTTAAAAGCCCGTGAAGAAGGTGTCCGTCTGGCACGCATCCGTTTCGAAGGCGGGTTGACGTCGGAGACATCCTACCGTCAGGCACAAGTGGAGTTGGCTCGTACGGCAACGCTGGTCCCCGACCTCGAACGTAAAATCTCCCTGAAAGAGAACGACCTTGCTTTTCTTGCAGGCGAATATCCCAATCGTATTGCCCGTTCACGTCTGCTTCAGGAGTTTCAGTTTCCTGATACGCTGCTAGTGGGGTTGCCTTCCACTTTGCTCGAACGCCGTCCCGATATCCGTCAGGCGGAGCAGAAGTTGATTGCCGCCAATGCAAAAGTAGGAGTGGCCTATACGAATATGTTCCCTCGTCTTGCACTGACAGGTGGTTTTGGTACGGAAAGTACTTCCTTGTCCGAGTTTCTGAAATCTCCTTATGCAGTGATGGAAGGAGCTTTACTGACGCCTATCTTCGGCTGGGGGAAGAACCGTGCCGCACTGAAAGCGAAGAAGGCAGCCTATGAAGCCGAAGTGTACGATTATGAAAAGTCTGTATTGAATGCCTTTAAGGAAACGCGCAATGCTATCGTGAACTTCAATAAAATAAAAGAGGTCTATGCACTTCGTGCTAATCTGGAACGTTCGGCAAAGAGTTATATGGACTTGGCGCAGTTGCAGTATATCAATGGTGTTATCAACTATCTGGATGTACTCGATGCGCAACGCGGATACTTCGATGCACAGATTGGTCTGAGCAATGCTATTCGTGATGAGTTGATAACGGTTGTTCAGTTGTATAAGGCGCTTGGGGGAGGGTGGAAGTAACTGGTAACCCTGTTTAAGAAGTTGAAAAATCCACCCTTCTCGTTGGGGGGGAGGGT
>NZ_URFY01000076.1 GCF_900547205.1 uncultured Bacteroides sp.
AAAGGTAGACTAAACAATAAGTGCTAGCAAGACGTGGAAATTGGACGCTTACATTAACAATGTAGGAGAATCACGCTTTTTACAGCATAAAACTAGGGACCTACATTTTTTCATCTCACATACAAACACTCTTAATTTAATTACATCTCAACATTTTCAACATTTATTTTATACCATAATTATTTTTATACACATCAATTATATCATCTAATCACTCATAACAATTCTTTTAATAACCGCTTGTTCCATTTTTTTCGTTCGCTATCAAATACCCATCCCCATTTATTGAAATATTTAATCGCATTCCGAATATGAATTATAAGCATCTTTTTACTTCTATATGAAGCAGCACGATGAGCATGAACAATAGTAACCTCCGGCCAAAACATTGTTCGATAATACTTATGTATTCTTCGAGTAAGATCAATATCTTCAAGATACATAAAGAATCGTTCATCAAACAAACCAGTCTTATTGAAACATTCAATACGGAAAAACATAAAACTTCCTTGATGATGAGGGATATTCATAGCCTGTGTATGATCATTAAACTTAAGTATATATCGATTATTTCTTTTTTCTACCATTTTCTTTGGTAGAAATCGACGGAAAATAAGATCGACAGGTGTAGGTAATAATCTACAGGTATATTGCATTCTCCCATCGGGATATATAATATTAGGTTGCACTTGCGCTACATCTTCATTTGAATCCATATATTTTACCAATTGTTCCAACACATCCGGCTCAAAATAAACATCTGAATTAAGTACTAAATGATATGTATTACTTGAATTCAAAACTTTTCTCAAAGCCTGATTATGTCCGGCACCATACCCTACATTTTTACTAGCGCTATATTCTACATAAGTATATTCTTTGCAAAAATCAGCAATATACTTTTGACTTGAATTATCAATTATATAGACTTTAGATACCAAGGGAGAATACAAAGAGTGCAAGCACTTAGTAAGCTCTGCCAGATCTGTTTTATAAGTTACAATAGATACTGTTATCATTCAAATAAATTTAAAAATTAAACTATACTTTAGTTCTATATTCTTTCAAGAGAAAATTACATAGTTTCCCTACCCCTCTTTTTCCCATCTAAACCCAATAATAAAAATCAATGGAAAAATTAAACCAAAGCATAAATACAGCAATGTCACCCCAATGAAAATGGATAGATTCTTGATAATTCATGATTCTATTATAATTTCATGATATACTCTTATCAGATTCTTAATATGAGAGTCCAAGCTCCAATCTTCCACCACGAAGTTTCGGATTATGTTATTTTGCATTTCCTGAATATCGCTATTTTCGTATTTCACAATTGCTGCTTTCAAAGAGTCCAAGTTACCTGTTTTGAATAGATACCCTGTACTACCATCTTCCACCTGCTCGCTTGCTGCACAATTATCCGGTACAATGCAAGGTATTCCATAGGATTTGGCTTCCGCTACAGCCAAGCCAAACGTTTCATACCATAGTGAGGTGAAAACAAACCCCTTCGCCTGTTCAAAATACATTTTCTTTTCCTTACCAGTCACCCAACCAGCAAACTGTATGTTAGGATATCTTTCCATTAATTCTTTTCTTAAATATCCGTCCCCCAATACAATACCTTTCTTTTTTAAGTCCGTCATAGCCTGACAAAACAATTCCACTCCTTTCTCTGGAGATAATCTTCCCATAAACAAATACACATCGTTATCTTGTAATCTGTTTGGCTGTTTTTTATTTATTTCAACTGGATCTGCAACCGAATACACTTTGCGGTCATCTTTTATCAATGGTTTACAGACTCTTTGAGTTAATGTCGAGATAGATATAAAATATATATTTTTATTCTTTGATAATACCCAGTTTTGAATTGTCATCCTCATGCTGCGCCATACTTTCTGTGGATAACATCGTGCATCACAATTACAAATCAGGCATGACAGGCTCATCGGTTTCTTCGTACAAATTACATTTCGCTGGTAGTTATAAAATCCTCCATTGGGACAAAAGCAGAAAAAATCATGAAGTGTTATCACTGTTTTAAATTTTTTTTTTGCAGTGACAGTAAACAGAGAAGCTGTCAAAGCTTTTGTCCAAGTGTGAAAATGTACAATAGTTTCCGCAGGATCTAGTGTAGCCAAAAGATATGCAAACTTCTTCTTTGTTGCATTATCCCATAAACCCTTGAATATTGCACGAAAACGATTCTCATCGTGAAGTATATCTTTCTTCCCGATACATATCACTTTTACGCCTACCTCACCTAGCCTTTCATCAATGGGCTGAACTGCAGAAAATAAATATACACAATATTGCTTTGCCAACCCAATAGCAGAATTTATTGCAACATTTGCAGCACCTCCTTCTATAGATGCCCAGTCATTCACTATTATTATATTTTTAAGCATTTATTGCGGTCTGAAGATGTATTATAAAATAAATAAGCATAGAATACCACCCCATACAGGAAGTAATGTCCTCCCCGGATAAAATAAGAAATGAATACTAATAATATAGCAATATTGATGGGATCTTTACTATTTCGATATCTGAATAATAAGTATATAACAAGAAATACCCCAATAATACCAAACTCTGAATATAAACGGGTAAATAATGAATATGCATCCGTTTTATTTAATCCATAAAACACAAAATTAGATTGATATTCCGCCTCATAGTTAATCTCATGAGTGCCTAATCCTGTTCCTGTCAACCTGTATGGTGCTTCATTGGCTACCCACAAATTAGTAAGTAAAGCATAAGTGCTTAAGTTTAAGACCTCAAAATACTCCGGTTCAAAGTCACTAAATGCATTAATACTCTCGGATGTTTTTGTCATCATAGCCTTCCAAGAGCCTTCCATCCCATCTTCTCTTGCCGAATAATTAAGAATGTAAAGAAAAAACATAATTATGGGTACAACTAAAAAGTAGCAATACTTCAAAATGATTCTTCTATATCGATATAAGATAAAAAAGCACATAACAAAATAACCGATTGTAGCAAAAGTCAAAAGCAACGCGATTACTAAAATTAAAACGCGACTTTTATACTGTTTCCAATAACCCTTTTTCAAAAAACAATACGAAACAGCTGGAATAATAAAGGTTGCAAAAGAACCTGGCTCTAAAAAATATGAACGTAATCTGTAACTTTGTTGAGGAGCACTGTCAATCAAAGAAACAAAGAAGGATATATCAATATTAGTCAATATATAGACTGCCAATTGAAGAAGTCCGAAATAAGATAGAAACAGGCATAATCGAATATATTTATCCCATAATATTTCGATGTTTGGTACATAATTTCGGAAAAACTGATAATAACTGACAACAAGGAGCAACAAAATAAAGAATTGTTGTACAAACTTACCCACAGGATATCCTATAAAGTAATTTGTAACACAAAAATGAATCAATAACAACGAAAAAAAAATGACTATTTTTTTGAATTTATACCATCTATATGTGAATAATAGTAGAAACAGAAATGCCACTTCTACATACCTTCCTAGAGATATAGAAATAAGCAAAAGCCACTGAATACAATCTATTTTTTTACCCAATACCATAACCTCTTGCAATAGTAACCACATGTACCCTTTATCAGGTAATATAAATTGCGATACTGGGAAGTAATGCGATGATGTTGTTTCACCCTATAGGAATCAAACACTCCTTTTACAGAACTACTCATTCCACCTACTTGCATTACAAAGATTTCTCGATCAATAAAAAAAGAGCTCATCTTTTTACGAAGTAGAAATTCATAGTCTGCACAAATTTTAAAATCAAGATTAAACTCTCCTACTTCCTGGAAGAGCTTACGGTTATGTAGTGTTGAGCCATGAGAAATCTCCATTTTATCAATAAATATTTCTCTTTTATACGGAGTACCAAAAGTTCTCAGATATTTTCCAGTTTCGTCAATTAGCCGACATCGAGCACAAATTATATCTATAGAATCTACGTATTCTTTTCCCTGTAAGAAGTCCAGATAAAAACTTATCGCATCAGGAAGAAAATAATCATCTGCACCTAAAAACATAATCCATTCCCCAGTAGCTATCCGGAGTGCTTTATTCCAAGCATCATAAACGCCTTTGTCTTTTTCCGACTTTAGGATATCAATCAAGTTACCATAAGATTTCAAAATATCCATAGTTCTATCATTAGATCCTCCATCTATGACCAATAGTTCTATTTCGTTAGTTTTCTGACACGCAATACTATCAATGCATCGTTTAATAGTATTTTCTGCATTATAAGTTGCTACAATTATAGAAATCCTTATATTCATATCATAGTTTTCTAATTTTATTAGTACTCAATCTAGGACATACCCCAAGTACTAACATTTCTATTATGATTCATTTCACCATGCAATCTTATTCCTAAAATAGAATCCCTTACAGTATTTCAAGTATAAACCTATCCAGATAGTTAGGCATTGAGTTACTTTTCTTTTTATCTTATCCATTAATCGTTCTCCCTTGTCACGTTTAGCCCAAAGAGGGAAATTGTCATGTCCAGTCCAGTCATTATCAAGTGACTCTACTTCTTCCCAAGATATTACATTATGAGGGATTTTTTTTACAAGTAGTGTAAAAACAGATTGATCGTGTCGATTTTCTTGAAAACCTTGCAAGTTTTGACTCAACGAGGCTTTATCTGTTACCAAGTCACGGTGATTTTGTGTGATATAATTCCATTCAGCAAAGAGATTTTCAGTTGTAGAACATTTCAATGAAAGATGAATACCTCCACAAAATTGAAGAGTCATAGCATATTTTTTCCAGTCATCTGGACAAATATATTTAAGAACATCACCTTTTGTCCAATCTTTTACAAGATAAGGTTGCTGAAATACGACAATAGATCGCTCCTCATTGAGCATACCCACATATTCTTCAAATCGCTTTTTTCCAGATATATGCCACTGTGTACCAGCATCCGTATAAACTAGAATATCACCATCATTGAGTCGGCTCATCATCTTGTTTATAATATATGGTTTCCAAATCCAGTATCCATATCCTCGACGGTATATCTTCGGGCTAAATCCTTTGAAAAAATCCTTTGGCAAGTCTCTCTCAGTAAAAAAATGCCGTTCATCGAAACCAAAATTTTCCGTCTCTTTTTTAATTCTTTCCATTGCCTTTCCATATCTACTATCGGCAAACGTAGCGAATACTATTTTTCCCATATCAATCATTTTGGGCTTTTCAGCCATCCAACAATATTCATATTTAAAACTTTAAATGTAACCCATTCGCTTCCATTATGCAACAGAACCGCTGACAGCAAAGAGCCAATAAAGCATACGGCAATATACATACAAGTATTTGATATAAAAGGCATTAACCCCGCTAAAAACAAAAAATGGATGATGTAAAATTCGTAAGAAATTCGTCCCATAAAGAGTAGAACCCGACTCGTAAGTATGGGCAGATCCGAGAGAAATAGTAAGACAGTAAGTAGCAATATAACACCCACGGCTTGGATTATCTCCATCCGATACATATTTGACGCAATATTTGTATTGATACCAGACCATGTTTGCACATCCCATAAAATAACACCCACCACAGACAATACTCCTAGAAACCAGCGATGCTTACCAATGATTACGAACAATCTCTCCTGATAACGATGAAATATAGCCCCCATCAAAAATATAGCAACCCAACATTGCGTAGTCGTCATAACAGACAAAAAAACAATAACACCAGACAACCACCAGTAAGTCTTATTCGACAGAAATATAATAACAGGAATAATGACCATCATTTTGAAATCAACATTGAGATACCAAGAATTTGGATTGATGAACTCATTTGAAGGGGCATGTCGAAACACGACCTTTGATTCATTCAGAAATCTTGACCATGTAACAGGTTCATTCCAAAAGGATGCAAACCAATGACTGACGTTATTATCTTGCGAAATTCCATATTTGAGATAATAATTACAAAGTAGAGCACCGATGATTATCGACACCCAATAAGAAGGAATAAGCCGTGTTACTCTTTTGATTATTATATAAATATACTGTTTTAGAGTAATGCATTTATCGGTATAATAAAAATAACCAGATAGCACAAAGAAAAATATGACTGCTGCATGACCATCCAATAACAACCGGAGAGGATTATTCATATGATTCTGAAGCCAAGGAATATTATAAGCACCTGTGGCATGTCCGAAAAACACCATCAAGGTACAAATTCCACGTGCACCCTGTATATTAAGATTAAACTTTTTCACTTCCCCAATATCTCCTTATATATATTCATCAGTTGCATTTCCACGTCTTTGTGTCTCAGTTCAGCTACCTCTATCTCTTTCTTGCTAATCTTCTCTGCATATCCATGTTCTCGTTTCAAACGAAGGATGGCATATGCAGAACGATAGGCATCATTAGCTGGTACCATGATACCAGCTCCATCCTGTATCAACGTATCCATTCCCCCCACCATTGCAGCTACCACCGGTACTCCAATATATTGTGCCTCACATACACTATTAGGACTGTTCTCTATGTATGATTGATGACAATATACATCACTCAAATTGAGCTTTTCAGCAACCATTTGTGCTGAGACTCTACCTCGCGGATATACATTTACATCGTTGGCAAAAATACCGGTAAGTCGTTCGTGTAAGTGTACATCATTGAGTCCATAAATATTCCACTCAAAATCATCGCCATATTCTTCTTTTATCAGTTTGGCAGTACGAAGAATCACGTCTAGACCTTTATAAATGGCCGCTGACACAATCGAAGATACCACCAACCGATGATTGTTATGCCTTTTCCATTTACTGCACTCTACTACCGCAAGGCGCAACGATTCCGAACAATAATAATAACGAGCCTGAGGAGCAAGAATACTTACACACTCCTTGTCCCATTCCGTACGCCCCAACACATAGGGCATGCTACTTAATATTTCCTTTTCCCTCTGAGCATTATATTTAAACAAGCGATAAGGCCTCCATTGGCGACGAAGATAAACTATCAGATTATATCTCAAAGCACGCAATAGACTTTCTACACTATATGCAGGTGGACAATATGCGTCAAAATAAGGATTGAGAAGTCCCTGAATGTGCATCACCACAGGAACAGATACCTGTTTAGCTATCAACCCGAACCCTAACTCAGAACCCCAACATTGGATAATATCAGGGTGTTCTGCTTCAATAATTTCTTGTACCCGGTGCAGAAAGATACGGTCATGATATTCAATAGATAAAAAAGACTTAATTCGGTCAATTTTTCCTATATACACAGGATAGTATATTACCCTGTCTTGTCGAAAGACATCTACATTATCCGGATATTCAAATACATTGACCAGTTGAAGGTCAGTGTACACATTTAGTAGTTGCGTTTGTAAGGAACCAATCCATCCACCATCATCCAGCGACTTAGCACGAAACAGTCCTGGGTTACCACAAAGCCAAAGTACTTTCATCTTAACAATTTCTTTAACTTCCCTATTACCTTAGATTGCATAGTGAATATATACTGCTTTAGCAAGCCGCACTTACTCCAAGCCAATATTTTGTCGAATGTAGGTTCTTCCCAATCAATAATCTTGTTTGGAACTATAAGGTATTTTTCTGTATTATTAGTGCATGGCTTGAGTATTTTCAGGCGACGTTTGAAATGCATATACATGATAGGTTCCTTGACTATACTGTGTCCTATTAAGTAAACCCGATACATATATTTGTCCTTATATTCAAATATCAAGTAATCATTCTCATACATGGCACGAATTCCTGACTTAAAGTTCAAATTGGATTCCGGAACACGCAGGTCATCAAAAGGTCGCGTATCCCATATCTTGTCTGCATGCAGATACTTGGCTTTATCGGCAGTACCACCATGCCAATATTCGTCAAATCCGAAATTTTTCGAATCTTGATATACAGTTTTGTAATCTTGGAAACCATCCACTTGTAATTCAAAGAAATGTTTCCAATAATCGTTATTGCGTAGTAATGTAAGATGTCCCCAACCAGAAATAACATCATACTGTGCAAGAACTTCTTCTGTAATAATCTCTCGTATATTACCATAGATAAGATCAACATCTCCCCATCCAGAAAAATCAGCATTTCCAACTAAGTCATTAAATATCAGCGGATAAGCAGGTTTGAAATCACAAAGTTTGTATGGTGATGGTAAAGCAACAGGAAAATCGAAGCAACGCTGTACACGTTCACGACATTCATCAAATGTCATATACACTACCTCAATATTCATCTCACTCTTAACAATCTTGTTATCAGTAACCATCAGAAAGTTTACACCAGGATTGTTCAAAGCAGATGCCCACCAGAATTTAAACTGTGGTGGGAATGTTCCAAAGTATGGGAATATGATTGTTATTGTTGTCATATTATGCGTACTGAATATTATTACTTCCCTTGAACCAAACTATTAAAAAAATTGCTATATTTTTCCATGATACTATCAAGCGAATATTTATCTACAATTTTCGTTGCCTTAACCGCCATATCCCGAAGTTCGCCTGGATGAGTCATCAGCCACTTAAGTCCTGCAACGTAGTTATCCATATCATTATTGGGAATAATGAATCCATTTTCTTTGTGTGATATAATGTCTTGCAGAGATTCAAAACTATTAAATACAATTGGTACTACACCCATAGGCATGGCTTCCATCAATACCATTGGCCACCCTTCGAAACCTGATGTCATTAAGAGGATGGAGGCACACTCATAATAACAGTCTGGCTTTTGACGTCCTTCAAAACGAATGCGTTGTAAATGGTATTCGTCAAAGGATTTCTTCTTTAGACGTTGTACTTCGGAACTATCACCTACGAAAGTGAGAAACCAGCCGGCAAGCTGTGGATCAGTCTCTAATCGTCGCCATATTTCAATCATTAAATGTGCTCTTTTTTGATGATTCGCATTGCAAACTACCAAAACTTCCCTACGCTTATTGTCTATCATTTCCATACTTGCCTTGAGTTTCCATACCACAGGATTTCCAATGCAGATTATCTGATCGTCACATATATAAGGAATAATTTGCTTAAACACAGGACGAAAACCTTCTGAAAGTAACTGTATCTTATCAGCATAGCGCACAATTTCTACAAAGCTTTTACGCTCCTTACTCTTTACACATACTTTATATAAAGGATATAAAGTATAATAGAGATATAGTTTCATTTTTTCCTTAAGGATTCGCGAAGACTTAGCCAATTTCAAAAGTTCAGTCTTTGGCGGGCACATTAGCATAGGCCTATTGTGATAAGCAGCTATCAGCTTAGCTTTTGGAAAACATTCATGCAGTAAACACCAGTCTATACCAATACATTGTGTAATATACAGAAGATCGAAAGGATGCTTATCATTCAATCTTTTAATAGCTTCCATATTTTCCTTAATCAAGTGTATTCTGTCCTCAAAATATGTACTAGGATGTTCCCGCTCTTGAAAGAATCCAATAGCGCAATAATGACTATGCTTTTCAAGCCATCCCGCCATCATTTGTACTATTGTGGCAGTACCTCCTGCATAAAGGGGATCGCCATCAATGGTGACAAATAATATATTCATCTATTTTTTATTTTTAATGATTGCTTCTACTTTCATAGAACTTTCTTGCCATCCTACTTTCACAAGACAGGCAATGGATACTTGTAATTTACGACTTGCCTCTATAGGCCATTTCCAGTAATTATAGCACAGCATACAAATAAAGCGACAAATCACTACTCCTAGTAATCCCCAATCTGTGAAATAGAGTGTGGCAAAAGTGAATATAACTACAGCTACTCCCGTATAAATGTCTGCCTTAAGGAATGGGTAACGATTTTCTGCCATAAAGATGTATGTAAAATTAGAATGATTATAGTCAAGTAAAGCATCTACAACGAATATTACCATAATAAGTGTGCTTGGGAGCAATGAGTTAGAATGCATCAATTGGAGCATCCATGGTGCGACGAGCACAATCAACAAGCCACCAATAATGAATATTACCCAAAACACAAAATTGCCAAGCGAAAAGTGCCGGACAAGTGCTTGTTTATCATTTCGAACAATATCCTTGCCAAATAAAGGTGTTACAGTATTGAAAAGACTTTTGGCACAAGTGCATAATACACCACCAACTAGCTGCATAAGCAGACCATAGGAAGCTATCTCCGGTAGAGACAAAAACAACCCACAAAGAAAAATCCCCGACTGGCTAATACCGTATTGAGCTACAAAGATGGAGCCTAAGCGTTTTGTGTTGAACCAAAGTGTATTAAAAGTATCCTTAATCTCTTGCTTTGGCACCTGTTCTCCTCTCAATTTATCTTTCATTTCCCTTGAATAGAACGATATATAAGAATAATAGCGTTGAACAAAAGGTGCTACGAAATTGGCAATGACCACGCTCATCAATCCACATCCCGCAAAAAGTAATGCTATACATATCAAAAGGTAAACAATCTTAGAATACATACAAGACTTATTGTATTCCATCATCAATGCTGTTCCCGTTAGCAATGCTGTATAATATTTATAATAAAAATTAAAGAAAACAGAAACCGAAAACAATAACCATATCCACAAAGAATGCGAGACACTTGAGAAACCATTAGTAACGTGATAGATGTAAACGGTACCAGCGGTGAGCATTAGTAAAAGTACCATCAAGCCAAGTCGCATATATACATACTGGGCTGTTCTTATTAGCACTGCTACAAGGTGATAATTAATGGTACTATTTACCTCACTTGAAACACCCTCTTTGATCAAACGCTGTACCCCTGATAGCACATAAGTAATATTGCGTCCAAACTGCTGAGAGAAGCCAAAATCAGCCAAAATGACAAGATTGGAGATTGTAAGCATTAGATAGTTCATCCCTACCTCCTCCGCACTCAGCATACTGAGAATGAAAGGAAGAGTGACCAGTCCTGTACCATAATTAAAAACCATGGCCACATACCCCCATATCACATCATTCTTGCTTACTTTAATTTCCATATATTAAAGGATGATATTCAATGAATTCATTACTTTCACTTCTATTCTATTCAACATCACATATTATGAAAACAACTATTGTTAATGAAGTTCGCACTCTTCACCCTTTTATTATCCAACAACTCTTTAACGATTTCATAATTTATGTTCTTCTGTATTTCCGAAGAATTAAACCTTTTTTCTAGTCCCAATCCTCTTAGTAAGTCTTCCATTCGGGATGAATTATTTTGTCCCATAAGAGGATATACATAAAACTCTTTTTCTAAAATAATAGAAAAGGCTGTTGCATGAAATGAATTGGAAACTATATAATCAGCATTTGCAACGAGATTTAAGAACTCCAAAGGACCAGCATCATTGATATTAACATCTGCATAATTCAACGGCCTATAATCGTTTATAGATACAACCAATACTCCATATTGGTCTTTTAACTTTGCAACAAACATTCTAATTCTATCATCATGCAAAAAGTCATATACAAGAATATAGCGACTTTTGATTGTTTCAGGATGCTGAGTGGCCTTTGTCGCCATATTTAACCATTTTCTTTTCTCCAACAAGAAAACTGGATCCAATACAAGTTCTGCCTTAATTCCCAAATTCCCGAGAATATCAACCCCAGATGCTTCTCTTACTGAAATCTGGCTAAACTTAGACAGTCGGTTCCTGATTACATCTTCTAAATCTTTTCCTATTTTGCCAACAGCAATACTGGCAGCATAAGATATTCGCTTTGTTGAGGAATTACCAAAATCTAAATAATAGGCAGGGTCTTTACCATTATACATTTCCGTATTCCAAATTTGATCACTGCCAGCCACGTAAATATCAGCAATAGGTGGATTATCCCTCAATTCCTCAATCGTTTCATAATGTGTCGAAGTCAGTTTTAGGAATGACTTTGTGAAATCATCAAACTTCTTTTTCCGCCCCCAAGTTTTAAAAATACATAGATTCTTCAAGATACCATATACCAACCGCATAAAACCATTTGAAGAAAACAACGTATAATGATTGGAGTCTAAAGGGATATAAAGAAAATTGTATCGACTTTGGTGATAATATGGCAGATAATCTATTATTTCAACCTTATGCCCCAAAGATTCTAAATAATACTGTAATGCAAAAGCTTGAAGCGAAGCACCATAATTATACACTCTATGACATGTTATCGTGCAAATTTCCATCCGAATTTCCTTATTAAATTAAAACCTGATTTAAGAGGGTTTCGCAAACGCTTTTTCCATAATTCAATTTTGTGTATCTTCATATACATCTCGTAAATATCTTCAATAATTATATTTTTATCCCTGAGGGATTTTTGAATTTTTTCAAACCTTTTCTTTTTCAAAGGCGACGCCTTCATTTGCCCTTCTGCCACTAGCGAGAAAGGATGCTCTCTCAATTCACAATTGCACTGACGTAAGATTTCATTTCCTTTTGAGGTAAATGCAATGGCGGCACTAACACCATCTTCATTGTTGATATATGCTTTACCCCATAAATCACCAATACGAATATCAGCAGAAGAATGATCATATTTATATTTGCAATGCTCAATACATTGTTTGCCCAGACAACAGTCCCCTAAAAACAACGTATAAAACATATCTCCTTGCGTGAGTTTAGATTCTATAAAACTTCTTTTTTCTCTCATTAATGTATCATAAGACTCATGACAATCTATCTTTTCACCATGTTCCTCACCGTCTATTCCCATCGCCCAAGAATCATGCCATCCAGTCCACTTGTTACGCCAAGAGGCGTATGTAATTTTTCCAACTTTCCGTTCTGCCCATTCAATATATTTCTTCCAAAGATGCATGGTGGGAACTCCATGACAGAAGAAATCAAGTAATACAAAACTATCCTCACACTTGAATCTTTGAATATATCTGCGGAAAGAGTCTATCTGACAGGGAGTACCTGTAATGAGATATTTTTCTTTCCTATTAATGGACTTAAAACCATCCAAAGTAAAACTTTGAATATATTTACTACCAATACTTAGTACCCATTCATCAATGTTTTTAGCTATAAAATGAACAGCTTTCCCTCTCTCTGCATCATAACGGACGCCACAAACTTTAAAGCCTTCTTGTAACAAGTATTTTCCTACTTCAAATCCGACACCACCAGATGAACATTTACGTCTTACGAAATGATCTTTACTCCATGCAGCGTATGACCTTATCTCTGATTCTTTTAAAGACAAATCTTCGTGCAGATAAGCACAAACTTCTGTACAAATTTTACAATTAGTACATCTACGTTCGTCTATAATATGAGGTTCATAAAAACCATCATCATTCAAGCTAATATCTATTATTTTTTGTCCACAAGCAATTGCACAAATACCACATCCATAACAGTTGTGAACTTTACCAATATTCATGTAAGCGTCCAAATTCTACGTTAGTTATTTAAATCCCTTTATCCTCAGGTGTTTACACGCACGGGACAAATAAAGACCTGTAATTTTTAGATTTTCTTAATTGATTTTGCCAGTATGGCAGGGGTTAGATTCTCAAAATCTGTGCGCCCTTCCATAAAAGCTGTGAAATACTTCTTCAAAAATTGATTGAACGACAGTGCACCCATTCGGCAAGTTGCCGTAAAGGTGTGATAAACTGTCGAAGTCTCAGCACCCTGATGACTGCCAAAAGCCATTTTGTTCTTGCGTTCGATCGTCAACGGACGAATAGAGCGTTTTGCGATAGAATTATCTATGCAATACCGATCATCATGGCGATAA
>NZ_URFY01000077.1 GCF_900547205.1 uncultured Bacteroides sp.
ACTCAAAAGTCCCGTAAACGGGAAGAGGCTTTTATCCGGCAGTACTATATCCCGGTACAAGTCATAGAAATTAAAGGAAAATAAAAGAATATATCTTCCTTATTATCAAACACTTGCCTCTTTCCTATTTTCTCCATTTTCTCCATTTTTTGCCCTTTTTCTGCTATTTAGTACACTTTTAGTACACTTTGAAATATCATTTTCTTTTGTACCTTTGCAACATTGGTAAACAAAAGAAAATCAGTTATTTAGTGTAATCACCCGGTTAAGGTACCTAAATCGGGATAAAACCCCTAAACGATGGCAAAGTTAGAAAATAAAACGAAAGAAAATCCCAAATTGGAGCAAAATAAGCTCTCGGATGGTAGAATCAGCCTTTATTTAGAGTATTATTTAGGTAGAGAGGAAAAGCCCGTATTAGATGAGAACGGTAATCAAATGTACTATGATAGTGGAAAGATGCAAGGCAAGCCCAAGTTTGCAGTAAAGCATAACAGGCGAAAAGAAAACCTTAGTTTATATCTGATAGACAAACCTCGTACCCCTGCGGAACGCCAACAGAACAAAGAAACGTTAGAGCTTGCCACAAAGATACGTGCAGAGCGTGAACAGGAGTTTAAAGAAAGTATGTTAGGCTATCGACTGAAAAAAGATAGAACGGTCAATTTCTTAGACTATTTCCAAGCCTATATCAACAGTTATACTAAGAAAGATATTCGCATGGTACAAATTGCGCTTAGCCGTTTTAAGGACTTCTTAAAGGAACAATACCCCGTAAATGAGTTTAGTATCAAACCGGAACTTATTACCAAAGAAATGATGGAACAGTTTGTAGCTTATCTGCAATCCCGAAGCGTGGGCGAGGGTGCAAAAAGTATCTACCAGCGTTTCAAGAAAGTAATTCGCCATGCGATTGACCATGATGTTATGTTGAAAGACCCTTGTAAAAGTGTTACTTGTAAAGTAGATAGCCAAATGCTTCGGAAAGATGTTCTTTCTCCCGAAGAAATCCAAAAGTTGGCGGCTTGTCATTATGACAACGAGAACCCAAATGTCAGACGGGCTTTTATCTTCTGCCTATACTGCGGTTTACGTTTCTGTGATGTAAAAGACCTTACCTACAAGAATGTGGATTACGCTAATCGGTTATTGAAGTTTGAACAAAGCAAGACAAAAGGACATTCAGCCAGTAGCGGAGTAGTTATCCCTCTGAATGATGGTCTGTTGTATATTATTGGTGAAGCTCCGGTAGACAAAAACTGTTTGATATTCGATTTGCCTACTTACGAAAGCTGCTGCAAGTCTGTAAAACGTTGGGTAAAAAGAGCCGGGATAGACAAACATATAAGCTGGCATTGTGCCCGACATTCGTTTGCCGTGAACATTCTGAACAATGGGGCAAATATCAAAACCGTAGCCAGTCTTTTAGGACATAGTGGGTTGAAGCATACAGAGAAATACACCCGTGCGGTAGATAAATTAAAAGAGGAAGCGATAAACAGCTTACCCGAACTAAAATTTTAACTATAAAAGGCTTATCTTTGTAACTATGAACTTTGAAGCATTAGTAAAACATATCAGCACGATACAGAATACGTTGCAGGCACAAGCCGCACACGCTGTAAACCTTGCCCTTACTTCCCGTAACTGGCTTATGGGTTGCTATATCGTGGAATTTGAACAGAACGGGGAAGACCGTGCCGCATACGGTGAACAACTGTTGAAGAAGCTGGAACAACGACTGAAAACAAAAGGTCTGAACGTGTGTAGATTTCGTGAATTTAGGCGGTTATACCTTGTTTATCCACAATTAAAAGAACCTGTCACACTATACATTGCATCACAAATTCAAATTCGGCTGTCAATGACCGCCGAATCTGAAAATGGCGTTTGGAAACTATCAACAGAACACCCACAAACCGAAACATGGGTGATTCCGACTGATAGATTATTCAACAGATTATCTTCCACCCCTCAATAACAACCATAAAACAATAGGAGACATAAGCAAAACACCTGTTGATAACTTTTTTAAGAGAAGTGATGCAAAAGTTTAAAAAGACTTTTTTAGCTTGCCTTTTATAAAGGCAAAAACTCAGAAAGTCAATTCAAGAAAAAATCAAATTGAAATTATGCGAAGTTCATCAATTGGATATTTCTTCTTTTCATATTCATATATTGCTTCCTCTTTACGCAATATAAACTCATCTCTTCTGTCTAAATACTTAAGAATACTTAAGGCTTGCAGTGAATTGTCATGATTAAATGCCCAGTCTATTAAAAAATCCCATTCATTTGCACCCCTTACCCATTCTTGCCCTTTTTCAAATAGCGTTAAGAGTTGCGATTTATAGTCATTCAATTCTTCCAAATTATTTATTGAACAACTCCAAATAGTTATCTTCTTATGAAAGACCATGTCAATTTCATACCACCTGTACAAACCTGTTAATGTTTCATTATTCCTTATATCTCTTATTAGCTTTTTCTTTAAAGAGATAGGTATCTCTTTTCGGTTGTTAATAGCTTCACATTTGATATTGTTTGCAATATTACTTATTGGCTTATTTAGTATGCGCAGTGATATATCTAATAAATAATAGTCGCTTCCTATTTTTTTTCTTAAGTCAAAGTAATACCCGTATAGTAATTGTTTTTCTATATCAAGATAAGTTTTGTAAGAATTTGTCTTATCATCGAAAAACAATCCTTCATTTTGAGTAGGAACGTCTAATACATTCCTAATTTTGTTAATTATATCTTCCATAAAGGTACTTGTGTTACACTGGTAGTAGTATTAGCAGTCGATGTGCCTATTAATGGATTATTTGAATCTGAAAAACCATTCTCACCAAATGTGCCACTACCGCTATTTATAATATCATCTTTCAAAATTTGTTTTCCACTTCTTTTCGCATTTCCGCTTTTCACTTCCACTGCAACTATTTTTCCAGTTTTTTTATTCCGAATAAGAACATCCACATAGCGAACTCCTTTTTCCATATGAATTGTTACTTGCCGTCCTAATATTTCAACATTTGGATTATTCGATAGCTTATTATAAATCAAATCTTCTGCTTTCTTTCCATTTGCTTTATTAGCTTTTCTTTGTGCAGCACTACATTCCAATCCAAACGGGTCTAACCACGTATTTGGGTCGTGTACATAAGCGTATAAAGTAGGATTATTTCCTGATAGTCGAATCGGGTCTTGTGATAAGTAACTGCCTGTTTCAGGTGAATAGTAACGATAACGGGTTGCAGCTTGCCGCCGTTAGGCGGAACAGGTGCATGTTACCGATATATTTTTATGAACATTGCCAATATCCTGCGATTATTTCATTGGTTGTGCAGTGCATATACAAATACAAAGCACCATATCCGAAAGGATAACTGCCGATTGCAACATCTTCACTGTATCCGTCCTCATCTATCGACAAGAAAAAAGAAAAACCATGTTCCTCTAATTCTTTATAATAGCTTTCTTCATCTTGAATAAGGATAGGAGTTCCACCTATTTTTACAAGTATATTTTCACTATCCTTATCTTCTGAATATTCACTAATAGAACACATCCCTAAGTTGGTATTTCGTTTTTCTGTGCAATTACCAATTTTAGAAAATTCATGTTCTATTACTTTTACTGCTATTGAAGGATATATATTGTTATCAATAAGAGTATTATAATCCTGATGAATTATGACAGAAAGCATGGTATTCCCCTTTTCAGGATGTACCAGTGTTGCATAGAAATTATAATCACTGGGGATTTGTTCTTCTATACATTTAGGTGGATTGCCACCAACTCTACCTTTTACATTCTTATCAAATGAAATACATTTGGCATATAATTCGTTCATATTTCTTTGTTTTTAATTTTATCGGTAACTGGATACTAACAGCGCAACACAACAGTCGGCTGTTATTTTTCTATTTTACATCTCTATTTGCAAATATAGAAAAAGTGCAGTCTATTATATCTAATTGACTGCACTTTTTTGCTGTATCCCACAAAATAGCTTGTTTATAGCTTCATCCCCTTGTTTTTCTTCAGCGGTTGCACCGTTTGTCGCACCGACTGACGAAGTTTGTCAAATTGTTCTTTAAACCACTCGGAGATGCCTTGCCCGTTGATATGCAAGGCAAATTTTCGCTTATCGGTCGGTTCTATCACTATCCGTACCGAAACCTGTGTTGCGCTAAACTGCCGTCTGTGCTCCTCTGAATAAAGCGTACCGCTATATTCCATTGGTTTGAGCGTTAAAAGTTTGTCCGTCTGTTCAGGAGTAAAACCAACCGAACGGCACAACCTTTCCATGCGAAACACATCGGCAAACAGCGGAAACCACTTGCACGCCTTATCTATCCACTTCTTCAAAGCGGATATTTCTTTCTGCTGCTCGCCCTGAAACGATATATGTTCTTGTTGTATCTTCATCAACTGCCTGTTGTGTTGCTGCTGCATATCCTGTAAGTTTGATTGCAATTTTTCTATGCTTTCGTCACGAGCGGCAACTTCTTCGTGCAACGTCTTGTTTTCCAGCTCCAAGCCTTTGATTTTTCCACTGCCCAAAAGAGAACCCACCTTTGCTATAATCGCGGTTTTAGCTTCGGTCTTGACTGCTTCCAGTTTTTCCGTGCCGATTTCTCTTTTCACCTGTTCGAGCCGCTTCTCCGCTACTTGCGTCTCTGTCCGGAGTTGCTGCACACCTGTTTCGAGCTCGCCCGTCTGCCGTTTCAACTCACGATAATATTGCGCTGTGGTGGTATGTCTCGCTTCCGAGCCACGCACGCCACGCTGCAAACCGTATTTTGCCATTGCTTTGGCGTAGTCGTCATGGTAGGCTATCAGCCTGTCACGATTCAGGACATCATCGGCACACAGCCGGGCTGCATCCGTTTTCTTCCGGTAGGTGCGTTTGCCCTCCGCCTGCTTCTTCTTGGCTTTCCTGCGCTCTCCCGTCACTATCGGCACGATGGTGGCGTGTATGTGCGGTGTGGTTTCATCCATGTGCAGGACTGCGGAAACAGTGTTCTCTTTCCCGAAAGTCTTGTGCAGCCATTGCATGCAGTCCTCGCACCACTCGTTAATGCGCCCATCGTGCTGTATCTTTATCATGTCCTCGTGCGTACCCGACAGCATGACACGGATAGCCCGAACTTGGTCGGGCGTGATTTTTCGTTTGATGCCTGCCGACTTGATGCGGTGGGCTATTGCTTCGTCACGCACCGTTACACCATCGGGTAGTTGAACCAGTTCACGGTTCAGGTGCGTGCGTTCCGCATCAACGTTCGGTGCTATCACCCTGCGTTCGATGTGGTCGGACATTCGGGCGTCCGATGCGCCCTTTGCTTTCTTGAAATCAAGAGTGAAATATCCCATGTTGGTAATCTCTTTTTTGGTTAGACAAATCCGCTTGCCGCAAACGTGCCGCATGGCAAACGGGGTTTCCAAAGGGGCAGCGCCCCGTTGGCTCGATAGGGTGTTTTTAGCAGTGCTCGCACTGCGTGAAGAAAACGCCCTATTGAGCTATGGCTTTTCTTGACTTAAAAGCCTGCGGGTGCGTGCGGCAATTACATCCTGAAGCCTTTGCCTTTCTTCTTGACCGGTTGCTGTTCTTGCCTTGCAGCCGGCTGCGGCTGCTGCGACTGATTGGTCGGCTGCGTCATACCAGCCTTTTGGTTCAACGGTTTTCCGGTAAGATACTCGTTCAAGTCCTTGTGTCCCCTATACAGGTGAGAAGAATCGCGAACACGGATGCCATACTCATTATGAATAGCTTCAACGGCTTTCCGTCCTGCCGCATCATTATCCAAAAGGCAATGGATGCGATTATAGCTTCCTAACGGGTATAATGCTTTAGACACATTGGCTGTCGAGTTCAGAATAATGTAATCTTGCCAATCGAGACATGGATAGCTCGGGTTCTTTTCTTGGCGGATGGTCAGAAAAGAAAGGTAGTCCATAAAGCCCTCGAATACAAAACAAGTATCTTTGGGTTCTCCTTGCTGACGGATATGGGTTATATCTTTGGGAGAGATGCAGCCTTTGAAAAATTTATTGCGCACCTCATAACCTCCCGAAGCGTTGGCAAAACCGATGGCGAAATACGACTTGTCGTTGTGCCGGAAATGCAGTTCCTTGCATTCTCTTTTCGCCAGTTCCGTATTTATCCCTCTATCTCGCAAGTAGCAAAGCAAGGCAGGCGAAGAAAGCGGCTCGACTTCCAGCCGCTTGAAACTCGGCTGCGAAGATGATTGCTTGCCAAAAGAGAAAGAAACCGGGCGGATGTGGGGTGCTTGCTCCGCTATCTTCTCCAAAAGGTAGGGCAGGTGACCGGAGCCATAAAGCTCCTGCGCCAGTGCGATAATGTTGCCGCCTTTGCCTGCTCCGAAGTCGTACCATAAATTGCGGCTGGTATTCACTTTGAAAGACGGTTCGTATTCATCTCTGAATGGAGATTTGTACCACAAGTTGTCACCCTGTTGCTTAACGGGTGAATAACCTAAACTGTGCAGATAATCAGATATGCCTATCTGCTTGGCTATCTCAATATTCATCATAAAATCTTCGTTAAATAAATGGGAGTATGTTTTTTCTTTTCGCCCGTTCCTCTTATATATTGAGGACGGCATAATTATACAGCCGCCTAACTTTACTTTAATGGCGTATATATAGAATACGGCTTTAAAGTAAAGTGGTCGGGCTGCTTTTGAGAAGTGCTTCACTTTTTCCGAATATATAGACACCCGGTATAAAGTGAAGCGATTCCGGATAGTTGGTTAATAGTGATAGTCCGGCATTAATGTATATTTCCTGCCTTTCTCCTGCACTATTATCCGCTTGCATCTCAACTTTGTGATTAATTTCACTGTCTTGTTATGGCTTAGCTTCACACCGACAGAAGCATAAGCCACAATCAGAGCTTTTTCCAACTCCTTGTAGCCGTATTCCTCACGCAAGCCGAATGCGGCTTCCAATGCTATACGGTGCTGTTGCTCGGTGATGTGCTTGCAAGGGTCAAACTCTTCCTGCTCAGGTCTGCCTACTTTCTTTTCCTGCGGTTGGTAGCCGTCCACCAGTTCGGGCAGTGCTTGTTCGTTAATGCGGAAAGCAAACGATTTGAAATCCATCGCACGTATGTGCATGGCGGACACTTTACTAATGTCACTGTTGTTCTTCTCCTTTTCTACAAGCAATACGGTTTCTGCCTTATTGTTGAGCTCCGTCCCGATATGCCCTCTTGCATTATCGTCACCCTTGTTTTGGTGCAGTATCGTATGAATGTGTATCTGCCTGTCATCCGTCCACTGCATCAGCTTTGAGATGATGCGTGTGGATTCACCCGGACTATTGATGTCATACACCATGTCACGAATACCGTCTATCACTACAAAACCCAAATCGGGTGTATTGTAGATAGCCTGTTCTACCGCTGCGATACGTTCTTTGGGGGTGTATTTACGCAAAGCAAGAAACTCCAGGTTCTCGTTGTCACGGTCTGTGGGCAAGCCAGCCATGCGCAAAATACGTTCCATCACTTTCAAGCAATGATAAGGGCTTTGTTCCGTATCCACATAAAGGATTTTGCACTTATCCTTTGGCAGTTCTGCCGAATATAAGAGTACCGTTCCACTCTTCAATGCTGCCGCCACAATGGCGGAAACATTGAATGTCTTTTTACTCTTGGCTTTGCCAATGGATGCACTGAAATTTCCCAAAGTGCCTATTACCGTCCCGTTGGCTTTCAGGATTTCGGGGGCTTTCTCACACTGCATACTAATACTCAATCTTGACGATTGCCAAATGAGAATGGCATTCTCTTTGGTTACTTCTTCAAATCTTTCGGTATTATCCATTGCTTTATTTTTTCAAGGGACGGTTCATAATATAACTCTGCGCTTCCTGTTTAATCTGCGCTTTCGTCTTTACCGGGTTTTGGCGTAACCACGCTTCCAACTCCGACTTTTCAAAATAAAGCATTTTACCCTGCGGTTTGTAGTGGGGTATCAAATTTCCAGAAGTCAACTTGTATAGGTAACTTTTGGAAAGGTTCAAGAATGAACTTGCTTCATCGAAGCTTAGTACACTCTTGCTTAAAAACAACATCTGTTCGAGTTCCTCAACTCGCTTCTCTAAGGTTTTTTCCATATTGTTGATGGATTAAATGAAACAATATGAAGGTGCGCACCCCCGTTTTCTTTTCGTTAACGGGGGCAAAATTAGAGCGTTAAAGATGAACTCTCATTGAACCTTGATTGAGTTCTCAATCTATGCTCAACCTTTTTTCAGTTGATTGATATATTTGTCTATGATTTCGCTTCCTTTCGGGTCAATATACTTGATGTTATCGTTTGCAGTTGACAAGTCGCTACGTGTCAAATAGCTGTTTTTTATTTTGGCAAGTACAAGTTTATTATTAGCGATGGCAGACTGCCACTCATACGTAATAAAATCGTAATTGCTCAATTTCATCATCAAGTAAGCAAGCAAGCGGTTGTTGTTGGACTTCAAAGCTCCATCAAGCGTACACTCAAAGAAACTTTGCAGAATATTGGGGGTAATGGTAGTAGTGAAAATATGTACTTCATTTATACAGGTGGTTACGAGTTCTATTTGTTGAGGGGTGAGAACTGATTTAAAAGGATTGGCTTTTCCAACGACTTTAACGGAGGTAGCTATCTCCTTTTCCTCTTTCGGCTGTATGGGGTGCTCCATCAGTGGTGCATATTGTTTTTCCTGTCGCTGCAAATATTCAAGGTATTTTGTATCTACTACAAACCGGACGATATAAGAGAAGTAAGGCAAACGCTCGTCATAACAGGTCGGCTGCTTCGAATATTCTTCCATGCTAAAATCGGCACATTGGAAAGCTATGTATTTTCTTTTTTCGTCAGAGGATAAATCTTCAAAGAAGCAACTCTCCCACAAAAAGTCGGGAATATCCATATCTGTTCTGATATAACACAATGCACGGCAATTTTGGTGCATGGCAACAAGTGTTTCTGTGATGTGGAAAACTTCTTGCCGTAGATATTCTTTCATCTGCTCCTTAGTCAAATACTCTTGCTTCAAGTCAAGCGCATGTACTTTCTTCCTATATTCCTGAGCAATGCAACTATCCAGTATCTTTTGTATCTCTCGGATATTTTGTTCTCTGTAATCTTCCATAGCTATGTGTCGCATAATTGTTATGATTACAAAGATAGGAAAGCATCTTATTTTAAAGAATAAATCGGCAAGAAAAAGTGTATAATGAGAAAGTTAGTAGAATATCATAGTTAATAAATGATAAAAGTTAGAGTGGAGTAACAAGCGGAGTACACCTTATTCTTGTTTTTGATATTCAGTACACATTTAGTACACTCCGTAAAATCAAAAACCCCTGATAATCAGGTGATTATCAGGGGTTTTTCGTACCCAGACCCGGGGTCGAACCGGGATGGAAGTGAATCCACTGGTGTTTGAGACCAGCGCGTCTACCGATTCCGCCATCTGGGCGCATACTTGATTTCTCAATTGCGGTGCAAAGATACGACATTATTTTGAACCTGCAATAGTTTACCTAAAAAAAGGAGAAAAAAATAATAAAACATAGCTCTAACGCTTCTCTATTAAGAGAATAAACCGTACATTAGCAGAAACTTTTAAAAGAGTCACTATCATGACAAATAAGAATAATTATTGTGTTATTATGGGCGGCGGTATCGGAAGTCGCTTCTGGCCATTCAGCCGCAAAACCTTGCCAAAACAGTTTTTAGATTTCTTCGGAACAGGTCGCTCACTCTTGCAACAGACCTTTGACCGCTTCCAAAAGGTGGTTCCTACTGAAAATATTCTCATTGTCACCAATGCAATGTATGCCGATTTAGTGAAAGAGCAATTGCCAGAAGTGGACGAAAAACAAATTTTGCTGGAACCGGCACGACGTAATACCGCTCCTTGTATAGCGTGGGCTTCTTACCACATTCGCGCATTAAATCCGAATGCTAATATCGTAGTCGCCCCTTCCGACCATCTAATCCTGAAAGAAGATGAATTTCTTGCAGCCATCGAGAGAGGTTTGGATTTCGTTTCGCATTCCGACAAACTGCTGACACTCGGCATCAAGCCCAACCGCCCGGAAACCGGATACGGATATATCCAAATAGACGAACCGGCAGGAGAAAACTTCTATAAAGTGAAAACATTCACCGAAAAACCCGAACTGGAACTGGCTAAAGTGTTTGTGGAAAGCGGGGAGTTTTACTGGAATTCCGGCTTGTTTATGTGGAATGTGAATACCATCATCAAAGCTAACGAATACCTGCTTCCCGAATTGACAGCCAAACTGGCACCCGGAAGAGATTATTATGCCACTGATAAGGAAAAAGCATTTATTGACGAGAATTTCCCCGCGTGTCCCAATGTATCTATCGACTTCGGCATTATGGAAAAAGCGGATAACGTATATGTATCCTTAGGCGATTTTGGCTGGTCCGATCTCGGCACATGGGGCTCTCTATACGATTTATCAGAAAGAGACGAAGAGGGCAATGTTACGCTGAAATGCCATTCACTTATCTATGATAGCAAAGACAATATGATTGTGCTTCCTAAAGGGAAACTTGCTGTAATTGATGGCTTGGAAGGCTTTCTGGTAGCAGAATCGAATAATGTTTTGCTTATTTGCCGGAAAGACGAAGAGCACGCCATCCGTAAATATGTGAATGATGCTCAAATGCTACTCGGGGACGACTATATCTAACTTGAGTAAGAGAATAAAAAACTGAATAAAACAGTATGACATAACAAAAACAGTGAACGGTGAACTTCCTGCTAATAAATTGCAGTTTGTTCACCGTTCACTGTTTTTGTTAATATATCTTCGTCAGTAGCCTGACCAATCAAGAATGATCTATATAATCTCAATCCCCTTTTCCTTGCAAAGTTGCAAACCTACATCTTTCAATTTGAACTTCTGAATCTTACCGCTTCCTGTCATTGGAAACTCTTTCACGAAGAAGATGTATTTAGGTATTTTATAACGGGAAATCTTGTTTCTACAGAAATCAATAACATCCGATTCGTGCATTTCCACATCTTTCTGCAAAATGATAAACGCACCGACGGCTTCACCATATTTCTTTGACGGAATACCAGCTACCTGTACATCCTTCACTCCATCGAGTTTATAAAGAAACTCTTCAATTTCACGCGGATAAATATTCTCACCGCCACGGATTATCATATCCTTGATACGTCCCGTGATACGGTAATTGCCGTTCTCGTCCTTTATGCCCAAGTCGCCGGAATGGAGAAAATTATTCTTATCGAGCACTTCTGCCGTAGCTTCCGGATTCTTATAATATCCTTTCATGGTATTGTATCCGCGATTGCACATTTCTCCCTGAACGCCAACCGGACATTCTTCGCCCGTATCGGGATCGATTACTTTCACTTCCGTAAACTCAAAATCTCGTCCCACCGTGTTGCATCGCACATCAAACGAATCATCAATGCGGGTAGCAGTCATGCCGGGAGCCGTTTCCGTCAGTCCGTACACGCTGGTCACCTTCATATACATCTTTTCTTCCACCTGTTTCATCAGTTCGACCGGGCATAGCGAACCCGCCATAATTCCCGTACGGAGACTGGACATATCAAACAGGTCGAACATCGGATGATGCAGTTCGGCGATAAACATCGTAGGCACTCCATAAAGTGCCGTGCATCGTTCTTTATGCACAGAAGCCAATACCACCAATGGGTCGAAACGTTCCACCATCACTTGCGTGCAGCCATGTGTCAATACATTCATCGAAGCCAGCACTACCCCGAAGCAATGAAACAGCGGCACACAGCAACACAGTTTATCATCCGCCGTAAACTTCATGTGTTCACCCGTCAGGAAACCATTGTTGGCTATATTATAATGAGTCAGCATCACTCCCTTCGGAAAGCCGGTGGTTCCGGATGTATATTGCATATTCACCACATCATGGCAGTTCACTTTACTTTTGAGTTCGCTCAGTCTATCATCCGCCACATTATTCCCCAACAGCAGAATCTCCGCGGTATTGTACATTCCCCTGTGTTTCTCCTGACCCACATAAACCACATTCTTCATGTAAGGGAAACGTTCACTTTTCAGATGCCCCCGTTCGCAGTTTTTCAGTTCGGGAAGCATCGTGTACGTCATCTGCACAAAGTCGCTGTCCTTCTCACCGTTGACGATGCAAAGAGTATGCATATCCGAATTTTGGCAAAGATACTCCAACTCGGATTGCTTATAATTGGTATTTACAGTGACGTACACCGCACCAATCTTGGCGCAGGCAAACAGTAATGTCAGCCAGTCGGGAACATTTGCCGCCCAGATACCCACATGAGTGCCGCGTTCCACGCCAATGGCAATCAATCCTTTTGCCATATCATCCACACGGCGATTCATCTGACTCCAGGTAAAACGGAGATTTCGGTCGGAATAGACTATGTATTCCTTATCGGGTGTCTCTTCGGCCCAATGTTCGAGCCACTGTCCGAGAGTACGATCAAATAATTGCATTTCGATAGTGATTAGTGTTCTAGTGATTAATGATTAGCAATGCCGGCATCAAATCGGTGTGTAGATTACCGCCAAGATTTTCGCAGCTTGTCCTTCGTAAGCGTGCACATGATGCGGAACAATGGAATCATAGTAAATGCTATCCCCTTCTTCCAGCAAGTAAGTGTTTTTGCCATAGCTGATTTCCATCACTCCTTCCATCACCATGATAAATTCTTCCCCTTCGTGAGAAGAAAGCACAAAGTCGGTATCCGTTGTCGGCATCACATCGATGATAAACGGTTCCATGTGACGGTCTGCCTTCGATTTGGACAGGGAATGATACTCCATATGTTTGCGGGAATGAATCGCATTATTAGAGAAACTGATGGCATCTTTAGCTTCTTTCTTACGGCATACCACCGGTCCCGTTTCGTCCTGATCGTCAAGGAACGTACCCAGACGCACACCCAGCACGCGCGCAATCTTAATCAACGGTGCCAAAGAAGGGATATCGATATTATTCTCGATTCGTTCCACCTGTTCGAGCGCCAGTCCTGAACGTTCTGCCAATTCCTCCATGCTAATTGATTTATCTTCGCGAAGGGCCTTAATTTTTTCGCCTACAATCTTGCTTGTATCCATATTGAAAGTATTTTAGTTATCAAAGGTGATAGTTTAGAATGATTAAGTTGCAAAAATAGCAAAATCTTCATACTGACACAATTATAACTTTAAAATATATACCCAGAAGCTAAATTCTTTTTTACCAGTCCGCTATGAATTACTTAAAGGATGAATAATAGCGCATTTATGACCTAGCTCATTAACATGAATTAAGCTACCATTCTTACATAAAACAGGATCTTTTGTTAACTTTGAAAACCATATATAAACCTTAAATTAACAAATTATGAGAACAAACTATCAAATTGCAAATAGTTCTTGGAACTACCATTATTTCTTAATAATGTTTTTCCCAATATTCTTTTGTATGTGTAATGAA
>NZ_URFY01000078.1 GCF_900547205.1 uncultured Bacteroides sp.
TGAGGACAAGGAGGGAAAGGGAGGAGCGGAAAGGATATGGACACATTATTATATATACGCGCGAGTATGTCAGCGCGAGAAAGAGTTTTTGGATGGAAGTATCTGGAGATAGGAAAAACTCGCAGTTAGGGAAGAGCGTGAAGATGGGGAGAAAAAAGAAAGAAAAAGGGAAGTTATGGTGAATATTACTTGATCCAAAATAAGTCCTAAACCGAGAGTTAGCATCCCTGTTTCACCATTTTTTCAACCCTCCTTCACCTTTCTTCTGAACTTCCGATGAATAAGTTGTTTACGGATGAAGGTCAACTCATTCAACAGTCCTTCATCTCATTAAAAATGAATCTCCGAATAACTTATTGAAATATCAAAAACAAACATGCTAATAGAATATTTTTTTCATTGGGATGATTTGTCACAATCATTGCAATATTTGTTTCAAACACTGCAATGATTGTAGATAGCATTATAATAATTTTTTTTATAGTTATAATACGATGAATCTATGAGCGAAGACACAGCCCTTCACCCGTAAATATCTTATTCATTGTAAGTTCAGAAGAAAAGTAAAGGCGGTTAAAAAATATCATTTTTAGTGTGAAGAACTGATTTTCCTTACATTTGAACAATAATTCTCCGAAGTACAGCTTTTCAGAAAATAACACTATTAAATCTTCGCTTTCTTTATTTATCTTATAGATAATCCCGCAATAACTTTATCGAACTGAACACATTGCCGGGATTATACTTCTCTAATTGTTCATACTCAGCATTTTGTGCCCATGCGGCAGATAAGCATCTTATTCCAACAGCATTACAGACCGTGATATCAGAAACCGCATCTCCAATATAAATCATTTCTTTCAAATCTATTCAATAATGTTGCTGCATTGTTCTCAACGCTTCGGATTTCCTGTTCAATAGGATGCGCTGCCGTATAAATCTGAACATTCGGAGCAATCAACACATTATTGCCGTTTTTTGCTCATAAGCCAACAAATTATATTTCAAGAGCAAGGCATGAGTCTTTCCTTTTAATTCCAGAAAAACCAGGTCATGACGATCATACCATTCACCAGCAAGGCATTTCTCCATTTCTGTTTTCACACGCTATCAAATTACTGTTTTATACTATTTTTTCTCATTATTACATATTTATCTTCGTTACATCATTAAAGTCTTGTTTATTTCAAGCAGAGCTATTCTCTTATTTTAGTAACACTTCAACTGTCGTCTCTCTATATTTCTCAAGAGAGACTTTATTATGATTCCATGAAACGGCCTAATAATTAAGAAATATATTCTTCCGAACCAATTGTTATATTTCACTACAGTGGTAATTCGAAGTTCCTGCTTGCCATCTTTATAATCACCACACCACATTGCAACATAAAAACTCAAATGTTTATCTGGCATTCCGAAAATTATCTCTTCGGAGTTATGAGCATATATCATATCGGCAAACCTACTCTTAATATCCAGGCCCAATGGTTTTACAATAAAATTCCTCAGGTTCATCAGCCAATTAATCCACTTAGGTAATTGGTCCTGACTAAAAGCAAGCGTACGAAATTCGTTTGGTGTCATCATCTGCTTGCAAGTTACTACCCGCGAAAAAGTATCTGTATAATCGACAGGCATATAGCCTATAAGCAGACTATTTGTTGGTATCTCTTTCATCTTACGGTTCTCTAAATTTGTTAATGGGCATATACCGCAAAAGTAATGACTAAACTCGGAATTTCCTGGCTTGACACTCCCATGTTCAGTCAGAAAACAACTCTATCAAAAAAAAACAAACCTTATTTTGATAAGCATTTATCTGATTACCACCAGAATGCACATTTTATAATTCAGTTTTTATTTTGAGTTCTGAGAAATCCCTTACTTCTTAAAGACTTGCAGCACCATGCCTGGAAGCGATTCATCTCCTTCGGAAGCATCTGTGAGCCCCACCGTTTCTATCAATTCGCCGGGAACGGTCAACCAACAGCCTTCCACTTTCAGGCGGTCTGTGATATCAATAGCACGGTCGCCAGCCAAATCTTGTCCCCACACCTTGATGGTAGCTAAATCGACCTTCTCTTTAAAGTAAAGAACCAACTCTTTGTATTTACCGAAAATGCCAATCGGTTTATACAAATCTTCCACCTGTACCTTCACTGTTATAGGAGGCAACACGCATTCCCGTCCTAGAGTGCGTTCCGTCGTCACAACGGCCGTAGCACCGTTAGGATATCTGGAAGCCATAACAAACGGGACTTCATCGGCACGAACTGCCATTACTTCGGGCAAAGGCATATTACGACTGATACGTGCCGGAGCCGACTCATGAAGTACATCACCCACGTTACGCCTGCCCCATGTCTCCTCTGCCTGAACTTCCCAATGGTCGTTCAGCTGCACAGTATCAATGCAAGCATCACCTGCCACTCCGAAGGGTTCAGCAATGCGATGCCAACGCACACCGCGAACCACTTCATCCAAACGATTCTTATAATTACGTCCCACAGGAGGGAAAGCAATGTCTTGCCGCCCATCGGGAAGATTTCCTTTATACGGATGACGCATCACACCGATAGCACACCCCAGCCCCACAGCAATGAAAGGTTCGTCTTCACAGTTGATTATTCCCTTCGCACCATCTTTGGCGTGATATGACAAGAGATTTACCACACGCTGAATAGTAACGGGGGTTGCAATAATATTCTCCACATCATAAGAGCGGAGCACATCACTGAACTCAATATACTCATTCTTCATGGCGTGCTCAATATAAAGATTGGGAGCATGAGTCCGCCCCAAACGAGTCAGGTTTCGGCGCCATTCATCATTACGGCATTCCGCTCCCCAGTCCACTTTCCAATAATCAAAACCGGATACGTGTGCGGCTTTCAGACGTTCGGTCCAATAAGCGTCGATTGAATCGTGATTCTCCGCCATTTCCGATTGCTGCGCACAAATCCATCCGCCTACACCCTTCCAGCCATAGGACTTCACTTTCTCATTCAATTTAGTGAGACGCTCGGTGGGCGTTCCTGTAAATGAAGGGAAGCGTGTAGTGTCCAATTCCGCCAATCCCAGATACTTATTGGACTGTCCATTGACATCCTGAGGAATATCCCACGAATCGTCTATCACAAAATAGAGGTCTGCACGTATTTTGGGGAAGAAGTTCACCCAGCCTTTCCGGTCGTCGAGTCCAAACATACTCCATTCATTGATGGCAGCGCGCGTATTCTCGGAGCTAGTATAACTTACCTGATAACCTTGCACATTCCATGTACAGAAGTAGTCAGGTGCTTTCGTCGGTGTATCGGGCACCAATGAAACCAATTGGATCTGACAAGAAGCACAACAAAATAAAATTGCCGAAAAGAGCAAATCAAGCGTTGATTTATGCATTATCATTATGTTTTTATGGTATCCTATTTTACAGTGGTTTGAGTACACACATAGCTTCCATTAGCATACATCCGGTGAGTTGCGGTGTCAGCCCAACGCTTTCATTATCGGCTGGCGCTTTTCTCCAACGCCCGCTATAGAGCATAGTTTTCTGATTTACACCTTGCTCGGCCATAACGGTGGCGCAACGAGTAATGTAATTATGAAACTTGGCACGGTTAGCGCTATCCAGCGCCGGTTCGTTAATCAGCTTCACGAAGTAACGGAAGAAAATGCCGTGAAACAAACCTCCATCTCCTCCCGGTGCGTCAGAAAGTACACCATCGTTTGTAGACAAATGATCAATCACAAAATTGGCAGCTTTCACGGCATCCGCCAGATATTGCTTGTCACCGGTAATTTTATAAAGTTCGTGAGCTGCTCCGAGGAAAGTACCCGAATTGTAGGAGAATGTCCATTTCACAATCTCGCCTTTACCATTCATGCTGTCGTACACAGCGCTTGTACGGCGGTCGAAGAGGTTGTTTTTCTCCCAAGTGTAGATTTTAATAGCTTCGTTCAGGTAAGTTTCCTTTTTCTTCTTGTCCTCTTTTCCTTTCACATCGCAGAAGTTGTAAAGACGGGCGGCAATGAGGGCGGCGGGACCGTTAGAACAAGCGTTCTTCGATTTTGCCACATCGGTCTTCCACGTGATTCCTCCAAACCAGGGGGCTTCATCTTCCGGTCCCCATGTGGGAGAAATCCAATCGTTGTACATCTGGCGGGCTTTTTCCAAGTATTTGGTATTCTTCCGGTCACTTTCATACATACGAATCTGAGTCAGCGTTATCCATTCCATATCGTCTACAAATACGTTCCACCACGGGTCTTCGGGTCTGCCGGAGAAATTGAACTTCGGTGCGCCCTGCCACCACAATGGGTAAATATTCCGATATTCTTTGCTACTGCTACGTATATATGCATCCACCATCACATCCATTGCGTGAGCCTGCGGCCAATAATGGTTGGTAGTCATATTAGAGAGGTCGCTGCCATAATTAAAGTAGTAGCGACTTTCATAGCCTTCGAAGTTAGCTCCCCAGAAATGTTTGATAAGGGCTTTCGACATACCGTCTGCCATTTTTTGCCAATAAGCAGGTGGATTCTCCGCGAAGAGTTGCAGGGATGAGCAAAGAAAAAATGCCATAATCATTAAGTTCCTCATATTTATTTATATTTTTAAGTTTACGTTTCGAGATTCTATTTGTTAGTCTTTTCGG
Source organism: uncultured Bacteroides sp. (assembly GCF_900547205.1). GTDB lineage: Bacteria > Bacteroidota > Bacteroidia > Bacteroidales > Bacteroidaceae > Bacteroides. Next base: position 4,662 of record NZ_URFY01000078.1, read on the forward strand.
TTTAACAAATGGCTTGCCGTTAGCCTAGTGATTTCGCAGGCAAAAATAGGAAATAATGGAGATATCGAACGTTCGTTTCTTGCCATTTTTGTATAGTTTTGGGTTAAAACGATGCTATTATAGGCTTTATCCTATGGGGTTAGGGCCTACTCTGCATGATTTATGAGTTTCGGCTATATTATTCAATAAAACAACTCAGGAGGGACAAGTAAATTGTGCAGTTATCGTGCCTTTATCTTCAGTTCCTTTCCCCTTTGCAGCAAAGTATCCCTTTTCTGCCCAAAATGTACGACTGACACTAAAAACAACAAAGGCAAGAATGAACGCTCCATCAAAGAGCGGCATTCTTGCCATTTTTGTATTATTTCTGTGACAAATCAGGGGGTAAGGGCGATTCTATGCCCTTTTCCTACCAGTTCAGCGATTTGCCTGCAAATATTATACTTTTGATTTATGCAGACTTTTATAAACCTCTACGCGAGCATCTATTTCAGCTTTAGACAAATGAGCGGGAAGCTCAATTGTTGTTCTTGGACTAATCGTTACGAGCACGACATCACCGACACTTCTTTTATACTCTTTCAGTGCGTTTTCAGTTGACTGACCAGATGAGCCCATCTCAGAGCGCATCATATTTCCTCTTTTCTTAAAAGCCTCCATAATATATATAGTATTAATTAATTAGCTACCGGATTCTTTTCGAGACAGATATTGACCGCATTCATTCCTTTCACACCACGTTCAAGGTCGAATGTCACAATATTATTCTCAGTGATATTTCCAACAACATTATTGACATGGAAAAAGTATTTGTCGACCCCGGACAGGTTCTTAATGAACCCGAATCCTCTTGACTCATTGAAAAATTCAACGCGCCCTCTTAAAATAACGGGCTCTTCATCTTCTTTCTTCGGAGTTGCAATGATTATTTCTTCTGCATTTATTTCTTCTCTTTTGATATTTTCTGCCGGAGGAGTCGAGGTAATCCTACCATCCTCGTCCACATAAGCAATCATATCATCAAGGCTACTTTTTGTTTTAGCTTCTTTCTTCTTTAGTTTTTCTTCGCGCTTAGCGATTCTCTTTTTCTCATTTTCACGTTTGCCAACCGTCATGGATTTTGCCATAGAACTTATATTTAATTTATATTATTTTTAAATGGTGATGGGGATACAGAGAGCTTCGTTTTAGATAACGAAATTAGCCCTGTTGAGTTTCTTTCCGGTCAACTTCTGGATGTCATTCACCAGCTTACGCTCATCTTGCGAGCAAAATGTCAGTGCTGTTCCCGTATTTCCGGCTCTACCCGTACGTCCGATGCGATGCACGTAAGTTTCGGGCACATCTGGAAGGTCGTAGTTAATCACCAATGGCAGTTCGTTAATGTCAATTCCTCTAGAGGCAATGTCGGTAGCAACCATTACACGGGTTTTTCCCGATTTGAAGTTACCCAAAGCAGACTGTCTTGCCGCCTGGCTTTTGTTTCCATGAATAGCCTGGCTGCCAATGCCGGCTTTCCCCAGTATTTTGACGATTTTATCAGCATTGTGCTTCGTACGCGAAAAGATAAGTACAGATTGATCTTCCGAACTCTGAAGAATGGATATTAGCAGTTGGCTCTTTTCCTTCTTTTCCACGAAGTATACCATTTGTTTGATAGTATCAACAGTGGATGATTTCGGCGTTACGTAAATCTTCACCGGATTCTTCAACAGTGAGTTTGTCATAGCGATAATCGTATCAGGCATGGTAGCCGAGAAGAACATGGTCTGCTTTTCTTTCGGAAGTTTCGGCAGTATTCGTTTAATGTCATGAATGAACCCCATGTCGAGCATACGGTCGGCCTCATCAAGTACGAAGTACTGGATATTCTCCAAGTGAACGTATCCCTGATTCATCAAATCGAGCAAACGCCCCGGAGTGGCAACGAGGATATCAATTCCTCTCTGCAACATATCTACTTGCGGACGTTGATTGACACCACCGAAGATAACTCCATGGCGGACACGAGTATATTTTGCATAATCGTCAATACATTCGCTGATTTGCAAAGCAAGCTCACGGGTAGGGGTTAAAATTAGTGCTTTGATTCCTGTGCGCTTACCAGCCTCTTTATTTGCCTGTATATGCTGAATGATGGGAATTGCAAATGAAGCAGTCTTTCCTGTACCAGTCTGTGCACAGCCTAAAACATCCCTTTTTGCCAATGCGGCAGGGATTGCTTTTTCCTGAATAGAGGTGGGTACAGTATATCCTTTTTCATCAATTGCTTTTAAAATAGGTTCGGTTATATTTAATTCTTTAAATGTCATAATTGTTATTTTTTATTAAGCCAGTTTGTGAGTTGCTAAGAAAAACTCGCGTTCAAGTGTATTCATTACTTCTTTTACACTACTTATCTTTTCGGCGAGAAAGGCATTGCTACCGGCAAATGCGTATCCTTTTTTCATATTTCCTTTTGCTGCATTATACAGCGCCTTAATGATACAATAAGGACTTTTTGTATAGTCGCACGTCTTGATGCAATGGAACGGACAACTTTTAGGCTTCTCAAGACCGCTATTCACATTCTGAATAAACTCTCCGTCGATAGCCCGCCCCGGCATACCTACAGGGCTTTCAATGATAAGAACATCCTCGGCTTTAGAATGAATATATACTTCTTTGAAGGTTTCTGAAGCATCACATTCGCGGGTAGTTACAAAAATACTTCCCATTTGCACTCCCGAAGCTCCCAACTCCATAAAATGTGCAATGTCTTCGCCCGTAGATATTCCACCGGCTGCAATCACCGGAATATTTTTTTGTTCTTTATAAACAGCTGCAATCTTCACCACTTCCGGAATCAATGTCTCCAACGCGTAATGTTCATCTTGTAGCTGATCTCTTTTAAATCCTAAATGCCCTCCGGCTTTAGGACCTTCCACCACGATAGCATCGGGCAGATAATTGTAATTCTTTTGCCATTTATCGCAAATAATCTTGGCTGCTCTTGAAGAAGAAACGATAGGAACCAATTTTGTGGTACTCTCCGGAGTGAGATATGAAGGCAAGTCAAGCGGCAGTCCGGCACCAGAGAAGATTACATCGATCTTTTCGCTGATTGCGGTGCGCACCATCTCGGCATAATTGGAGAGGGCAACCATAATGTTGACACCTATAATTCCTTTTGTTTTTGTACGCGACTTCCTTATTTCTTCTTTCAGACCACTGATACATTTATCGGTATAAGTACCTTTCTCCCTGGGATAGAGTAATCCTAAACCAGCGCATGAGATAACACCTACTCCACCTTCGTTGGCTACGGCTGAAGCCAAACCGGATAATGATATTCCTACTCCCATTCCACCTTGTATAACAGGTGTTTTAATTTCAAAGTTTCCTATAAAGAATGATTTCATATATTCTATGTGTTGTACTAAGCAATCGACAGATAAAGCATGTTTGAACGTACTTTATTCAAGCGTTCAAGAGGGGTCCATCAGTGACTGTTCGTCGTATTGGGGTGTAAATTATTAATTAAACTTTTAGTCTTGAGTGATTCAAGAGGGTTGTATTACAAAAAAGTCTAATAATCTATTTTCAGAATGGAAAGTGCAGGATTAAGAGAATCCTGATATTGCATAGAAGAGCCAGAATTAGCAGAGCTTAAATGTAAAATGATTTTTCGTCTTTCCTACCTTCGGGTGGAAAATCCTCCGTAAAATCATGAAACGGAATGACTTAAATATAAAAGCAGAAGAACTAATCTTCTGCTTTTATAAGAATATTAATATCTTCTTGAATTATAACCACCACGGCTTCCACCACCGTTTGAAGGTCTTTCAGTTCGAGGGCGTGCAACGCTTACTGAAATCACTTTCTGGTCATATTCAGCACCATTCAATTCGTCAATAGCTTTTTGTCCTTCTGCGTCATTGTTCATTTCAACAAAAGCAAATCCTCTGGATCTACCAGTTTCTCTGTCGAAAATAACCTTTGCTGAAGATACTTCTCCAAACTCTGTAAATAAAGTTGTTAAGTCAGCATCACTTGTGCCATAACTTAAACCTGAAATGTAAATGTTCATCTGAAAATTTTATTAAAATAAATACTAAATTGGAGTGAGGAGGATAATTATAGGAGAGGACTGCTTGCTAATAATATATTATAAAGAAGAACTATACGATAATGATTCGTAACTCAAACTCATGCTGCAAAGGTAATACAATAAATCAGACTACCACCTTTTTATTCACTATTTTTCAAGAGTAATTCAATTATTATCATTTGTTAGCACGCAAATGATGCGAAATATACCGCAGTTTTTTTACTTTTGCAGTCCTTATGTCAATAAGTAACATCCTATAAATGCGCCAATTATGAAGTCAACTGATATCACCAGAGAAGAAATGTGGGCGAAACAATGTCTTTCCTCCACCGACATTGATTATTCCGTGTGGGAACGAGATAAATCTCTGCTCCGTCAACTTTCGAAGATGAGCCACAACTGTACATTTGTTGTCGATGTATATAAATGCAGGTATGTTTATGCTTCTTCCAACTTTGTCGATTTACTGGGATATGACGACTGCAAGATAGCAACGTTGGAGCAACAGGGTGATTATCTGGAATCGCGCATCCATCCGGACGACCGTGCACAATTGACAGCATTGCAGATAAAATTAAGTCAGTTCATTTATAGCCTGCCGCTGGAGCAACGGAACGACTATTCTAATATTTATAGCTTTCGTATACTCAATGCGAAGCAGCAATATGTACGCGTTAACAGCAAGCATCAGGTTCTGGAGCAGGACCGCAATGGTAAAGCGTGGCTTGTGATAGGCAGCATGGATGTTTCTGCCGACCAAAAGGAATCAGATAGCGTGGATTGCACTGTTCTCAATCTGAGAAATGGTGAGATGTTCTCTCCTTCCCCATCACTCGTTTCACCAGTTAATCTCACCAACCGTGAAATAGAGATATTACGCCTTATTCAGAAAGGGATGCTGAGCAAGGAAATAGCAAATAAGTTATGTATCAGCAACCATACAGTCAATATTCACCGACAGAACTTATTACGCAAACTCGATGTGCAAAACTCTATCGAGGCTATCCGGTTGGGGCGGGAATGCGGGTTGCTGGACTAAGGCATCCATTCTATTATTCCAGTCGCTGGATGCCGATTTCTCCATTCTTCAAATTCAGGATAGCTTTGCACACCATCTCTAATGACAGCCTGATAATATTCTATTCCCATAATTTTCACCACTTCCGGCGTCTCATACTTCAGTCTTAAAATAGTCTGCCTCATCTCATCTGTCAACACAGTGGAAATACGTTCCGCCACTTTCTCAAAATAGCCGTCATATCGGGAACCTTTTCGAATATGAATCATATCAATTTGCCAAAGTTGGTCTTTTTCGGTATCCTGATACCAAGCGTGCCACTCGATGCATTCTTCTTCGGTGCCCAGCAGATTGGTATATTCTATCTTCTTAATAGAGGGATTTTCTGCCAGTTGGGCCATTGCCCTAAAACTATCGGAAAGATTTAAAAGAGAGGAATAAATATGAAAATCGATATCCCGATGTTTCATCAGCAATCCTGTCTTAAGAGAACCTACCAGATTCACTTTTGCACCCACACTTTCCCATATTGGAATAATGTGGGTATCTTCTATTATCTTCCAAGCCTTCTGCTGAGTCTGTAATGCAATATCGAGAAAATCCATTTTAATTCTTTTTTTGAGTGAGTGCGCAAAAATAGGAAAAAGGACGAATATATAGCTATAAATAACTATTTAATCTTCTGCCGAATCAACCTAACTTTGCCACCCTTTCAACAAACTTTTAAACTTAAAAAACGGAATTGGGATATGCTATTCAACCAAACAGATAAACAGGAAAAAGAATATTTAAAGCAGGTCATTGAGACAATCAATGCTACGATTGACAGTACGGAGAAGTCTGTCAAAGAACACGTGGATACGTTGCAGGAGTACAAAGACTATCTATGGTCCAACAAAGACATCGATCCGCATGAAATTCGTTCAATGAGAGAGAGTATCTTAAATCATTTTGCAAGTGGAGAAAACGTGATTGATAAGCGCAGACGGCTGAGTAAGATATTGGATATTCCTTATTTCGGACGGATCGATTTTAGGGAGAAAAAAGTGGGAAGCGAAATTATGCCTATATATATAGGTATACACACCTTCTTTGATTTCATCAACAAGAAATGTCTGATTTACGATTGGCGCGCTCCTATTTCGAGTATGTTCTACGATTATGAGTTAGGCGAAGCTTTCTATTCTTCTCCTTCCGGGGAAGTTCATGGTGATATTTCACTCAAACGCCAATATCGCATCCGCAAAGGGAAAATGGAGTACATGATTGAAAGTTCCGTAACCGTTCATGACGATATTCTGCAAAAAGAACTCAGTGCTAATGCAGACGATAAGATGAAAAACATCGTTACGACCATTCAACGGGAACAAAACCGGATTATTCGTAACGAAGCTGCACCTGTACTTATCATACAGGGTGTAGCTGGTTCGGGAAAAACTTCTATCGCCCTTCATCGTATCGCCTACCTGCTTTATACACAGAAAGGCCGGATTTCTTCAAAAGACATATTAATCGTTTCTCCCAATAAAGTATTTGCCGATTACATTTCCAATGTACTGCCGGAGCTGGGCGAAGAAACGGTTCCCGAAACCAGCATGGAGCAAATACTTTCGGGAGTACTCGATAACAAATATAAATATCAGAATTTCTTTGAACAAGTAACGGAATTACTGGAGAAACCGACACCTAACTTTATCGAAAGAATAAAGTATAAATCATCGTTCGATTTCATCTCCCGACTTGACAAGTTTATCCTATATATAGAAAACAATTATTTCCGGGCAGTAGATGTAAAACTTACCAAACATATCACTATCCCTTCCGAATATATCGAGGAACAATTCAGACGATTCAACCGTTATCCGATGCGGCAACGTTTTGAAACAATGGCAGATTATATTCTGGAAATGATGAGCATCCAATATTATTTCACAGCTACCACCGTAGAAAAGAATCTGTTGAAAAAAGAAATAAAAAAGATGTTTGCTGGAAATAACGACCTGCAAATCTATAAAGATTTCTTCGAATGGATAGGAAAGCCTGAAATGTTCAAAATGCGCAAGAACCGTACATTGGAATATACGGATTTAGCTCCTTTAGCTTATTTGCACATTGCATTGGATGGAAAATCTATCCAATCCCATGTCAAACACTTATTGATAGACGAAATGCAAGATTATTCTCCCATACAATACAAGGTGATTCAAAAACTATATCCCTGCCGGAAAACTATTCTTGGAGACACATCCCAATCTGTGAATCCCTACGGTTCTTCCACTGCCCATATGATTCAGAAAGCGTTTACAACAGGAGAAATAATGAAACTCTGCAAAAGCTATCGTTCTACCTTTGAGATTACCAGCTTTGCACAGAAAATTCAAACGAATAATGAATTAGAACCGGTTATGCGACACGGGGAACAACCTGAAATTCTTCAATTCAATAATACGGAAAAGGAAATTATGGGTATTGCAAACTTAATAAGCTCCTTCAAAAATTCTAATTATACATCATTAGGAATCATCTGCAAAACTGAATCCCAAGCTAAAGAACTTGCCCGGAAACTCCTGAATTACACAAACGACATTTCTCTTTTGTCCAATCAAAGTTCTACCTATGTAAAAGGTATTATCATCACTTCCGCCCACATGGCAAAAGGACTTGAGTTTGATGAAGTAATTATCCCACAAGTAAATGATACGAACTATCATTCCAATATTGATAAAAGTATGCTTTATGTGGCAGTGACAAGGGCTATGCACAAGCTAACTTTAACTTATTGCTCATATTTTCCTTTATTTATAAAAATCACTTAAAAGATTCACCCCACTCTACCACAGAGTTCATGAGTTACTAGCAAAGGGATAAAAAAGAATTAGAAAGA
>NZ_URFY01000079.1 GCF_900547205.1 uncultured Bacteroides sp.
AATGCCTTTGCCGAATCATTCAATGCGAAAATCAAGGCATTTCGTGCACAGTTTAGAGGAGTGAGAGATATACCATTCTTTATATTTAGACTATGCAAACTATGTGTGTGAGCTTTTAACAGAACTACAGGGTTTTCGACTTGACCCCAAAAAAGAAAGTCCCCCACATAAAATGCAGAGGACTTTGTGATCGCGACAGGATTCAAACCTGTAACCGGCTGATCCGTAGTCAGCTACTCTATTCAGTTGAGCTACGCGGCCATTGGTTAATTCGAAAAGTGACCGCGACAGGATTCAAACCTGTAACCGGCTGATCCGTAGTCAGCTACTCTATTCAGTTGAGCTACGCGGCCATTGTTTCGTTTTAACGGGTGCAAAGATACGTACTTTTCCCGAACTAGCAAGCATTTCAACAACTTTTTTGTAGAAAAATTATTCTATGAAACGGTAATTGAACAGTTGCCAACCGATACTCAGTCCGACATTCCACTCTCTTCTCGGTGAGCTATAATGATTTACATAAGCAGAGATGTCCCCAAACGGCAATTGACAGACAACGGAAATTTCTCCCAAATATTCAAATTTAGAGAAAGCCTTTCCATAATATGCCTTATTGAGCGAATTTCTTTCTATCGGATAAATAGGCATAAAAGCATAAAACTCTCCCCGAAGATGGAACATTTGATTCAATCGGTAGATGGGGCGGATACCTGCACCGACAAACTGGTTAGCCCGAAAAGCTTCATTATAGGTAAGCTTGCTATGCTGTGTAGGAGAAAATTCACCAGCCTGCATCATGGTTGCCGTATAGTTTTCTGAAAAATTCTTCGAAGCATACAATGCCTTCAAATACCACCCCAGCGTCCAATGCTCACTCATATTGTGATACTTTTCTTTCATATAAGACAGCTGCAACCAGGAGTGATGATTCTTATCAGTATTTCCGGTACTCCCTTCGCCCGAATAGAAGCGTTCTCTCCCCACAAATATTTGCGCAACAAGAGCTTCTTTGTACCCGCGCGTAGGATATTGGCGGGAATTGAGTGTACTCCCGTTAAAGCTAATAGAACCGCCCAATAAATCGTAGCGACTCTTATCATACTTATCGTTGCCAAAATCAATGACGCTTTTCTGGAAGTATTTATCTTGTATACGGGCAATTCCTATCCCAAATTCAGCCCGTTTGCTCGAAAGAAAAGGCAAACCCACCTGTAATTTCAAAAAGCGCTCATCTTTTTGATTAAATGCCGGCTTGTCATTCCTGGAAAACAACTTATCCTTTTTAAAATAATCAAAAGTCGTGATAGACCCGATAAATCGGTATGAAGTAGGAATAGCCGTAGAAAAATCTATCTTGGCCATGAACTGGACATTATTATATACTTTGCCTAGCTGCCCGTCGAGCACAAATTCTTTGGCATAGTAGTTCAAGTCCTGATAACTAAGCCCCAAATACATCTGATTAGAATTGGAAGTGGATATGTTACCGCCCAATCGTACGGCAAGATTATTCTCCAACTTGACTTTTAAATGCAAGTCATATGTATCATCCTCCGGATTGAAAATGGCATGAGGTATTATTTCAGATATCATGTTGTCCGAAAGTAGCCGGAAATACCCTTGTTTGAGGTCTTCATAAGTGAATTCTTTGTCATCAGACTTACGAAATTCCTTTTTGATATAAGCTTGCTGTTGCGCGTTGGCACCATCAATAATGATATTCTTGAAACGCAGTTCCGGATAGGTACTGCGATACACCAACCTCCTCAATCGTATATTATCGTAATTTACACGGCGGTGCACCCGGTTTTTAATGGAATCCATCAAACTCATAGTACGGTTGTAGCCAATATCATGCAACTCATCGATGCGTTGAAAGTCCATCAAACCGACGTTATCGTATTTGAATGTCATCAAAATCCCTACTGAATCCGGAATGGAATAGTCTGTTTTCTGCATTACCATATTTTCTATCTGGCTCATAAGGTCATTCTCTTTAGGCTTGGTCGGATTAGTCGACACAGCACTTCCGATAATGATATCCGGATGAAAATCATCTCTCATTACGTCGGTAGGGAAATTATTGTAAATACCTCCGTCATAGGCTAGTATGCTATCTATTTCAATGGGTTTGAACATAAAAGGAAAGCTCATAGACGCCCTGACAGCATCTCCCAGATCTCCTTTCTTCATCACCAACTGGTTTTTATTGTATACATCGGACGCGATGCAACGAAAAGGCACGAAGAGTTTATCGAAATCGCCTTTGCAAGCCGCTGTGGCACGTGCATACAAATCGACGAAAACCAGATTCATCTGGATGGGGTTTACCACACTCGTAGGCAGGAACTGAGGTTTGAAGTTTTTCAATGAATCTTTGAATGAGAAACGGATGTTGAAAAACTCTGGAGTAGGAAGATTCTTCTTAAAGTGATAAACATAATTCTCTTCTACCTCTCCCGAATACCATCGCTTAAACTCTTCGGACTTTAACAATTCTTCCATCTCGTCCGGAGAGTATCCCATAGCATACAAAGAACCCACAATTGCCCCCATGGAGGTGCCAGTAATATAATCTATAGGAATGTCATTTTCTTCCAAGGCACGGATAATACCAATGTGTGTCAATCCTTTAGCACCGCCGCCACTCAATACCAAACCTACTTTTTGTGCACAGACAGCCGGTATGATTAGCCATAAAGCAATTAACACTAAAAGATATTTTCTCATAACCCGAATCAAACTATTGATGTATTTGTATATTAAGTGTTCAAATATATAGAATACTTTTCAATTAAACGACATTTTTGCGATCGTTTTTAAATAGAAAAAGAGCATTGCAACGTGTATTCAACGTTGAATGCTCTTTTTCGAACTATATAGTAAGGGATAATAATATTAAATCAGCTCAATACTACGTTTAACGAAATTATTCAAAGCTTCACCTCTCAGCATATTATTTTGCAATAGTGCCAAATCAATAAGTTGACGAATCACTTTATTGTTGCTTGCATAACCAGCAAATATGGCTTCTTTCTTGCTTTTCAGTTCACCCCATTTCTTATCCAAATCATTCAACTCGTCTTTCTCTGCCGTCGGGATGTCTTCGTCTTTCTTACCTTCCTGCTTGCTTTTCAACTCATTACGCAGTTTATTGACATTCTCCATTTCCGATTGTATCGGAGCTACTTCAGGGTGGCAAGCGCTTTCTTCTTCATCAAGCACTTGTTTAATCAATTTATGATCCGAATTTAAAATCAGATTGAACATATCAGGCATTTCTCCATAGAAACTCATTCCTGCTTGAATATTTGCCATCTCTTTCATACGGCGCATATATTCGCTCTGAGTAATCATCACAGGTGCAGATGCGTCTCCCAATGCTTGCGTCATAACATTGAACTCAACCTTTTCCATCTTTGGCAACTGACTCTTGAAAGCAGTAGTGATTGCATCTTGTTTGTCAGCTTCCAGCACTTCACCTTTTTTATCTTCTTTCACGATAAGATTGTCGACAACATCACTATCCACACGGGTAAAGCGAGATTTCTCCAACTTTTGCTCCAGCATACTTACCATGGCTACATCCAATTGTCCGTCCATGAGCAAGACATTGTAGCCTTTGTTAGTAGCTGCTTCGATATAACTAAACTGTTCGTCCTTATTATTGGCATACAGATAAATCAGATTTCCGTCTTTGTCTGTCTGATTATCTTTAATAAGAGTCTGATACTCCTCAAACGTATAATGCTTGTTATCTGTATCGGTGAAAAGGGCGATTTTTTGCGCTTTCTCATAGAAATCCTCTTGAGTCAGCATACCGTAATTGATAAAGATTTTTAAATCATTCCACTTTTCTTCAAACTGCTTGCGATCATTCTTAAAGATAGATTGCAGACGGTCGGAAACCTTCTTCGTGATATAAGTCGAGATCTTCTTTACGTTTGAATCGCTCTGAAGATATGAACGAGAAACATTCAATGGAATATCCGGAGAATCAATTACTCCATGCAATAAGGTCAAAAAGTCAGGAACAATTCCTTCAACAGAGTCTGTCACATAAACCTGATTGCTATACAACTGAATTTTATTCTTATTTAATTCAATATTGCTCTTTACTTTAGGGAAATAAAGAATACCAGTCAGATGGAACGGATAATCTACGTTCAGATGTATCCAGAATAGGGGTTCGTCAGACATCGGATACAATTTACTATAAAATGATTTGTAATCCTCATCTGAAAGTTCGCTCGGTTTACGAGTCCACAGAGGGGTAGTATCATTGATGATATTATCCTCGGCTGTCTCTACTTGCTTGCCATCTTTCCATTCTTTTTTCTTTCCGAAAGCGATAGGAACAGGAAGGAAGCTGCAATATTTCTTCAAAAGCTCAGAAATGCGTGCTTCTTCAAGAAACTCTTTGCAATCATCATCAATATATAAGATAATGTCCGAACCACGGTCTGATTTCTCTATTTCTTCTATGGTAAACTCAGGGCTACCATCGCAGGTCCACTTCACTGCTTTTGAACCGTCTCTGAACGACTTAGTGATGATTTCCACCTTCTTTGCCACCATGAATGCGGAATAGAAGCCAAGTCCGAAATGCCCTATGATAGCATTTGCATCATTTTTGTATTTCTCAAGAAAATCGTTAGCACCTGAGAACGCTATTTGATTGATATACTTATCGATTTCTTCAGCAGTCAGACCGATACCACGATCGGAGATAGTGATGGTGTCTTTGCCCAATTCAACATGAATAGTCAAATCACCCAATTCGCCTTTAAACTCGCCGATAGAAGCAAGGGTATTCAGCTTTTGCGTAGCATCTACTGCATTGGATACTAACTCACGAAGAAAAATCTCATGGTCACTGTATAAAAACTTTTTAATGATAGGGAAAATGTTCTCAGTTGTAACCCCAATATTACCTTTTTGCATAATAACGTATATTTTAGTTTATCTATTAATTAATTTGAATTGATGTTTGCTCAGATAAAGACAAAAAAAATGCCAGACCCTAAGGTCTGACATTATGGCATATCCAATATTGCCTTGATTCTTATTCTTGAGAGACAATTTTCATCTCCAGCTCACCTTTTTCTTCATTCAGAGATACTTGGATAACATCTTTCTCCTTTAAAGTTGAAGAAATGATGAGTTCAGAAAGTCCATCCTCCAAATAAGTCTGGATAGCTCGCTTCAAAGGTCGGGCACCATACTGCACATCATAGCCTTTCGATGCAATATATTCTTTTGCTTTATCTTCAATAACAAGCTTATATCCAATTGACTCTATTCTATCATACAGTCCTTTCAACTCAATATCAATAATCTTGGTTATTGCTTCCAAAGATAGCTGATCAAAGGTGATGATTTCATCTACACGGTTCAAGAATTCAGGAGCGAATGATTTATTTAGAGCCTTTTGTATCACACTTCGCGAGAATTCTTTATCGTCCAAACGGTTTTGTGTCGCAAAACCAACACCACGCCCAAAATCCTTTAACTGACGGGTTCCGATATTTGATGTCATGATAAGAACGGTATTTTTAAAGTCTACCACTCTGCCATAACTGTCAGTCAAGCGTCCTTCATCCATCACCTGCAGGAGAAGATTGAACACATCGGGATGTGCTTTTTCAATCTCATCAAGTAAGACAATAGAGTAAGGTTTACGGCGTACTTTTTCTGTCAACTGTCCACCTTCTTCATATCCTACATATCCCGGAGGAGCTCCGACCAGACGTGAGACTGTAAATTTTTCCATATACTCACTCATGTCTATACGAATCAGTGCATCGGAAGAACCAAACATATACTTAGCTAATTCCTTAGCCAAATGGGTTTTACCAACTCCTGTCGGACCTAAGAACATAAAAGTTCCAATCGGCTTATTAGGGTCTTTCAGTCCAACACGACTTCTAAGGATGGCCTTAACCAATTTCTCTATGGCTGTATCCTGAGCAATAACTTTGGACTGCAAATCTTCCTTCATACCAGCCAGTTTAATACCTTCGGCTTGCGCCATACGCTGCACAGGTATGCCGGACATCATCGACACCACATTTGCAATTTCCTCGGCATCAACAGTTTGCCTGTTTTCCTTCAAACTGGCTTCCCATTCTTTTTTCATCACGTCCAATTGAAGTGAAAGATCCTTCTCTTTATCACGGAAACTGGCAGCAAGTTCGAAATTCTGCGATTTTACAGCTTCGTTCTTCTTGTTTTTAGCTTCTTCGATAAGCTTCTCTTGCTCTTCGATCTCTTTCGGAACATTGATGTTCGTAAGATGTACGCGAGAACCGGCTTCATCTAAGGCATCGATAGCCTTATCCGGAAAGTTACGGTCTGTGATATAGCGATCTGTCAGCTTGACACATGCTTCCAAGGCTTCATCGGTGTAATACACATTATGATGATCTTCATATTTATCTTTGATATTATGAAGAATCTGTAACGTTTCAGCAGCAGTGGTAGGCTCTACCATAACTTTCTGGAAACGACGTTCCAAAGCGCCATCCTTCTCAATATTCTTACGATATTCGTCGAGGGTAGTGGCACCGATACATTGTATTTCTCCTCTTGCCAAGGCCGGTTTCAACATATTGGCGGCATCCATAGAGCCTGCTGCAGAACCTGCACCAACAATAGTATGTATCTCGTCAATGAACAAAATAACATTCGGATTTTTCTGCAACTCATTGAGAATGGAGCGGATACGCTCTTCAAATTGTCCACGATATTTGGTTCCTGCCACAACAGCAGTCATATCAAGAGCTACAACTCGCTTATCAAAAAGAATCCTCGAAACTTTCTTTTGAATGATTCTTAGAGCCAAACCTTCAACAATAGCTGATTTTCCAACTCCAGGTTCACCAATCAAAATCGGATTATTCTTTTTACGACGACTCAGGATTTGAGCCAGACGTTCAATTTCTCTTTCTCTGCCGACTACAGGATCCAAACGTCCTTCTTCTGCCGCTTTTGTCATATCCGTACCGAAATTATCCAGCACAGGTGTATCATTGGACGGCTTTTTCGAAGCAGTTTGCGCTTGCTGCTGACGTTCATCAGCATTTCCTCTACCACCGGAGCGAGGAGAAGACATTTCATCGTCATCATCATCGTCTTCGGTAAATCCCATGCCGGAATTTATATCCGGCTGCAATGTAGCTTGCTCTAGAACTTTCATGTAATTAACATCATTAGCTTCAAGCACGGAAGCTGCGATATTGTTTTTCTCTCTTAAGATTGCCAATAGAACATGTTCTGTATCAGCGATGTTACTTTTCATACCACGTGCTTCTAAAATACACACTTTCAAAATTCTCGCCGCATCATTTGATAACGGTATCTCAGCATTGGGCAAAAGCATATCATCGGCTTCTGCCTTCAGCCTAGCTTCAATCTGCTGCTTTACCACAGCCAGATTGGTGTTGAGTTTAGACAATATCTCAATAGCTTTTCCTTCACCGTCACGGAGCATTCCCAGAAGCAGGTGTTCAGGGCCTATATACCTACTTCTCAATCGATTAGCTTCTTCTTTACTATAGACGATAATGTCGGAAACTCTTTGTGAGAATTGATTATTCATACTTATTCCTTTTCTTCTAAGGGGTTATTCACTTGCAAATATACGCATTAAATAAGGTTTGTATCGCAATATTTGCTTTATTTCTTTATCTACAAATGGCGTGCCATAAAAACATTGTATTCGTATTATATATAAGGTATAACAAATTTCTAGTGTAATTACCCAACCGATGTAGTATCTTTCTACCTCTGAATTATCTTTTTTCACCTTTAGTTTCCGTATTTTAAAGCTTAATAGAATATCGTTTCGTCCATAATAAAAGTTTCTTCCCAAAAACTTTCGTATATCGTGGAAAAGTAGTACTTTAGCGTGGTTTTTCACAAACCATAGAATGTATAATTAATAATCATTTTAAATGCTTGAACAAGACAGAATTATAAAGATTAACATCGAGGAGGAAATGAAGTCATCGTACATTGACTACTCCATGTCGGTCATCGTTTCGCGTGCCCTTCCAGATGTTAGAGACGGATTTAAGCCAGTTCACCGTAGAATTTTATACGGAATGATGGAACTGGGTAATACTTCGGACAAACCTTATAAAAAATCAGCCAGAATCGTGGGTGAGGTACTCGGTAAATACCACCCTCACGGAGATTCTTCAGTTTATTTTGCAATGGTGCGTATGGCTCAGGAATGGGCAATGCGTTATCCTTTGGTAGACGGACAAGGTAACTTTGGTTCTGTAGATGGTGACAGCCCTGCTGCTATGCGTTATACAGAGGCCCGTCTTAATAAATTGGGTGAAGCCATGATGGATGACCTTTACAAGGAAACCGTCGACTTTGAACCAAACTTTGACAATACGCTGACAGAACCTACAGTAATGCCAACGCGTATCCCTAATCTTTTAGTAAACGGGGCATCGGGTATTGCTGTTGGTATGGCTACCAATATGCCTCCGCATAACCTTTCGGAAGTAATCGATGCGTGTGACGCATACATTGATAATCCGGAAATTACCGTAGAGGAGTTAATGAGCTTCGTAAAAGCTCCGGACTTCCCTACAGGGGGATATATATATGGTATAAGCGGTGTACGTGAAGCATATCTGACTGGTCGCGGACGTGTGATTATGCGTGCAAAAGCTGAAATTGAATCGGGACAGACTCATGATAAAATCGTAATTACCGAGATTCCTTATAACGTAAACAAGGCTGAATTAATTAAATATATCGCTGATCTTGTGAACGATAAGAGAATTGAAGGCATCTCGAACGCCAATGATGAATCCGACCGTGACGGTATGCGTATTGTTATTGACATCAAACGAGATGCTAACGCAAGCGTAGTGCTGAATAAGCTTTATAAAATGACAGCTTTGCAGACTTCTTTTGGTGTAAACAACGTTGCATTGGTTCATGGCCGCCCAAAGACATTGAATTTAAGAGATTTAATTAAATACTTCATTGAGCATAGACACGAAGTTGTCATTCGCCGTACTGAATTTGAACTTCGTAAAGCGAGAGAACGTGCTCATATCCTCGAAGGTTTAATCATTGCTTCAGACAATATCGACGAAGTAATCCGCATTATCCGTGCTGCTAAAACGCCTAATGACGCTATAGCAGGCTTGATAGAGCGATTCAACCTGACAGAAATTCAGTCTCGTGCGATTGTAGAAATGCGTTTGCGCCAATTAACCGGTCTGATGCAGGATCAGCTTCATGCTGAATACGAAGAAATAATGAAGCAAATTGCTTATTTGGAAAGTATTCTGGCCGATGATGAAGTATGTCGCAGAGTGATTAAAGAGGAATTATTGGAGGTCAGAACAAAATATGGCGATCAACGTCGTTCTGAAATCGTTTATTCTTCTGAAGAATTTAACCCAGAAGACTTCTATGCGGATGATCAGATGATTATCACAATCTCTCACATGGGATATATCAAACGTACACCTTTGACTGAATTCCGCGCACAGAATCGTGGTGGGGTAGGATCGAAAGGTACGGAAACTCGTGATGCAGACTTCGTAGAGCATATTTATCCGGCTACAATGCACAATACCATGATGTTCTTTACTCAAAAAGGTAAGTGCTACTGGCTGAAAGTATATGAAATACCAGAAGGAACTAAGAACTCTAAGGGACGTGCTATCCAAAACCTGTTGAATATTGATTCTGATGATAATGTGACGGCATATTTGCGTGTGAAGAGTCTGGAAGATACAGAGTTCATCAATAGCCATTATGTATTGTTCTGCACAAAGAAAGGCGTTATAAAGAAGACATTGCTTGAGCAATATTCACGTCCTCGCCAGAATGGTGTGAATGCTATTACAATTCGTGAAGATGATAGCGTAATCGAAGTTCGCATGACGAATGGTAACAATGAGATTATTATTGCCAACCGCAACGGACGTGCTATCCGTTTCCATGAAGCAACTGTCCGTGTAATGGGACGTACTGCAACTGGTGTGCGTGGTATCACGCTGGACAACGATGGCCAGGATGAAGTAGTCGGAATGATTTGCATCAAAGATTTGGAAACAGAATCAGTAATGGTTGTTTCTGAACAAGGATATGGAAAGCGCTCTGAAATCGAAGATTATCGTAAGACCAATCGCGGTGGTAAGGGAGTGAAGACCATGAACATTACCGATAAAACAGGTAAAGTGGTAACAATCAAGTCTGTAACTGATGAAAATGACTTGATGATTATCAATAAGTCTGGCATTACAATTCGTCTGAAAGTAGCAGATTTCCGCATTATGGGACGTGCCACGCAAGGTGTTCGTATGATTAACCTTGAAAAACGTAACGACCAGATTGGTTCGGTTTGCAAGGTTATGACAGAAAGTCTTGAGGATGAAATTCCGGCAGAAGAAGCTGAGGGTACAATCGTGATCGATCCGAACACAGATACTCCCGATGTTGAAGATGCAGTAGACGTAAGTGAAAACGATAACGAAAATATTGAGGAATAGACATAATATTAATAATTAATCAAACAACAATCATGAAAAGAGTATTATTTTCAATGGTTTTATTAATGGCTGTAAGCTTCTCATTTGCTCAAATGAAAAATGTAAAAGAAGCAAAGAGTATCGCCAATGATGTAAAACCGAACTTTGACCAAGCTGAAAAGCTTATTGGAGAGGCAATGAAGAGCCCTGAAACTAAGGATCTTCCTGAAACATGGGACGTTGCTGGATTTATTCAGAAGCGTATCAACGAAGAACAAATGAAGACTGCTTTTTTGAAAAAACCGTATGACACAGTGAAGGTTTACAATAGCATTCTTAATATGTTTGAGTATTATAATAAATGTGATGAATTGGCACAGATACCTAATGAGAAGGGGAAGATTAAAAACAAATATCGCAAATCAAATGCTTCTAGTTTGTTAGTTGAACGTCCTAATTTGATTAACGGTGGAGTCCATTTCTTCAATCATGACAAGAATGAAGAAGCACTGAAATTCTTCGTAACTTACGTTGAATCAGCATCTTATCCTATGCTTGCTGATAAAGATATAGCTAAAACTGATACTCTTCTTTCAGCTGTAAGTTATTATGCAGCATTGGCAGCAGAGAAAGTAGGAAACAAAGATTTAGTTCTAAAATATGCTCCAGCAGCAACTGCAGATAAAGAGAATGGTAACGGAGCATTGCAGCTGTTAGCCGAAGCTTATAAATCCAAGAAAGATACTGTCGCTTTGATTCAAGTTTTGGAAGAAGGCGTTAACAAATATCCCGAAAATGATACTTTCTTTGCTAGCTTGGTCGATCTTTATAATAATACGAATCAGCCTAACAAAGCAATGGAATTTGCTGATAAAATGCTGACTAAAGACCCTAATAACAAGCTGTATGTGTATGTAAAGGCATATCTCTATCATAATATGAAAGAATATGATAATGCTATTGAATACTACAAGAAAACTATTGAAGTTGATCCAAATTATGCAGAAGCATACTCTAACATCGGTTTAGCTTACTTGATGAAAGCTCAGGATTATGCAGATAAAGCAACAACAGATATCAATGATCCTAAATATGCTGAAGCACAGGCCGCAGTAAAGAAGTTCTATGAAGAAGCTAAACCATTCTACGAAAAGGCAAGAGAATTGAAACCTGATCAGAATGATTTATGGCTACAAGGTCTTTACCGTGTTTACTATAATTTGAATATGGGACCTGAGTTTGAGGAAATTGATAAGATGATGCCTAAATAATTATCTAATGATGCCTAATAATTATCTTTATTAGATACTTATAAATATAGAAGGTTACTTGAAAACAGTAACCTTCTTTTTTTGTGCTCTCTTACTTATAAATACAAAACTCGGGTCAAGTCGAAAACTCTGTGGTTATATTATGCCGGTATCCAAAAGAAATTTAT
>NZ_URFY01000080.1 GCF_900547205.1 uncultured Bacteroides sp.
TTAAGAGGATTGCGATAGATGCTACGAGAGTATGCCATAGTTCTATATGAACTAAAGTCTCAGATTCGCCATCACATTTGCGCTGTATTTTCCTCCATATCAGCTTTTTAGTTTTATTGCCAATAGGATCATCCGCAAACTCTTTCCACTGTTTTTTCATTTCAGTTTCTACCGATTTTCTTTCCAGAAGTTTTTGTTTTTCATCTGGTGATAATAGATCGGTCAAGAGTCTTTCAAGCAATCTTTTCCTTTTATTGTTATCTGTTTCCATTTTTATTAAGTTCTGCATTATTAGCCTTCTATATATAAATACACCGCTCGAGGCTTTTACCCTACAAGAAAAACCGTTTTTTTTTCTAAAAAACGAAAATTAGTTGTTTTTTGCCCATTTTTCTCTTCTTCAAACCCATTTTTCCACCTTAGTTCATATAGAACTATGGCATACTCTCGTAGCATCTATCGCAATCCTCTTAATAATAGGCAGTTTGCTGTTTTTTTCCGGCAATGATGAAATAGGAGTAGAAAATTACATCAACATAACGGCAGAGAAGAGCCAAATGTATGTGTTGCCCGATAGCACTAAAGTATGGATGCAACCGGGTAGTACGATTCGATATGTAAAGGAGTTCAACAAAGATAGAAAAGTATGGTTGGAGGGTAATTCTTTATTTGAAGTCAGCAAACACAAAGGAAAAACATTTCAGGTTCATATTGATAATGCATTCATTGAGGTAAAGGGTACTTGTTTTTTGGTAAAGCAGGAGGATGCACACCGTAGCGAGATTACGCTGTTTGAAGGGAAGATTGAATTTAATGTTCATTCAACCAGTGAGAAAACGGTGATGCGTCCCTTGCAAGTACTTACTTATAATTCTGCAAATGCACAAACACAGATTAATGATATTGTAAATGTCAGTTGGGAAAACGGGAGATATAATTTCAAAAATATCCCGTTGACCCGATTGATTCAGATTGTGTCTCAGATGTACCATACAGATATTATTTTGGAGAGAAAACGTAAAAAAGAAACATCATTCAGTGGTAGTATACGATATGATGAAACTTTGGATGCTGTATTAAATAAAATCTGTTTTAGCTTGGACCTTAGTGTCAGCAAAAAAAACGGGCAAATTACTATATACTAACTTACATTTAATTAACCATATGTCTAATCAAACAAATTGAAGAATGAGAAAATCACTCAACTTTCACAATGCAGTACGATATTTTAAGTATATCGTCGTGGTTTTGCTTTTTTTTCCGCTTACAGTTCTTGGCGCTCAAGGACATATAACGGTAAAAGGGCAGTCTATAACAATTAATGAAGCTATTGGGCTTATTGAAAAAAACAGTAATTATGTATTTTTCTACAATGCTGCGGATTTTAAAAACATCCGATTAAAAAATATCAATTGTTCTGGCACAATTGATAAAGTACTTAATGAAATTTTTGCTAATACTGCTATCAGTTATCTGATTCAAGGCAATGATGTAGTACTGAAAGTTAATAAAACAGAAACTACTGAACAAGCAAAAAGAACGGAAATTGTAGGTGTCGTTACCGATGCGCGAACAGGAGAAGCTATTATTGGGGCGAGTGTTGTTATTGTGGGAAGTGCAACAGGTGTTATTACCGATATTGACGGTAAGTTTGTGCTCCAGGCAGGTCCAAAGGATGTATTGAGAATTTCTTATGTTGGTTATACAGCAAAAGAAGTAAAACTCGGTAATCAGAAGGTACTTGCTATTGATTTGGTGGAAGATGCACAAGCACTTGAAGAAGTTGTAGTAACAGCTTATGGAACAGGACAAAAGAAAGCTAGTATGGTAGGTTCGGTACAAGCTATCCGTCCTGCGGAATTAAAAGTACCTTCAACGAACCTTTCTAATTCATTTGCCGGACGTTTGTCTGGTGTTGTTGCTGTTCAGCGTTCCGGTCGTCCAGGAGCAGATGGGTCAGACTTTTGGATTCGTGGTATTTCAACTTTGAGTGGAGCAACATCTCCTCTTATCATCATTGATGGTGTTCAGGTATCATCTGCCGATTTGAATGCATTGGATCCGGAGGTTATTGATGGATTTTCCATCTTAAAGGATGCAACAGCTACGGCAATGTACGGTACTCGCGGTGCAAATGGTGTTATGATTGTAACAACTAAATCCGGGCAAAATCTGGATAAGCCTATTATTAATTTCCGTGTAGAAGGGCAGGTTAGCCAGCCGACGAAAACTCCTAAGTTTGTAGATGGAGCTACTTATATGGAACTTTTTAATGAGGCTGTAACAAACGATGGCAGTGCTGATATCTTATATAGTCAGGATAAGATAAACGGTACACGTAAGAGACTAAATCCATATGTTTATCCAGATGTAGACTGGTATGACGAGATGTTTAAGGATGTAGCATTCAATCAGAAAGTCAACTTTAACATTCGTGGTGGTGGAAAGAAAATAGACTATTTCTCAAGCATATCAGTCAATCATGAAACGGGTATGTTGAAGAATCGTTCAAAAGACTTTTTCTCCTATAACAATAATATTGATGTGATGCGTTATGCATTCCAGAATAATATTAATGCATATTTGGGCAAGACATCTAAGTTATCCGTACGATTAAATGTGCAACTTCGCGATTTGCGTGAACCGAATCGTGGTGTAGATGACATTTTTGGAGATGCAATGAATACAAGTCCAGTTGAGGCCCCTGTTTATTTTGAGCCGGATGGTACAACCAATCATGTAAAGTGGGGAACAACTGATAGATTGATTACAGCATATCAAGGTAATCCGGTTGCTCAACTGACTACTGGCTACAATGACACTTTTGAAAGTACGGTTATTGCCGCTCTTGAATTTGAACAAAAATTAGATTTTGTTACTGAAGGTCTGCGTTTTAAGGCATTGGGAACATTTAAAAACTGGTCTAACTCTGTTAATAAATATTCGGCTCAATGGAACAAGTATTTGTTAGGCTCATATGAACCGAATGAAGATGGTACTTATAGCTATACTACCAACAGAGTTGGAAATGAAGTTTCTACTGATTTGAACAGTGAAAATGCTACGGCGGGAGATCGTAGAATCTATTTGGAAGCAATGTTGGATTATAACCATACATTTGGAAAACATGATGTAAACGCAATGTTGTTGTACAACCAGGATGAACTAGTGAATAATGTTCCGGGAAATGAGCTTATCACTTCACTCCCTAAACGTAAACAAGGGTTAGCTGGACGACTTTCTTATGCATACGATGGGAAATATATGGCTGAAGTAAACATGGGATACAATGGCTCGGAAAATTTTGCAGAAGGTCATCGATGGGGATTTTTCCCTTCTATAGCTGTAGGTTATAATATCAGTGAAGAAAGCTTTTTTGAACCTTTACGTAAAGTAATTACAAGTTTGAAACTGCGTGGATCATGGGGATTGGTTGGTAACGACCAGATTGGTGGCGAACGATTTATATATATGCCTACAATTGATTTATCCGGTAAAGGATTTACGACAGGTTTAGACCAGAATTACGAGTTAAAAGGACCGGTATATTCTCGTTATGCTAACAATGATATAACTTGGGAAGTTGGAAAGAAAATAAACATCGGTGTTGATTTGCAATTGTTCAACAGTTTAAATATCGTAGTTGATGTTTTCCGTGAAGATCGGCGTGATATATTTCAAGAGAAGGGAACAATTCCTACTTACTTAGGAACTGGAAATACAAAAGTATATGGTAATCTTGCAGAGATGAAGAATCAAGGACTTGATTTTTCAATTGATTACAATAAGCAGTTTAGCAAAGATTTCTATATGAACTTTAAAGGAACATTCACTTATGCCCATAATGAAATTACCAAATATGACGAAGCTCCTAAATATGCATTTCAATCAAAAGTTGGACAAAGTGCTAATGTAAGTCAAGGATATTTGTCTAATGGACTGTTTATTGATGAAGCTGAAATTAATCATTACAATCAGCAAATGGGTTCAACGCTTGGAGCCGGTGATATAAAATATCATAATGTATCTAATATGTATGGTTATGGTGATAATATAGTGGATGTAGATGATTGGACTTGGATTGGTAATCCTACTGTGCCTGAAATAGTATATGGCTTTGGACCATCTTTTAAGTTCAAAAACTGGGATTTTTCTTTCTTCTTCCAAGGAGTAACGAAAACATCTTTATTCATGAGTGGATTCCATCCTTTTGGCGATAATTCATTGCGTAATGTATTGCAGTTTGTGGCTAATGACAGATGGTCACCGACTAATCAGAATGCAGATGCTAAATATCCGCGCCTAACACGCAAGACAAGTACCAATAATACAACTCCTGGTGGCAGAACATCCGATTATTGGATGCGTGATGGTTCATTCCTGAAACTGAAGAATATGGAGATTGGTTATACATTTAAAAGAATGCGTTTCTATGTTAGTGGTTCTAATCTGTTGACATTCTCTAAGTTTGATTTATGGGATCCGGAGCAAGGAGGTGGTAGTGGTTTGAAATATCCTACACAGCGCATTTTTAATGTTGGTTTCCAAATGACTCTCAATAATTAATTTTAAATAGTATGAAAAATATAATAAAATATCTATTTTTGACGTTTATAGCGGGAATCTCATTGGCTTCCTGTAACTTTTTAGATGTAGTACCTGAGGAAAAGGCTAGCGATAAAGATGCGTTTTCCAGCCCTAAAGCAGCAGAAAGATTTCTTTATTCATGTTATGGATATATACCGCAGATTAATGCAGTCTCAACTTGCTTGGATTTTAGCGGTGATGAAATTATAAGTCCTTTTTCGCAAGAATCATATGTGAAGTTTGCCGAAGGTATATATACTTCTGGTAATACGATTATTAGTTATTGGAATGATCTTTTTCTTGGTATCCGTCAATGCTATATGTTGAAGCAAAACATTAATTCTGTTCCTCGTATAGATCAGGCAACCATTGATAGTTATGTTGCACAGGCAGATTTCTTGATAGCCTATTTTCATATGTTGTTAATCAAATGTTATGGTCCTGTCGTATTGGTAAAGGAACTGCCAGTGTTAGATACTCCTAGAGAAAATCTGCTGGGTCGTACTTCTTATGACGAGTGTGTGCAGTGGGTTTGTGATATGTTCGATAGTGCTGCCGGAAGATTGCCGGAGAGCAGGAATGGCACAGAATATGGGCTTGCAACCAGCGTAGCTGCAAAAGCTCTTAAATCTAGATTGTTACTTTACGCTGCTTCTCCATTATTTAATGGAAACACAGAATATTATAGCGATTTTGTGAATACTGATGGTAGCACGCTAATGCCTCTTACGTATGATGAGAATAAATGGAAAAAAGCTGCTGATGCTGCACTCGAAGCTATAAATTTGGCAGAGGCTAATGGCTATAGATTGTATGAGATGAAAGAAGGTGACCTGAGTGGTTATCCTGAACCTCAAGATTTGACACAACGTACTTTGCGTTTCACATTTATGGATAATGATAACTCTAAAGAAGTTTTGTTTGCGGAAACTCGTAAAGCTGGCTCATATGGCATACAACCGAAATCTTTACCTTTTTTGAGTGATGGTTCATGGAATGGTGTAGCACCAACGTTGACTATGGTTGAGCGTTTTTATACAAAAAATGGACTTCCGATTGATGAAGATCCGGAATTTGATTATCAGAATCGATTCTCTGTTGTCCCGTTCCCAGACGGTGCTACCTATGGTGAAGGACAGACTTTGAGAATGAATATTGATCGGGAACCTCGTTTCTACGCTTGGATTGCATTCCAAAATGGGTATTATGAATGTCAGACAGAAACCAAAAAGGAAGATGCTTATCAACTAAGTGCAGAACGATCGGATGGAAAAAAATGGTTGACTGATTTTACAGAAAAAGGTAATTGTGGAAAGAATGGTAGAAATAATAACTATTCTAAAACTGGTTATCTGAATAAAAAAGGAGTTCATCCGGGAGTAGCAGCCTCTAAATCGCAAAAGGCTCCTTCTAAAGATTATCCTTGGCCGGTTATCCGTTTGGCAGAATTATATCTTAATTATGCAGAAGCGTGTGTAGCTTATAATAAGGAGGGATATGTTGAGAATGGAATGGAAAAACTGGATAAAGTACGCCAGCGTGCCGGACTTCCTACTGTCAAAGAAGCATGGAAGAATGCGAAAAATCCTATAGTAGATTATACAGGAAATGGTGGGTTGAATGGCAGACTGACTGAGATTGTGAGACAGGAAAGGATGATTGAACTATATTTGGAACAACAAAACTTCTGGGATATTCGTCGTTGGAAATTAGGAGCAAAATACTTTGCTGTGCAAGTAAAAGGCATGAATATTGATGCTAAAGATATTAATGGATTTGCAGAAGTAAAAACGCTTCCTGATACGCGTAACTTCGATACTCCACGCCAGTATTTGTTGCCTATACCGGCAGCGGAAGTAAGTAAGAATCCTAATATGGTACAGAATCCTAATTATTAATAAAATTTAGCAAGACAGACCATTATGAAGAAAAATATTTTTTTATTGATTATAAGTGTGTTTCTAGTTGGGCTAGCCAGTTGTAGTGACGATGATAAAAAGGCTATCGTTCCTTCTGATATCATTGATCTGAGTGCTGATACTCAAAATAAGCCCGGTTATATTGTACTTCGTTGGGAAACACCCGATGATAACACAATCAGATACGTAAAAGTCACTTATTATGATTATTTATTAGAAAAAGAAGTAGTAAGATTGGCTAGCGTTTATGCGGATAGTGTATTGATTCCGGATACCCGTAAGAAGTTTGGAGAATATGAATTTAAAGTTCAGTCTTTTAGTGAAAGTGGAGAAGCAGGCAGTTTGCAAACTATTAAAGCTGTATCAGAGCCAGCTCCAATACAAGTTGTGTATGGAGATTCAAAACAAATAGTACTGACTGAAGAACAGTTGTCGACAAATGCTCAGGAAGGGTCTGAAGGTCCTATTAAGAATCTTCTTGATGGAGATGCTTCGACTTATTTTCATTCTACATGGAGTGGAACAGTTCCACCGTCTCCCCACTGGTTTCAGGTGGATTTAGGAAAAGAAGTCACATACTTTAAGTATGAGTCGATAGCACGTAATACGGCAAAAGATATACCTGATGATATAGATATAATGGGAAGTAATGATGGAGTTAATTTTGAGCTTATAGAAAATTTGAATAAAGATAAAAATGGAATACCTATGAGTGTTACTCCATTTACATCTCCCGTTATAGGAAACAATTCAAAACCATATCGTTATATAAGGTATTCAGTTAACCACACTAGCGGTGGTGATGCCTATTTTAGTATGGCAGAATTTAAGTTATTTGAGGTAGCAGCAAGTATTTATGATCCTGAAGCAGATTAAAAAAGGTAATGCTAGGATATATGTGACGAGATGATCGCAATATCTACTATCTAGTATATTGGGCGGAAATGTGAATGTATCTTGTGGATTACAATTCTCAATTTCCGCCTTTTATATTTTGCTTCAATTTATTTAATTCGTATTATTTTAAATATCAAATAAATGGGAATGTATCATATAAAAAAGTGCTTATTAGTACTCTCGGTATTTATGTATTGTGTTTTAGCTATTTCATGTTCTAGTGATGATGAAGAGCTGGTAGGAGTAGATCTTTCCGTAAATAAGGAAGTCGTAGATTTTACAATGGAAGCAGGGACTCAAAGCATTACAGTAGTAACAAATGCTCCAACTTGGGATGCTAAAGCGGATAAAGGCTGGTGTACTCTTTCTGTAGCAGGAAAGATATTGAAGATTTCAGTAGATGAGAGTACGGAAAGGTTAGTGCGCGAAGCTATCGTAACAATTACTACGGATAGTCAAGTAAAAACGGTTAAAGTCCGACAATTAGGTTGGGAGGCCGCCATTCTGACTGACCCAAGTGCATTTGAAGTGGAAGTAGTAGGAAGCGAAATTACTTTGAATGTCACTACCAACGTGGAGGTAAAAACGGAGTTTCCTGAGTGGATTACGGAGAAGGGGAGAACTCGTGCTCCGGAAATGGTGACCTCAACCCATACCTATGTGGTAAAACGCAGTGTGCTGGATGCAAAAAGAGAAGGAACGATTACGTTTACAGAAGTATTACCTGAAGGAGCTACCGAAGAAGATATTCCGGTATCGGCTACAGTCCTTGTTTCACAACATGGGTTGAACGAATATAATGCCGGTAATGGTGAAGATATCAAAGACGATATAAAAATCAAAGTGGTGGGCGGTACAGATACCTCTCATCAAGGTGATGACGGAATTGAAAAATCGTTTGATTGTGATTATTCTACACTATATCATTCGAATTGGACGAATAGCGGAAGCAATTATTTTCCGATTACTCTAACTTATAATTTTGCAGAAGCATCTGATGTGGATTATTTAATATATTATCCTCGTTCGGAAGGGAATAATGGTCGGTTTAAGGAAGTCGAGATACAATACTCCTCAGATGGAAATAGCTTCACAAAGTTGATGGATAAGGATTTCCAAGGTTCGGCTACGGCTACAAGAGTTACTTTCGATGAAACCCTTCGAGCAAAGTCTTTCCGCTTCATTGTGAAAAGCGGAGCGGGTGACGGACAAGGGTTTGCTTCTTGTGCAGAAATGGAGTTTTATACTAAGAACTTGGATACTTTTGACTATAAAACTCTTTTTGAAGATGAAATATGTAGTAAACTGAAAACTGGAATTACAGAAACGGATATTGAAAATTGCAAGTATCCTTTCTTTAAAAATCTGGCTTATTATATGCTTCAAGGAAAATATGATGATGCATTCCGCGTGGCTAATTATAAGGCTTATCCGAATCCGGATATTCAGTCTGAAACTCATAAAACAAATCCATATAGTCTCTTGGATAATCCAACTGGAATATCTGTAGAGAAGGATGAAACGCTTGTTGTCTTGGTAGGAGATACTTATAACCAGAATATAGGATTGAAAGTGCAAAATCTTGATGCACCGAATAGTGATGGTTTTGGTGGACCAACTTATCCTTTGAACCGTGGCATCAATAAATTGAAGATGAGTGAAAAGGGACTGGTATATGTGACCTATTATACAAGAGAACTGGACAATCCTACGGCTCAACCGATTGGTATACACATTGCGTCAGGAACAGTAAACGGTTATTATGATTCCCAGAACGAAGATCATAAAGGACGATGGAGCGAACTGCTGGGCAAAGCTACAGATAAATATTTCGATGTATTGGGTAAATATGCACATCTAACATTCGAAACCAGTGATTTTAGAAGATATGCTTCTAGCAATGGTAACGAATTAATTGATCTTTATGATAAGATTGTATATAGCGAAATGGAATTGTTGGGGTTGGTTAAATATAACAAGGAATTCCGAAATCGTATGTACTTAAATGTTATGTACCAGTCTTATATGTATGCAACTGCCTATCATACAGCATACAATCAAACCACAATGGCTGACGTATGTGATCCTACCAAGCTCAAAACTACTGCTTGCTGGGGACCGGCTCACGAGATAGGACATTGCAATCAGACTCGTCCCGGCTTGAAATGGATTGGAACTACCGAAGTAACTAACAATATCATGTCTCAATATATTCAGACTACAATTTTTGGTCAAGATTCCCGTATTCAAACAGAGGACATGGGAGCAACTTATCGTAATAGATATTCGAAAGCGTGGAGTAGCATTATAGTGCCGGGAGCTCCCCATTCGCAATTTACTAGTGGTCCAAAGGATGAAGATGATGTATTCTGCAAGTTGGTTCCGTTCTGGCAACTGGAACTTTACTTCGGGAAGGTGTTGGGAAGAACTCCTTTGCAGCAATCGGATAAAGGCGGTTTCTATCCTGAAGTTTACGAAGCTGTACGGCAGAAGGATTATGCAGGAATGAGTAACGGTGAAATACAGCTTGACTTTGTGTATACCTGCTGTGTGGTAGCAAAGACTAATTTACTTGATTTCTTTGAGAAATGGGGATTTCTGGCTGAAGTTGATAGGCAAATAGAAGATTATTCCACAGAACCAATGAAGGTAACCAAGGCAATGGCTGATGCTCTGAGAACTAAAGTGGAAAATTTGGAATATCCAAAACCGGATGTAGCTCTTGAATATATTTCAGATAATTCGTGGGAGTGGTATAAGACTAAACCGTCAATAGTAGCTGGAGATAACGCTGTTCGTAGTGGTAATACATTAACAATTCGTAATTGGCAGTATGTTGTTGCCTATGAAGTGACGGATGCATCAAACAACCTTGTATTTATTTCCAGTGGGGAGACTACTCCTTCAACTACTGATACATTTACTATTTCTGGTAGTTGGAAAGATGGATATAAACTGTATGCTGTATCCGTAACGGGAGAGCGTAAGGAGATATCGATAGGAAATTAAGGTAAAAATTAAATATTGCTAGTTGATTAATCACAAATTGATACAGAACTTTTCATGCCTATTTGGAGGATATTTATAAAGTTCTGTATTGATTTGTGATATTTTTATCTATACATTTCTACTTCTCCATTTATTTTATTACTTTTGCCCTAACAAGATACTGGAAGATATGGAGGAAAGAGAGTTGATAGAGC
Source organism: uncultured Bacteroides sp. (assembly GCF_900547205.1). Lineage (GTDB taxonomy): Bacteria > Bacteroidota > Bacteroidia > Bacteroidales > Bacteroidaceae > Bacteroides. The sequence goes on from NZ_URFY01000080.1 coordinate 10,607, forward strand.
AGATAAAGAACGGTAATAATTTAGCCTTTGCTGTGTTGTATGACTTTTATTGGCAGAGGGTCTATAATTTTACCAAGCTTTATATTACTTCTTCCGATGAGATTTCAGAGATTGTGCAGGATGTCTTTGTGAAATTTTGGGAGGCACGTCATTTGCTGGATAATGAAAAGGGGGTGGAAGGTTTTTTATTTATTGTCACCCGCAACATTATTTTCAATAAGGAGCGTAAAAAACTCCGTGAGGATATGTTCAAACTTACGGTGATACGTTCGTTAGAATCTGAAGAGCAGCAGTCTTATACCCAGGAAGATGAAATGGTGGCAGAAGAACTGAGAGAATACATCGATCGTTTAATAGCCGTTTTGCCCGAGCGTCAACGTGAAATGTTCTTGTTGAATCGGGAAGAGAACATGACTTATCGGGAGATTGCCCTTCGTTATGGCATCTCGGAGAAGGCAGTAGAACGTCATATTCGCCTTGCCTTGAAATTTCTAAAAGAAAATCTTTCCCTGTTTATATTGTTTTCAATGCTTTCTGAATGAAGCCACTCGATAATGATAAACAAAAGAATCTGTCATTCAGAATAAGGTGAAGAATATTTTCTTTGGCTCACGAAGTGTGTAGATTCTTCCTCCTTTTGATTTTCTGAATGACAGATTCTTTTGATTAATCTTAATTCTTCTTTATATTGTTCTTATTTCTTCTTTTGAAAGAACGGATTCTTGCTGATCTTTATATCCGACGATTTCATCTTCTCAAATTTCACCGTACGTCCTAATACATCTCCTTCTATTTTATTATTAGAAATAACAACTGACTTGCAAGCTTCCAGTGTGATACCTTCC
>NZ_URFY01000081.1 GCF_900547205.1 uncultured Bacteroides sp.
CTACATACACAATCAATGGTTATGCCGACTCTGCAACGGGTACTCCGGCTTTCAACGAGAAGTTAAGTTTGGAACGTGCACAAGTTGTGAAAAACTTGCTGGTTAGTAAATATGGCATTTCTGCCGATAGACTGAAAGTTGCAGCCGGTGGTGGTGTTGATAAGTTTGGTCAGCCGATTCTAAACCGTGTGGTATTGGTAGAATCATCGCAACAATAAGTAAATTAAGCATTTGTAATTGCTTACTGCAAAGAGATAACGGCTGAAAGCGGTGCCTGTAATAAGGTGGTTTGCTTTCAGTCGCTTTTTGTTGGCGGGGAGTTCAATTTCTTCTGTTGGCTAAGTAGTATATTTAGATTTTATTGCTACTTTTGTTTTCAAACAAGAAATACGGGAATTGATTTTTAGCAATAATTATGGAGAAAAACACTCAATTGAACAAACGTATGAAGCGGAAAACTTATAAAAACCTACTAGGATTTCTTTATTTAGGTTGCTTGATAGCTTATTATTTGTGGATACTGTTTCTTATTTCATCGGGTTCTGAAGCTGGTTATTGGTGTATTGAGGGAAAGGATATTCTTTATATTCCAGTCCGTGGTTTTCTGTTCGCAGCAACCGTCACACTGTTAGTTTGGATATTTCTCCGGATAATAACCAAGATAGAACCGCTCACTGACAAAGAACGTGAGAGTCCGTTATTGCAACGTTTCACCTGTTTACAACTTTTCGCTTTTACCGGAACACTTACAGCCATGCTGGTATTCTCCCTACCTTACGTTACTCGTGACGGTTTTCCATCCAACGAAACTTTATGTAAGACTGTCCCTATCATACTTCTCTTTGTTCTTCACTTCGTCATAGCAGCACTTTCCGCTCTTTTACTGTATGCTGGGACGCGTACGAGGTCTACCTTCCTTTCGCTAATGTGTCTCCCTGCGCTTGTTGTGGTTTTTGCAGGCGATTATATTGGTATCAGTTTTTTAGTGAATGACTATTGTCAACAAGATGAGGTGGTGCGTACGAATAAGACCGGTACAGAAGTCCCATCCATAGATAAAGTTTGGACAGAGCAGGTAGGTGGCAGTGTGGTTCGCTACTTCAAACAGTGCGGGTGGGGTGAAGGGCGAGATTCTTCCGAAATCAACAATGGCCCTATACCGTTTACGGAAAAGCTATTGTATAATTATGCCAACCTTCGTCAATCTGGAGTAGACGAAGACAGGACGCTTGAGGATTACGATTTGTTTACGGGGGAGGATTTCACCAATATACAGAAACTGGTAATAGAAATATTTGATGCGAAAGATGCGATTTTAACAGAAGAAGAAGCTTATGAGTTGATTAGTGGTAAGATACTGCCCGAGGTGCTGAAAACGCTTGATTATGGAAACCTTTACCGTTCGTCGGGATTGGGGCAACTGATTGATATGCTGGACTATGCTTACTATGACCTGGGATGTCCAAAGGAAGAGAAGTTGTCATTGCTTTATGACAACATGGCTGAACAACACATTGGTTGGGACAATTTCGTAGGATTGATTCCTTATTTCAACCAACCTCATGCCATGATGCACATAGATATGAGGAACTATGAGTTGGTATGGGCTTATTCTTTCTGGGCGCGCCGTTGGTCGGAGCATAGTATGAGTCTATGTCGCCGTCTGTTGGACGACATTCTGAAAGTCTATCCGAACACGGCTTATACTCCAGACAAGATGAAAGAAATAGATGAAAGATGCCGTCGAACTTTACAGCAAAAACAAGTGCAGAGTAAGGACAAACTTTTGGCAGAGATTAAATCTTCCTTTACTGATGTGCCTCGTCCAGAACGGGATAATATTGTGATGTCTTCGGATGATTCCAAACGTGCGGAAACAGGAGATAATTATGCTAGGTATGAATGGGCGAATGTGCCGCAGAATTTATTGCGGGAGAAGCAGGACGCTTTGCATTACTTTACTGTGGAAGCTTTCCACTACTATCTTCCGGCTTTTCTCACCTCGATTGTGGAAGACTACCGGGCTGGTGATGATATGAACAACACGCTGGTCTGGATATTAACGTATCATTTGAAAAATCCGGAGGTTCAGGATATGCAATATCTGCGTTTCGGGGTATTATCCAATGAACAGAATGAAGCAATCTACCATGTACTGGAATGGTTGCAGGCGGAGCATGGTGATGATTTTATTAACCCATCGGATAATTCTTCAGACTTGCAGCGGGCGATAAACAGCAGGTGGGTGAGGTATGAGCCATTGTATAATACTTTAATTATAACTGTTACGCCGTTTGATACAAGTGCCAAAGATAGTGAAAACCATCAGCAGGAGTAAATAAAACATCACGGTAATCGTAATAAACAGAGCAAGCGGTTTAGGGAAGGCGTCGTTGTAACAATCTGAATCATAGAGGAAGTTCCATAATTTTCTATCTCTTAAGCCTTCCTCTATATGGAAGAATAGCAACAAGGTTCAATGGTGATCATTCCCATGTCAATACATGCTAAGTATAGAAAGATGAAAAGGAATGAAAATGAGTGTTCTTTTTAACAGGATATTTTCCATAATAATAATGCTTGTGTTTCTTCTACATCATAACTTTTTTGAGCCACACGCCCGTTTTCATAATCACGGCACTTTGCAGACATGAGCAGAGTATAGGCAAGATAAACAGTCCGCCGCATTGAACGGTAGAGACTAATGAATAAAAAAAACTGGCAATTATATAATTCAGTATGTTCATGAGAGAAAATCCACATTCCGAAGATTCATATACCAAATAGATTATTATAAACAGCATGCTGATAATGTAAGTGACGAAGAAACTAAGTGGAATGCTTAGTACTGTACAGAACAAATAAATCCGCCAAGTCCTCGGTTTAGAAATTTGCCATGCAATAAAGCTTCCAATGAACATGGAGGAGGCGAGCAAGACTATCTCACTTATATTTGGCAATTCAGGAGGCGACGGTTCGTCGCTGAGCAATGAAAAACGTTCGAATCCATATAGAAAATCTCCATTTAATACGCCGTTTGAGGCATAGAGCACAACGAATATAGTAGCCAGAGCAGCATAAAAGAACGCTGGCAAATATGTTGATAAATGTTTCATAGCGGCAAAGGTACATACATATGTGAGATTAAACAAACGAAATGATAAGTTTGACCAGCCGATTCCGAACCGCGTGTTATTGGTAGAATCTGCAAAACAATAATTGATTTCAGTCTCCGTCCGGTTCTTTGTAACCACTTGCTGGATAGGAAAATAGGATGAAAGCAGTGCTTGAAAAAGAGGTGTTTTTGCACCATACATAAATACCCGTTTCATGTCTTTCCAGTTCTAGGAGCGAATTATTGTTTTGTGGTCTAATAAAAAAGTCCACTCGTCATTAAGTGAACTTTTTTATTGTGTAGCGAAGATTCTTTATTTCAAAATCGGAACTGCAACCTTTAAATTTGGATATTTGTCACCCAGTTGTTTCAGAAAATCGTTAGCAATGACGATAGCTTGCACCGTCTCCTGTGGATTAGTTGGAATTTCCGGGATATTAGTAAAAATCAAGCAGGAGTAAATGATAAATTCAATAGGCTTGTCGTCGGTTTGCAATGACAGTTTGTATGCCTTCACGTTGTTTCCCCGTGCTTGTGCCTGTGCTTTTACTTGTCCTTCCATAGGAATCTCGATGAGCCTGGAGTTTTCAAGACGCGATTGGTTGAATACAAAGTGTTGATCGATTTCTCCCTCTGTATCTGTATCGAACAGGTGTAGATTGTTACCGCTCAATGCTAGATATTTGGGAGTTTGCACAGTATTAAATCGCACAGTTCCTAAAGTTGCCATACCTTTCAGTTTGTCCTTCATTCCGTCTTTAAGGGCGGAAGTAACGCCATATTCTGCACTTGCATAATTGAAAGCGTCGATTTTTTCTTCTCCCATCGCTTCTTTCAAAAAAGATAAATCGGAATTTAAAAAACTGTTCTTGTAGCGCTCAGCGTTTGCAAACTCAGCTTTGAAATCAGTGTTGTTCACTATCTGACTCTGTTGAGAGTTCTTGTTCTTGATATAAAACCAATACGCTAAATAGAGTGCGATGAAAATGACTGGGATAAATGTGTAGATACTCATGACTTTTATGTTTTAAAGTTACTAATTCTTATACCTCTATCGGTTTTACTTTTTCCTTTTTACTAGGAACGAACCCCCAGATAATGAGGACGATGATTATAAGCGCCACTATCTTGCCGCCATATCGGGAGTAAAAGCCCACCTTATTTAGCTTTTCACCATCCAGATTGTTCTCTTTCAGAATAGCTGCAATTTGCTCTTCATTCAATTCATAGTAGACATCTTCCTTTACACAATAGCCTACCAGTCGTGGTTCTTTCTCAATATATAGAGGAAGAATGTAGGCGATGTTGAATTCTTGATGGAGGGTACCAAGGTCGATGTAATTACCTTCTTCAGTTTGGTAATCTTCGGTGTCGGGGAGATCGGCAACTTTGGTTAGTACTTCGTGGTCGCCGAAAGGGATTCTAACACCACGGGCTGATGTGATTTGGCATGACAGGAGAAGGAGAGAGCCAAGCGCAAATAAGAATTTTAAATGCTTCATGTTCTTCTTGTTTAAATGATTAAATTGTTAAGTGTTTGTTGATATCGGCGTAAAGGTAGGAAAAACTAGAATAAAAACAAAACGATTGTTTGGTTTTTGTTTATAGAGATACTGATTTGAATTTTATGAGGTTGTTTTAAGCCTTTAGTAGAGAGTAGATATAGTTGAAATTTTCTTCCAATTCATTAATGTTCAATCCATTCAGGAAAGACTGTTCGTAAGACAAACCGAAATACATTTGCCTGAATAGGGTTGCGGCCTTCTTGACGTCGGTATCTGGCCGAATCTCTCCGTTGTCTTTGGCTTTCTGTACAATTGTGTTCCATATTCTATAGTCCTGCTCAAAGAATCGGGATGCCTTTTCATGAAAATTGGGATAATACATCTTTACCTGTGAAAAGAAATGGTAATAATAAAAGTTCGGGCAACATTTATAAGGATTATTGCCGTCATCTATCAATGGTATGAATCGGTTCAAAGTTGTGTTTATTCCTTCTATATATCGTTGGATAAACTTCTGCAGCGTGCATTCTGTCAGATTGAACTTGTTTTCTGGATGATGCAATTGGAATACAAATTTGTCTACTACCGCTACAAACAAGTCTTGTTTGTAAGGGAAATAATGAATGATGCCCGCTCTAGACAGTCCGCAGGCTTTCGCGATTTCTGTGAAACTGGCTTTCTCATAATTCATTTTGATAAATACTTTGAAAGCATTTTCCAGCACTTCTTCCCGGTTGGTAATCATCTTAATCTGAATTGTTTCGGCAAATATATGATTTTATTTTATATATTTGTAAAATTGAACGCTAATAGATGATATTATGGGCGATTTAACTTCGGTATGCGCATTACTAATTGTGGTCATGTTTATTGTTTTACTCAATAGATTTGACTCTCGTTATGGGAAGATTGAAAAAGAGTTGAATGAGATAAAGAAGCGGATGGACGATTATCTCAAGGTTCAACAAAAGGTGGTTGCCAATGAGGTAGAGCCAGAAGCTTTATCGACGGAAGCCATAAAAGATATGCCTGACTTGCCCAAGTTGATAGAAGAAATTACTGCACCCGAAATGCCTCCGCAAGAAGCTGTTGCGGAAGAAAAACAAGAAGTATTTGCGGTAGAAACCGTGGATGAAACTCTCGACGAGATTCCGCAAGAGAATATCAGTGTGAGAGTGGAGCAGTCAGCAGTTCCGAAACCCAAACAGAAGATTAACTATGAGAAGTTCATCGGTGAGAATCTCTTCGGGAAGATCGGCATTCTTATATTCGTGATAGGTGTAGGCTTCTTTGTGAAATATGCCATTGATAAGGATTGGATAAATGAGACTTTCCGTACCGTACTTGGTTTCTTGACCGGAGTAGCTTTGCTCATTGTCGCCGAACGGTTACAGAAGAAATATCGTACATTTAGTTCGCTACTTGCAGGTGGTGCTTTCGCTGTATTCTACCTTACGGTTGCAATTGCATTCCATTATTATCATATCTTCTCGCAGACCGTAGCGTTTATCATTTTAATAGTAGTCACTGTGTTTATGTCTGTCTTGTCTGTGATATATGACAGGCGTGAATTAGCTATTATTGCATTGGTTGGAGGATTTTTGGCGCCATTCATCGTAAGTAGTGGGGAAGGCAGTTATCTGGTGCTGTTTACCTATGTCAGTATTTTAAATCTGGGTATGTTCGGACTGTCTATCTATAAGAAGTGGAGCGAACTGCCGATAATCTCGTTTGTCTTTACTTGCCTGATAATGGGAATCTTTATTTTATTAAACTATTCATCAGATTCTACCATTATTTCGAGTCATATGTATCTGTTCACCACCCTGTTCTATTTTATCTTTTTGCTCCCGGTGTTCTCCATTCTTCGGGGAGAAAAGACGCAGACAATGAGTCGTGGACTGGTATTTGTCATCATTGTGAACAATTTTATCTATCTGTTTTCGGGTGCTTTGTTCTTGCGGAACATGGGATTATCTTTCAAGGCAAGCGGTCTGCTGAGCATATTTATTGCTCTTGTTAATCTGGGACTGGTTCTTTGGTTATGGAAGAGCAGGAAAGATTATAAATTCTTGGTTCATACCACCTTGGGACTTGTGCTAACCTTTGTCTCCATCACTATCCCGATTCAACTGGATGGAAACTATATCACATTGCTATGGGCATCGGAAATGGTACTGTTGCTGTGGCTATATATCAAGTCGAAGATAAGAGTTTATGAATGCGCAGCAAAGATACTGGTAGCACTCACTTTCATCTCTTACTTGATAGACGTATTTAATGTGGTGTTCTATGATAATGCTTTGTCGGGCACTATTTTTCTGAACAGTTCATTTGCCACCTCTCTGTTTGTGGGACTGGCTACGGGAGCATTTGCTTTAATGATGGGATATTACTATCAGTTCTTCGCCACCGCCCGCCGATTGAAATATGGCTTCTGGAATCCATTCATGCTTTTGGCTTCCGTTGCCATACTTTATTATACCTTCATGATGGAATTTAATCTGCATTTTGAAGGAGCCACGAGGAGTGGAGCTATGTTCTTGTTTACTGCCGCTTCTATTTTGAGTGTTTGCTATGCTTTCAGAAAACGATTCCCGATAACAGAGCATCTTATTTCTTATCTATTGGCTATAGGGGTGAATGCGCTCGTATATATCATAAATATATGGTGCGACCCATGGGAAAATATGCCTTTTACTTCTGCGATGCTGCGTTGGTTCACGGCAGTGTGTGTGATAATGAATCTCTATTACGTAGCACGCCTGTACTATGCGGTAATCGGCATAAAGCCTCGCTTTACCATTTATCTCAGTATTCTTGCTACCCTTCTTTGGCTGACAATGGTGCGTTCTTTCCTTTGGCAAGTAGGAGTGGCTGATTTTAGTGCCGGCCTTTCGCTTTCATTGAGTATTGCCGGATTTGTACAGATGGGTCTGGGGATGCGTCTGCATCAGAAAGTGATGCGTATCATAAGCCTTTCCACTTTCGGGATAGTCTTGCTCAAACTTGTATTCGACGATTTGTGGTCAATGCCTGCTATCGGTAAGATTATTGTATTTATCATTCTGGGATTGATATTGCTGATACTTTCCTTCCTCTATCAGAAATTGAAGGATGTATTGTTCAAGAATGACGAAGATGAAATAAGCTAAGCAGTATATTATAAGATAGGCTGCCTGTTCTACAAAAGAATGGCAGCCTTTACCTTATTTATATAACTTATATTTTTATTCCTGCGAGAAACGTTTCACCTGCTCAGCGATCAATTCTTTATCATCGAAATAATTAATCTTCATTGCTTTCTTTACATCTGCCAATGTTTCGGCAGCAGCAACTCTAGCGACTTCGCATCCTTTCTGAAGCATTTCATATACAGCAGGAATATCCTTGCTGAACTCTTTGCGACGATTGCGAATCGGCTCCAGCGTCTCTTGCATGATAGCATTCAGGAAGCGTTTCACTTTCACGTCACCCAGTCCGCCACGTTGATAGTGAGCTTTTAACTCAGCTAAATTCGGGTAATCCGGCAAATAGCGTTCAAAATGTTCGGGGAGACAGAAAGCATCGAGGTAGGTAAATACAGTATTCCCTTCAATCTTACCCGGGTCTTGCACGCGCAGATGTCCCGGATCGGTATACATACTCATAATTTTCTTTTGTACTTCATCCGGTTCTTCCGACAGATAAATACAGTTTCCGAGTGATTTGCTCATCTTCGCCTTACCATCGGTTCCCGGCAAACGCAAACAGGCGGCATTGTCCGGCAACAAGATTTCCGGCTCCACCAATGTCTCACCATATATATAATTGAAACGGCGGACAATCTCGCGAGCTTGCTCAAGCATCGGTTCCTGGTCTTCGCCTACGGGAACGGTCGTTGCACGGAAAGCCGTGATGTCCGCAGCCTGACTGATAGGATAAGTGAAGAAACCTACAGGAATACTTGCTTCAAAGTTACGCATCTGGATTTCAGATTTCACCGTCGGATTGCGTTGTAGGCGGGAAACGCTTACAAGGTCCATAAAGTAGAAGCTAAGTTCGCACAATTCAGGGATTTGCGATTGGATAAAGATAGTAGCTTTTGACGGATCTATCCCGCAAGCCAGATAGTCGAGAGCAACCTCTATTACATTCTGACGAACCTTCTCCGGATTGTCTATATTGTCTGTCAGCGCCTGTGAATCGGCGATGAAGATGAACATTTTACTATAATCACCTGCATTTTGCAAGTCGACTCTGCGTTTCAAGGAACCTACATAGTGTCCGATATGGAGTCGTCCGGTAGGACGGTCACCCGTAAGTATGATTTTCTCTTTTGCCATTGTTATTACCTTATTATATATAGATTTAGCGACAAAGATACAGATAAAAAATGAAAGATGCATTAAAATGGAGTCACTTCGCTGTAAAAAAAAGAACGTTTCTTTTTGTCATGTGCAAAATATATCGTTACTTTGCAAAAATTTTGAAACTGACAATGAATCAACAAGAAATTAGAAGCAAGTATTATCTACATTCGGATGTATTTCATCCGGAATCAGCAAACTTCTTCTCTTTTCTTCAAAACGATATATTGTTCTTTGGTAATGCGTTAATCCTTTTTTGAGGGTAACGCATTTTTTTTATGAACGAACTTAGAAATAACAACTTATTATAACAACAAAAGAAATGGAAAAGGAAATCAAGAAAGTTCTCGTTTTGGGTTCTGGAGCACTCAAAATCGGACAGGCCGGAGAGTTTGACTACTCAGGCTCGCAAGCACTGAAAGCTTTGAAAGAAGAAGGTATCAGCTCAGTTTTGGTAAACCCGAACATCGCAACCATTCAGACTTCTGAAGGAATTGCTGATAAAGTGTATTTCCTTCCCGTAAATACTTATTTCGTAGAAGAGATTATCAAGAAAGAACGTCCCGACGGCATCCTGTTAGCATTTGGCGGACAGACTGCATTGAACTGTGGTGCAGAACTCTACACGCAAGGTATTCTTGATAAATATGGAGTTAAAGTGCTCGGTACATCGGTAGAAGCTATCATGTATACAGAAGACCGCGACCTGTTCGTGAAGAAGCTGGACGAGATAGAAATGAAGACTCCTGTCAGCCAGGCGGTAGAGAGCATGGAAGATGCCATTGCTGCTGCCCGTAAGATTGGTTATCCGGTTATGGTACGCTCGGCCTACGCTTTGGGAGGTCTTGGTAGCGGTATCTGTGCCAACGAAGAAGAGTTCTTGAAACTGGCTGAAAGCTCTTTCGCTTTCTCCAAACAAATCTTGGTGGAAGAATCACTAAAAGGCTGGAAAGAAATCGAATTTGAAGTAATCCGCGATGCAAACGACCACTGCTTCACAGTAGCCAGCATGGAAAACTTCGACCCGCTGGGTATTCACACCGGTGAATCTATCGTTGTAGCACCTACTTGCTCGCTCGATGATAAAGAGTTGAAACTCTTGCAGGATTTGTCTACGAAGTGTATCCGCCACTTGGGCATCGTAGGCGAATGTAACATTCAGTATGCTTTTAACTCCGAAACGGACGACTACCGTGTGATTGAAGTGAACGCTCGTCTGAGCCGTTCGTCTGCACTGGCTTCCAAGGCTACCGGTTATCCGTTGGCATTCGTTGCCGCTAAGATTGCTTTGGGTTACTCACTCGACCAGATTGGCGAGATGGGAACTCCGAACTCTGCTTATGTAGCTCCGCAACTTGATTATCTGATATGTAAGATTCCTCGTTGGGACTTGACCAAGTTCGCAGGTGTTTCTCGCGAAATCGGTTCGAGCATGAAGTCGGTAGGTGAAATCATGTCTATCGGTCGCTCTTTCGAAGAAATTATCCAGAAAGGTCTTCGCATGATTGGTCAGGGAATGCACGGATTTGTAGGTAACGACGATTTGCACTTCGACGACCTTGATAAGGAGCTTTCACGCCCCACCGACCTGCGTGTATTCTCTATTGCACAAGCGATGGAAGAAGGCTACAGCATCGACCGTATCCATGAATTGACAAAGATTGATCCTTGGTTCCTCGGCAAATTGAAAAACATCGTTGACTACAAGGCTAAATTGTCTACGTATAATAAGGTAGAAGATATTCCGGCTGACGTGATGCGCGAAGCAAAAATTTTAGGCTTCTCCGACTTCCAGATTGCCCGTTTCGTATTGGAACCCACCGGCAACATGGAAAAAGAAAACCTGATGGTGCGTGCACACCGTAAAGCGCTGGGTGTTCTTCCGGCTGTGAAACGCATTAATACCATCGCTTCCGAACATCCGGAACTGACTAATTACTTGTATATGACATATGCAACGGAAGGTTACGATGTAAACTATTATAAGAACGAAAAGTCAGTAGTCGTTCTGGGCTCGGGTGCTTACCGTATCGGTAGCTCCGTAGAATTTGACTGGTGCTCGGT
>NZ_URFY01000082.1 GCF_900547205.1 uncultured Bacteroides sp.
TTCCCTAACTAACTCCACATTGTTTAGAGTTCCACGAAAGACGTCATACGTATACAATAAGCCTTCGTTGTTACAGATGGTCGTAGTATACAGCAGTGTTTCTACATCATCCTTATCTGTGTAATCCATCATGGAGAATGACTTTTTACGAAGTTGTTCCCAGCGGATGATAGCTTTCATGTTCAGTTTCACATCCATTCCTAATGAGAATTTCTTCTTAGGAGGAGGTCCCGGACGACTGCATTTAATGTAGGCAATCGCCACTATCGCGAATATTGCTGCTATGATATAAGCCAATGTTATAAATAAACCCATGATACTTTGAATTAAAAAAGGCGGCCATCAATAAAGTGACCGCCTTCGTTTAAGAATTGATTCTTTTTTATGCTGCCGGATCAGGAGTTTCACCACCGCCACCTCCGCCACTAGCACTTCCCGATACTTGTGATAAACCACCGATACCCTTGAATGATGCACTACATTTTGCGATTTGTCCTGCTTCGGAAGAGATGGACAAGGACGTAATCATCACTTCTCCGGTGTAGCTCATCTTTGTATTGTCCGGGGTAAACGTTCCACCGAAATTATCCTTATCGGCTGCCTTGGCTTCACCGAAATAGAATGGCAATGTTTTACCCTCTATCTGAGCCTTAAGCAAAGTATCGTAACTCACTGCACCCTCTTTACGGGTTACAAGAGATTCGGAAGATACCGTATAACTCTTTTTGCCCGGAAGGGAACCTGTCCAGTCACCCATCATCTTGTTAGAGATATCAATCTCTTCGGTTGTCACTTCAAGTGTCGCCGTTGACGCAAATGCGATGGGCACTTCCTCAACCGTATCTCCTTTTTCTATACCGACAAATACGAAGAACTCTCCTCTGTAAATGTCTTTTCTTGAATCTAATTTTGTTGCTGCCATAATATTATCTCTGTTTAATTGAAAATTGTAATACCTGAATGTATTTGTTATCAATGAAATCCTCTGTTGAGTCTTCAAGTTCAATATGTATATCCGGATTCGCAAAGTCACCGGACAAAGTATCGTAAATCAGCGAAGCCAAATCCTGACTGTGATCGTAGTTTTCGCTAACAGCAATGACATTTACCAACGGCATTTGGGTACACACGCCCATTTTGGTAGTATCCTGTTTATATCCGTCACGTTGATAAACGATGTAATCCCCTTCCGTTTTTTCAGGTGCGACAAGCGGAAATATCTTATCGTCAATCATTGACTTTATTTCTGCCGAAGTCAGAAGTATGTCCCGTACATCAGTTGTAATCTTTAGCATATTATTCATCGTCTCTCATTTATTCGCTGCACCGCTTTTTGTACTCCCTGATAGATTGCCTGCACTGCCTTGTTTTCTTCCGTTTGCTTGGCATCATCCCAGAATCTATTCCCCGGCATGACACCTCGGTTCTTGCCAGTTTTAGTATGGCGTTTCTTAGTTCCCCGATCAACCAGATGAGCATGATTTCCGCCCGGACGATCAAAACCGGACAATGCGCCCAGCTTATTACGTTTTACCCGTGTGGCGAAAGAGTTCATAAGGTGATTTGTCTGCTTTCCATGATGAAGCAGCCTTGCACGAAGATTGCTGCGGCCTTTAACACGAAACACACTCATCCCCGCTCGCAATCCACTTTTAACGGCCTTATCCTTTTCAAAGTCTTCCAGATTTCGAATCAGGTATTGAATGTTTTCCCGATCAATGGTTGTAACCTGAATCATACATCAATCTTCTTAAGGGTTAAGGTAAGCTCATTGCCGGCCGGCTCAATCATCCTTATCTCCCAGACACAATCTGCGTATCTTACACGGCATCCATATTTGATTTGCGGATATTTACGTACCTGCATCACGGTTGTATGCCCGATGAACTGTTCATAAGCATTTTCATCCACCGAAAGCAGGGTTTGCTTCCTACGTAGTGCGCGGCACCGAAATACTTCACGGTATTCCTTGATAACCGCTCCTGTTGCGGACTTAACCTCCACGGGAGATTCAAATACAAGCGTATATTTTAGTAATCCTGCTCTCATTTGGCATAATTCCGATAAAGTGATACGAGGTGACTGTAAGACAAGGGCACTTCCGCCGACTGGGCGAACGCAACCGGTTCACGATTAGCGTAAAACTGCCCGACCATTAGTAGAATACACTGGCGAAGAGGTGCGGGTAATTTCCCGCCATTCTCTTGCGCCAAGGTATCTAATTTATCACATACATCTTTCTCTACAACAGCTTCAGCGGCTTCAATAAGTCCGCCGATGTATTCATCATCTTCCACGAAAGATTCCTCCACGTTTAGATGTCTTTTAGCCAGTTGTAAGTCGACGTATACCATAATTACTTCCAAGTTGTTTTAGCAAAACTTTCATCACGACGAATGCCGGCATCAAAGTATGCGTTTACAATTAGCTTGATTTGACCGTTCGCAGCTTCGGTATACGGATCCACAGTCAGGTCCAAAGCACCCCATTGCCCAATAAAATAATCAGCCCAGTTTGCAAAGATTGCTCCATATTCGTCTTTTGCAGTTTGCAAACCGCTAGCAATATTAGTTGTAACAAGACATTTATAACCATTCAACATACCATTATCGCCAATCAGGAATCCGCCAGCACCAGAAGCATCTTTTACGGTAGTTTTGAGCTTGCCAAGAATAGAAGGATGAACTACATACGCCAGATTGCCTTGTAGCGCATTAGCTGTATTGATTTTTGTTTCAAGTTCTACAATCTTCTTCCAATCTACCACACCACCTGCCGCCGGTACTGTAGTAAAGAATCCGTCTGGTTTAGTTGCAGATGCGGCAGCTGCACCGAATATGGTAGACTCCAATTTGGCAGCAATGGCACGTACAATCTGATTACACAACATTCTTTCAACTCCCAGGGAATCTTGCGCTAACATCTGTTTGGAGATATAGGTTACTGCCGCAAGGCGTTTCGGGCTAAACCCCTGTTTGCTGAATGTACCTGTGCCATCAGCGGCAGCGGATGTTTCCCCCGCCCAGTCAGCGGTAGTTCCTGTATATTTCGGAATTGACACATTATTGGTCAAACCTGTAACGATATTCGCCCCAACCTGTGCTAAAATAAGATTAGCAGTAAGCGGCGTCATGATATCCAACATATCGGTATCAATCACATTGCCACCATTTGCTGGAGTACCCGCGACTACAGCTGCGCGATCTTCAACTGGAATCAGTAAACTACCGGTTGTTTCCATACCGGACATCTGTGCTCGACCTCTTTCAATCACTGCCAAACTTTCGTCCGAATAAGTGCCGGTGATAGATTCACCGATGGCGCGTAACAATGAGAATCGCTTTTGCGTTTGATGTGGCGTACCTTTTCGTTTATTCATCGCTTCCAATTCTGCAATCTCGGCATCAATGTCTACCATTCGAGTAGCAATTTCATTCAACTGGGTAGTTTCTTCCGAAGTAAGCGTTCTTTTCTCTGTCTTAGCTGTGCTAATCAATGTTTCCTTGCGGACATTCAACTGTCTTTTTTCGTCTTTCAGATCGACTGTACTTTTTTCTTTAGGCATAATCTTATACTTTAAATATTAATTAAATTTGTTTTCTATATCTGCGAAATACGTGTTTAACGCCATTTCGTTTGCTTGTCTTTCCTCTTCCTCAAGAGCTTCCATTCCTCGTTTATATACCGATGTCTGAGAATAGGCAGCATTATACACTGGCGATACGTCATACAATTCACTTACTTTTTGTATCGTACGTTTTACTTTACCGTCTTTTCCACGTTCCCATGTGTCTTTTTCCACAGTAAAGGCAAAGGATGAACTATCAACTTCTCCGCGTTTTAAGTTTTCCAACAACTCATTGCCCAGTGCCGTGTTTGGCGCTTCAAAACGATACTTCAAACCTTTAGCATCAACTGTTAATGACAAAGAGCCGTGACCTTTCTTTGACCTTGCCAGAATACCACGACTTTGGTCATGATTAAGAAGTGCGAATACGTCACTTTTTGCCACTACTCCTTCCAATGATCCGCGTTCTATGACTTCCACGAATGGGAGTCCAGTGGAAGGTGTATCAAACAGCAAAGCGTAACCTTCAACCGTTCTGCTTTCACTGTCTACAGTAACCTCATACGAGGTGTTTCTAATTTCTTTTTTACTGTCCATGTTACCCGATTTTTATACTAACCAAAAGTTTGTCATACAAATCTGTTATTTTTGTGGTTTTTCCAATTTATTTTTATCTTTCTCTGGGTCCGCTGGTCTCATTACCGCATATTTTAGAGGTTGGGTATTAACTTGAACGAATGTTTCATCGCCATCAGGAAGACGCGACAGGTTATTCGCTCTGCGAATTTCGTTGGGCGTGATACCCCCGTTCTGAAATAACATATTGTTATAGGCAGCCAACGATGTCA
The DNA here is from genome assembly GCF_900547205.1 of uncultured Bacteroides sp. Classification (GTDB taxonomy): domain Bacteria; phylum Bacteroidota; class Bacteroidia; order Bacteroidales; family Bacteroidaceae; genus Bacteroides. The sequence continues at coordinate 4,417 of NZ_URFY01000082.1, forward strand.
TATCCGCACGCAGTAATGCAGACGTATCAAACTGAACGGTTACAGTCCCACATTCTGAAAGTCTGAATACCTTGCGTTTAATCTCCAGTTCTATTTTTTCAAGCATTGGGGCAACTGTATCCGTCAAAAAGGCTAATTGGGTAGCCTCAACAGTGGAATAGCTGGATTTGCTTAAATCAAAAGCTTTCACTGGAGAGACTGAAAAGAACCTGCAAATGTCCACAACGTTAAACATACGGCTTTCCAATAATTGTGCATCCTTAGGATTTATTGTAATAGGTTGGTAATTCATGTTACCCTCCAAAATTACAATGCCGTTAGGTCGCCCCGATACTGGGTTAGTTCGGGATTCCCATTCAGCGTAATTCTGCTCCTTTTGTGTTTTATCTACACGTGTGCCACCAATCGTAAGTACACCTGCCATATTACCTCCTCCCTCGAAAAACCCGGCTGCGTGTCTCTCACTGTCGGAAGCTATTCCCAACGTTTGTCTGGCGTGAGTAAGAGTAGATACTCCTATAATTCCATCGTACGAAAAATTTAATACATGGATCATATCATGGGGTTCAACCAATTCGATAAAGCCAGTGACACGATAACGCTTTCTTTGGATTCCCATTGCATCCGCTACATAGACAATACTAACCATGTTCGATGGTAGATAAATCAACTGTAAGGCATTACCTGCGTTATCACGCTCAATATATGCATAACCATTTCCATCCAGCAATACAGATGTAACCAGAGTTTTGAAGAAAGTAAACCTAGTCATATCTTCATTGGGCTCACAATTCAGTACATGATATGCCGGATGGGATTTATATTTCTCCTTGAATCCATCCTTATCAACCAAATAAGTGTCGAGCGGAAGTTGTGCTACGCTATCTCCGATCACATCCACGCATCGATATACAGTGCTAAGAAGCATTGGTTTACTGCGACTCCCAAAGAACATTCCACCGCTTCTCATCATGGACGTGTTGGCTATCTCCTTCTTGCTTGCCCTTCTAATCTCAAATCCTAATATGTTCATATTCCTTTTTAGACTAACCAAAAAAGTGTCATACACCTTTAAATTAATGCGCTGTAACGAGGTGAAACAAGATAGATTCCGAGTGCTTCGAGTTTAGCAATGACCCCATCTATTTTCTTCTCCTCAAACTGCTTTGAAGGCTTCGTATTGCCGTTTCTGTCTCTGGCCATTACAACGTTCCGAAAACAGTGGCGATTTATTGGGTTATTATCTATTACTGCCTTACCGGACAGTAGCAGACGTTCCATTTCTTTAGTTGGTCTATTGAAATTTCCGAGATTCTGTCCATAGGATTCCATCGGCAATCCCTTTTCCTCGGCATTGATAACGAACTGCGTAGCATTCCATGCGTCATATGCTATCTTCTGGATGAATACTATATCCCGGATGCGCAGAAGATCATTCAGAATATAATCGTAATCTGTCACGTTACCGGGAGTGATCGTGATAAGTCCTTGCCTGCGCCATTCTCCGTAAAGGTCCTTAAACCGTTTCTCTTGCAAGGCGGCTTCCGGCAAATAATACAAGGTTTTAAAGTAGTACTTGTCCGTGGTAGGAAACATGAAGTCAACACAAGTAAGGTCGCTGGTACTTGATAAGTCGATACCACCGTAGCAATCCATATCCCGGAACTGTTCAAAGTCCAGATTTCTGGAAGCTTGCAGAATGTAGTGATCAGGAATCCAAATCGTCTCGGAATCACACCACACATTGAAATTCTTGGTTTTGATACCCACCTCTTCCGATTTGGCATTCTTGGCCGATTGAACCTGCGCATGAAGATATTGCGGCTTTACAGTAACACCCAAATTGGGATTACTCTTTTCCCAGTTCTTCGAATCTTTCCAGTCGTCGCCTTCATCGAGTGAGTAGATTGCAGCGAATAAAGAATCGTTTTCTTTCAAGCCGGAAAGCACCTCCGTACACATTTCTCGATACTGGTAGCATGGACCCAGTTTATCAAAGCCGGCAGTAGTTATGATGACGGCCATCGGATTATCACGCATACCCTGCGATGATTGAAGTACATCCTTCAGTCCGGTGTTCTTCGCCGCATGATATTCATCAATCAAGTACATTGAAGCATTGAAACCATCCAACTTGGAATCATCGGCCGCAAACACCTGAAGCAAAGATAACATCTTTTCAAATTTCACTTTATCACGGTATGATACAAGATCCTTTCCCTTGGGGTCGATTCCTTTGGCAAACTGTGAGCAGAATTTGAACGCTATTTTAGCCTGTTCTTTAGAGTTAGCAGCCAAATCTACCTCAGCATCCATTTCACCATCAGCAATCAAGTGATATAAGCCTAAACCGGCAGCAAATGCGGTCTTTCCATTCTTACGGGAAATCTCGATATAAACATACTTGGTGAGGCGTTCTCCTGTATCTTTTACGTAGAAACCATAAATTGCGGCTATTACAAATTGCTGCCACGGCTGGAGGGTGAACGGCTTACCCGCGTGCCTTCCGGTAAAATGCCGGAGGATGAAGAAGAACTCGATAACTTCATCTGCCTTGTCCTCCCTAAAGTCGTATCGGTCATCTTCCATGAAGTTGAAAAAACGTTCAGCGGCCAGTTTTATGAACTTTCCACAAACGACTTTTCCTTCAACTGCATCTTGAGCATACTTGTAGTAAGCCTTCGTATTCATTAACGCAGTTCCTTTCTGCCAGCCAAAAATTTATCAAGTGGAGATTCATCATTATCCCCACCATTCATGGCTTTGATTTGACCCTTGCTCTTTGCGGTTAATCCGTACTCTTTTGCCAGTTCAAGATATTGGCTCCAGCTCTCCTTCAACAGATTTGCTTCCGGTCGTTTCACCTGTTCCCCTTTCAGATTTTCCATTGTCATTCCCTTTTCAGATATTTTGTCCACGCAACTGAGGTACATATCGTAGGCTGTCGCCATACGATGGATTTGTGGTATATCGGATAGTTCGAGCATTTCCTTCTCATTCAACTGTTTGACTAGTCCGGTGATAAGTCTACGCGCTTCATCATGTTTGATACTATCGGGCACTTTAAAGCTGATTCTCTTCTTTTTTTCCATGATTTTGATTCGTTTTTACCATAAAACCATTGAAATGTCATACAAAACAAGTATTTTAACAGAACGAAACAGTTTGGCTTTTTTCAAAAAGTGCCATGTGTGTGAACAAGGGTAGGGCGAGGTTTGGAGTCCCTCAACTGCCAAAATTTGCCCCCCTACCCCCTATAGACGAATAAAATAGTTAAAATTAACTTAATATTAACTATTGTAGCCAAAAGCATAAAAAAGCCCTACCTTTGCAGGCAGGGCGACAAGCTATTACTCAGTAATCGTCAAAAAACAAAAGCAGCAGCTTGACTTATCTTCTTTCCTATGTCGGTTAACGCTTGTGATAGCGTGTGCAACTCTGCTTTATTGAACCTTACGGTCTTACCGTTAACCGTACTACCATTCAAACGCTGATAGAACCATTGAGGTGACCGTTTAAAGTATGTCTTTGCTAATGCAGACACAGATATAAAAGGGAGTACTGACTCTAACTTCTCCCTTAGCAGTACCTCATCTGCTTCCTTATTGGTATCCTTGACACACTCTATCAAACCTTCCGCAAACTTATCTATGTTCTTATCGGCAAGTGCTCTCATATCTTTATCTATCGCTTCAAGTTCCGTCTCATTCGTAGCATTAACAAAGCGTTCCTTAAGTTTTTCTATATCTGTTTTCATAACCCTTTAGTTAAGTCCCCCTATATTCCAAGGGGGACGGTTAGTAACTTACATTTCTTTTAGCTTTTTCATCAACTCCTCAATTTGATAATCAAGTTCCTGTTGATAATGCCCTCTGCTTTTTAGTTCTTTGTAATAGCGAAGGTAAAACAGCAACTCCTTCTCTAGTTTCATTCGTTCTTTACTGATTGGTTTTTCTCCCATATTGCTTTTGTTTTTTGACACTACAAAGGTAATAACAATATTGTTATTAAACAAGCAAATCAATAACTTTTTTGTTATTATTTTGAATTATGGACACGTTGATGGCACTGTTTGCATAGACTCATAAGGTTATCGAAGTCATAAGCCAGAAAATTACGCTGCGCCGGGTCATCCGTACTCATGAATGAAACAACATGATGTATATCTTCGGCAGGTACAACCTTATCATCCTTTAGGCACATTTCGCATAAGGGGTTGCAAGCGAATTTCCACGCACGTAGTCTGCGCCAGCGTTCGGTGTTATAAACTTTACGACGTTCTGCATCGTGGAAATTGTTTTCATTCTTCTTCTGGGATTTTTTGGGTTTGTAAATAGTCGGCATAAGGTATTTCTTTTAGTTGTTTATTATCATTTATTGCTTGAAATTCAATCATTCGGAATCGATAGCAAAAGTAGTTTATCAAGTCCTTTTCGTTTGTCAGGGTTGCAGCTTTCTCGTCCTGAGATACCAGTAACACCGTATCCTGAAAGACGTCTTCATAGCTTTTTGAACAATACAATCCAGAAGCACGATAGCCGCATAACTGTTTCAGATGGTCATAGTTATGTGCTATCATGGCCATAACCTCCTCACTTGCTTTCCCCTTCCTTGTTTTTCTCATTCTGCATTCTCCAGTTACCGGATTTATCTATCAACTCTTCGATGCTGCGGTATACCATTCCGCGGACAATCACGGAGATACTTGTTTTAGTGATGTCCGACAGTTCATCAAGTAGCATCACTGTACGTTCGTCAAATCTGACGTTTATCATTTTCTTTCCCATGTCATTTCCTCCATTTCCGTATTCTTGCTTTTACCGCCTGCATTAGGGCGTCCTGTTTATCGATTTTGTTTGCTAATGCTTTCATCACATCCTCGTCCATAGTACCTTTAGCAATCAAGTGATGGATGATAACCGGCTTGTTTTGTCCTTGTCTGTACAACCTCGCATTTGCCTGCTGGTAGAGTTCAGAACTCCATGGAAGACCAAACCACACAATTATGTGTCCACCACCCTGCAGGTTGAGTCCATGCCCCGCGCTTGCCGGATGGGCGAGTAATAGCGGAAGACTTCCGTCGTTCCATGCTTTTATATCTTCCGGTCCGCCGATTTCTTTAGGATGAAAGCTCTTTAATTTCTTCATGATCCGTGATACATCATGCCGAAAAGAATAGAATACCAGAACCGGCTGGCCGTTGGCAGCTTCTACGATTTCCTCCAGAGCTTCCAGTTTTTCCGAATGAATCTCATGTACATTTCGGTCTGAGTCGTAAATAGCTCCGTTGGAAAATTGAAGAAGTTTGTTAGATAATGCGGCTGCATTGACCGCAGATATATCTCCGTCTTCATTTTCCAGTGCCAGAACCTGCTCCTTTTCGAACTCCGAATATTGTTCCGTCAGTTTCTCCGACAGATGAACGTCTACAGTCCGGTCAATACGTTCGGGTAATTGCAAATAATCCTCCGCTTTCATGCTTATACAAATATCTCCAATTTGCTTGTATATGGCTTCCTCACTGCCATTATTTAACTTATAGTCGAAAACTATCTGACCGTTAGTCCTTCCTGGACGAAAATATTTTGTGCGATAGCCAGTAATTGTTTTACCAAGTCTTTCGCCCATATCAAGCAAATATATCTGGCTCCAAAGATCTATTAAGCCGTTGGGCGCTGGTGTTCCGGTAAGTCCGACAACACGATTAGTTTTCGGTCGAACCAAACGCAATGCCCTGAAACGTGCCGATTTAGAAGACTTAAAAGACGATAACTCATCAATAACAACCATATCGAAAGGCCAATATCCTTGAAGATGCGAAACTAGCCATACGACATTCTCCCTGTTGATGGTATAAATGTCTGCGGTGGCTTTTAGGGCGGCCTTGCGTTGTTTCTGATTACCGATAATCTTACTAACCGTTAGACCGTGAAGATGCTCCCATTTGTCAATCTCATCGCACCATGTTGACTCCGCAACTCTTTTAGGGGCTATGATAAGAACTTTATTCACCTCAAGATATTCGTCCATCAATTTTTTGATAGCCGTTAGCGTACTGACCGTTTTTCCTAATCCCATATCTAACAATAATCCGGCACCGGGATGATCGATGATATGCTGAACGGCAAAAGTCTGGTAGTTATGCAAATTACTTTCATTCATTTTATTTCCTCCAAAAAATTGTTTAATGATTCCTGTGAATCTATTACGTCAGCCTTAAAGCCCAATGAACGTAATTCTGTGAGAGCTTTTTTTTGCAACTCTGTAGGTTTCTTACCAGTAGTCTTTAATTCCGCAAAGGCTATTCGCCCTTCCGGCATAAGTATGATGCGATCTGGCATACCGCGATGATAGGGAGACGAGAATTTTAGAGCTATACCTCCCAACTGTTTTACTGTTTCCCTCAATTTGCGTTCTATTAATTTTTCATTCATGATTTTTTAATTTAAATGGTTATTTATTGATCGTACATCAGGGCATCGCACGTACACGCGTAGAGGCATAGACGTTTTATTAAAATAATACCCCTGTATATTAATTAAATTACTATTATATATATATATAGTACCTTTAGTACCTTTAGTATTTTTTATAATATAAATAGCT
>NZ_URFY01000083.1 GCF_900547205.1 uncultured Bacteroides sp.
CAAGTTTTGGATACTTGGGGAATCAGTTGGGAAACGTATATGGCAAGTCTCGGATACATTGTTGTATGCGTGGACGGTCGTGGAACAGGAGGTCGTGGAGAAGCATTCGAGAAATGTACTTATCTGAAAATAGGTGTAAAAGAAGCCAAAGACCAAGTGGAGACTGCTCTCTATCTCGGCAAACAGGCATATGTGGATAAAGACCGTATCGGCATCTGGGGATGGAGCTATGGCGGATATATGACGCTAATGAGTATGAGCGAAGGTACTCCCGTATTCAAAGCGGGTGTTGCCGTTGCCGCACCTACCGACTGGCGTTTCTACGACACCATCTATACGGAACGCTTCATGCGCACCCCGAAAGAGAATGCGGAAGGATATAAAGAATCATCAGCCTTCTCCCGTGCCGACAAACTGCATGGTAACTTGTTGCTGGTGCACGGAATGGCGGACGATAATGTTCATTTCCAGAATTGTACGGAATATGCCGAGCACTTGGTGCAACTCGGAAAACAATTTGATATGCAGGTGTACACCAACCGCAACCATGGCATATACGGCGGCAATACCCGCAATCATTTGTACACACGGTTGACCAACTTCTTCCTGAACAACTTATAATGGCTGAAAGAGTACGCAAGCCTGAATGGCTGAAAATAAATATCGGCGCCAACGAACGCTATAGTGAAACAAAAAAGATAGTCGACTCCCACTGCCTGCATACCATATGCAGCAGTGGGCGTTGTCCCAATATGGGAGAATGCTGGGGAAAAGGAACTGCTACATTTATGATTGGCGGTGACATCTGCACTCGCAGTTGTAAGTTCTGCAACACGCAAACCGGACGCCCGCATCCATTGGACACGAACGAACCCACTCATGTGGCAGAGTCCATCGCGTTGATGAAACTAGACCATGTTGTCATTACTTCTGTCGATAGGGATGATCTCCCCGACTTGGGAGCGGAACATTGGGCACTTACCATCCGGGAAATAAAACGCCTGAATCCACAAACTACCATTGAAGTCCTGATACCGGACTTTCAAGGCAGAATGGAACTAGTAGACTTAGTGATTGAAGCCCGTCCTGATATTATCTCGCATAATATGGAAACTGTTCGACGAATCAGTCCACTAGTGCGTAGTGCTGCCAATTATGATACTAGTTTACAAGTTATCGGTCATATCGCCGACAGCGGAGTGAAATCGAAAAGTGGCATTATGGTTGGCTTGGGAGAAACCACCGAAGAAGTGGAGACATTGATGGACGACTTGTTAGCTGTAGGCTGCCAGATACTTACCATCGGGCAATATCTGCAACCCAGCCATCGACACTATCCTGTGGCTGCTTACATAACTCCGGCTCAATTTGCCTTGTATAAGACAATCGGTTTAGAGAAAGGTTTCAACATTGTTGAAAGTGCCCCCCTTGTTCGTTCATCCTATCACGCAGAGAAACACATTCGTTAGCAAACAAAACACATTCACTATTTGTTTTATACTAAGAACCGGCAAATAAACATTAGCAGCGATGAATCACAAAGGAACACTTTCTTCAGCATTCAACATGTCACTGGGTTTTATCCCCGTTATTATTTCCATTATATTGTGCGAATTTATAACGCAAGACACGGCAATTTACATCGGTACAGGCATAGGTATCGTAGGTATATACCTTTCTATCCGACGCAAAGGTGCATTACTCCCTAATTTTATCCTATTTATATCGACCGGTATACTGGTATTACTGTCAATTGCTGCAATTATACCTGGCGATTATGTTCCGTACGGTGCTCTTCCCCTTACCCTCGAAGTGAGCATTCTCATTCCGTTGTTAATACTCTATATGCACAAGAAGAGATTTATCAATCACTTTCTGAAGCAGATAGGTGCCTGCAACAAACGCCTGTATGCCCAAGGTGCGGAAGCAGCTATTGTCTCGGCACGCATTGCCTTGATTTTCGGCATACTGCATTTCATCATTATCAGCTTTTTCATTATTTTCCAAGACTCACCAAGCAAAACAAGTACGTTTGTACTCTATAAAGTGTTGCCGCCCACAGTCTTTATCTTAAGCATCTTGTTCAACGAGATTGCCATCCGCTTCTTCAATCATTTAATGTCTCACACGGAGTATGTCCCTATCGTCAATACAAGAGGAGACGTGATAGGAAAAACCCCTGCCTTGGAAGCCATCAATTATAAGAATGCTTATATCAACCCTGTCATAAGAATTGCCGTATCTACTCATGGAATGTTATTCCTTTGCGACAGGTCATCAACTGCCATTCTTGATAAAGGGAAAACGGATGTTCCGATGGAATGTTACCTGCGCTTTGGAGAGTCTTTGACTGATGGAGTCAACCGATTGGTGAACAATACCTTTCCACAGGAGAAAGACTTGAATCCTGAATTCAACATCGTTTATCACTTCGAAAATGAAGTGACCAACCGTCTCATTTATCTGTTCATCCTCGACCTAAAAGACGACTCTATCCTCTGTGCTCCCCGTTTCAGAAACAGCAAGTTATGGAGTTTCAAGCAGATAGAAGAGAACTTAGGAAAAGGCTTTTTCAGTACTTGTTTTGAAGACGAATACGAACACTTGAAAAGCGTTATTTGTATAAGAGAAAAATACAGGGAATCTTAGATAAATCGGGCACGTTCCCTTTCCAGTCTTTCACAGTGCGTGTCTGTATATACTCGTCTTCGCAAGTGATATTGGCTGCGATACATAGCTTTGTCTGCGGACGGCAATTCTGCAAAATATCTTCCACCATTTTATGATTCCTGTAAGGAGTTTCAATGAAAAGCTGCGTCTGGTTCTCGGCATACACACGTTGTTCCAATGCCTTAAGTTTCTTTCCACGCTCTGCCGGTTCAATGGGCAGATAGCCATGAAAAGCAAAACTTTGTCCGTTGAAGCCCGAAGCCATCACAGAAAGAATGATAGAAGACGGTCCGACCAAAGGAACCACCTTTAGCTTTTTACGTTGCGCTATAGCCACTACGTCCGCTCCCGGATCGGCAACAGCCGGACAACCAGCCTCGGATATTACTCCCATCGAAGCTCCGCCAATCAGAGGTTTCAGATAACCGGAAATATCCTCAGGCGAAGTATGCTTGTTCAACGGATAGAATGTCAATGCGTCAATATCAATCTCCCGATCCACCTTCTTCAAGAAACGGCGGGCAGAACGAACATCTTCGACTATAAAATACCGGATACCGGAAATAATCTCCTTATTATAAGAAGGCAATACCTTTTCGATAGATGTATCGCCTAAAGTCACAGGCAGCAAATAAAGGGCAGTTTCCACTTTTTAAATTAAAATTGAAGATTAAAAATTGAAAATGACAGCATCAGGAAGCCTGATAGTTGGATTCATTCAGCATCTCCTGATAGTCGGTCATCTCCAACAGATCTTTCAGCTTCATATCCTTATGCTTTTTCATGTAAGCAGCAATAATCCTTGCTCCTACCCATGTACCTATCATTGCCGGAGCTTGAGCACCCAACATTTCAACGGCAGGAGCGGGTTTCATATAATAGCGGATTATCATCGGATCACGTGCGTGCAGATGGTCATTGGTGCAGATATACTCCCAAATAGACTTTTCATTCTCTTTGCACCAATCATTTTCCTCTTTGGAATATCCCATCGTTTCGCCTATATCATCATACCCCAACAAGGTTTGTACCACATAATTGATTTTCCCGGAGTGCATCATCAAGTCTATCAAACTAGTGCCTTCGTGATAAATCATCCCATAACGACTGAGAAGATAGAATACAAAACAATCGGGAACAATCTGTTCGGGACGCATCGAGCGGCACTGGTAATCATAATAAAAACGTTTGTAAAGAGGATAATCTTCCCCCATATACTTATCTAGACTAATGCCCAACAAAGAATCCACCAAAACAATCGATTCATTGAACGCAGACACCTGTGAGTAAATATACGGAACTTTCGTATCGGGCACCTCCTTTTTCAGTTTTCGGAATCCTTTGCTCAACTCCTTTTCTACCTCATTCAGATTAGGATATTTGGCTTCCACATCCTTCATGAGCCGGATTAAGGTAGAATCTGAATAGAATTTTTGTAGACGCTGCGAGATGGTATCATCTTTCACCGTGCCGATGGCCAAAACATCTTCTATCAGAATCTTAGTCGGCAGACGATAGTCCATAGTCAACTTCTGCATAGCTGAAAAGCTGTTGGAGCGAACATATTCGCTCAACAGCTTATCATATCTCAGAATAGAAATCTCTCCTTCCTTCTGCTCAGAAGCCTTTCCTGTGCTTAACTCGCAGGCGGCGAAAAGCATACCTATTAATATATAAAGAAGAGAATTCTGTAATTTCATAATATCTTATCCGTAAATGATGTTACCATTTTCGTCCATGTATTCATCCAGTCCTTTCTCATAGGTAGCCATTGCCCGAAGGCTCATACCTACACTGGAGAAACCACCATCATGGAACAGATTCTGCATCGTCACCTTACGCGTAAGGTCGGAGAACATCACGATACAATAATCGGCACATTCGTCAGCCGATGCATTTCCCAACGGAGACATACGGTTGGCAAAGTCGTACAACTTATCCATACCTTTCACACCCGAACCGGCTGTGGTGAATGTGGGCGACTGTGAAATCGTATTCACACGCACGCTATGTTCGCGTCCATAGATGTATCCGAAGCTGCGAGCGATAGACTCGAGCAATGCTTTAGCATCTGCCATATCATTGTAACCGTAGAAAGTACGCTGAGCAGCCACATAACTCAAAGCAACAATAGAACCATACTCTGCAATTGCATTCAGTTTCTTAGCTGCCTGAATCATTTTATGGAACGAAACTGCCGAAATATCCAATGTCTTATCTAACATTCCATAATCAAGATCATCGTAAGTACGTTTCTTGCGTACGTTAGGAGACATACCGATTGAATGGAGAACAAAGTCAATTTGTCCACCCAGCACATCCATGGAGGTTTTGAATACATTCGTCAAATCTTCTACGCTTGTAGCGTCTGCCGGTATAATCTGGCAATTTAGTTTTTCGGCCAAAGCATTGACTTCACCCATGCGGATAGCCATCGGAGTATTTGATAATGTAATAGTTGCACCTTCTTCTACGGCACGCTCTGCTACTTTCCAGGCAATAGACTGATCGTTCAGGGCACCGAAGATAATCCCTCTTTTTCCTTTCAACAAGTTGTAACTCATATCTTTTAATAGTTAAATTTTGTGCAAAGATAGGAACTTTCTGCATAAAAACACGAGAAGTGTGCAAATAATAGACAGAAATGACAAAAAATACACGTATTCTATCAATTAGTCCACATCATCCTAGAGTTTGCCGCCTATCTTTGCCATCAATATAATGCAAGGAAAAACAATAAATGTATAACCCCTATAGAAATTAGATTACTAAATGAACACGTTATCAAAAAAACTCCTCTGGATGGCCATATGCTGTTTGCCGTTTATCTCGGGATGCAAGCAAAGTAAAAGTGCTGTAAGCGAGAACGCAATCAACGACGCCCTTTACCAGAACTTACCTTTCGAAATGCCGAAAGTACAACAACCGGTATTTCCTGCTTATGAGGTAAACATCGAGAAATTCGGAGCCAAAGGGGACGGACTATTCCTGAACACGAAAGCTATTAACGACGCTATCAAAGACGTTAACCAGCGCGGTGGAGGTAAGGTAATCATCCCGGAAGGTATCTGGCTGACAGGACCTATCAAACTGCTAAGTAATGTGAATCTTTATACAGAACGCAATGCGCTGGTACTTTTCACTGGCGACTTTGAAGCGTATCCCATTATCGCCACTTCTTTTGAAGGCTTGGAAACGCGTCGTTGCCAATCGCCTATTTCCGCCCGTAATACAGAGAATATCGCTATCACCGGATATGGAACATTTGATGGTAACGGTGATTACTGGCGTCCGGTGAAAAAAGGTAAACTCACGGCTTCGCAATGGAACAAATTGGTTAAATCGGGCGGTGTGCTCGATGAAAAACAAGAGATATGGTACCCCACAGCCGGTTCCTTAAAAGGAGCAATGGCTTGCAAGGATTTCAACGTGCCCGAAGGTATCAATACGGAGGAAGAATGGAACGAAATCCGTCCGTGGCTGCGTCCGGTATTGCTGAGCATCGTAAAAAGTAAGAAGGTGCTTTTGGAAGGCGTGACCTTCAAGAACTCACCGAGTTGGTGCCTGCACCCTTTGTCCTGTGAGGATTTCACGGTGAATAATATCATGGTTATCAATCCCTGGTATTCTCAGAATGGCGATGCCATCGACCTTGAATCTTGCAAGAATGCGCTTATCCTGAATAGTGTGTTTGATGCGGGAGATGATGCTATTTGCATCAAGTCCGGTAAAGATGAAGACGGTCGCCGTCGCGGAGAGCCTTGCCAGAACGTTATTGTGAAGAATAATACGGTTCTGCACGGACATGGTGGATTCGTGGTAGGTAGCGAAATGTCGGGAGGCGTGAAGAATATCTACGTGGAAGATTGCACGTTCATGGGCACTGATGTCGGTTTGCGTTTCAAGAGTACCCGCGGACGTGGTGGTGTTGTCGAAAACATCTATATCAATAATATCAATATGATTAATATTCCGAATGAACCGTTACTATTCGACCTGTTCTATGGTGGAAAAGGTGCAGGTGAAGAATCGGAAGAAGATTTGCTAAGCCGCATGAAAACGGCTGTACCTCCGGTGACGGAAGAAACTCCTGCATTCCGCAATATACATATTTCAAATATTGTTTGTAGAGGTTCGGGACGTGCGATGTTCTTTAACGGTTTGCCAGAAATGCCTATCAGCAACGTGACGGTTAAAAACGTAGTGATGACGGAAGCTACCGACGGAATTGTAATCAGTCAAGCGGAAGAAGTAACATTGGAGAATATCTATGTGGAATCTGCAAAAGGCAAAAATATATTAGATGTAAAGAATGCGAAGAACCTGAAAGTAGACGGAAAGACTTACGAGGAAATCGGTACAAAACAGATTCTTACTTTCAACTAAATCTCCTGCACAACTTAAAAAAAGAAAACCACAATATCATTATATAGAGTATTAAGCTCAAATAGCAGACTATTTTATCTTCCGAAGATAGACCGGTCTGCTATTTTTTCAGTTACTTTTGCAAGGGTGAATACGACATATAATATCAGTATTTAGAATCATGAAAAAGAATCTTTTTATCATTACTCTCTTTTTAGGAACTTGTAGTTTATCTGCCTGGGCTCAGAAACAGGAGAAAGCCATAACAGTAGAAGTACACAATAATTGGAATCGTGCAAAAACGGATGCACCTGTAGTTATCAACCTGCAGGAGTTGCATACGGGTTTCAAAGTGAAGTCCGCCGTAGTTATGGAAGGGAATGACGAGATTCCTTCTCAGTTGGATGATTTGAATAGGGATCGCAAGATGGATGAACTGGCGTTCGCTACTGATATACCCGCACATGGAAGAAAAACATTCAAAGTTATACTTTCGTCTGAGAAGAATACAAAAACCTATCCTGAAAGAGTGTATGCGGATATGTTTATCACTGATTTCCGAAAAGGGAAACATCAACGGGTACAAGCTATCACCGTTCCCGGCACTAGCAATATTTATAGCATGGTACGTCCCCACGGTCCTGTTCTTGAATCGGAGTTGGTGGGCTATCGTCTTTATTTCAACGAAAAGCAGACACCTGATATTTACGGGAAATTCAATAAAGGGTTAGAGATTAAAGAGTCTCAATTCTATCCTACAGATGCGCAATTGGCTAAAGGATTCGGGGATGATGTACTTCGCGTATTCAATAGTTGCGGACCGGGTGCATTTAAAGGCTGGGACGGAGAAAAGGCAACTCATATCACTCCGGTTGACACACGTACGGAACGCATCATTTCTTACGGTCCTGTGCGGGCTATCGTTGAAATTGAAGTGACCGGATGGAAATATCAAGGTAAGGAACTGGATATGATGACACGCTACACATTGTATGCCGGACATCGTGATCTTCAGATAGAAGCTTTCTTTGATGAACCGCTTAAGAACGAAGTGTTCTGCACAGGTGTTCAGAATATCGTAGGTTCGGCAGATTCTTATTCTGACCATAAAGGACTTGTGGGTAGTTGGGGAACCGACTGGCCTGTCAACGATACGGTGAAATACGCCAAAGAGACAGTAGGACTTGGAACTTGCATTCCACAGCGGTATGTGAAATCGGAAGAAAAAGATAAAGTCAATTATCTGTATACTGTCGCAGCTCCGGGTTCTCGCCGTATCCAATATCATACCACTTTCACTTCGATGAAAGAGACTTTCGGATATAAAACACCCGAAGCATGGTTCGCTTATCTTCGCGAATGGAAAGAAGATCTAGCACATCCGTTGAAGGTGAAAGTAAATTAAATTTCCATCATACAACTAATGACTAACAATATCATGAAACGATTGACACAGACCTTAGGTTTCTATCTACTTACCACCTTTTCGGTGGTGGCACAGAAAAACTATGTATCCGAAGTATGGGTTTCCGACCTAGGAAACGGTAAATATAAGAATCCGGTGCTCTATGCCGACTATTCCGACCCTGACGCTTGCCGTGTAGGAGATGATTTCTATATGACTTCCTCCAGTTTCAACTGCCTGCCCGGATTACAGATTCTACATTCGAAGGATTTAGTGAGCTGGACTATCATCGGCGCAGCAGTACCCTATGCCCTCACTCCGATTGAAACACCGGAGCGTCCCGAACACGGCAACCGTATCTGGGCCCCCGCCATTCGTCATCACAACGGTGAGTTTTATATCTTCTGGGGAGATCCCGACCAAGGAGCCTTCATGGTGAAAGCAAAAGACCCGAAAGGTCCTTGGAGCGAACCTATTCTGGTAAAGCCCGGAAAAGGAATCATCGACACCTGCCCTTTCTGGGATGAAGACGGGAAAGTATATATGGCACACGCATACGCCGGAAGCCGTGCCGGACTGAAAAGCGTCATTTCCATCTGTGAACTCAATGCAGAAGCAACGAAAGCTATCACTCCTTCACGCATCATCTTCGACGGGCACGAAGCACACGAAACTTGCGAAGGTCCCAAAATGTATAAGAGAAATGGTTTTTATTATATCTTCCATCCGGCTGGCGGTGTGCCTACAGGTTGGCAAGTCGTGCTACGTTCCAAAAACGTATATGGTCCATATGAATGGAAAACAGTGTTGGCACAAGGCGATTCCTCCGTCAACGGACCTCATCAGGGTGCTTGGGTGGATACTCCTACCAGAGAAGATTGGTTCCTCCACTTTCAGGATGTCGGGGCATACGGACGCATCATGCATTTACAGCCTATGAAATGGGTAAACGATTGGCCTGTTATCGGCATTGATAAAGACGGTGACGGCTGCGGAGAACCGGTACTGACTTACAAGAAGCCGAATGTAGGAAAGACATATCCTATCTGCACTCCACAGGAAAGTGACGAGTTTGACGGATATACACTTTCTCCACAATGGCAATGGCACGCCAATATTAATGAGAAATGGGCATATTATGCAGGAGATAAGGGATATGTCAGACTCTATTCTTATCCGGTGGTGCAAGAGTATAAGAATTTGTGGAATGTAGCAAATCTCTTATTGCAAAAGACACCTTCGGACAACTTCACTGCAACAATGAAACTGACATTCAGTCCTATTCAAAAGTATAAAGGCGAACGTACCGGATTGGTCGTGATGGGTAGAGATTATGCGGGACTTATTCTTGAAAATACGGATAAAGGTCTCGTTCTGTCTCAGGTGGAATGTAAAAAAGCCGATAAAGGGAAGCCGGAGCAGGCTAATGCTTCTGTAGATCTACCTCAAAATACAGTTTACCTGAAAGTTCGTTTCAGCAGTGACGGGAAGAAAATTAAAGCCAGCGAAGGCGGACACGACCTCATCGTGATGTGTAACTTCAGCTACAGTCTCGATGGAAAGAAGTACTTACCATTCGGCAATTCCTTCCAAGCAAGAGAGGGGCAGTGGATTGGAGCAAAGGTTGGAATGTTCTGCACTCGCCCGGCCATAGTGACTAATGATGGCGGTTGGGCGGACGTTGATTGGTTTAGGATTACTAAGAAGTAGATAGTGCTTTATTAAAAGTAAGCTGTAATTCAGTTATATTAATGTGCTAATACAACTGAATTGCAGCCCGCTATTTACATACAAGCCCAACCGAATTTACGAACAAGTTCTGTAAGCAGACTACGATCTTTCACAGGTAAATTGATTACTACATTCTCACGTGTTTCTCCAGACAAGACATATCCCTCAGCGGGTAACTTATCTTCTGGCAAAGAGCTTTCCATAAATAATGTTTTCCGGTACTCTCCCGATTGATACACAACATCATAGTATTCATTCTTATTTTCCGGTTGAAGAAAAAGTACACGTAAATCCGTCTTTCCTTCTAAAAAGGCATCCAGACGACGTGCGGATATACGGACTCCTATATAACGATATTCCGTTTCGTCTTCATACAGCAGACAGAGATACAATGTATCAAAGGCATCTCTTGCCACAAAAAGCTGCGGCGCATCACAAAAATCCAATATTTTGTCTATTCTTAATACATCTTCCATAATCAGACTATTTTAGCTTGTGATACATTAAATTCCTTTGTTCTCCACCAAGAATAATGGGCCAGACCAAATGTTTTCTTTATCATTCCATCTTTAGGCTCCAGAGTAACCAAAGCGATACTTGCTTTCTTGAACTTTGGAAGTTTCAGTCTTTTCTCCGCTTCGTCCTTTTCAGAAAAGAGAGAGATAGCCCTCGTTACACATTCATCTATCCCTAATCCAATAAAAACTTTATCAGGCTGCAATTTTCTTTGCGAAAAAAAGTCTTCTGTCGTAGCAGGATTACCATTAGCAATTCTAGTGCGACAAGCAAGTCGCCTCTCTCAATTGTTCAGCATCCCCATTCACGGGCTG
>NZ_URFY01000084.1 GCF_900547205.1 uncultured Bacteroides sp.
GTTCCTAATAATCAGAAAAATAATTTTAATCTTATATCGAACTCACGTTATTTTATAAGGTGAAACAAAAAAGAAATCCCAAATGTTTTGACACAATTGGGATTCTTCTTATTATATTTTTAAACTTGCACAGATTCGGTAGCCTGTTCTTTTTGCATACTCATATTCAATTCATCCAGAATCTTCAAAGCCCGGTCGAGAACGGTTGTATCGTCTAGCATTACAAGTCCGCCATCCGGACCAGGCTCAAGATGTATTCCGACACTTTTTCCTTCCTTGAAGTTATGACCTCCGAAGAAGTTTCTTACAGTATCTACGTGCAAACCGAGTTCGTCTGCTATTCTATGCATGCTACCGCTGGGCAATGAATCTTTAATCTTACGAAGTTCATTAAATGTTATTGTTCTCATGTCTCGTAAATTTAATGGTTAGTACTTATTATGTGATATTTTTATCACGCTATAAACTTAAGCAAAAAAAAAGATAAAACAAATTATTTGCTTATCTTTTTTCTTAAATTGATAAAATCTATTAATAGCTTTTATATCACTTCAATAGCGGATGCAGGTATCCATCCTACTTTCCCATCTTCGAGACTAATTTCTTTCCATTCTTTCATCGAACTGTCTTTGACAATTACCTTTCTACCTTCATGAATAATAAATAAACTTGTACCACTTTCGCTAGGAGTACTCCGAACTGTTACACTTGGATTCATTACTATTGCTTCATTTCTATTTACCAGCCCATCTTTCTGTTGTGAAGCAAAAAGATTAGAGCATATGGTAATGATTAAAAAGATAATACCTGAAATAAAACCTGCTTTCTTCCACACAATCTGCTTCGAGAAGATGAAGAAGTAGAGAGCTATGATTAATAAGATAAAGGAAACTATCCCCCACGTAGCCCAAGCATCTACACTCATGCTATTTATCAAAGATTTAATCCAAGATACAAAGAATACTTCAGGAACGGGTTCCACTTTATCAATTGTCTTAGCGCGTGCTACTTCGAGATTGGCGCGGATGTCACTATTTCCAGGATTCAATAGCAAGGCACGCTCATAATTGAGAACAGATTTTGCAATCTCTCCGACTTTATAATAGCTATTACCTAAGTTGTAATATACTTCAGCCGCTTCTCCTTTCTTAAGTAACGTCTCATATATTTGAATTGCAGCTGCATAATCCTCTTTTATGTAAGCAGAATCCCCTTCAACTTTTGTCACATCTTCCAATTGGACATTAGAAAATGTGTCAGCTCTGGTATGAATAGAATCGATTTGATTTATCTGTTTAGAATCAATGCTTAGTGAATCTTGTGCAAAACAAGTGACCGACATTGATAACAATATAAAAAACAATATTTTCTTCATGATACAATCTCTTCTAAGTTAATGTTTAATTGAATTTTCCATTTTACTTATAACTTCTATTGAAGATGAATAAACTTTATCCATGGCCTGACTTTCGTCACCTGGAGCAAATCGAGCAAATTCACAATCGTTCAAAGCATTTAAGAATTCTATAATTAATTCTTCATTCACTCCATGATTTATCAATTTTTCTTCAATATTGTCTTTGGATAAACGAGATACCGGAATATTCAATTTATCACTGATATATCCCCACAATGCTTTCAAAACTTCATCATAGAAAGCATCTTTCTTATTCTCTGAAAGCAATTTACCAGCCAGTTTCATACGTTTAGTTGCTACCTTATTGGCTTTCTTCGTTCTCATTTTTGCAACGTTAGCATTTTCAGCAGCTTGCTTGCGATAGATAATAAAGAAAATAATGAAAGCAAGTGCCGGAATGATATAGAACAACCAATATCCCATAGAGCCATAGAAGAAACTTCCTTTCGGTTGCAAAGACACTTCATTTTGCTTAATGTAGCGAATATCTTCACCTAATACTTTCAAATCCTCCTTATTAGTAAAGTTTGCAATAACCTGATCTGCATTTCCATCACCTTTCTCAACATTGATTTCATAATCTTCTGTTTTCAGAGTTTTGTAAGATTTAGAACGGATATCAAAATAGCTGAAAGTTACACCCGGAATTTTATACTTACCTGCATGTCTGGGAATAGCCAGATATTCAATAACTTTGTTCCCAGTGAGTCCTTCCCGGGTTAATCTTACCTGATTATCCACTTTTGGATCATATACTTCAAAATCCTCCGGGAATTTAATTTCCGGTTCAGAAATCAGCTTCAGATTACCAGTTCCGGAGATTACCAACTTAATAGTAATGGCATCATTGGTTTTCAGTTCTTTGTTATTGATAGACGAAGAGATGTTGAACTCTCCCACTCCACCAGAAAAACCAGCCGGCTTACCGGCAGGAAGCGGATTGACATTAATAGCAATTTTAGGAGTAACGATCGTTTTATCAACCTTTATGAAATTGCTTCCGCCATTGAAGAAAGCATCGAAAGGATCGGCCGATTGAACAGGTTTTCCAACTGTCATTTGGAACTGAGCGGGATCAATAAATAACTTACCGGATTGTTGTGGGAACAGAACAAACTGACGATAAATGGCAGTAGAGTAATTGCGTCCTTGATAATTCTCAGCTGTCCATCTGGCATTTGCCGGCATCTCTATCTCCTGTGAATGGAAACCTTTAAAGTCTGGTAGCTTAGCGTTATTCAGCTGTAGATTAGCTTCCCGGGTATATATTTTATAGGTTAGGACAAATGCCTCTTGCTCATATACATTCGTCTTACTGGCAGTTGCTGTGATAAACAAATCCTTATTGGAAACACTCATATCAGATGAAGATTGAGAATTGCTGCCACCGTCACTATTGCTGCTCTGATCGGGGGGTAGTACCTTTATCTTCACAGAGTTGGTTACCATCTGGTTACCATCAGCTACAATAGATGCTCCAGGTATTGAAAATTCACCGGCAGTATTAGCCATTAATACATAGGTAAATGTAATGCTGCTAGTCGACGTAACGCTACCATTTATCATTTGAGTACTACTCTGTAACGAACGGCTAGGGCCCATCAGTACATCAAAACCTTTGATAGTAGGTACATGAAAATCCTTCACCTTTTGTGTAGTCACGGTATATGACAGTTTGAATTGATCGCCTACCACTACGACATCAGGCGCAGAAGCAGTAAAAGACACCTTATCGGCAAACGCCTGAGTGCTATATGCTATCAATACCGTCAATATTATAATCAGTTTTCTCATTGCTTATGAAATTTATATCGTCAACATTAAATTACCAATCCTTTTCCAAACGACCACCATGCAATACTTGCTGCTGCTTCTTTACCTTATCCTGCACATCTTTTTCATCCTGCATCACCGAATTAAGTAACTGCTCAGCATTTTCCTTTGACATCTTATTGTCCTGTTTTTCAGACTTTGGAGGTTGCTGCTGATCTTTCTTATCATCCTTTTTCTGATCATTTTGCTTGTCTTGATTCTGATCCTGCTTTTGGTCTTGCTTTTGTTGTTGATCCTTATTTTTATCTTGGTCCTGATCTTGATTCTGCTGATTCTGTTGTTGATCTTTCAACATCTTTTGTGCAAGAGCCAGATTATAGCGGGTTTCATCGTCTGTAGGATTATTACGTAAAGACATTTTGTAGGCTTCTACAGCTTTAGCATAGTCTTTTCCAGCCTGAAATAATACGCCCATATTGTGATAAATTTGAGCTAATTTCATTTTATCTTTCTCGATACTACTTGCAGATGCATATTGTTCCATCGCATCTTGAAACTTCTGCTGTTGCGAAAGTGTATTTCCGAGATTATACATCGACACGGTAGATTTAGGATTAACTTCCAATGCTTTCCGATAATTCACCTCCGCATCTACAAATACACTATCATTAAACAGACGGTTTCCTTTACGGATATAGTCTCGTTCTGCTTTCTGAGCCGAAGCACCGGCTGCCAAGAGCAGAAAGACAGAGAATAGGATATATTTACTTCTTAACATACACATAACTATTTCTTTTTAGAAAACAGGTGAACGTTCTTAAATAAAGGATTCTTTCGATCGAGAATTAACATTTCTGCTAATAACAAAAGCAAAATAATCCATGCTATCGCTTGGAATTGTTCGTTAAACTCAGTATAGACTTTCGACTCGACATCAGTCTTAGACATCTTATTAATTTCCTGATTAATAGCCTTCTGAGCCGAATTAGAGTTGTCCACCCGCACATAAATACCTTTTCCTTCTTTGGCAATCTCCTGGCACATCGCTTCATTCAGTCGGGTAACGATAACATTACCTTCCCTGTCACGGCGGAAATCATTGGTTCCCTCTATTGGAATTGGAGCACCTTCGGGCATACCCACTCCCAATACACTGACCTGAATGCCTTTTTCGGCAGCAGCTTTGGCAGCTTCTACAGCCCCACCTTCATGATTCTCACCATCTGTGATTACAATAATGGCACGCCCTACTCCTTCCTGAGGAGTAAAACTACGGGCAGCCAGATTAATTGCTTCTCCAATTGCCGTACCTTGCTTAGAAATCAACGAAGGGCTGATAGACTCCAAGAACATTTTAGCGGAGATATAATCACTGGTTATCGGCAATTGAGTAAAAGCATCTCCTGCAAATACAATCATACCTACCTTGTCATTATCCAGTTCATCTACCAATCTGGATATCAGCCTTTTTGCTTTTTCCAAACGACTAGGTTGCACATCCTGTGCCAACATAGAATTAGAAATATCCAAAGCAATCATGACCTCTACTCCTTTACGCTTCACCGTTTCTAATTTAGAACCGAATTGAGGGCGTGCCAGCAATACTGAAAACAAGCCGATAGCAGCAAAAATTAACCAGAATTTTACATCCGGACGATATTTGGATACATCAGGCATCAATTGAGCCAACAACTCAGGATCTCCAAAACGCCGAATATTCTTCCTCCTCCTATAATTGGAATATAAGTAGAATGCTGCTAGAAATGGTAAAAGCAGCAATAAATATAAATATGTAGGTTCTCCAAATCGAAACATCTTCTTACTATTTTACGATTGACAAATAACGATTGACAAACATCTCATTACGGAATCTTTTTGAGTATTGAGTTACGCAATAACACTTCCAACAACACACAAAGGAAAGCAGCCAGTGCAAACCAGTGATATTCTTCATCTCGTTTACTATACTCTTTTACATTCAGTTTAGTCTTCTCCAACTTATCGATTTCTTCATATACCTCTTTCAGCTTCGAATTGCTCGTTGCACGGAAATAGTTACCATCCGTTGTCCCGGCAATTTGCGTCAATGTCTTTTCATCAATTTCCACAGGCATACTGACATACTGTACAGTATTTCCAACCGGATACGGGTAAGGTGCCATTCCGTTAGTACCTACACCGATAGTATATACACGAATACCAAAACTTTTAGCAATCTCAGCAGCCGTCAATGGAGAAATATCCCCTTTATTGTTTGTACCGTCCGTCAATAAGATTATCACTTTCGACTTGGCTTTACTATCTTTCAGGCGGGTTACGGCATTTGCTATACCCATACCCACTGCCGTACCGTCTTCAATAAGACCGCATTTTATATTGTGCACCATGTCCAGCAATACAGCATGGTCTACAGTCAGCGGGCACTGAGTGAAAGTCTCACCAGCAAACAAAGTGATACCGATATTATCATTGGGCCGACCATTGATAAACTCGGCAGCAACGTCCTTAGCCGCTTCCAATCTATTCGGCTTCAAGTCCTCCGCCAGCATACTGGTAGACACATCGATAGCCATCATAATATCAATTCCTTCTATCTCGCTGTTCTGCCACTTATTAGTAGTTTGCGGGCGTGCAAGAACCAAAATCACCAGCACCAAAGCAATGACTCGAAGAGCAAACGGAACATGCAACAAATAGTTCTTATAACTTTTGGGAGTATGTGCATATACCCGCGCATCCGAAATTTGAAGAGTAGCTTCACTTTTCTTATGCTTCAGAATATACCATACTATATAAGGTATAAGTAATAATAGCAAAAACAGATATTCAATATTGGCAAAAACCATTTTATTTTATGATTTAACAGTTTACTATTTAGTATTTCTAGCCATACCTTCTTTTATGCAAAAAGATCATATAGCTGCATACCTATATATATAAAGGTACCAATCAACGCTGCTGATAAGACGGCAATTCCACAAATCAACAATGCTTTTACACGCAAAGAACGTTTCTCAATAATAGTGATTTCCGTTGGTTGCGGTTTCTGGTTTTCTTCCTCCAGTTGTTTTGTCTCATTGATAAAATCAATTGCATTGATCAGATTAGCATCATTTTCATTCATTTGCGGATCATGCTTTGCAAACTTCACTAAATCGGCAGTCTGGAATAGCTCCTTCAAATCCTTTATAGCATCTTTATCATTCATTTCCAACAGTTTATCAATGATTTCAGAAGAAGTCATTTCCAAAGCATTAAAGCTGAACCGATCTTTAATATAAGTGCGAAGAGTATCCGTCAATTCCGTATAATATTCCTTCGGCTGACCTTTTTGCCATACCTTCTCGGTTTTGATACGTTCTATCTCTTTCATCGCAGCTTGATGTGGCGGCAATTTTGGCTCTACTTTTATCTTGCGTATTATTGGTTTATTATCACGAATACGAATTATAAGATAAATAAGCAAGCCAAGCAGAGGTAGTGCTAAAAACGAACTGGCAATCAAGCCATACCAATCTTCCCATGCAAAAGGTGCTTTCATCACAGCTTTCTGCCCGAAGAACTGATCCGGATGCAGTGTATCTACCGGCAATGAATACACTTTCAAAGCCAAAGCCTTGGACTTATACTCCTTGCCATCCACAGTAACAGGCATTGGCGGCAGATAATACAAAGCAGAGTCAAAAGAAGTAACCACATATTCCTGAGTAATCAACATACGTTGACGATCGTTCAAGAATTGCGTATCCGGTTTGACAGTTTCTATAATTTCTACACCTCTCACCAGCGTATCAGCATAAGCAGGAAAAACAGCACGTTGTTTGGCATCCATAGCAACTTGCAATTGTATTTTTGCTTGTTCGCCAATCAATATCTGCAGTGAATCAATTTTTGCTTCTACCGTTACAGATTGTGCAGCCGCCCTACCGACAGCCATCAGAGCTAATAATGTTATCAGAATAATATTTCTATTCATCTTTGCTTCCATTAATTTCGTTTGGCAAATAAATTCAACAATGCCTTTACGTAATCCTGATCAGTCCTGACAGATACGGAGTCTACATTACTTTTAGTAAATGTATCATTCAGTTCTGTCTGTTTTTGCACCCACCAGTCGCGATGTGCCCGGCGTACAGCCTTTGAAGATGTATCAATCCACTGCTCATGTCCGGTTTCAGCGTCTTTTATCCGCATCAGCCCTATAGGAGGAAGATCACAAACCCTTCTATCATAAACTTGCAATGCCACCACATCATGTTTCCGGTTGGCTATGGTCAGGGCATTCTTAAAGCTCTCCTGATCAATGAAATCTGATAAAATGAATGCCGTACATCGCCTTTTCATCACATTGGTTAAATATTCCAACGCAAGACGAATATTAGTACGACGGCTTTCCGGTCTAAAATCAATCAACTCGCGGATAATATATAGAATATGCTTACGCCCTTTTTTAGGAGGAATAAACTTTTCAATCTGGTCTGAAAAGAAGATTACACCGATTTTATCATTGTTCTGGATAGCAGAAAAAGCAAGAGTAGCAGCAATTTCCGTTATCATATCTTTCTTTAGCTGCTTGACCGTACCAAATTCCAAACTTCCGGAAACATCAACCATCAACATAACTGTCAGTTCGCGCTCTTCTTCAAACACTTTCACATAAGGTTTGTTGAATCGGGCTGTCACATTCCAGTCTATGTCACGTATATCATCGCCAAACTGATATTCACGGACTTCCGAGAAAGACATACCCCTCCCTTTGAAAGCCGAATGATACTGGCCTGCAAAGATATTGTTAGACAGTCCTCGTGTCTTGATTTCAATCTGACGAACCTTTTTTAGTATTTCACTTGTTTCCATTTATACAGTAGTTAAGTAGTAAGTAGTTAAGTAGTCAAGTATAATGCTTACGACTACTTATTGACTGTATTATAACTACAAATTAGGGCACTTCAACCTTATTTAATATTTTGCTGACAATCTCGTCCGAAGTCATATTATTAGCTTCCGCTTCATAAGTCAACCCGATACGATGGCGAAGCACGTCATGTGCAACAGCACGCACGTCTTCTGGAATCACGTATCCGCGGCGTTTGATAAATGCATAAGTACGGGCAGCCAATGCCAGATTGATGGATGCACGGGGCGAACCTCCGAAGCCAATCATATCTTTCAGTTCTTTAAGATCATATTTATCTGGGAAGCGAGTAGCAAATACGATATCTACAATATATCTTTCAATCTTTTCGTCCAGATATACCTGACGAACGACTTTGCGTGCTTCAAGAATTTCATCCGCTTTCAGAATTGGCTTCACATTGAACTTCTCACCACTGATATTCTGGCGAATAATCAATTTTTCTTCTTCCAGTTTCGGATAATCGATAACTACTTTCAACATAAAACGGTCAACCTGTGCTTCAGGTAGCGGGTAGGTACCTTCTTGTTCTATCGGGTTCTGAGTAGCCAATACGAGGAATGGTTCAGGTAGCATGAATGTTTCTTTTCCGATAGTGACCTGACGTTCCTGCATTGCTTCCAGCAAAGCACTTTGCACTTTTGCCGGAGCACGGTTGATTTCATCCGCCAATACAAAATTAGCAAAAATCGGTCCCCTTTGTACTTTAAAAGATTCGTCTTTCTGGCTGTAGACCATTGTACCGATAACGTCGGCGGGCAACAAGTCAGGCGTAAACTGGATACGGCTATATTTCGCATCGATCAAAGAAGCGAGCGTCTTAATAGCTAAGGTTTTCGCCAAACCGGGCACACCTTCCAAAAGAACGTGACCATCGGAGAGTAATCCAATAAGCAGTGATTCAACCAAATGTTTCTGACCAACAATTATTTGGTCCATACCTGTCGTAAGATTGGTAACGAAAGCACTTTGTCTTTCAATCCGCTCGTTCAGTTCGCGGATATCAATTGATTCAGCCATAAATACTTAATATTTTATTATTTAAATCCCATTAATTGATATATGTCCCACCTAAATGTAAGACTTTTTATTTTGCTCCCAAAAGTACGCCATTAAATTAACGATTGCAACTAATTTTTATTAAAAAACAATGCGAAATCTTTAGATTAAGGTACTTTCGTACGCTTTTGTACTTACATAACACTTCACCCGGCTTATACAGGTATTGTAAGGCCGGGTGAACATATGATTTATATTTATTTTTTTGTTAGTTCCGGTATCTTGACTGTAGTACCATAAGGAACATTATTCGGATTCTTAATAACGTCCGGATTGTGCTTCACAATATATGGCCACATTGCTTTGGTGCCATAGAATCGCAAAGATACTCTTGTTAAAGTTTCACCTTCTTTAATCGTATATTTCGTCTTCGTTCCTGTTATCTTGTAGGTTGCAGAATCAAGATAGGCGGAAGTTGGAGGCTGTTGCTGAACAACCTTGTTTTCTGTTTTAGCCGAAACCTTCACTTCTTCTTTCTTAGCAATCGGTTGATGCTCAACAGCTACATTCGGCACAGTAGGAATTGCCGCTGCAACAGTATCCTTATGTTCGATTGTATCAGAAAGCAGCGCTCCCTGCTGCACAGGCTGCGTAGTAACAGGTACATCGGTCACATTGTTCTGACCGGGCGAAGAAGAAAACATATCCGGGTAATATATAAATAGAACAACA
>NZ_URFY01000085.1 GCF_900547205.1 uncultured Bacteroides sp.
TCTTTCAGCTATTGCTGCGTACTGTTTCTTTGAAAAGAAGCCTGCCATTGATGTGGATCTTATCAAGGACAGGCAACTTACGCTATTTTAAGTTATATCGAACTCACGTTAATTTAAGAGAAAATCCTCCCCCGGGTGCCATATGAATCTTCAACTTACCGTTTTTCTTTATCTGAAAAGATTCACATTTATAATCACGACCTACACGATGAGCATTCACGCCATCTTTTAACAGAGTAGCGTTATATGTCTTATCACCTAAGAAAGAACAATCTACTTCAACATCACGTGCAGTCCAGTCGGTGATTCCGCCTACATACCAGACATCTCCTTTTCGGCGGGCAGTTACGATGTACTCTCCCATTTTACCGTCAAGCACGATACTTTCATCCCAAACAGTAGGGATTCCGGCTATAAAATCTGTAGATTCCGGTTCGCACAAATAGTTGCTCGGCGAATCACACAACATATTGAAAGGAGATTCTAGCACAACATACAAAGCTAGCTGACGGCAACGCGTCCCCTGACTCATAGGCTCTGAATTGCAAGGATAATAGTTACCCCTCGAAGCATTCCGCATAGCCCCCTGAGTGTAATCCATCGGACCGGAAACCTGACGAATGAAAGGAATCATCACATCATATTTCACCTGATCGAGCGAAGCCGGACTCCACTTCATCTGTTCCAGACCGTTTACTCCTTCAAAGTTCAACACATTAGGATAAGTCCGGTTCAAGCCTGCCGGTTTGTGCGTGCCGTGCAAATCGAGAATCAGTTTGTACTTAGCACACATCTCAGCAGCACGATAATTGAATGTAGTCATATACTGGTCGTCACGATCCATAAAATCGACCTTAAAGCCCTTCACTCCCATCGCCGCATAATGACGACATACATTTTCCATATCACGGTCGAAAGCATAATAACCTGCCCAAAGGATGATGCCTACATTTTTGGCAGCAGCATAGTCAACGAGTTCCTTCAAATCAATTTCCTTCACAACCTGCATCAAATCTGCTTTCTTGTTTACAGCCCAGCCTTCGTCAAGTATCACATATTCGATGCCTTTTGAAGAAGCGAAATCAATATAAGCTTTGTAAGTCTCATTGTTTACTCCGGTTGCAAAATCAACCCCATCCAGATTCCAAGCATTCCACCATTCCCAAGCTACCTTGCCGGGTTTAATCCATGAAATATCCGACAAACGCGAAGGGGCGGCTAGCAAATAACTCAAATTACTGGCTGCTAAATCCTTATCGGAAGTGGTTACGATAGCCATACGCCACGGGAAACTTCTAGACTTATCGACTTTTGCGATGTATGCTTCGCGTTCCTTCACCAACATTTGAAGATTATTGTGCCCGCCTTGTACGGTATTCTTCGGGTAAGAAGCGAACTTTCCGCTCAAACGGTTTTCGCCTTTGGCTGTAGATAAGTAAAGCCCTGGATAATTCTCCAAATCAGACTCTGTGATACAAATCTTAACTCCCTGTCCAGCATCTACCACCAATGGCAAGAACATTAAGCGCTGTTTATTTTGTTGTGAGAGATGATCCGTGACATAAATGTTTTCAAAAGAATTAAAGAACTGTGATTCAAAATCGCCATCCTTTCCTCTATTCACGTATGGCGCAGAAACTACCGCATCGAATGGGAATTGATAATCAACAACTTCATCAATCACATTGAAAGGCTTCTTCGCCTGACTGACAAAACGATAGACGATACCATCATTGTATGCACGAAATTCCACATTCCATCCTTTTCGGAATCGCAACGTCAGTTCATTATAATGATCTCGCAATTCGCTGGCACGATAAAAGGGTGAAGGTACCATCCGATCAACACTTTTTCGTGATGAGCCGGACAACTTTGCGTGTTCTCCCCATACTTCCCCGTTATCCAATGACATGGCTATCGGGGAAGCAGCCAAGATTTGCCGTCCATCACAGGCAATGTCGTAAGTAAGTTTATCGCCTACGGTAATAGTCGTTTGCAGGTTTCCGTCGGGCGAGACAAGCGTTAGTTGCTTTTGGGCTTGTAGCGAGATAGTGCATATCACACATAAGAATAAAGTCTTTAGTTTTTTCATGGTTTCATTTATAGTTATTATCTAAAATGCTTGAGAATTACTTCATCTTAAAGATTAATGTACCTCCCTTGATGATATCTTCATGCGAAAGGGTATTCTTTGTATAAGATTCTCCATTCAGCGTAATACTATCCACATATTTGTGGTCTTTCGATAAGTTTTCTGCTATGATAGTAAAAGTCTTACCATCGGCAAGATGCAGAACCATCTTCGGCAACTGTGGAGCACCAAATACATAATCGCCACTCACCGGATTCACCGGATAGAATCCCATCGCACTAAGCATATACCAGGCAGACATCTGACCACAATCGTCATTGCCGCATAGTCCGTCGGGGTTGTTCTTATATTGAGTATCGAAAATCTCGCGTACCAATTCTTGCGTACGTTCCGGACGACCGGCCAATGTATATAGATAAGTGACATGGTGGCTCGGTTCGTTGCCATGTGCATATTGCCCAATCAGTCCCGTTACATCTGCCAGATTCTCACCTTCCAGCTTGACGGTAAACAAAGAATCGAGTTTGTTGAGGAAAGACTTTTCACCGCCAAATAGCTCGATAAGTCCCGGCACGTCATGCTGCACGTGCCACGTATATTGCCATGCATTTCCCTCGGTATAATCGCCACCGATACTTTCCGAATGTCCCAACGCACTCGGATTGAATGGAGACTTCCACGTTCCGTCAGCTTTGCGAGGACGCATAAATTGTGTTTCCGTATCGAACAGGTTCTTATAATAATCGGCACGTTTGGCAAAGTAGGCCGCATCTTCCTCTTTTCCCATGCGGCGTGCCATATCGGCAGCGGCATAATCATCGTAAACCGATTCGAGTGTAGAAGATACCGATTCCGTTTTTATCAAGTCGGTAGGGAAGTATCCGTATTTAGTATAAACTTCCCAGTTCGATTTCAACGGATGGGAAACGGTCTGTGTCTTTTTGATAATGTTGAAAGCACGTTCAGCATCAAAGCCACGGAATCCCTTGCGATAAGCCTCAGCAATCACCGACACTCCATGATTGCCAATCATACAGAAATTCTCTTTTCCCCATAAACCCCAGATAGGCAGGAAACCTTGCACTTCTCCTTGTTCTATCAATGAATTGACAAAGCCGTCCACGCGCTCGGGCACCATTAATGTATAGAACGGATGAGCGGCACGATAAGTATCCCATAGTGAAAAAGTAGAATAGAATGTTCCCGTTCCGGCTTTTACTATGGAGTCGGCGGCATTGCGATACATACCGTCCACATCGGAAATCTGGTTCGGCTGAATCAATGCGTGGTAGAAACAAGTATAGAAGTTTGTCTTTTCATCGTCGGTGCCTTCTATTTCGATGCGGCTCAGATAGTTGTTCCACTGGTCGTGCGCAGCGGCCTTCACCCCTTCAAAGTCCCAAGTCGGGATTTCGGCTTCCAGATTCTTCTTGGCTCCGGCAACTCCGGTTGTCGAAAGAGCTACTTTCATCAGCAACTCTTCGCCCGGCTTCATATCAAAAGATGCGATGATGCGCTTGCCTTTCTCTGTCTCTCCCATCGGAAGATAGAGTGAATCAGCAACCGGACGGTTGAATTTCATTACGAAGAAATAATCCTGATTCACCCACACGGCATTATTCACGTGTCCGGTCAGCGTATACTCGTCCTCCCAATTTACTTCGCAACTTTTCACCTGAGAGTGATATTGCTTTTCATTCCAAGAAGGACCGTGCTGCAAATCAATCAGCACCGAAGCAGAATCAGCCTTATTATAAGTATAGCGGTGAAGGGCGGCATGAGTAGATGCCGTCAACTCGGCTTTCACTTGAGGATCGGATAATTCGACCGTATAATAACCCGGACTGGCAACTTCTTTCTCTTTCGGGAAATGGCTGCGGTAGGCATCCCAACTACGGCTGCGCTCACCGGTGACGGGCATCACCAAGATGTCTCCTAAATCCATACATCCCGTTCCGTTGAGATGAGTTTGGGAGAATCCCCAGATTAAGGAGTCCTGATAGGTATATTCGGAACAGTAACGCCAGCCTACCGCGCCCGTCACGGGACTTGTCTGAATCATTCCAAAGGGATAGCAAGCTCCGGGAAAAGTATGTCCGTTGTCGGCCGCACCGATAAATGTATTTACGTATTGAGTGTAATCTTTCGTTTCTGTTTTTTCCGTTGGTGAACAAGAAGTAAACATACACAGACCTGCCAGAGCAGCAGTCATCAGAGGGATTTTTCGCTTCATGGTAATTATAATGTTAAGTTAATGTCGCAGTATGACAGCCACAAAGATAAATAAAATCCGGCTGAATTGTGCTGATTCTGTGTGACAAAATAAAAAATCATGCGACTTATTGACTAAATATCAACTCAATTATTTATCTTTGTTAGCTTAATAATAAGTTAGCACTCAAAAAAACAATAAGTATAATGAAAGATTTCTTGAAATTTACACTCGCCACGGTCACCGGTATAATTCTTTCGAGCGTTGTACTGTTTATCGTCAGTATGGTGTCGTTGTTCGGCATTATGTCTGCTTCGGATACGGAAACTGTAGTCAACAAAAATTCGATAATGATGCTCGACCTCAATGGAACGCTGGTGGAGCGCACGCAGGAGAGTCCGTTGAACATCTTATCTCAAATGTTTGGCGACGATACGAATACTTACGGTCTAGATGATATTCTTTCTTCCATCAAAAAGGCGAAAGAGAACGAAAACATCAAAGGCATTTATCTGCAAGCCACGTCGCTGGGTACATCTTACGCTTCTCTGCAGGAAATACGCAATGCACTGCTCGACTTCAAGGAAAGCGGAAAGTTTATCATTGCTTATAGCGACAGCTACACACAAGGACTTTATTACCTTTCGAGCGTGGCGGACAAAGTGCTGCTGAACCCGAAGGGCATGATAGAATGGCGCGGCATTGCTTCCGCTCCTCTTTTTTATAAAGACTTACTGAAAAAGATTGGTGTGGAGATGCAGGTGTTCAAAGTGGGAACGTACAAATCGGCTGTCGAACCTTTCATCTCAACGGAAATGAGTCCTGCCAACCGCGAACAGGTGACTGCTTTTATTAACTCCATCTGGGGGCAGGTGACGGAAGGTGTATCCGCTTCACGATTCCTACCGGTAGACTCACTGAACGCTTACGCCGACCGTATGTTGATGTTTTATCCGGCGGAAGAAAGCGTGCAATGCGGATTGGCGGATACATTGATTTATCGCAATGATGTGCGCGAATATCTCAAAGAGCTGGTAGAGATAGATAAGGACGAGCCTCTTCCGCTACTGGGATTGAATGATATGGTAAATGTGAACAAAAACGTGCCTAAAGATAAAAGCGGCAACATTGTGGCTGTATATTATGCTTCGGGAGAAATCACCGATTATGCAAGTTCGTCGGCATCGGACGAAGGTATCGTAGGTACTAAAGTGATTCGCGACCTGAAGAAGCTGAAAGAAAATGATGACGTGAAGGCGGTTGTGCTTCGCGTCAACTCGCCGGGAGGAAGTGCTTTTGCTTCCGAGCAAATCTGGCACGCGGTGAAAGAACTAAAGGCGGAGAAGCCTGTCATTGTCTCTATGGGTGATTATGCGGCATCGGGCGGTTACTATATCTCTTGTGTAGCAGATACCATTGTTGCCGAACCGACCACGCTAACCGGTTCCATCGGTATCTTCGGAATGGTTCCGAATGTAAAGGAACTGACTGAAAAAATCGGGCTTACCTATGATGTAGTGAAGACGAACAAATACTCGGACTTTGGAAATATCATGCGTCCTTTCAATGAGGGAGAAAAGTCACTGATGCAAATGATGATAGCACAAGGGTATGATACTTTTGTCACCCGCTGTGCCGAAGGGCGCGATATGTCGAAAGAAGCTATCGAGAAAATTGCCGAAGGACGGGTATGGACAGGAGAAGAAGCGAAAGGACTCGGATTGGTGGACGAATTGGGCGGCATCGACAAGGCCCTGGATATCGCCGTTGCGAAAGCGGGCATCGAAAGCTATACAGTGATTTCTTATCCTGACAAACAGGATTTCCTGTCTTCCCTGTTTAGCACCAAGCCTACAAACTATGTAGAATCTCAACTGCTGAAAAGTAAGTTGGGCGAATATTACCAGCAATTCGGTTTGCTGAAAAACTTAAAAGAGCAATCTATGATTCAGGCACGTGTGCCGTTTGAACTGAACATAAAATAAACTGTTACTTATGGACGATCACTTTATCAAGATACATAAGTGGCTTTACCCTGTGTCATGGATTTACGGAGCAGTGGTAATGTTGAGAAACAAACTTTTCGACTGGGGAATCCTCCGGTCGAAGAGTTTCGGCGTTCCTGTTATCAGCATCGGCAATCTTGCTGTTGGCGGCACCGGCAAGACTCCTCACACTGAATATCTGATAAAGTTGCTTCATAAGAAATATAAGGTAGCTGTGCTGAGCCGGGGATACAAACGGCATACGAAAGGTTATGTGCTAGCCGGTCCGGAAAGCACGGCGCGTACCATTGGCGACGAACCCTTTCAGATGCATACCAAGTTTCCTTCTGTCACATTTGCAGTCGACGAGAATCGTTGCCACGGAATTGAGCAATTACTCGGAGAGAAGAATCCTCCGGTCGGAGTGGTGTTGCTGGATGATGCTTTTCAACATCGGTACGTGAAACCGGGATTAAGCATTCTGCTGACCGATTATCATCGACTTTTCTGTGACGACACATTGCTTCCCGCCGGTCGCCTGCGCGAACCCGTAGGTGGAAAGAACCGGGCGCAGATTATTATTGTGACGAAATGTCCGCAGGATATTAAGCCAATCGACTACAATATCATAGCCAAACGGCTACACCTTTATCCCTATCAGCAGTTGTTCTTCTCGTCGTTCCGTTATGGAGATTTGCAATCGGTATTTGATTCTTCTGCCGGAAAGCTTTCGTTGCATTCGCTGACGGATACGAGTGTGCTATTGGTGACGGGCATTGCATCCCCCGCCCCTATCCTCGAAAGGCTGGAAGGATGTACAAAACAGATTGATTTGCTTTCATTCGGCGACCATCACGATTTCAGCAATCGGGATATGCAGCAAATCAAAGAAAGATTTAAGAAGTTGCAGGGAGAGCAACGGTTGATTATCACTACCGAAAAAGATGCTACGCGTCTGGTCGCTCATCCGGCATTGGATGCGGAGTTGAAGCCGTTCCTCTATACTTTGCCTATCGAAATTGAGATATTACAGAACCAACAAGATAAATTTAACCAACATATTATTGACTATGTTAGAGAAAATTCAAGAAACCGCAGCTTATCTTAAAGAGAAGATGCACACCAGTCCTGAAACAGCCATTATCCTTGGCACCGGACTAGGCAGTTTAGCAAACGAGATTACCGAGAAGTATGAAATAAAGTATTCGGATATTCCCAACTTCCCGGTTTCCACCGTCGAAGGTCATAGCGGAAAGCTGATTTTCGGCAAACTGGGCAATAAGGATATCATGGCTATGCAAGGCCGTTTCCACTACTATGAAGGTTACTCGATGAAGGAAGTAACGTTTCCTGTACGTGTGATGCGTGAACTGGGAATCAAAACGCTGTTTGTATCCAATGCCAGTGGCGGAACGAATGCCGACTTTGAAATAGGCGACCTGATGATTATCACCGATCATATCAACTATTTCCCCGAACATCCGCTTCGTGGCAAGAATATTCCCTACGGTCCCCGTTTCCCGGATATGAGCGAGGCTTATGATAAGGAGTTGATTCGTAAAGCCGACGAGATTGCCAACGAGAAAGGGATTAAAGTACAACATGGCATTTATATAGGTACACAAGGCCCTACTTTTGAAACTCCGGCGGAATATAGACTGTTCCATATTCTGGGTGCTGATGCCGTAGGGATGTCTACCGTTCCCGAAGTAATCGTAGCCAATCATTGCGGCATCAAGGTGTTCGGTATTTCCGTTATCACCGACCTGGGTGTGGAAGGAAAGATAGTGGAAGTGACGCACAAAGAGGTTCAGAAGGCGGCAGATGCTGCGCAGCCCAAAATGACGACTATCATGCGTGAACTTATCAACCGTGCCTAACATTAAAAACGATTTATGAGAACTGAAATAGCAACTCTTGGTGAGTTCGGTCTGATAGACCGCCTCACCGAGGGTATCGAACTGGAAAACGAGTCCAGCAAATATGGAGTGGGCGACGATGCCGCCGTTCTCTCCTACCCTTCGGAAAAACAGATATTGGTAACTACCGACCTGCTGATGGAAGGCGTACATTTCGACCTGACTTATGTGCCTTTGAAACATTTGG
Source organism: uncultured Bacteroides sp. (assembly GCF_900547205.1). Taxonomy (GTDB): domain Bacteria; phylum Bacteroidota; class Bacteroidia; order Bacteroidales; family Bacteroidaceae; genus Bacteroides. The sequence goes on from NZ_URFY01000085.1 coordinate 8,396, forward strand.
GATATAAGGCAGCAGTGGTCAACTTCTCCGATATTTATGCCATGAACGGCACGCCCCGGCAGATAACGGTGTCTCTTGCTCTTTCCAAACGCTTCAGCGTAGAAGATATGGATGATTTGTATGCGGGTGTCCGTTTCGCTTGTAAGCAATATAATGTAGATATTGTAGGGGGAGATACCACTTCTTCCCTCACGGGTCTTGCCATTAGTATCACTTGCATCGGCGATGCGGACAAGGATAAAGTGGTTTACCGCAACGGAGCCAAGGAGACTGACTTGATTTGCGTCAGTGGCGACCTAGGTGCCGCCTATATGGGCTTACAGCTTCTTGAACGCGAAAAGACTGTGTTGAAAGGCGAGAATGACGTTCAGCCGGATTTCACCGGCAAAGAATACTTGCTGGAACGCCAGCTCAAACCGGAAGCTCGCAAAGATATTATTGAGAAGCTTGCTACTGCCCACATTGTACCAACTTCGATGATGGATATTTCAGATGGGTTGTCGTCCGAATTAATGCACATCTGCAAGCAGAGTAATGCCGGCTGTCGTGTCTACGAGGAGCATATTCCTATCGATTATCAAACGGCTGTGATGGCTGAGGAGTTTAACATGAACCTGACCACTTGTGCCATGAACGGTGGCGAAGACTACGAGCTTCTCTTCACTGTCCCTATTGCCGATCACGAAAAGGTGTCGCAAATGGAGGGTATCCGACTCGTCGGACATATCACTAAGCCGGAACTTGGCTGCGCACTGATCACTCGGGACGGACAAGAATTTGAATTGAAAGCACAGGGATGGAATCCGCTTAAGGAAGATAAATAATTATTGTATATAGCAAATTATTTTCGTTCGTTACAACACTGATAATAAGCATTCTAGCTTTTTATCAGTGTTTTTTATTACAATAATCCTTGCAGATTCCAAAAGTTTCACTACCTTTGCAACCGCAAAAGAGAAATAACTGAATCGACCTAGCACAAGGTGCCATAGCTCAGTTGGTAGAGCAAAGGACTGAAAATCCTTGTGTCCCCGGTTCGATTCCTGGTGGCACCACAATCGGTTCAGATATTTTTGCGCAATCCCCCTTGAATTAGAGATAATTCAAGGGTTTCTTTTTATCCCTCTATACGCAATTCAGTTCATATTTGGGGTCAAGTCGAAAACTCTGTGGTTATATTATGCCGGTATCCAAAAGAAATTTAT
>NZ_URFY01000086.1 GCF_900547205.1 uncultured Bacteroides sp.
CTATGTTCCTAATAATCAGAAAAATAATTTTAATCTTATATCGAACTCACGTTAATTACGAACTGAATACATATTATAGGCTATGGGTGAATAGCCATGCAGAGAAACAACATACGTATCGTTTACATCAAAATAGATAATTTCTGTCTCAGCCTGAAATAATTCCGTGGCGAAGTCTGAAAACAGCTTGGCATCCATCCATCTTTCACCGAAATTAAATGTCAACTCTTCATAAGAGATAATTTCAGGAATGACATTATCTAAAGCCCTTACTGCCGTTTCTGCCCAATCTTTAGCGTTTCCGGTCAGTTCAGCAATCATCGTGCGAATTTCCTTGCATTTCCTCACCACGTTTCCTGCAAGGAATTTACCTTTATGCTCCCAACTTCCAGTTATCGGATTATAAAAAATCTCACTGCTCAAAGTTTCTATCAATTCAGTTTCCGTTCGGTCGGTCGTTTGGGTAAGATAATTCATATCTACTTTACCGTAATAGTTCAGGCTGCTTACCAGTGCTTCTGTTGGAGTTAGTTTTATTGCAGTGTCTATTCTAATAAATGCAACTGGTTCATTCATGATGTCCGCTTTCATTATAGTACCGTCAATCTGCATTTCGATACTGAAAACTTCCATCCCCAAAGAATCTATCAAAATAAATTCCTTATTGTCGTTGTTGTGGAAAAATCCCCATTTTTGAACATAGCTGTCATATCGGCTGTTTAATAGTTCCCTTAACTGCGGACATTCGGTTTTATCTTTAACCTCCTTGCTTGAAAGTTCAAAGTACGTTTCACGCACAGAAAAATAGTCGTTGGCACGGTTTACATTCATTTCCTGCATATTAAGGGGGACAAATGCAGGTGTCTGGTTTTCAAATGAATCTGTCTTCTTGTATTGCAGCTTTCCTAACTGTCCTCCAAGCAGAACCATTGCGCCGTCTTTCATCCACCATTGTAGTGTATCGGTATAGGGACGTTTGCCTTTATCCGATTTTGGCGGTGCTTCGGTCGGCTCTATTTCGAAAGAATCAAAAAGGGACAGTTGTGTCATTTTTACCTCTTTCCCCTGTGCTTCAAACAGTCCTTTTCTGAAATAACGTTCAAAGTCAGATTTTAATAAATCAGACAAATACATTGACATTGCATCTTCTGTGCCTTGCCACTGGTACTTGCGTACATATTTCCCAAACTGGTTTTTCTGAATTTGGCTCATGGTAGCCACAACCGTTTTAGGTAATGTGAATATTCGGTTAAAGTATTCAGTAGTGCAACTCGTATCAGGTACACCCTCTTTTGCTACCTGTAAGAAAAGCTGTTCCTTTGACGTAAGCATGGCTTTATGGCTATGTTTTTGGAAAATAAAGAAGTCACAGCCGACTTCGATACCGCCTGTTTGCATGAAAAGGGTATCGGGCAAACGGAGTGCTGTTATCATATTGGCATTATACACAAGATAGTTACGCAGGAATTTATTTGCCGGTGCATCTGCCACGCCTCTTGGCGCAATAAAGGCAATGATACCGCCCTCGTTGAGCAAGTCTATGCCTTTCATGATAAAATAGCAGTGAATGGACTTTGTAGACTGTGCGTGTACAGAATCTTTATTGTAAAAATCATAGTCAAAGACTTTAAAATTCCCGAAAGGTATATTGGATGCTACCACATCAAATGTCTTATGGTCGATGTCTTGTTTGTCAATGGTTTCAAAGCCATCAATGATTACCCGCGTGTTATCTTGCAAAGCGGACAGAACCAATCCTGTTACATTGTCTTTCTCAAAAGCATAAGTACAAGTTGCCGGGGTTGCTATCGGAAGAAAGCCGCCTATTCCTGCCGATGGTTCAAGAAAGGTTTTCATCTGTAATCCATTGTTTCTGAATGCCGCCTGTATCTGTGTGGCTACGGTCTGAACAAAAAAGGTCGGGGTGTAGAATGCGGTTAAGACAGATGATTTGATACTGTTCAGCATTGAATTGTAAAGCTGCTCGTTACCAATGGAACGGGTATGCAATATGTCTTGCAGTCTTATGAAAGACTCTTTCATGTTGTCGGGTACTGGCTGACTTGTTCCGATATTCAGCACCTCTTTAATACCTCCAAAGCCTGTGTATTTGGATAATATTTGTTTCTCCGCTTCTGTTGCCGTTCTGCTAAATGGAAAGAGTTTGGCGGCAGTTTCAATGGCTTCAATGTTAGCCGTTAATGATGCTAATTTGTTGTAACTCATAATATTTAACCTTTTATTTTCCCCTACTATCGGGTCTTTTCCGATCTGCGAGAGATTATTTTTCTGCTTTCTGAGGGAGCAGAAGACAAATGGTCAAGGCTGATGTGTGAAATACGCTCGAACTTTGTGAGAGGAAGATTTTGCACAATCACTCGCGGCTATCAGCCGGCATTGACAAGGTTGGATTCGGTGAGTTACCTTTGCTGAAAAATGATTCACAAGCAGTTCGGACAGGTAAATATCGCTATGGCTTTATAGAACAGGAGGATGAATTATCGGAGCCTATAAGTGGAAGATGAGAAATCATTTGAAATGATTTGCTATAATGGGGGAGAGATAAGGCTTGGGTGGGTAAACAATGAAGTCTGCTGGGGCAAACAAAAAAAGTGATTCATTCTGTCATCGACGTGCTGGGTTGTTTCGATGAATCGAAGCTCCGGTGCTATGATGTAAGGAATGTGTCGCAGTTTGCCTCTTTCTGAATATGACTGACCAAAGGGAAGTGGTATTTAGAAACAGACATACCTACACTTTGGGGTTGGGAGAGCCTTTTTATAACAGGAAGATAGAAGACTAAAAAAGGAAGAGCCGGGCATTGGCTTGTCCCGTAGGGAGAGAGATCCCTCGCCCTATCTCACGACAGAACAAAAGGAAAAGGTTAACATTAGAGCCTAAAAACAGGAGAATAATGAGCCCGATACGTCTTGGCTATTTCCAAGACGTATCGGGCTTAAAATTATAAACAGGGAATTACACCGCTTTTCAACAAAGAACCATTCTGATAATAGTCTATTGTGCCTGCACTGAACCCCATATCCCTAAATGCGACACAACGCAAATAAATTTTATATTCACCCGGTTTCATGTTTCGCCCTATGAGATTATTGAATATCACCGGGATGCTACATCTGTCGTCACTGGAAAGAATGGTCTTTCCTTTTTGTCTGATTTCTTCTGTCATAATTGAGTGTTCTTAAATTTGTACTTTTATATGTTGAGTTGTTTGGTATTATTATACATGCCATACAGCAAATTTGGTTGAAATGTGTGGTCAAAAAAGATTTGTGACCGGCAGACCTTTCGCTTGTGCGTTTCTGCAAGTATAGAAAGTTCCACCTTTATTTTCTCCATCGAAGTAGGCTATAACTTGATTTGAATGAGCCAACATATAGTCGTTACGCCTTAATAGGCATCCTTGATGATAATTTTCATATAAAAGAATGGTTTCATCAACTCTGCCCAAAATTGATTTGTATCGCTTTTTGTCAGCAAAAGAAAAACGTTCGTCTTGGTTGCGATATGGCACTACTGCAATAAGTTTCAATTCTTTATATTCGTCTTTCAATGATAAAACGACTTCTGCCGAAAGCAAGTCAAATCCCATAGCCATGCCACAATAGTAATTGTTGTAACCCTTTGCATACAGTTCAAGAATGATGTTCTTCAATGCAACTTTCAGTATTGATAGCTTGCCATAGGGAATAAAGCGGTGTCCAGTAAAAGTAACAGATTGCTCTTTTTTCAAAAATAGATTTTCCATATTATACCATCTTATAAGTTGTTTTGCCAAGAAAAAAGCCACCCACAATATTAGCTCCAAGTTGTTCTAACTGGCTGCCATATACCGCCCAACTGTTGCCTGTGGTCAAAATATCGTCGAAGCACAAGACATCCTTGCCTTTGAAAAATGTTTCGTCAAAATCAATTATCGTGACTTTGCTGACGGTCTTTTCTTTATCTTTCCGATGTTCATGCACCGCCAGCCGTTCACCTGTAATGCTTACGTGCTGAAAGCCATTGACTGCACCGGACAATTCGCATACCCGTGCGCTGAAATCCTTATAGCGAAGTTCGTTCTTTTCGGTTGATGATGCAGGAACACAAGAAAAAACGATGTCTATTACTTTATCGCCGAACATATCTTTCAAATATCTTGCAGTCATTTGGGCGACTTCTTCATGCGCTTTGCCGTCCTTGAAGTCCCATACTATTCTGCGTGCAACTTCTTGCTCTAATCCTACATTCTTAATTCGGACTGGATAATACTTGAGAAAACTTACAATTGCCTTGTTCCAAAATCTTTTAGTGGTGCTATCAACTTTTGCCATAATTTAAAATTTATTTTTCCCTTTCATTCAGGCTTTTCAACCTGCTGAGGGAGATTTTTCGGCTTTGCAAAGGAAGTGGCACCAATAAGGCAAATCCCATGATGAAAATACGCTCGTATTCATACGAGGAAGATTTTCACAGGCACTTGTGCTTCATTGGATTTGATATTTGGAATGGCACTTGATACCTTTGCTGAAAAATAGTCCGTCGGCAGGGCTAGGAAGATGGCTTTCTATTCATATAAAAGGACTAAGCAGGGAGGGGCGTTCTGTTTATGCCTGTGTCTGGACTTTCTTCAAAAACGAAGTCCTGCATAAAGGTGCCTAATTCTATAATGGGTAGGGCGGTTAGCGTTATATGACAGTTGAAGCGAAGCTCTGTATAAAAGGAGGATGTTTAAGAAGGGGGGTGCCAAACCTGTTTAGAAAAGGAATTGACAGGTATTGTTGGAGGAATAAGCCAATCCTGACTATTGTAATAATCGGCATTGGCTTATCGGTTGCTAAAAATGTATTAGAAGTCCTGCAAAGACACAATGTCAATCCGATGTGCATTCATGGTTTCTGATAATTCATATCTTTCAAGAATATCATCAACATCCTCGAACTTATCTGGCTTTTCACCTGTCATATCTTCAACTTTTTTCGCAAACTCGCCAAAAGAACTATAATAACTCATTTCGTTTTCGGAGTCATCCAATAAGTATCGGGTATTAAAATAACGTCCTTCTTCGTCATTGGTTTCATGAATGTCACACCCCAGTTCCTCTGCGTAGAATAAAATTTCTACGTCAAACTTGATTGAAAGCAAATAAAATAACTTCCGGCAGTCTGACCAAGCGGTTTCTGTGGATAAAGTGAAACTTGCCAGATTTTCATCATCATCCATTTCTTCATCCATATAACTAATGCTACCCCTACATGGAACGCATTCTTTTTCAGGGTCAATGTCCAAAATGTCGCTAACGACATATCCGAGCCACGAAGCGTCAGGCAAAAATGAATCTCTCTTTTTATCGCTTCTGTCTGTACTGAGAACTTGTTGCAGTCCTTTAAAGAGATTTTCAACATTCTGTTGTTTCCCTACAATCTGATAATCTGTTGAACACCAATTTGGCATAATCGAAAGTTTAAAAGTTAAACAATGGGAGGATTTTAATATTCAAGCCTCCTTTTTACGCTGCTCCCATCTGTTCGCTGAAAGATTTTCAAGCCAAGGGTTCATTGACGTTTTTATCCGCAGGATTAAAAAACATCCATGGTTCATTGGTGGAAATGTAGCGGATATTACTTTGCGGCAGGAAAACAGAGAGGTGCATTAAAATTCCATTTTGCTTTCCAAAAGAAAAATATGCCTGTTGGCGTTTAACGAACACAAGATTTGATTTTGCGGTTATAAATGGAGGAATCTGATAATAGGTAAAAAGGGATGAGTAGCAGTTATAACAGGAAGAGAAGAATGTAATGAGCAAAAATAAAAGCGACTCGAAAGCCGCTTTTATTAGAGAGAACCAAGAATTATTTCTTGGCTTTCTTTGGGGCTGATTTCTGCTCTGCTGAAACTTCATCTTTTTCAGGAGTAGCAAAAAACTCGGCGGCAACCATTACCATGCGATTGTGTTTGCCTTTGTCATCACTCCATTCTTCAGGTTTGAAATAGCCGCGAACGGTTATCATTTGTCCCTTTTTCAATAGCTCAAAGGATGCGCTTTCGTTCTTGCGCCAAACCTCCACAGCCATGAAAGCTGATACTCTTTTGGTTTCTTCGCCAATGGTCTCTGTTCGACCGACTGCCAAGGAGAATTTTGCAACACTTGCGGTAGTGAATTGACGGATTTCAGCATCCTTACCAATGAAACCTGTAACTGCGAATGAATTTTCAATCTTCTTCATAACGATAATTTTTAGAAGTTATACAATCAATTTTTATAATGCACCAAGATATTGCAGTCATAGGGCAGCACCAAGGATAGCGGTTCAATACTCTTTTTATTCCGAGCATCAGAAAAAAAAGGAAGATTGTGCCGATACACCATTGGTCAGAATGAAATGTCCCGTAACCGCATCAGCGGTGCTGCATTATAGCTTTGCATTAAGAAAAATGATGTGACTTCGCTCAAAAATGCAGTGGTGAGGCAGGCCTGAAATATTGTAGTGGGGTTGATAAAGGAGTGCTATCCGCTCATATCGACAAGAGAAAAATCTACTTGTGGTCAAACAGCCTATACAGCAAAGAAACCCACTATCAGCCGGATGTGGTGGTTGCATGAACGGCTTTCTAATGGCGCATCTGTCTATTGATGGACAGATGATATTGCATATATGAGGTCATAATGGAGACTGGATCGTGATACAAAAACGTTTGGTAATGGGCTTGACGATTATTACCTCCCATGAAAAAATGATGCAAGAAAAATCCATTCAGGAATGGCTTTCTATATTTCTATAAAGTGGCATGGTCGCAATTTGCGAATGGGAACAGATATAAATGGATAACCCAAAGGGCAGAAAGCTGGTATAAGAGGTTAGGGCTGGTGCAAGAATCCCTCCCAGACTTTCGTATGGACGGGAGTGGATTCTTCTATTCATTTTTACATATCTTCTTCTTTTGACAATATATATCTTCCATATGCATCAAATATTTCTTTGATAGTATTTGATAAATCGTCAAACCTCAAAGGTGTTATCTTAGCAAAATACTGTATTCCATTTGTAGGATAGCAACAATTGGTTACTAGTCTACAGGGATTGCCAAAAAGATAATGGAGTTGGAATTTATCATCTGGGCGAACTTGGAAGTGTTTAGATAAGATTTCCAATGCTTTGTTACCTTTCTCTCTCGCTTCTTCCAACGTATCAAAGATGCCAATCGTAATTGTCTTATTACGACATACACAGTTAGTTACATCTTCTGGTTGGTCATGATAGCGAAACTCAATTGTTAATAACTCCTTTTGCATATTTATTATTGATTTATTCATTATTATCAGATTTTAATCATAAACAATCACTTCGTCACGATAAACTACAATTTCCTCACCGTTATTGAGGTGAACCACCAATTCTGTTCCATAATCGCCAACCACAGTTCCATCACTGCAACCTCTGTATGGAACAACTAAAGAGCAATAAGAACCAATGATTTCTGTCGATTCTTCATATTCGTACATATCATAAAATTTAAAAGTTAATACCTGTTTTATATCAAATTAGCTCAACGATTTCATCGATTACCCCATGAAGAATACTTCTTAAAGCTATTTTATCAACTGCATAATATTCAGAGATATGTCCGAACTGCTTTACCCAATAAAGATGAACTACATCAGTAAAATCAAATCTCCATCCCCTAAGCGGTACTCCACGTCGGAAGTAGGTGTTGCTGTTAATGGCTTCTGTGAGCCAATTCTTTTCTGTACGATTCAATTTTCCACCTTTGTTCAGATGTTCCCGAAGCTGATAAGCTTTACTGTTTTGGAGTGCTGATAACTCCGGCACTTCCCAATTCGCAAATTTTGTTGCAATCTCCATAATTCGATTTTTTATTTGTCCCCTTTCATTGAACCAACTACTTGAGGCTTGTTATGTATTTTGTTGCCAACAAAGGTGTTTCAATTCATTATGCAAGGTTTTCTATTCAAATACTATCATCATATATGGTGGATGGAGATTTGGATAGGAACCGTAAAGGCTTGACCTTGCAAGAATGAGAGATTAAAACTTCTACCTTTGCAACCAAAAAACACTGACAGGCCCATAAGAGATGAATCAATATGAGCAAAAGTAAAATAGGAAAAGTTATCTTGCTTTCTAAAAAAGATAGGAGTATGAAAGGTAAAGTACAGGTTTACTTTGGTACTTGTATAATATATGCAAGGGGTTACTAAACCTATTTTTAAAAACTTCATTGAATAGCCATCACAATAAGTTTAATTTGATCCTTGTATAATATATGCAAGAAGAGACTAAACTTATTTGGGCAAAAAGTATAAGGTTCGGGAGGGTATAAGGGGGAAAGGGTAAAGGAGGATAAATCAAATCAGCGTCGGGTAGTTCTTTTTTTGGAAAGCAAAAAATAGAATCAAAGAACTTGCAACAGCAACCGGGAGAGCCGTCCTTAATATTCAGTGGTGCAAACGTGGTGCAAAATGGTAAAAAGAAAAACGCAAGAGCTTGATAATTAGCATCTTGCGTTTTCTTTTCGTGATCCGCCTGGGTCTTTAACCCACGTGGTTCACCGTCCTAAATATCAATATGTTATATGTCA
>NZ_URFY01000087.1 GCF_900547205.1 uncultured Bacteroides sp.
AAAAATAGTCGTACTTTTGTATTCGAAGAGTCATTTGATATTATGCAAACCGCAGCGATTCGGAGAAGCTGTATTGTCGCTAAATCGTTACCAACAATTATCTACTCTTCTGGAATTTCTTATCTTTCAATGCATTACAAACTTTTATCTTATTCGGGGCAAATAGAATGACATTTATCAAACAAATCACTAACTTTGTATCACAATAACAGATACTTATGTTGAATACAGAAAACACACAATCACTCATTGACAGCGGAGAGGGCTATAATGTAGAGTTCAAAGTACGAGTTCCCTCTAAAGTTCGTGAGCTAACAGAGGAAGTTTGTGCTTTCGCCAATGCTGACGGAGGATATTTACTTATTGGAGTAGATGACAACGGACAGATTATAGGTACAAATTTAGAGAATGATAAACGTTCTGCTATATAGGGCTCTATCGGGGAAATATCTCCGGCTCTTCATTGCGAACTGTATGCCGTAAATATTAAAAATAAAACAGTTTGGGTGATTGATGTTCCATCAGGCAAAGACAAACCTTATATATTTTCAGGTTCTATCTTCGTTCGTGAGGGTGCAAACTCTCAAAAACTCCGCACCGTTGAAGAAATGCGTAGCTTCTTTCAGGAATGCAATAAAATCTTTTTTGATGCAATTCCTTGTCCGTGGTTTAATATCTATACAGATGCAGACGAACAAGCGATAAAAGACTTCCGGATAGAAGCACAGTTAAGCCCGTCTACTGCCGATAAGCAGATATTTGAAAATCTGGAACTGTTTACAGATAAAGGCATAGCCAAAAATGGTGCAGCCATGTTCTTTGGCAAACAACCTGAACGGAAATTTCCACACGCAATAACAAGATGTGTTCTTTTTAAAGGAACGACTAAAGTATATATTATAGATGATAAGTCCTTTGGAGGTCCGCTATATCAGCAGTATTTGCAAGCGATGGCATGGCTTGAAAGTAAACTTCAAGTTGCCTATAAAATTGAAGGACCCGGACCGAGAGAAGAAATTTGGGAAATTCCTCTTACTGTATTCAAGGAAGCTGTCATAAATGCTCTGTCCCATCGTGACTACTACGAGCAAGGAGCTACCATCACCATTGAAATGTTCGATGATAGAGTAGAAGTTTCCAATCCCGGAGGACTGTTACCTATTGTAGCCAGAGATTTCGGACGCAAAAGTATGACACGTAATCCGCTAATATTTGGATTGTTCACCCGTATGCACTTAGTGGAAAGAGTTGCTTCCGGCATTCCTCGTATGCAGGAAGCAATGAAAGAAGCTAAACTACCTGAACCGGAATTTCATACGGATGGGATGTTTACGGTAGTATTCAAAAGAAAATACGGTATCATGAGTGATACAGTAAATGATACAGTAAATGATACAGTAAATGAGAAGGAGCAGGAAGTTCTTAACTTACTAAGGCAGCAAGGAGGATTAAATGCTACAGAGATAGCGCAAGAGCTAGAAAAGAGCATACCAACGGTAAAGCGGTATTTAAGTGCTTTATCTAAATTAGACTTGATTGAATTTAGGGGAGCACCTAAAACAGGAGGATATTATTTGAAATAACCAAATTAACCTCTATATTTGCATTCAGAAATCGTACCCAAGTCACAAAAACTATGTGAAACGGTGCAAAGCTGTGAAGACCTTATTCAAGGGACTTACGTCGTAATAAAAATATAACTCACTGAAAGATAGTGCCATAACAACCCACCTTCGGGTACTGGTGTCACCACCTTAAAGAGAGAAAATCCCCGAACTTCATTGAGGTTCGGGGATTTTTCGTTTCTCGGAGTAGGCAAGTATGTGAGCCATATTAATACTATATCGAATGGCATAGTAATGACATAGTAAATGGCATAGTAAATAAACAAATACCCACTGCAATACCACTTTCCAAAACATAAACGTTTCTCCTCACATATTCTTCTCAACCATCCAGTTACAAATCATTGTATAATTGACGAATCATAGTCTCAAATTCTCCTAAAGAAGAAACCATTTCATCTTCCATCAGATAATCCTTCATCAGAATCAAATTTGCCACAACAGTTTTCCGTCGCTGGACCAAACAAGACACCAATAAATTATCATATTTAAAAGTTTCATCAGGAAATAGATTGCGAGTATGATAATGGTCAATATGGCAATCATCTGCCGCATAAAGCCGAAGTTCAGTATAAGCACAGAAGTTATTCTGTTCATCCAATATATGTTTACGTAATTGCTGTCGGATAGGACTGATATCATCCCATACTTTTGGCTGCTTATGTATGATGAATTTGGTTAAGAGCTAAATCCCTATCAGTAAATCCAATGGCAGTTTCCATAGCCGAAAGCTTATTCTTAAATTCATCAGTTTCATATTGATTATCCTCTATCATCTTAGTCAACTCACTCAATCCATCTTCCACTTCTGGAACCCGGATATAATCAACCCCCTGTATTTCCATTAATACTTTTTCAACAGTCCATCCATAAGGACCATCCGCACAAACGCCCACTCTCACATCTCCCTGCTCGTCGCGCGAGAAGATACGTATTTCTTCTTTCCGGACAGAAGCTATAATTTGCGGTGAATGTGTGGCTAGGATAATCTGGCAATCATTGTTTTTAGCACAACGCCGAAGGATAGGCACTAAGCGGGTCTGCCAAGAAGGATGCAGGGAACTTTCAGGTTCATCAATCAGAATGATGTGTTCTTTCATGTTGTCCATGAATAAAGGAAAGACTTTGGACAATATCTGCTGTTCACCTCCGGACAAACCGTTAATACCAAATTCCTCCTTATACATATTGGTAAAAACGAGCTTTTTATTTTCGTCTATTCCCTTAAAGCGGACTTGCAAATTGAAACCTGAAAAGATATCATCAATCAAAGCTTGAATCTTATCATAAGCCTCAAAACTAGTTTTTCCCTGAACATATACAAACTTATCCACATACCTGATAATCTCGTCCTGAAGCTGATTTACCGAGCTTTTATCATCGGCTTTATAGAAAATCACCTTGAGAAAACGCTTCCTTGTATGCCTTATTACCGGAAGCATCGGGAAGTGAAAAGGTTTCCACTTTCCCGTTGCTTTCTATTGTAATATTACTTTTGGGTTTATCGGCTACGTCGGTTCCTGCAATCACATCTCTTAGCAAAGTGGTTTTCCCATTGCCATTCACTCCCGTAAGAACGATGAGGTTTTGACTCTTGCCGGCATGACAAAAATCTATGCCAAAGTCATGGAAAACCTTATATGCATCAATATGAATATGTTCTATCTTCATAAAATATTTAGTTAGATTTCTCTAGCTTTTGCGAAGATAGATAAAAAGAAAAGAACTTCAATAACTGCATTCCTTTTCTTTTTCAATACGCAATCCTACACGTAATCCGATTCCACATTACCATCTGTTATCCCATTTCACCGCTATCAATTTATCCGTCCAAGGGAAGCGTATCCTCTCAAAGTTCCAAGGAAGGTATTGAAACAGTATATCATACGCTCTTTCGTCAACAGTCAGCAACCACTTATCGCCTTCATTTTTCAACCGACCGCTGCGTTTCAGAAAGGCTTCCTGGAAACCTGCCAGGGATTTATTCCTCATGGTATCCCAGTTATTTTTCGCGGCGGTGAGCATTTCTTCAACGGTCTGTTTTTCTTTGTCATTCAGTTCCAGCCGATCCGGAAGCACGATGTCCATTGGCAGATTTAAAAATACTCGGCCTAACATCAGGTCCTGCTTACAGTACTGCCTTTCTTCGAGAGAGAGTGAATATTGCAACACAAATATGGCACGAATTTTCGTTTTCGTTTCCGTTCCTCTTTCTACATCTTTTTTAAAATGCTTATTGTCATTTTCCAGATAACCTAACTTTCTAAACAACATAGGAATGAACGGACTAATGAGACACAAACCTGCGTTATTTATATCTACCTCCATCTCCATTCCTTGATTCTCCGGCTGATGGTCTTCTGCTTCCGCATTCTTCCATTCTTCATTCGTATTCTGTTCCATATAAATATCTATTTAGTTATTATTGTTTTTGTTTGTTTCTTATCCGCCTATCATCACTGTGGGGTATCCCACCACTATCGTGCCGCCATGCGCGGTTCTGTCGCCCATGCGCGCGGCAGGTCGTCCGCCTATCATCACGGTGGACGAACCTTGTACTATCGTATCCGGCGGACCGACGCAGACGCACATATCGCCCATGACGGCTGCCGGCATTTTCCCTATCAATACGTTCGGCACACTAGGACCCACTATCGGTCCACCCACATGAGGTATCGGCGAGTGAAACGCCGGAGTCTGCATGGGGCATGCATGCATATCTGTTATTCTTGCTGCTGGAGGCATAATTTCATTTACTATTAAATTATTTACAATTTACCATTTAGTTAATCATTACCATTGCACCTTTAATGGTGGTCTGGCCGCTTGCCGAGAGTTCCGCCGTGGCGTTACCCTTCACTGAGGCATCTATTTTGGCTTTCACTCTCACGTTCATTCCTTCCAATTCGATGTCCATCCTGGCTTTGCTGCCTATGTTCGATCCGGCATCCATCGTGATGTCTCCTTTCGCCTTGAGTTTAATATCTTTGGCAGACGAAAGAGTAATTCCTTCTTGGTCCATCGTTATTTCGTTTCGATGCTGGTCGCTCAGCCGGATGTACTTTCCATCGTCACTTAGCACCACCGTGTTCTTTCCGGGGGTGGAGATTGTAACGATTTTCCTTTCCTCGTCGTACTCTATCCGTGTTTGTGCAAGAGTAGAGAAGGGTACCGTGCAGCATCCGTCGGCGAAGGGGGAAGAGAGACTTGCGCGCGTTTGGGTGATCCACTCGCTGCCGTCGATGGTATGTGTCACCGAGCCAACAAACAGGTTGCCGTCGAATTGCTTGCCCAGCCCTTTCAGTTCGACAAGGCTGCCGGGCGTCACTTTTGCCGAGCCGTAGAAACTGCACGAGCCTTGATAGTGCGCCAATGCCGCTTTCGCTACTACGTCGTTGGTGCATTGCTTCAATGCCATTATTTCCTCCGATGCGACGGCGATGTCGCCGGCGGAGAAATCGAGGTCGATGGCGGTGACATCTTTGCCATAAGTCACGGCGAGTACGGGGCTCAGCCAGTTGTTGCCGCTGATGCGGTTGTTGCTGTTCAGCTTGGCGGGAAGGTCGTTGTCGCAACATTCCACGGTGATGCAGGAACGTTGGTCTTGGCAATTGAGGATACGTAGTCCGGTGGCGATGCCGTCAAATAGTGTTTCTTCCTTGTCGGGGTCGCCCACATTGAGACGGATTGCATTGCCCGGTTTGAATAGTTGGGCATCGTTTTCGTCGAATGCTTGCGCGCCCTCCGGCTTAGCGACGGCTAACTGAAGCGTGGCTTTGCCGATGCCGTTCAGTGCATGGTGCACCGAAGCGGATAGTAGCGAAAAGGTGTTGTTCAGCTTATTACCACCACAATAGATGGTAAAGACCGGCGTGCGGTCTGCGGTTGTTGAGAGAGTTTCTGTCATATTCACTTTTTTGTTTTGTTAGTTTAAGCACCGAGCCATGTTTTATCATGCTTGTCGATGCTTCTCCAACTATTAAGATATAAAATATTTCATAAACCATTCACCTGACATCCAAACATATCATACTGATTTTTAATTCTTAATCGTTAATTCTTATCCATCTTCTGCTGGAAGTTGATTTCCACAAATTCAGCAGGGCGATTAATGGCTACAAGTACTTTAATGCGCATGATACCTTCCTGTATGTCCTCGGGCGTCATGGTGTCGCCAAGTCCTACATGCACACGGTAAGCGTCTTCGGAAGAGGCACCCATCAATCCACCACGTTTCCACACGCTGTGCAGGAAGTTCTCTATCATGTGCTTCACACTCGCCCATGTGTCGGCATTGTTCGGTTCAAAGATGTAGGCACGGGCAGCGTTCTTTACCGACGTTTCCAGAAAAATTATTGTACGGCGCACGTTGATATAACGACTGTCGTTGGAATTGCCGTCCAGTGTGCGTGCTCCCCAAACCCTAATACCATCACCGGGGAACATACGGATAGCATTGACTGCTTTTCCATCCTTCGGCATATTGAGGTCTTGTTGTTCATAGTCGGTCACCATCGTTGCCGGCCGGTTCACATAGTTGATGGATACATTTGCCGAGGCTTTCCATACACCACGTGTGCTGTCCACCATGTTGTAGATTCCCGCAATTGCTGACGACGGCGGAAGAAGGTTGAGGAATGTCTGCACTTTGTCGACAAGTATCTTATAAACCGTCCATTCCTGAAGCAGGACTTTGTGAAGAAAGTTTCTCAGTTTCTTCTGTGTGTCCCCATCTCCTTGGGCTGCTTCTATTTCGGCAAAAGCAGTCACTATATACTCATCAAGAGAGGCATTGCCGGTATATTTGTCTTGACCCGGAGTAGGATTAAAGAACAAGGTCATGCCATCGATATCGTTGTACTGCAACACCGATGTATACAACCAAGGATAATAAGCGGCTCCATATTGCAGATTGGATGTCCCAATAGCATTACGGAATCTTTCCACATCGGTATTACCTTCCACTCCTGCATTATATTTTGTAGGGATATCTAGAATGGCAAAGCACTTTTTGCTTTCACAGAAACTGAGCAAGTCTTGGTAGATACCCATTGCAGAGACATCATTCGCAACCTCGGGGACAAGAATCAGTGTTATATCCTCCACCTTTTTCAATTCCGGCAGTATGGTGTTGCTAATTACGTCTTTATCTATTTTCCCGGTGTTGTGGTCACCCAATGAAACTATGTAGCAAGTGTCGCCTCCATTGGCAAAAAACATTAATATATGGTTGTACAGAGAGTAAATACCTTCATTTTCCAATTTGGCTTGCAGTTTTACCCCGTTGTATTCTGCCGATATGGCAGTTTCGTCCGTGCCACCCACCGTAACATTGAACTTATACTTTTTAGCCCCACCGAAATAATCAAAATATTCACTCATTGTTTTAATCTTCACGGGCTTGTTCAGCAAGTATTCATTGCCATTCTGTGCCTTTTCGGTAAGACCGATAAAGACCGGTATTGCTGTTTTGGCTTCTATCGCCGAATTGTCGACGGTATTCTTCTCATTTATGTAAACGTTAGGTGTCTTGTATTCGCCCATAATTCTAAGTTTAAAGATTCAATATTTTACTTTTGGTATATTCCTAATACATCTTTGGAGTACGGAAATTTGCGTGATTTCTATGGCAACAGTATACAGTGTATACCAATTGGCAGTCTTTTAGTGAAGGGGTATCGGCGGAGATTCTTCCATAGCATTCTCTTGTTTGTTAGTTTGAGTACATCCAGACATTTCATGTTTTATCATGTCTGTTGATGTTTCCCCCAAAGATAAAGCATTCATATTACATATCAAAAGATTTAGCACAAAAATCCATATCATATTAACCGCGATTCACCGCTTTCACCTTCATCCTGAAACACTGATGAATAAGGCGATTGCGGGTGAAGGAGAATACATTCCGAGGTTAAACAACGGTTTCACCGCTTTCACACTGTGAAGGGGGTGAACCTCGAAAACCACCGAAAAACAGGGGAGCCTTCACCCTGCATCTCCTTATCCATCGGTGTTTCAAGAAAAAGGTGAAGGGGTGAACCCTTGAAATAAACAATAGTAGAAGTAGCTTAGAGATGGTTGAAAAAACAGGAATTAGCACTTTCCGGCAGGGATAGAGATAAGTGTCGTAACAATGCTTGTTATGCATCGTATCAAGCATTGTTAACTGTGATAACAAGCATTGCTATCTGTGATAACAAGCATTACTATCTGTGATAACAAGTATTGCTAACTGAGTTCTCAAGTATTAATAGCTGAGTTATCAAGTAGTAACAGTCTATATGTCAGCTATTAATAACTGGTAAGTCAAGTATTAACAGCTGAGTTTATTCATTTTCGCATGGTTTTGAACAATTTATCAATGTGCTAATGTGCCAATATGCCAATGGCTGCGCTGTGTG
>NZ_URFY01000088.1 GCF_900547205.1 uncultured Bacteroides sp.
TGACGGTATGCAGTCCAAAGCAGCACGCTGCCGAATTTTGCATCAACAACGGGATTAACTGCTTAAAGGGCGGTTATCCCTTAACAACATCAGTAACAACGAAAGGTAATATCTAACAGTGTTCTCTAACCATTAGCTGTAATAATTAGAAATTATATAGATATGAAGCTAAAAGCGATATTTCATGATGCTTTGCTTTTTTTAGGTATAGCCATCGATGGTTTGCTATTATTGCAAACACACATATTCATGGAAAAAGGGAAATTCGGCTATATGCTGGTGACTGGGAGCCTTGCGATAGTTCCGATTGCTATTGCTGTCTGGGTAATGCGAAGAAAGAAGAAACAGGAAAAGAAAATCAAAGAGAAGCACAAGACATTGCTTCGTTCCAAAGGTATTGCTTTGAAAGTGGATTTAAACAGTTGTGAAATTTGTGAAAGCAAACAAAATATCCATTATACCCCAATGGATGTACCTGCTTACTCGTTCAAAACACGTTTATATTCACCTACTTCGTTAGAGGAACCGGATTTGCCCGACCAATCTTTGCATAGTCAGGAAATTAACGCCTGCGAAGCATTGACAAATCCCGACCGAATGAATGAACCGCTTTCTTATGAACGTTGTCATTGTACAGTAAAACTTACTTTAGAATATAGAGGAAAACAGATGCAGTTTGTCAGTGAACCAATTATTATGGATAGAAGTAGTTTAGGTGTTTTTCTTGCCCTGCAAAAAGACGGAGTTATTTATATAAATCCAAAGGATGAAAAAGATTACTTCTTCGACCTTGATTTTTTAAAACAGGAATGATGCAAGATAATACTTACAATATTTCTTTCCAAACCATAGTAACTATTAAAGCATAAACATTATGTACGAAAAGTTTTTAAGTCAGAACATAGACAGCACAAGGCAGGTAGCGGATGATGCTTATCTTGCAAAGTATAACGATATAGCCCCTAAAGAGTTAATCACTTTGTGGCAAGAAGTTGGTTTCGGAACATTTTATAATGGTCTGTTTCGGTTGCTTCCACCCGAAGAATTTATCTTTTGGGGTGATACTTATATTGGAGAATCGGGACAAATCACATCACAAATACCGTTTATGATAACAGCTTTCGGTGATATATTTGTATGGGTTTATGACGTGTGCCTTAATGAGAGTTATGTAGCCTATATAAATATCAGAAAAGGAACATGGGAGATAATAGCAAGCAATATCAAAGTATTGTTTAATGTTCGTATTCCATCGAATATTCGCCTTAAAATGTTTGACTTGGAAATGTTTACTGCTTTAGTCAGCAAATTAGGACGGCTTGCCGAAGATGAATGTTACGGTTATGTTCCTGCATTGGCATTAGGTGGAGATAATGATATAGATAAAGTACAACGTGTCAAATATGTACCGTATATAGATTTAATATGTCAGTCGTTGGGGAATTTTGAATTTGCAGGATAATAAAATTGCTAACAGAGTGTGAAAACTGCCGAAATGCTGTTCTTCGCTTAACCATAAAAATGAGGAGAGATGAAATGAGTAGTATTATCACTGCAGAAAGATTGGGTAGGTTTTTGATGTGGATATGGTTAAAATATATCAGAAGGTCTACTGTTAAGTATGACGAACTCCGCCATTCCTATTCCGATTGGATATTTATTGGAATAGGGTGTGCATTCTTTGCCGTAGTGGTCGGCTTGGGATTAATCTATTGTAAACTGAGATTTTATTAGGTCGAGGTTATTTAATACTGAATTGGAAAACATATATAATTTAGAAAGTGGCACACAAAAGATTTGAAAACGCTCTATTTGTAATAACTTCCCTTATCGTAGGGATAAGCATACAATCTCACTATACCTCTTCATTACCTGATTTTGACATAGGGGGTAATGGAGCTTGGATAACTCTTGAATGCCGGATGCTGACATTTGTTTTATGGGGGATGCTTTTATTCCTTTTTCGTTTTATCAGTAAACAGGTGGATGATACACGGAAAAAGCGGTTATTCAAGATAATTTTCGTTTTGGTATATTGGCTTCTCGTTTGGGGCTATTGCTATTACCAGTGCGCCATCGTAGCGGTGCAGGACTGGAATGATATGATGAACGGAAATGTTGGATAAGCGTAGTATTTACAGCTATGCAGAACATTCATATTGACATGAAGAAGAATATAACAATATAAATCGAAATAATTATGCAAACGATTACATCCTTTTTACTCTCCAAGGCGGCGGAGCATCCGGACATATTACCCTCAATGCAGGAGTTAGCGGATAAGATACAATGGCTGGTAAATAACAGCCGTTCACTGAAAGAGTTGGAAACCTTAGAACAGTCTGCCGGAAACAGTGAACTACTGCGCTTCGTCACCGACAGCCTGAAAGAAAGTGACGAACTGCCAACATTGGAGCAAAAGGATTATAAAGTATATATTTTCCTGTTGGCATATTGTCCGCAAGATTTTGCTTTTTTCTATCTCAAAGAAAATCTTGTCGTGCCTTATATCGAGCAAAACAGGTTGAATGAACTATTGTTCTTCACCGATATGCTTCGACAAGTTTTCGACAACCACAGATACCTGTCCGGTGTCTATAACTGGGTCTGCGACTACTTCTTTCAGGCACGGCGGCAGGTCTATCACGGTAAGGGTAGCCATATAACTGATGCTCAATTCAAACGTGTGGAACGAAACTTAAAATACCTGCGGCAACGGTCATTCCGGGAAATGGTACAGATAAAAGGCTATCGGGTCTTTTCGGCGACCGCCCTTGCCGAATGTTGCGACATGGAGTACCGTTCGTTCCGCCGTAGGTTCAAAGCTGAATTTGGAAAAACATTGTGTCAGTGGATACGTGAACAGCGAGTAAGGGAGATTACTTATCTACTGACTTACACAGATAAGACCTTATTGGAGATTGCGGATGAAATGGGATTCTCTTCCCCTGCCAACTTGAATGACTTCTGCGTGAAATATATGCTTGGAACTCCCGGTGAACTACGCAAAAAACTGACAAGTACAACGTGATGTTCATTGTGAAGTATAGATATTGCAGGATGAAGTAAAAAGCTGTGGTTTGTGTCCGGTAATTTTGCGCCATTTTAGAAATCAAGCGAATAATTATGGGACAACAGAATTTGAATGAATACTTTACCGACCTTTTGCAAAAGGTCGATTTGCAGATACAGGATTTTGAGGACAACAGCAATGACCCGTTCAACCTGTGCAAACAAGTCATTGACTATCTGCAAGAAATAATAGGGGAACTGAAAGCCTTTGTCATTTCGTACCCTTTTGCCAATCAGGAAGAAGAAATTTATTTCTTCAAAGAACAAAAGCCAATATTAACGAGTAAAATTATCTATTACAATACGGTTTACCAATTTGAACTCCGCTTTCCGAATGGCAGTGAGGAAACACAAAAGGAGTTCATTATGGCGGAAACCGACCGGATTTTGGCGCATTTTCAACGTAATATAAGTTTCTACCAGTATTACCGGACGAAAGCCACCTATTTAGACCATAAATATTTCCTGCGTGGGAAACCTGACATTCATATACTTACAGACAGTTTCTATTATGAAGCTGACCCACAGTTCAGCACCAGTTACGACTATAAGGTAGCCAAGATTTTAGCCATCGAACTGTTTGCCATCTATCTTACCAACCGATTGAATGAACTTGAACGCCGTTTTCAACGGCAACAAGTCAAAAACGGAAGTTTAAAGAAACTGCTCCGGTGGACGGGAACAAAACGGGCGTTGGTAGAACTTATCTACGCACTCTACACCAATGGCGACTTTAACAAGGGAACGGTTGATATAAAGGACATTGTATCTTACTTTGAAGATATATTCGACATAGATTTGGGTGATTTCTACCATACCTATATGGAGCTTAAATCACGTGCAAATGACCGTACCCATTACCTGAACACCTTGCAAAAACGACTGCTCCGCCGGATGGAAGAACAAGAGTAGCCTATATCCCATTAACAAACTTTATTTCGCCACAGGTGGGTTCGCCTGTGGCTTTTTATTTTCCCAAACCGTCCAACTTTGCAGCGAATCAATTAGTTAACAAAATGGACGTAATAACAGTAGAAACAAAAGCCTTTAAGGAATTGATGGCAAAAATCAATGTGATTGCCAACTATGTATTTTCCCGTCAGGACGAATGCAAGGAGAATGAAGATGAAATTTGGGTGGATAGTTACGAAGTATGCACTTTCCTGAAAATAAGCGACCGTACCCTGCAACGGCTTCGCTCCAAAGGAGAAATAGCCTACTCCACCATCCGTGGACGCAATTTCTATAAAATCGGAGAAATCAAACGACTACTTGAAAACCGTTTGATAAAGAGCAATGACGAATGTATGCGCAACCTTATAACCAACCACAACCTGTATGTTAAGGAAAGACGAAATCTTAGAGAGGACAAATAACGGTCTGAACGTGTTCAAACACTACATCTCCGGTACATGGCGGGTCGGTCGTAACTTTCTCAATCCGTTGTATGAGGACAGCAAAGCGTCCTGTAACATCTATTTCGACCGCCGGAGTGGTATCTATAAGATGAAAGACTTCGGAAACGACAGTTATTCCGGCGACTGTTTCTTTTTTGTAGGCAGGCTCAAAGGGCTGGATTGCAATAATTCGGGTGACTTCATCGAAATATTGCAGATTATCGACCGGGATTTGTCACTGGGCATTTCAGAGGGTAATCCGATACCCGTACCCCGGACATTCAAAGAACTGGAGCAACCCGTATCTGTTCCAGTGGAACGTTCCGGCAGACCCTACACATTCAAAGAAAGGAAGTTTACCGCTTCCGAACTGGAATATTGGCAACAGTATGGCATTACTCCTGCCGTACTTGAACAGTATAAGGTCTGTTCGGTGGTTCAGTTTGAAAGTGAAAATGCAGAGGGTAACCCGTTTTCTTATTCCTCCACTAAGGAAGAACCCATTTACGGGTATAAGAGTAAGCGTTTCATCAAGCTGTACAGACCGTTTTCAAAAACACGTTTCCTGTATGGTGGAAACATCGGCGAAAACTATTGCTTCGGGCTGGAACAGTTACCCAGTAAAGGCGACACCCTGTTTATAACGGGTGGAGAAAAGGATGTCCTTTCACTGGCTGCAAAGGATTTCCATGCAATTTGCTTCAACAGCGAAACGGTGACCGTGCCGCCAAATATCATCTATAAACTCACATTCCGGTTCAAACATATCATCTTGCTTTATGATATGGATTCCACCGGGATAGAAAGCGCAAAGAAGCATGAAAAACTACTCTGTGAATACGGGGTGAAACGGTTGCTTCTCCCTTTGCAGGGAACAAAAACGGAAAAGGATATTTCCGACTATTTCCGGGCGGGCAACAGCCGGGAAAACTTCATCAAACTATTTATCGACTACTTGGATACAATCTATAATGAAACAATGACTATGCTTAAATCGTGCGAGATTGATTTTAATAATCCTCCGGCAAAAGCGCAGGAAATAATTTCGGCGGGCGATGTCCCATTGGGGACACAGGGGAACTTATGCTGCATCACAGGCGGAGAGGGAACTGGGAAAAGTAACTATGTGGCTGCACTTGTGGCAGGATCTATCCGTCCGGTAAACGTGCAGATTGATACGCTGGGTATCAATGTGTGTGAAAACACGAAACATAAAGCCGTGCTGCTTTATGATACGGAACAGTCGGAAGTACAACTGTTCAAGAATGTAACCAACCTGATAAAAAGGGCAAAACAGACCGACAAACCCGATGAATTTAAGGCATTCTGCCTTACGGGTATGTCCCGCAAAGAACGCCTGCACGCCATTGTGCAGAGCATGGATAGGTATTATTACCAATATGGCGGCATTCAGTTGGTGGTGATAGACGGTATCGCCGACCTTGTGCGCTGTGCAAATGATGAAGCGGAAAGCGTGGCAATCATAGATGAACTGTACCGACTGGCGGGAATATATAAGACCTGTATCATTTGTGTGCTGCACTTCGTACCCAACGGGTTGAAGCTCCGGGGGCATTTAGGCTCGGAACTGCAACGCAAAGCGGCTGCCATCCTCTCAATAGAAAAAGACGAAGACCCGGCTCTTTCAGTGGTGAAAGCCCTGAAAGTAAGGGACGGCAGCCCGCTGGATGTCCCTTTGATGCTCTTTTCGTGGGACAAGGCAGCCGGGATGCACCTTTACAGGGGTGAAAAGACCCGTGAGGAAAAAGAAAAACGCAAGGAAAAGGAACTGGTGGGTGTTGCCCGTGACGTGTTCGGCAGGCAGGAACATATAACCTATATAGACCTGTGCGAACAGATACAGCAAATCTTGGATGTAAAGGAACGGACAGCCAAAAGCTACATTCGCTTCATGCGGGAAAAGGACATTATCGTCAAAGACCCGTCCAACCAAAGTTATTTCATGATTGGATTAATTTAATCAGGCAGTCTTATGTATATAGATAGAGATGATTTCACGGCATGGATGGAACGTATCATGGATAGGTTCGATATGCAGGACAAGAAAATAGACAAAGTGATAAACGTGCGTAATTGTTTGGATGGCGAAGAACTGCTGGATAATCAGGACTTGTGCCTGCTTCTGAAAGTTGCTCCCCGAACACTGACCCGCTACCGTAAAAAGGGAATACTCCCTTTCCTTATGCTGGATGGAAGATGTTATTACCGTGCCACGGATGTACACAAGCTAATCCGTGAAAAAACCGATTAAGTTTTTCTCTTCAATGGTTTTAATCCTGTTTTGTCGTGAGATAAGGCAGGATTTCTTTGTTTTGTATGCAGGAGATTTCAGGGATTTGGCTAACTTTGCAAAAGTTACATAAGAAAATAACGGCGACTGAACAGTAATCCTGTGATTTCGTCTTTATATATAACATAACGTTCGCCGAACGTCCCAATACGAAAACTGGCACTTTTCAAAAATGTGGGGATATTCAGCGCAAGGTTCATGCTATGTTTTATCATAGCGTGGCTTTGCCTGTTTCCACATTTAGGTATGCCAGTACCTCGTAGTGGAGCAGTGTAAGTTCACGCTTCTTTTTTAGATACTGGCGAACAGTTTGAATAGGAATTATAAACTGTTTAATACCTGATAATATGAAGCAAATAAAAGCGAACATCGCTGTATCTCTTGACGGTTTTATTGCCACACGGGATAATGAACTGGACTGGATACCCCAAAATGTGAGAGCCTTATTAAGTAAGGAATACGAAGCTGCACACAACCTGATAATGGGTACGAATACCTATACCTATATTTTTGAACATTGGGGCGGATGGCCGTACAAAAGTAAAAAGACTTTTGTAGTGTCCCACTACGACACCAATGTGACGGAAAAGGAGAATGTAACCTTTCTTACCGATATGCCTTTACGGGCAGTCAATGAGCTTAAATCAAGCTCGGAAATCGACATTCAGGTTATTGGCGGGGGTAAGTTCATAACTTCATTGATTGAAGCGTCCCTGCTGGATGAAATAACACTGTACATCGTTCCGGTCATGCTGGGTGACGGCATAAAGTTTATAGGCAAAACATTCGGGTCGAAATGGGAACTGACCGAACACCGGATGATAGACAATCAGGTCGTTTGCTTGACCTACCAATATAAAGGGGAGTAATTTAAAAAAGCACCCGGTATCCCTCCGGGTGCTTCAACCACAAAAATTTCAATTATAATCTATCTATAATGAAA
>NZ_URFY01000089.1 GCF_900547205.1 uncultured Bacteroides sp.
TTAGAAATGCTTGAGCCGTATGATGGGAAACTATCAAGTACGGTTCTTAGAGGGGGAAGCCTCCGAAAGGGGGCTGACCTACTCGATAAAATCATGATACTGTATAATAAGTATTTCCTGCCTCTGCTGATTTTCTTTATAGGTATGTACTTCGGGTTTATGGCGACATATTACACCATTATTTATTATAAAAGGAAATGATTAATGCTGCTACTCGACAAACTATTATAAACGTATGAATAAAGTAAAGATTCTATTCGTTCTCCTCTTTTGTCTGATAAGTACAAAAGAGATGGTGGCACAGAGCGATTCTGTGCAGTATTATATGGAAGTAGACACTACCCAGAGCGGGATTCGAGCAGGGCAAGATGTGCCACTTCGGTATATTTGTACCGTGCAGTATGATTCGGTGCTGCCGCCCCGTTTCAGCGCACCTGTGGAAATAATAAAAGAGGCTGTTCCGCATCGTTCGGGACACGCCGTGGTCAATGGGGAGCTAACCGATATTTACGAGTTCGGATTTGAGTATATTGTCCGGTTTCAAACAGCGGGAAGACACGACCTGCCTCTATCCTTGGTTCGGGTGAATGGCAAAGAGTATCGGACACCTCCGATGAGTGTGTGGGTACAGCCTGCCATTGCGAACATAGAAGACGTGGAGTGCTCTGTATCTATTAAACCTAAACGTCCAAAGGTGGGAGAACGGTTTGATGTTTTACTTACCTGTAATAGGCAACCGGACAGCAAACGACCTACCGTAACACTGAATGGGCAGCCGATGGAATCGGGAGGACACAGCTATTCGTCCGTCAATGCAGAAGAGGAGTTCCAGTTTATCTATCCTGCCAGAGTAGCAAATGGAGGACGTTATACTTTATCGGTGAGTGAACTTAGTTTTGGTGGCACTCCGTATCATATTTCTGACACGGAGATTGAAATAGCGGGAGTAACGTATAGCCCGAAAGGTGGCAATGCTCCCTCCGCATGGGTGTGGCTCATCATTGCCGGAGCATATATGCTGTTCGTCTACCTCACCTTGTGGCTGCGATTCCGCAAGGAGGCTGACGAGGAACTGGTGGCATTCGTCCTCACGCATCATCGGCTCAATCTCAATACTGAGTGGGCGTATACGCACTACGGTTTCGCGCTTGGGATATTGATGATTCCTTTCCTTTTTATATGTATCAATATCTATGACTACATGGTGGCGGATGGCGCTCATTCGTTTTTCCCACTGTTTTGGTGCGGAGCTTTACCGTTGCTGCTTGCCTATGTGAGCTATCGCAGCCAGCGTAAGAAATTGAATTTTGAACCTATCGCAACGACCTTATCCGTAGAAATGATACAGGAAGCGATAGAAGAGGTTGCAAGGCAGAACAATTGGATTGTTGACCACATCGACAACCATTGCTTTGCAGCACACACCAGCCGTTCTTTTCCGAGCTTATCGTGGGGGGAACAGGTATTTGTGGTGTTCGACAAAGGGACGGTATGGGTGAATAGTGTCAATGACTTGAATAAAAAGAGTGTGGCGTGTTCGTTCGGTTACACAAAAAAGAATATTCAACTATTGAGAGAGGCGATAGAAAATAAGGTAAACTAACATAGATGATATTATGGAAAAGGAACAAGATTTTTTCAGTAACCTGACACCAACAAGTGGCGGTTTAATACTCATCGCTTTGGGAGCTTTAGTGCTTATCGGAGCTATTCGCCGATGGGAATGGGTCTTTGACATGACGGGACAACGCAATGGCAGATTTAATTTTCTTTTATGGCTGTATGACCTATTCGGTGAAAAAGGATTGAGGGTCGGAATGATAATCAATGCTATCATTATTATTATTGCTGGAATTGCGATAATGGTGTTTATGTAAGCAAAAATAATAAATGAAAAGGAATAGTTTTTTTAATATTTCACTTTGTATTCATATTCTCTGTGGAATACTGGGAATAATAGATGATCATATCCGTTGGAATATGGGATATATTATCGGTTATTCGTTTTTTCTATCGCTGTTAGTTATGGCATTTTCTATCCCCAAACACTTGTCGAAGAAAGTTAGAATAAGTTTACGCACTTATATTAGTGTTTATTTGCTGGGGTGGATTCCTGCTATATTTATTCCCAAAGGGCTATTCTTTTTGTTTGTTGTACTGGCAGAGTTGGGTGGAAATGCGACAAAGATTGCTGAGAACAACGACTATATAGTCCGTCTTTATATAACCGCATCACTCTTTGATAATTATAACGAAAAACGGATATATAGAAAACAAGGTATTGTAGAAAAATATGTAGGGAGTTTTGATGCAGGTGACATCAGCCCTACAAACAGATATGATATTGAGGATTTTCAAGTTGATGAAAAGAATCAAGTCTTTACTGGAAGAGGTCACGCATTACACAAATATGATGGAGAGATTTCTTCCGGAGATACGGTTTTGTATTTTCCAATTTGTATGAATAAGCAGCGTGCCGAATGAAGCGGAAAGCTGCCTGACGTAATCAACTTATGATAAAAGAAAAAATAAGCAGATGAAGCGGATTCATCATTGCCCTCTTAGGATTCATCATTTTTATTTTGATGCATAAATAATTAGAATTATAGTAAACTGTTTATATCAATATGACGAAAAAAAGGCGTAACAAATCAGGTGCTTCTGTCACCAAAAAGCAAAAACAGCATATACAAAATCCCACTAAACAGAAGAAGAAAAAGCTCGGATGGTGGAAGTTTTATATACCATTCTTCACCGTAGTGTTTTTGCTCCATTTCAAATTTTGGCACGCAGAACAGGAATGGGTATTCAAAACACTGTTCCCATCCGACCATAAGGAGGTGGCTACTAATATATTAATTGTACTTTTCCCTATGATGTTCATCCCGTTCTTGACTTATATGTATAAGCATCGTGACAGGTGGAAGCTTAAATGGTATCATCCGGAATATCTGGGTGTGGGATTTATCTTTTGTGCAATTCCTACCGCTTTTCTGGGAAATGTTCTCTTTGTCTTGATGATGTGGCTGAATAGCCTGTCGTCTACTGCTACTTACCAGCAAGAATATAGGGCTAAGGTGGTGCAAATTCATAAAAAGAAACATTCCACTCCAATGAGACATTCCGGTTCCGGATGGGTCAATAACTTTCCATACACGAGGCTGTTCGTCAGCAGTATAGGTGACAATAAGCCGTATCATGGAATTTACACAAGCTTTGATTCCGGGCATTTGCTTGAACAAATTGATGATTTACGCCTGATAGTGCAGCAAAAAGACGGCTGGTTGGGGTTCGGAGTGATCGAAAGCATTTCGATTGCTGCCGACCTTGACGGCGATAGCGTTAGTACATTCCGATCATCTGACAGTCATTGATATGTGTGGTGGTGGAGAAAATGAGCAAGAAAAACATTTATAATATGAAATATTACCGATCAGACAAAAAGCCCATCAACTACTTTGAACGACAAAAGAAGCGGCAGCAATTGAATAAGTATCGGTATTACTTCTTCGATTATATGTACTATTGCGGTGAGAAATGGAGCGAAAAGGGAGCGAGAACCAGCGGCTCGATTGTACTCTATCTGTATTGGGGATTCTGCATCGTGCTGCCGTCGAGCTTTTGTCTGATCCCGATGCAGTTATTGTCAAATAGCGAACGTGTCATCGCAGGACTGGCACTCTTTATCATACCTCCATTTACTTTCTGTCTGCTGCGTTATCGGAAAGAATACCGTTTCGCCGTGATGAACCATTACCGGCGAAGCGAATGGTTCAAAGGGATTCCGGTGTGGCTGATTTGTTCGGGGTGGTTACCGCTTTGCATCGTGGAGTTTTGGGTATTGATAAAAATGGGTTGGATATAGAAACTAATAATAAACTGAATATGGAAAAGGAACAAGATTATTTTAGCAAGCTGGTTGAATCATTCCCGAAAGAATATGTGGGACTGGTGATAGTGGCAGCCGGCGCCTTATTCTTTATAGGAGCCTGTCGCCGCTGGAAGTGGGTGCTGGATATGACCGGGCAGCGGTCGGCACACCCTTTTGGGTTCCTGACACTGATGCAGGACTGGTTCGGGGATAACGGGGTGCGCATCGGGGTGATGATCATGGGTGCAATTATCATGGTTTGCGGGTTGGTACTGTTTATATTAATGTGATGAATATGGAAATATCCGATTTGTTATTGTCCCAAACGGACAATTATCCGCATTTGCAGCCACGCATGGAGAAATTGGTGGCGGAAATCAAGTATCTGGTAGAAAGCTGCCAGCCGTTAGCTGCATACGAAGTTCTGGAAGAACGGGCAAAAGATAGCGAACTGCTGCGCTTCGTTACTTCGACAATCGAAGCACACGGAGAGTTGCCCACGCTGAAACAGCGGGACTACCCAGCCTATATGATGCTTATCGCCCTCTCGCAGGACAGTCATGTGGTAGCGTTTCTGTTGGACTATCTGACTTTTGCTTACATCCGTAACTATCAGGTGGAAGAGCTGCTCCTGCTGAGTGATGTACTGTATCTGCTTAACTCCCGGAATGTGCTGCTGAACGGCTTGTACAACTTCGTGTGCAAATTCTTTCGGGATGAACGGCGGGACATGACGAAAAGACGGGAACGCCGCATCAGCGACCAAGAGTTCGCCCGTGCGGAGCGCAATATGCCCCACATGGGCGAACGGTCGTTCATGGAGAATGTGAGGATAAAAGCCTGCGGAGTGTACACCGTAAAGGAACTTGCACGGGAGTGCGGTATGGCTTCGGGGAGTTTCTACCGGAAGTTTGAGAAGGAGTTCGGCATCACCCCCGGCAGTTGGATGGATGCGCAACGGATAGCGGACATAAAGTACCTGCTGCACTCCACAACGCTCACACTGACGGAGATTGCGAAGAGAACAGGATTTGCAACGCCCTCTTCATTGAGCCACTACTGTGTGAAACACCTGCATTTCACGCCGGGGAAGTTAAGGGAGTTTTCATAATCATTAGAATGTATTGCTCAAATTTCCTGTGAAATAGTCACTTAGGGAGAGAATAGCGCAATGATTGTAAACCGATTTATCGGCATATACCTTGTAACTTTGCACCCGATTAAAACTAAAGATAATTTGATGCAGAATTACGAAGAAATTATGAAAGAGGTGGACGATTACGTGTCCGCCATCGACCTGAACGGAGAACGTATCATAGAGGACTGCAAGCAAGTCATTGTTTTCCTCAAAGAGAAATTGGTTGGACTGAAAGAGTTTGTGCTATCCGTCCCTTTCAGTAACGAAGCGGAAGAGATCGGATTCTTCAAGTACAAGAAACCTGCCCTTCTTGCCCGGCTGATGTATTTTTACAAGGTGATGCACATAGAGAGTAACCGCCCGCCCTGTGCGGAACTGTGGGATGATTTCTACCGAAAGCAGCAGGAAGAGCAGAAATTCTTTTTTGAGCGTCACGTAGGTTTCTACCAATACTACCGTAGCGGGGCTACCTATCGGGACGCTTACTACTTCTTGCGGGAGAAACGGGAGATCAGTCCGGAAACGGAGCTGTGCATACTGGACTGGGAACCGGAGTTCTCGACGGGTTACGACCGCCTTGTCGCACGCATCATGGCAATGGAAATGCTGTATGCCTACCTGACCGCCCGAAGACGTGCGCTCCTGCAGAAAGCTGATGAGATACAAATTTCGTCTTTAGTGACGGAGCACTACTGGACGGACAAGAAAACGGCGGCGGTAGAACTGATTTATGCCATTCATGCAGCCGGGAGCATTGACAACGGGCAGATAGAGATTATCGAGTTGGCGAACTTGTTTGAAATCGTGTTTCATGTAGAATTGGGGGATGTGTACCGACTGTTTATCAACATGAGGGAGCGGAAGAACAGCCGGACGGTCTATCTGGACTATTTGAAGGAGAAAATTCAGAAACGAATGGATGAAGCGGATGATAAAATGCTGTAAATCAGCGATGGATTTATCAAGGTGACAGCAAACTGACATTTGGGGGAGAAATTGGAAAAGTGACGATAAAAAGCCGTCCGGAGGTATGAAAACGACCTTTGGACGGCTTTTTCCATATGGAAAAAATCTTTGGCAGCCTGATATGAACCTGACAAGAAAAATCGTCGAATACCCGGACATTTGCGACCAGAAATCTAAAAATCAACTGATTATGGAAGTGATAACAATGGAAAGCAAAGCCTTTGCCGCCCTCGTGGAAAAGATAGACGGGATAGCGGCATACGTGGAAGCGTCCCGGCAAAGGGAAGCGGAAGAGCAACAGGGACAGGAAGAGAAGAACCGCCGAAGAGCGGACAAGTGGATGAATGGCAGCGAGGTGTGCGAGTATCTCGAAATCAGCCCACGCACCCTGCAACGTTACCGCTCGAACCGAATCATCGCATTCTCCATCTGCGGGAAGAAGATCCGCTACCGCCGCACGGACGTGGAGCAGTTTCGGGAACGGTGGATGCGTGAAACGCCCGGCAAGCAGATTGACCGAATGGTCGAAGCACATCCTTTGCATGAACGTAAAAACAGGCTGTATGGTAAGAAAAGAGGAAATACTGGCAAGGACGAGTAACGGGCTGGACGTGTTTCGCCACTACCTGCCCGTGAAATGGCGGGTAGGCAGGAATTTCCTGAATCCGCTGTATGCCGACAGCAAGGCGTCGTGCAACGTTTACTACGACCGCCGGAGCGGGACGTACAAGATGAAGGACTTCGGGAACGGGGACTTTTCGGGGGACTGTTTCTTCCTTGTGGCGAAGATAAAGGGGCTGGAATGCAAGAACGCCGCCGACTTCGTGGAGATACTGGAAACGATAGACCGTGAGCTGTGCTTGGGCATCGGTGAGGACGTGCCGCCGGAAAAGGTGCGGGAACGGCAGGCGGCGATGCGGGTTGTTCCGGGAGCGGAAAGAAACGGGACGGCAGAGCCGACCGGAACGGAGGAACGGGCAGCAGAGCCGGAACATAAGCCACGCCCGTACCAGACCATGCAGCAACCGTTCACGGAAAAGGAACTGGAGTACTGGAGCGGGTACGGGATAACGGAAGCGGTGCTGAACCGGTACGGGGTGCAGTCGCTAAAGGAGTACCGGAGCGAGACGAAAGAGGGAAAAGCGTTCGGATTCACGGCTACGCCCTTAGAGCCGATGTTCGGGTATGCGGGGAAGTGGGGCGTGAAGGTGTATCGCCCGAAGTCGGAAATACGGTTCGTGTATGGCGGGCACACGGGGGATAACTACTGTTTCGGGCTGGAACAACTGCCGCCCAAAGGTGACACGCTGTTCCTGACGGGCGGGGAAAAGGATGTGCTGACGCTGGCGGCGCACGGATTCCATGCGATCTGCTTCAACTCGGAAACGTCGGTGATACCTGCAAAGATTATACGGAAGTTAGTGTACCGGTTCAAACATATCGTGCTACTGTACGATGTGGATAAAACGGGACTGGAATGTTCGGAGAAGCACCGGCAACAGTTAGCGGAGTACGGAGTGAAACGGCTGGTGTTGCCGCTGACGGGGGAAAAGACGGACAAGGACGTGTCGGACTACTTCAAGGCAGGACGGACACGAGAGAAGTTCGTAAGGGTGTTCCTCAAAATGCTGGATACGCTGTACGGCGATACGATGGCGGTGCTGAAATCCTGCGAGATTGATTACGACC
>NZ_URFY01000090.1 GCF_900547205.1 uncultured Bacteroides sp.
AATTCAAGTGTGTAAGATAAAGGTATCTTACACACATCTTACACACTATCTTGCATGTATTTAATGTATTATATATCAATAAGATATATGTGATTGGGTGTAGGGTGCAAGATAAATATATGTTTTTCAACTTTATAGAAAAATAAGTTTACCCTTATTCCGAGCGAGTTTAATTCATTTCCGTGCTAAAAATGAATTAAAGTTTTGGTACGATTGCCCTAATTTTGAATGTTATACAGATAAAGATATGAAAGAAAAATATCTTAGTGTTATTATACTTTCCCGAAAAGCAATTTATATTTGCAGCGAGGATTAGGCCATTGACAGCCAATCCTTGCATAAAAGAGTATTTAATTTATCTAGATTGAAAAGTCGCATTTTCTTACTGGATGATAGATAAGTGCTCGTGCCGAGCTTATATTCTTTTAATATATAAGTTCTGGTGCGGGTATACTGTATTTTCATCCAAAGGTATTGCGACTCCTCAATCTAGAAATTATATGTATAACTCGCACCTTTTTTTATTTTATATAATCCAGTTGCGACGCATACATAAAAAACAAATGATTATGGAAAAGCAATGGATTGGAATCGAAGAAGCCTCCGAAAATAATTCTTATCTTTATAAGAATAGAGAGAATCGTTTTATTTTCCAAGCATACTGTCAAAATGCACATCCTTTCAATCAAAAAGCGTAAGGGGTGCGAGTTGGGAATCGCCTATCTTTGCCATGTAGGTAAACAGATACCTTAAATAGATAGACGAAATACCATGAAACAGAACTTTTTTGCAATCGACTTGGGCGCAACGAGCGGCCGAACCATCCTAGGCTCTTTCATCGAAGGCGGATTGAATTTGGAAGAAATCAACCGTTTCCCCAACCACTTGATTGAAGTGGGTGGGCATTTCTACTGGGACATTTACGCACTATATCGGCACATCATCGACGGATTGAAGCAGGTGGCACACCGTGGCGAATCCATCGCTTCCATTGGCATCGATACGTGGGGAGTGGACTTTGTGTGTGTAGGCAAAGACGGAAACCTGCTCCGCCAACCTTATTCTTATCGCGACCCGCATACAGTAGGAGCACCGGAAGCACTGTTTGCCCGCATCTCCCGCAGCGAGGTCTACGCCAAGACGGGCATTCAAATAATGAACTTTAATTCTCTTTTCCAACTGGATACGTTGCGTCGCCATCGCGACAGCGCACTCGAAGCTGCAGATAAAATTCTCTTCATGCCCGATGCACTGAGCTATATGCTCACCGGCGAAATGGTGACGGAATACACCATTGCCTCCACAGCACAATTGGTGAACGCGCATACACAGCGCTTGGATGCGCAACTGCTGAAAGCCGTGGGACTGACGGAAAAGAACTTCGGACGCTTTGTATTCCCGGGCGAAAAGGTGGGCGTGCTGACGGAAGAAGTACAGAAAATAACCGGACTGGGTGCCATCCCCGTGATTGCAGTTGCCGGACACGATACCGGTTCGGCTGTTGCCGCGGTCCCGGCGCTCGACCGCAATTTTGCTTATCTGAGCAGCGGCACGTGGTCGCTGATGGGGGTGGAAACCGACGCACCGGTGATTAATGCTGAAACGGAATCGTTGAACTTCACCAACGAAGGTGGCGTGGAAGGTACTATCCGCCTGCTGAAGAATATTTGTGGAATGTGGCTGCTGGAACGTTGCCGCCTAAACTGGGGAGAAGCAAGTTATCCGGAACTAATCAGCGATGCAGACGCTTGCGAGCCTTTCCGCAGCTTGATTAATCCGGATGATGACTGCTTCGCAAATCCTACGGATATGGAACAAGCGATTGTCGACTACTGCCGGGCTACGGGCCAACCAGTTCCCGAACAACGCGGGCAAGTGGTTCGCTGCATCTTCGAGAGTCTGGCTTTGCGTTATCGTCAGGTATTGGAAAATCTACGATCACTTTCTCCCCGGCCTATCAACACCTTGCACGTGATTGGCGGCGGTAGCCGTAACGATTTGCTGAATCAGTTTACTGCCAATGCTATCGGCATCCCCGTAGTGGCAGGACCTTCCGAAGCAACTGCCATCGGCAATGTGATGATTCAGGCAATGGCGGCGGGCGAAACGACAGATGTGGCCGGAATGCGGCAGTTGATAAATCGCTCCATCCCGCTGAAAACCTATCAACCACAAGATACGGAGGACTGGGATGCGGCTTATTCTAAAATATTAACTATAAACATAAGAATATCATGAAAAAAGAAGAACTGATTCAGAAAGCGTATGAAATTGCTGTGGAACGTTATGCAGCAGTAGGGGTAGATACGGAAAAGGTGTTGAAAACCATGCAGGACTTTCACCTGTCGCTCCACTGCTGGCAAGCAGACGATGTGGCAGGATTCGAAGTACAAGCAGGCTCACTGACCGGAGGTATCCAGGCAACGGGCAACTATCCCGGCAAAGCCCGCAATCTTGAAGAACTACGCGCCGATATCCTGAAAGCCGCTTCCTACATCCCCGGCACGCACCGCCTGAACCTGCACGAAATCTACGGAGACTTCCAAGGTAAAGTGGTGGACCGCGACGAAGTGGAACCCGAACATTTCAAAAGCTGGATAGAATGGGGTAAAGAGCACAACATGAAACTGGATTTCAACTCCACCTCTTTCTCACATCCCAAATCGGGCGACCTGTCGCTCTCCAATCCCGACGAAGGCATCCGTCAGTTCTGGATTGAACATACGAAACGCTGCCGCGCTGTAGCGGAAGAAATGGGTAAAGCACAAGGCGACCCTTGTATCATGAACCTCTGGGTGCACGACGGCAGCAAAGATATCACGGTAAATCGCATGAAATATCGCACGCTGTTGAAAGACTCTCTGGACCAGATATTCGCTACTGAATATAAGAATATGAAAGACTGCATCGAATCCAAAGTATTCGGCATCGGTCTGGAAAGCTATACGGTGGGTTCCAATGACTTCTACATCGGTTATAGCGCTTCGCGCAATAAGATGATTACACTGGACACAGGACATTTCCATCCCACTGAAAGTGTTGCCGACAAGGTTTCTTCACTTCTGCTGTATGTTCCCGAACTGATGCTTCACGTAAGCCGCCCCGTTCGTTGGGATTCAGACCACGTGACTATCATGGACGACCCAACGATGGAACTGTTCCACGAAATCGTTCGTTGCGATGCTTTGGATCGTGTACATTATGGTCTTGACTATTTCGATGCTTCCATCAACCGTATTGGAGCATACGTGATAGGTAGCCGTGCCGCACAGAAATGTATGACCCGCGCTTTGCTCGAACCGCTTGCCAAACTCCGCGAATACGAAGCAAACGGACAAGGATTCCAGCGTCTGGCTCTGCTCGAAGAAGAAAAAGCGCTGCCTTGGAATGCTGTATGGGATATGTTCTGCTTGAGAAACAACGTTCCGGTAGGCGAAGATTTCATCGCAGAAATTGAAAAATACGAGGCCGAAGTAACTTCTAAGCGATAAGTTATGGAGATTCTAATCGGCTTGTTGATTATAGCCATCGGTAGCTTTTGCCAGTCCAGCTCTTATGTACCTATTAAGAAGGTGAAGGAGTGGAGCTGGGAAAGCTTCTGGTTAGTGCAAGGAGTATTCGCATGGTTGGTGTTCCCGTTATTGGGTTCGCTGCTGGGCGTTCCCCAAGGCGAAAGCCTGTTCCACTTATGGGGAGCGGGCGGTGCCGGAATGAGTATTTTCTACGGTGTGTTGTGGGGAGTAGGAGGGTTGACCTTCGGGCTTTCCATGCGTTACCTAGGCGTTGCACTCGGGCAGAGCATCTCACTGGGCACTTGTGCCGGATTCGGAACGCTTCTTCCCGCCCTCTTCAGCGGAACAAACCTGTTTGAGGGTAACGGACTGATTCTCCTACTGGGTGTTTGCATCACGCTGTCCGGTATCACCATTATCGGTTACGCCGGAAGCCTGCGTGCACAAAACATGAGTGAAGAAGAAAAACGTGCTGCCGTGAAAGACTTCGCCTTGACCAAAGGCCTGCTTGTAGCACTGCTGGCAGGTGTGATGAGTGCCTGTTTTGCCTTAGGGCTGGATGCAGGAACCCCTATCAAAGAAGCTGCCTTGGCAGGTGGTGTGGAAGGACTTTATGCAGGATTGCCCGTCATCTTCCTCGTGACGTTCGGAGGATTCCTGACCAACGCAGCATACTGCCTGCAACAGAACGTAGTTAATAAATCTATGGGCGACTACGCCAAAGGCAAAGTATGGGGTAACAACCTCGTATTCTGCGCATTGGCGGGCGTACTGTGGTATATGCAATTCTTCGGACTGGAAATGGGGAAGAGTTTCCTTACCAAAAGCCCTGTGTTGCTGGCTTTCTCCTGGTGCATCCTGATGGCACTCAATGTTACTTTTAGTAATGTCTGGGGAATTATCCTGAAAGAATGGAAGGGAGTATCCACCAAGACTATCACTGTACTGATCTGCGGGTTGGTGGTGCTGATATTCTCGCTGGTGTTCCCGAATTTATTTTAATATTTCACCACAGATTACACGGATTACACAGATTATTAAAGAAAAACTATTAAGCTATTATCTGTGTTAATCTGTGTAATCTGTGGTGAACCCAAAAACATAACGAAAATGAAATCAATCTTAGAAAACCGTCCGGCACTAGCCAAAGAAGTAAACAAGGTGGCAGAAGTTGCCGGATACCTGTGGCAAAAAGGGTGGGCTGAACGTAATGGTGGTAATATCACCGTTAATATCACCGAGTTTGTAGACGATGAAATCCGTCAGATGGAACCGATTAGCGAAGTAAGAGCTATCGGTGTCACATTGCCTTATCTGAAAGGATGCTACTTCTATTGCAAAGGAACGAACAAGCGTATGCGCGACTTGGCTCGCTGGCCGATGGAAAATGGTTCGGTAATCCGTATTCTGGACGATTGTGCCAGCTACGTAATTATTGCCGACCAACCGGTGGCTCCCACTTCGGAACTGCCTTCCCACCTGAGCGTGCACAATGACCTGTTGAGTAAAAACTCTCCTTATAAAGCATCCGTGCATACTCATCCTATCGAACTTATTGCTATGACGCACTGTCAGAAATTCTTGGAAAAAGACGTAGCAACAACCAATCTGTTGTGGAGCATGATTCCTGAGACGAAGGCATTCTGTCCTAGAGGACTGGGTATCATTCCTTATAAACTGCCAAGCTCGGTAGAACTGGCTGAGGCTACCATCAAGGAATTGCAGGATTATGATGTCGTGATGTGGGAAAAGCATGGCGTATTCGCTGTAGATTGTGACGTAATGCAGGCATTCGACCAGATTGATGTGTTGAATAAATCTGCCTTAATCTATATTGCAGCCAAGAATATGGGCTTCGAACCGGATGGCATGAGTCAGGAACAGATGAAGGAAATGTCCGTAGCCTTCAATCTTCCTAAATAATCCTTGTATTAATCAGTGAATTTATCTACTTTAGCAACCGCAATATTTTCCACGATGGAAGATGTTGCGGTTAACCCTTTAAACAATATAGCACAACCATGAATCGCATTATTCTGAATGAGACTTCTTATTTCGGCGCAGGATGCCGGAGTGTAATAGCTGTGGAAGCAGCTAGACGTGGCTTCAAGAAAGCCTTTTTTGTAACAGACAAAGACCTTATCAAATTCGGTGTGGCTGCCGAAATCATTAAAGTATTCGATGACAATCAGATTCCTTACGAACTCTATAGTGATGTAAAAGCAAATCCCACTATCAAGAATGTACAGAACGGAGTAGCAGCTTATAAGGCTTCCGGAGCCGACTTTATCGTTGCTTTGGGCGGCGGCTCTTCCATCGACACGGCAAAAGGCATCGGTATCGTTGTGAACAACCCCGACTTTGCCGATGTGAAATCTCTGGAAGGTGTGGCTGACACGAAACATAAAGCAGTACCTACATTTGCTTTGCCTACTACCGCCGGAACGGCTGCCGAAGTTACCATCAACTACGTGATTATCGATGAAGACGCCCGCAAAAAGATGGTTTGCGTTGACCCAAACGATATTCCCGCCGTGGCTATTGTAGACCCAGAACTGATGTACTCCATGCCAAAAGGACTGACTGCCGCTACCGGTATGGATGCGCTGACTCATGCCATTGAAAGTTATATCACCCCCGGTGCATGGGCAATGAGCGATATGTTCGAACTGAAAGCCATTGAGATGATTGCGCAAAACTTGAAAGCGGCTGTGGATAATGGTAAAGACACAGTTGCCCGCGAAGCAATGTCGCAGGCTCAATACATTGCCGGTATGGGATTCTCGAATGTCGGTCTGGGCATCGTTCATTCGATGGCACATCCGCTTGGTGCATTTTATGATACTCCTCACGGTGTGGCAAATGCGCTGCTGTTGCCTTATGTAATGGAATATAATGCGGAATCTCCTGCTGCTCCGAAATACATCAATATTGCTAAAGCGATGGGTGTAAACACGGAAGGCATGAGCGAAGCGGAAGGCGTGAAGGCTGCTATTGAAGCTGTGAAAGCACTTTCTATCAGCATCAATATCCCGCAGAAACTGCATGAAATTAATGTGAAGGAAGAGGATATTCCTGCATTGGCAGTAGCTGCTTTCAACGATGTTTGTACGGGTGGTAATCCTCGTCCTACTTCCATAGAGGATATTGAAGCGCTGTATCATAAGGCGTTCTAAATCATTTTCCTTTTCACCACAGATTATACGGATTAACACGGATTATTTTTATATCGAGAGCCGATAATTTAAATTATATCTGTGTTAATCCGTGTAATCTGTGGTGCTCTCTTTATCATTACCTGATGTTTTTTGTTTCTTGGCACGTGTTTTCTGAAAATAATTCCTATTTTTGCTCAATCCAATTACGTGAAAACACGCCTGTATGATTGAAGATAATAGCTTAGGACTGGAATTTAAGTATCTGATAGTAAATGATATGGACCGTAAGTTTGGTCTGTGGGTAAACACTGTCGGCTATCAGTCTATCCCCCCTAATTCGCCTTATCCCCTGAAAGAACATCCCTCCGGATACTTCTTCAATGCTGAAAAAGGAAGAGTGCTTCGCGAGTATCAATTAGTATATATCACCAAAGGGCGAGGTTTGTTCTCGTCCGACTCTACTTCGGAAAAGCAAGTTTGCAAAGGTCGGTTGATGGTCTTGTTTCCCGGTCAGTGGCACACGTACCGTCCGTTGCGGCAGACGGGGTGGACAGAATATTATATTGGTTTTGAAGGACCGGCGATAGACGCCATCGTGGATAATTCTTTCCTGTCTGCCGAACAGCAAATATTGGAGGTTGGCATCAATGAAGAACTGGTTTCGTTGTTCTCCCGTGCTCTCGCAGTGGCCGAAGCGGATAAGATTTCTGCTCAGCAATATCTTTCCGGCATTGTACTTCACATGATAGGCATGGTTCTTTCTATTTCAAAGAATAAAGTTTTTGAGATGAGTGATGTCGACCAGAAGATAGAGCAGGCTAAGATTATCATGAATGAGAATGTATCGGGCAATGTAGATCCTGAAGAACTGGCGATGAGGCTGAATATCAGTTATTCGTGGTTTCGGCGTGTCTTTAAAG
>NZ_URFY01000091.1 GCF_900547205.1 uncultured Bacteroides sp.
AAAAGACGATGCCAACACAGGCATTTTTTTGGTCGTTAGTAAGAGCTACATCACCAGGGATCAAATAGCCCTCATTCTTACTGTTTTTACAATAGAAATCACCAACCTTCGCATCATCAAGGGTATAGGTTTTACTGATTATCTCCGGTGCAGAGGTGTAGCGGGTATTGGCTGCTACTGGAGCTGATATATTGATTTTATTGCCATAAGTTGTACCATTAAAGGTATAAAAGCAACGAATACCACTGGGAGTAATGTAGGCAGGGACGATGCATCGCAAACTGCCGTCTGCCGCTTGGTAGGGTACATAAACATTATCACCTATCGTTAAGCTTACGTCAGATACCATTATATTACACTTTGTATCTTTTCCGTCATCAAGCCTATATGCTGTGGGGGTAAGATAGATCGAAGCAAAAGCATGTTTCAACTCTGCATCCAACGTCGTTACTGAAGATGCTAAGTGACCGGTTCTATCCCATACCATCAGGTCAGAAGAACGATAGTCTTTTATATCACTCTGATTAAACTTGGGAGCGAATCTGTCTTTCAAGTCGTCTACTCCTTTCACTCCGTCAGCAGCACGGCTATAGGGATAATAAACGATGTATGTCGTGGACTCAGGGTCGTAATAACATCCGCCTTTGTGATCACTGCTGTCAAAGCCCCACGTATTGTTACTGCTATCGTATTTATAAGGTATATTATCGTATATCGGCTTATTGGAGGCATCCAGAATAATGATACCCACACGGTCGCCCTCTTCAAAAGTCGTCGTATTGTCATTATCCGTGGCACGGGTATCGGGAGCACCGTCCTTCATGAAGTCGGCGGCACAGACGGTGAGTTCAAGGGCATCACCAGGTTGCGGTTGCCCGTTGGGAACTGTGCTTGCAGTATCGTCTTCACTGCTACAAGCAGCAAAGCTAAGCAAGAAAGTCAGCAGAGTATATTTTAATAATTTCGTCATTATCATTCACTTTTAAAAGGTTAATATAGCACGGACATAAGCAGGATCAGTATCTTTTTCTTTCCAACCTTTAATGCCGCCTTTGAAAGTAAAAGAACCGACATTGTATTGTCTGAAGCCTCTATTATATTCGGAACTGGACAAATAATCGTCCGATTTAAACCAAGTGCCCTTCGCAGTAGTTACTTTTTCTTGAATGCTACCGCTTGCTTGATATATATCATACAACTGCCCTGTGGAAGGGAAATACCACACGCTGCTGTTTGAAGGAGTCTGGAAAGAGTTGCCATACGTTGAAATGTAGTACATTGCAGGATAGTCGTTTACTGCATCATCAGGTTTCAGGTGACCACCCTCATTAGCTTTTGCCATAATCTTCCGGCTATTGTAATATCCCAAATAGTCATTCTGATCGTAAGAAGTTTCTATTAATACGTTATCGCCACCCCATGCACATTTACTATTATATGCATCTTCCAATGCGACCACATAGCCACGGATGCCATTCGGCAGTTTGCTGCCATAATTGCTTGCATCATCTCCCGTGCCTGCACCCACTTTAAAGACGATACCTATGCAGGCTGCCGAACTGCTGCCGGATCTATAGTCAGCCGACCAAGTACCGTCGGCATAGTAGTAATCACCTACTTCCGGGCACCGTTCAAACGAGAACACCAAATCGCCCCGTATACCGGAGACTGTATGCGTAATTTTTCCGTCTGCGCCGCTTGTAGCAGTAGAGATTTGAGCGATTCCTTGTACCAAATAGCAGCGGAGATTCGAGCTTGCTGCATAGCTGATTGTAATGGCTTGATTAAGATTCACCGTATATTTACCTCCGCTTTGAGTAGCACCCGATATATTGAAACCGTCCACTCCATTGTCGGGACAAGTCACGTTGAACTCTGTGGCTGGTGCGACAGTGCCACTTGTTGCAGTGCCTTCCTGCCAAGTAACCGTTTTTTGGTCTGTTACCTCAAGTTCTTTCCCTTTCGTCACCGTAATATCATAGGTATATTGCTTGCCGCATTCAAAATTAGCATCATCAACGGTTTTCGTAGTATAATAATAGTCGCGGGCGGCGTCAGTACCTTCGTCAATGGTTACTTTGATGAACTTTGTTTTTTCCGCTACCTGTTGCGGAACTACGATGGCTTGCACGCTCTTCTGGAAGCCTTCCGGGAGAGTACCCGATACGTTGTTAGGGGTAATCGCAGTGGTGCCTGTAGCGGTTTGTTCCATTATGCCGGTGCTCTTGTCAATCTTGCCCGAAGTAATAGCTTGGCTGAGAATGCTGACAGTGGCGTTCCGTATATTCTCATCTGTCAGTCCATTGCCCTTTGTCAGGTTAATCACCACTTTGGCGGGCAGGTGTTTGAAGGTGAGTTCCCTGTCTCTATCGCTGTACGCAATCTTCTGCGACATGGCATAGAGTAAGTCGCTCGCTGCATAGCCGTCACTGCTTTGGTCAGTCTTAACAGTCCATGTAGTTGGCAATTGGGTGGCATTTGCCCCTCCGGTGGAATTGGAACCGTCACCGCAATACCATGCGCTGACGAGTTTCGTTTCGTTAGCCTTCTGCCAGTAAAAGGTATTGGCGGCATCCATACCGGTTAGCGTAGCCGTCTTGTCGCTTGTCGGTTTATATTCCTTTACCTCGCCATCCACCTGCACGGCAATCTTTTCGTCACCTGTCCAAGTGTTGTCCGTCGTGGCACGGGTCTGTGTCAGTCCCTCCATCGCTGTGGCGAAGGTCATCGGGTATTTGCCCTCGGGCAGGGCAATGTTGTCGTCATCTGCACTGCACGAAGCAAACAGCGTCAGGCAGAGGATGGCGGATGCCAC
This sequence comes from uncultured Bacteroides sp., assembly GCF_900547205.1. Taxonomy (GTDB): domain Bacteria; phylum Bacteroidota; class Bacteroidia; order Bacteroidales; family Bacteroidaceae; genus Bacteroides. The sequence continues at coordinate 2,816 of NZ_URFY01000091.1, forward strand.
ATAAGTTTTCAGTAGAATTGATTTATTCATCGTATCTTTCTTTTTTTGTTATCGTGTGCCACCGGCAGCGGCGAGGCTGCCAGTTGCTACCTTATAGGGTGCATACTCCGGGCTTACGCATAGTGCCCGGCGATGGCTGTTGTTAAGCAGCGATATATTCATCCATACTTATACCTTTTTCCATTGCTTTCTTGATAATGGCATCCTTATCAAAATCAGTGAGGTTTGTCTGCACAACATTTGTACCAGTAGCTTCTAAATTCAAATAAGAAAGGTTGTTTTTGATATTTCTCCACATATCTAATACATCTTTGAAGGATTTCAGGAGAGCAGCATAATCCGGACCGGGAATCGTTTCTCCAGTTTCTGACTTTTTGGGGGTTAGAGCTTCTTTTACTTCATCTAAATCTATTTTCAGTGCATTCCATGGAGCACAAACATCGTTCATTTCTTCTTTGATACCTTTTGCTTCTTTTATTGTTTGATTTACTGAAACTTTTAACTCAGCTAAAGAAGCAATGACAGCATTATAGCCATTCTTATAATCTCCATAAGATTCGATTTCCTTTTTAGCAGCACTAAGTTTCATACCTAATATAACAAGCTCGGCAGTGGCAATTGCGAGAACCGGTAGGACAAAAATGCCTACTATCATTCCAAATTTAAATCCGCCAAAATAAAATGAGAAAGTAACCAATGTCAGGCTTAATCCGGCAGCTATGGCATATGCGGCAATTGATGCATTATAATTGGAAATATCGGATTGCAACAGCTCAATACGCTTGGCTATCTTATCACGCGCTTCTGCTTGTAAAGTTGATTCTTTATCCAACTGTTCAATGATTTTCTTATATTCATCCACCTGTTTCTTGTCGAAGTTTTTCTGAAACTCTTGCACGTTATCCACTGATACATTTATATTTTCTTTAGATTTATCCAAATTATCCAATATGTCATCAATGCTTGAGGATAAGTTGCGTTTTGCGTTTTCATTGTAACTATCTTCCACTAATTTCTCCAATGCCTTAATGGAATCTAATATTGATGCTTCAATCCACGAAGCTTTCTGTGAAACTTGACCGTAAGTTCTTTTTAATGAATCGTAACATTTTTCCCATTGGTTCCAATTTGAATTAATGTTCCCTACATAGTTGCGGCAATGCTGTATCGTATCGCCACTTTTAAGTAAATCCGTAACTTTTTCAACAACATCATAAGAAACAAATTGTTTTTTGAATCTGTTGATATTATTCACATGAGATACATAAACCGCATATTCAGTAGGTACATCCTTTAAGGGTTCCACTTCATTTGCCATCATTGACTGGACTGAACAGAGCTGTTCTTTCGGCTTCAATTTGTTCTGTACTTTCTGATACTCCCTTGAAAAATTGGGGAATAACGCATTAATTTCTTTTTCCATACTTGCAATTTTTTTAAGCACATTCTACAATGCTGCTTTCTGTAAACATAATATTTTTCAATTTACATCGCCGATATTAGCCGGCTATGATTCAGAGGGAGTTTTCAGAAGTTATATGCCGAAAACCGTATCGGTTCAATCTGTTTTTTATCTGTATTTCCTTGTACTGGGACAAGGAAGTACAGATAATATGTTATTCATTCAGATATCAATCCATCACAGCATCACCCGGCACAGGGACACCTACCGCTTCCCAATCCTCAATCTTGGATGTTACCTCAAGTCCTGTCAGCTTGAGCGTAATCTGGTACTGGTATTTCTTGCCGCTTTCAAAAACAGCAGCCCCCGGTGTAGCGTCGAATGCCGGAATGGTATATTTCAGTATACCGCCATCCGCCAGCGTAAAGGTCAATACTTTACCTATCATATCTTGCGGAACAAGAATGGCTTCGTTGTATTTCACGTTAGGATCGGTGAAATCCGTACAAATGGTCTGCCCCAAGGTCATGTCGCTGCTGGATGTTGTGCTGGCAGCCGAAAGCATACCGGCACGTTGGGATTGAATACTCATATCGGCAGAGGTCGAGGGCGTGAAATTACCGTTAAGAGTAACGCCACCCAGCTTCACGGCACCCGTTGAAGCCAGTTTCGGTGCTCCCTCGCCCACTTTGATGGCAAGTTCCAGTTTCGAGAGCAAGTGATAAAACGTAAGCTGCACCGGACTATTGCTCCGGGCTACATCCTTTTCGTAAGCATACAGCAGGTCGGAGTGGGTGTAGGCGATACTGCCTACACTCTGGTCAGCTTCCACTTTATATTCCACAGCAGCAGTGGGGAAAGCATCATCGGCTGTGAAAGGAGCGGTGAAATTACCGTGGATAGCATAGATATTTATCTTATGTCCGCTTTCCGGGAAAAACATCTCAGTACCGCCCTCGAATCCATTCCCTCCAGTGGCTTTCAGTTGGTTCGCTTTATATATAGGTGTTGGGTTAGGTGCCGTTTCTGCATCATCCACCCATACACTCACCACTTCATCGGCTGTTATCGAAGTACCTTGTGTCGCAGTGAATGCACGTGTCTGCTGCACCTCCACACCGCTTGTCAGACGAAGTCTCACCGCTCCGTTATCCGTTCCGTTTTCATCGTTCGTGCAGCCTGCCAATATCAGGGCGGCAGCTGCTATTGTTGCAAATAGGTTTGTTTTCATTTTCTTGTCTTTACAAATAATTATATCATACGTTTTGGTTTTTTTAGCTTTCTCTTCCCGTTTACCGGGTTATTGGGCACTGCCCGATTCGCCGCTGCCATTGCCCGGCGTCCAATCTTCAATGGTCGAAGTAACATCCAGACCGGTGTTGCCGATGGTGATGGTGTATACATATTTGCTGCCGGCATTGAACTGCTTTGATTTTTCAGCCTTATTCACAGCCCATGTATAAGTCGCTCCGCCCCGCAGGTGGAACTCCAGATTCATGCCTTGGGTGTTGTCGCAGGGCAGCACGATGCCTTCGGCGCTTGTTCCTTTGGGGTTGGTTTTCAGAACAAGGGTGGCTGGTGCGGTTTGTGTGTCAACCGTTACACTGCCGCCTGTCACAACGTCATACGTCGCTTGGGTGCGTTGGTTGCTCAGCTTCACCATCATGCCTTCCAGTTTATCAGCGGTCAGTGAGCTGCCGTCCGCCTGAATGGTCAGTGCCAGCTTCACCAGCTTGTGTGTGAAGACAAATTTTACTTTCGGGTCATTCTTATGTTTTCCCGTCTCTTTGGCAGCACCCATCAGGTCAATTCCTTTCTGCGATTTCTGCTCGCTCACATCCACCGTATACGTGGTGTTTTCCTCACCCAAATCCCGATAGGGATAATAGGCTACGAAATCTCTCGTCGTGCCGTCAATGGGGAAATAAATGGTATTACCCTCCGCTGCGGCAAAAATGCCGGAGGTTGATTCTTCTCCCGTGGTATACAGCTTGTTGGCGGCTTCCATGCCGGCACCGCTGAGCATATAGATGCCGATGGCATCACCCGTTTCCCAAGTCTTGTCATGTGCCCGGGTCTGCACATCAATCCCACTGCTCACTACGAGCGGCACCCGTCCGTCGCCCTGCGGCACATCCTTCTCACTGTCACTGCTGCATCCCCCTGCGAGGAACATGACAATGCAAAACGCTGCACCAAGCAACACACCGGGCGATTTGCCCGTACTAATGAAGTCCTTTTTCTTCATGTCTTTCTTTTTTTGATTTTTTAAGTTGTACAATAATCACCCTTGTTCCAACTACGCATTTATTTTTTAGTTTCTCAATTGTCAATTATCAATTATCAATTCACCTTGATATCCCCGTTGTCCACCACATCCCAGTCCGTGATGGTGGCGCCTGCTTCTACCTCAACGGGCAGTTCGAGTGAGGCATCCAGTACCAAAGGCTCCTTATCATCATCGGTGCGGAAGTTTTTCAACATTTCCGTCAGGTCGGTGCTGACGGTCTGCACGCCGCCGCCCGTCAGCATGATTTCCAGTGTCAGCATTTGCCGTTCTCCGATGATTACACCCATCAGGTGCAGGGTGGCGGAGAGCACAGGCTGTCCGGTGGCACGGCTTTCGGGTGCGTAAGCATCCGTAGCCAAAGCAAAAGCCGGAATAACCGTTTTCCCTTCGCTGCCCACAAGCTCACCGGTGGCAAGGTTGGTGGCAGAGGCAATGCCCGTCAGTGTGGCGGCAGTGCTACTGATACGCAGTTCGTCACCGGGATTTAGTTTCAGGGTCAGCACCAGCCGCCGGATATATTGCTTCATGGGCACGGTTACTCTCAGCGTATCATCCTTTACAATATCCAGTTCCCGCGCTGCGGAGAACAGATAGCCGGGCATGGGTTCCAGTGTGCCGTCCGGCAATGTGTTAATGGTAGCGGTAGTACCGCCTACGGTGGTGCCTTCGGCATTGTGCCACACCAGCAAGTCTTGCCCTCCGGGGGCGAACAAGGTGCTGAATGCATTCGTTTCTCCGCTTACCGTTTGTTCCTTGTCACCGATGCGCAGCACATAACTGTCCGGCAGCACGGCATCCGACGAACGTCCGCTCCAGTCGGTGGTTACTTTCACCGCGCCCTTGTCCGGGTGAGGGGTGTTGTAAAGGTCGTCCTTCACACAACCGACCGGCAGCAGGAGTACGGCAGCAAATATCAGCAATTTGCCGATGGCTGTCCATTTTATTTTTTGGTTGGCACGTTTGTCCGTGCGAATATTCATGTTGTCCATATAAATGGGGTATTTATCATTTTACAAACTTCCATACCAGCGTCACACCCACTTGGTTGAGACCCCAGTAG
>NZ_URFY01000092.1 GCF_900547205.1 uncultured Bacteroides sp.
GGGCTCGTTCGGGACTTACACCCTATAGTTACTGCCCATGCAGGGCAAACATGCCACTCGGTCCTTCCACTCCGGAAGCCCGAGTAGTAATTTTAAAAGTTCCAGTTTTTTCGGGGAACAGCTTGACAACTTCCTGTTCCATTCGTATCGACATATCAGAAGACGCGGGAACTTTCACCGTCTTATACCCAACAAAAGAGAACCACAATATGCCATCCTGCGGTGCATTCAGATGAAAACGACCATCCGCATCCGTAAGCGTTCCGGTACTAGAATTGGCTACAACCACACTTACACCTCTTTTCGGACGTCCCTGCTCGTCGACTACAGTTCCTTTAACTTTAATATTCGTAGAAACTTCTGTTCTGCTGCCGTCTTTAGTTACAACGACAGTCACAGCTTCCGTACTCTTCGTCTTATCCGGTTCTTTCGTTTTAATCAAAATTACTCCATCCGCACCACGACTACCATATACAGCTACCGCAGAACTATCTTTCAATATAGTAAAACTCTCGATTACATCTTGATTCATCTTTTCGAGCGCATCATGCTCTACCTCCTTGCCATCAACTAGAACAAGCGGCTTCTTACCCTCCGTGAATCTGATATTGCCGAATCGAACCGGAACAGAATATTTCACTGGCACAGACATACCGCGCTGCTGTCCGGGAGCCCAGTCGGGCATTTCGCTAACAATCTTTTCGGCTTCTTTAGTCAAGTCCGAATGATCCGATTGGGTCGCCTTCACATCTTTCACTTTACCGTTTTCGGAAACCGTAAACTCTATGATTACACTTCCTCCGGTTTTGCCCTTCAGGCTCGAACTGTTTACCTTATCTTCCAGATACTTATTCAGTGCCGACAAACCACCCGGGAACTCCGGCATCTTCTCCACTACATCAAAAACGACCATCTCTTCATTGCCTTTCGCTTCATTCGTAGTCACTTCATTTACTCCCCTTTTTACGGTTTGCATCGTATTAACAGTGCCATGCTTCACTTTTACAGTATCTCTGGGCACATTTACTTGCATAAATTCCGCCAAATCATTAACTTTGACGGCAGAAATCTCTTCTGCTTTCTCTGAGATTTCGGGGCGGGCAAAAGCTGTTACTGCAACTGCTGCCAACGGAAGCACATATAAGTACTTCAACCGTGCCCATGGATTTGATTTTTCTTTTAACATCATAGTGATACGTTTTTTAAGTTTACTGTGATTAAAGCTGTTGGCCATAGAGTAGAGCCTTGTGCCAACGGCTTTTTTTATTAATAATAGTTGATATTCTTTCGCGTTTACGCCTTTGTTGATTACCGTCTCGTCCGCTTCATACTCATGTATATTCTGCAATTCCTGTTTCAGCAGCCATGCCCCCGGGTTGAACCACTGGAAGAAGATACAGATATCGGCCACCAGCAAATCAAAAAAGTGACGATTGCGGACATGAGCCATCTCATGAATCAGAATCTCCCTGCCGTTCTCCTCCAAATCTTTCTGATTGATAACGATATACTTCATCCAACTGAACGGAGCTATCTCCCGATTGTGCACAACAAGCGTTACGCCTTGGTCCATTTTCTCCCGCTTACCCGAATATATCAGCCGGAGCAAGCACAACAATGAATAAATATTGCGGCAGGCAAGAATGACGATTCCTGCCAGATAGACTAATAAAACAATCTGTACCCATGAAATTGATGTAGAGGAATCTGCAACCTGCACCGCGTCTGCTATTTCGGCAGGAGGAGCGGCAGCCTCCATTTGTGCCATCATCAACAATTGTTCGATGGAAAGAACCGCCTGTTGCACTTCAACGTGATGCTTGGTAGTCACCTCGATGCAAGGAATGAGCAACGAAAGGAGCAACACCCCCAACAAAGCTACCCGATTGAAGCGATGAAATGTCTCCTTACTTAGCAATACCTTGAAAAACAGGTAAAAGAGAACAAGACAAACGGCTGATTTTAGTATATAAATAAAGAATGCTCCCATAGTATTGATTAGTGTTTAAATTTAGATTAGTGTTTCTTGTCAGCCTGTTCTACTTCGTTGATGAGTTGTTTCAGCTCATCCAAGGATATATTTTCCTCTTTTACCAAAGAAGATACAGCGCTGAGATAAGAATTATTGAAATACTTACTAATCACGTTCCGAAGCGTTCCCTTTCGGAAATCTTCTTCACTCACCACGGGATAATATTGATAGGTATTACCAAAGGTATTATGAGCCAGAAAGCCTTTATCTTCCAGCCCGCGCACAATAGTAGACAATGTGTTGAAATGTGGTTTCGGCTCATCATAGTAAGCCAACATTTCTTTCACGAACAAGGGGCCTTTCTCCCAGAAAAAACCCATGATCTCTTCTTCTTTTGCTGTTAGTCCTTTCATATCTGCAACTTTGTTTGCTGCAAATAACGAGAAGTTTTAGTTCATAAACTAATTTTTCTAGTTAAAGTAAACTAATAGCTTTAGTTTGCCTATAAATGAGATGGGGAGTGCATTTGAATGACACTCCCTATCTCATTTATCTAATTGCAGAACTTATTGAAGATGAAATTACCGATAAAGAACAAATCGCCCATAAAGACAATGCTGAACACTAGAAAAGTGAAACAAGTGCTCCATCGTGCTCCTTCTGCTTCTTCCCCACCAACCACAGATTATCACCCTTCCCCATCAGGAATGTCAATGCCACTGCCAGCAAGAAGACGGAAGCATACTGCAAATCTTTTCTCTTTGAATTCATTGCGGTAATGTTTAAAGTCGTTTTCACAAACATAAATAAAAATCACCATTTATCAGCGTAATTAATGAGAAATCTTTGGTTAATATGAGAAAATCGTTCGTATAAAACGAGTACATCACTGTCTATCAAGAATAAAAACGATATCGTTCCTACTTTATATAAAGCATTATACAATACTTTTTAGTTTAAAAAATACTAGAACAAAATTGTCATCCCCCTTCATAGTTGCAAACAAATCCGGAAAAAGACAATTTTTCCCTTCATCATTTCGAAGCTTATTCCAATAGATTAAATCACCTGCAGCAACATAAGCAACAAAATAATCATCCAGCATCGTTATCCAGTTCAATGCCATTAAACAAGAATCATCGGTTGTATAATAAGGATGAGTATTCACCGTAATGCTTTTGCGAGTTTTTTTATCATAAAAGGTTGTCAAATCCCGTTTATCATGACTTGTCTGAAATGCAATAAAAGATTTCCCATCCAGAAAGACTCCGCATATTGCTGTCTTTTTATCCATATATTTAGCAGCTCCTATAAAATCATACATATCTTCCGGTGGATCAAGATTATTAGGAGTAAAATGGTAATCACTCTTATACTTCTTTATTATCGAACTATCTGAAACACTATAAATATCAGAAGTAAACAATGGAGAGAAATAATTCACAGAGTCACTACGAAAAAAACACCTCCCCTGAACACAAAAAGTCGCCAAATCTTTTTGCTGAAGCATTCCACCACTTATATTACCCAATGTATCCGTAGTAATGATTCGACACTTATTCATTTTATCAGAGAAAGAATTATCATATGCCTCACCATTAGCAAAGCCCAAACAATTGGGCCCTATGACTCCAAAATCAATCATTCCCGCAACAGAACATTGAATCTCTTTCCTAAACTCTCCAGTTAGAGAATAAAAAAGAAGTTTATTTTGCATTGTATCACCCAGAATCAGGTAATCATGATACGGGTCTATAGCCATCATTGTAGCAGAAGCGAGTTCTCCGGGTCCATTTCCCTGACGACCAACTCTAGCTACAAAGCGCCCATCCATGGCAAAGATTAGTACACTAGGAGATATACCATCCAATATATATATTTTATCTTTATAGATCTCCATTCGCCTACAATCACCAAACAAGGATTTTTCATTAGTCTCCAAAGGAACATATTTAAATTCAGAAACATAAGCAGATATATTAGATTCTTTCGGCAAGTCGACAGGCAGGTTTATAGCCAAACTATCTTTGTGCTTGTCACTATCAACAATAGTTTCCGTCGATTGACGAGGGGTATTGGAGCAGCTACCAAAGATGCAAATAACAAATAAAATAAATACTATTCTTCTCATTCCTGTTTCTTTATTAATTAGTAAACATCTTCTTCACACATTTGTATATAAATACACTTGAGAAGCCGATTACCCCACATCGTTCGCTTACATTTAACAAAGATAAGCAGTTCAGAGATAATATGAGAAAGATAACCACATCGAAAATAACTCTACAATAGTTTCTTTAATCATTAGGATATTCAAAATCAAACATCCTAATGATTGGTTTCAAACATTGAGATGTTTTTTTCAATCACTTCAATGTTTTAAAAAACATCCCAATTAATAATTAAACTATCCACACCGTTGTTTTTGCTATCAATATACTCCAATCAAATAGTAAGATATTTCTTTCCTAAAGATAGGTTTGGCTTCTATTCCACATTCTTAGGAGATTTCTTTTTCAACCGCCCACTCTTTTTCAACGCTTCGGCAATAATCCACTGAAGCTGCCCGTTAGTACTCCGAAACTCGTCAGCCGCCCATTTTTCAATCGCTTCCATCGTTTCAGTATCAACGCGCAAAACAAAACTTTTTATTGATTCCTTTTTTGCCACTTCCTTATCGCCTTCTTTGAGTTATATAATTATATAATCTATTAATGATGCAATGTACCTGCATTAATCACCGGTTGCGCAGCTTCATCGGCACAAAGAACTACAAGCAGATTGCTCACCATAGCCGCTTTCTTTTCTTCATCCAACTCTACTATTTCTTCTTCCGCAAGTTTATGCAAAGCCATGCGCACCATCGAAACTGCACCTTCCACTATCTTTTCGCGTGCAGTAATAATGGCCGATGCCTGCTGACGACGCAACATCACCGCCGCAATTTCAGGCGCATAAGCCAGATAATTAATACGAGCTTCCACAATTTCCATGCCTGCCATTGCCAGACGTTCATTAAGCTGATGTTCCAACTGTTCATTGATCTCATCACCGCCACTGCGGAGTGTCAGCTCAGATGCATCCGCCGCATTATCATCGTAGGCATACAAACCAGCCACCTGACGAAGAGCAGCATCACTCTGCACACGAACAAAATCCTCAAAGGCATTCATTCGCCCGGCCACCGTCACGCTCATCTGACCCGTACCTTTATTATCCGCCATCGTCTGTGCATCGATTTCGAACATTGCCTTATAGGTATCCTTCAGCTTCCACACAAGCACCAAGCCGATAAGAATAGGATTACCAATCTTATCATTCACTTTGATAGGCTCTATATCCAGATTACGGGCACGCAAGGAAAGCTTCTTCTTATTCATAAAAGGATTCACCCAAAAGAAACCTGTCTCAGTAAACGTTCCTTTATACTTTCCGAAGAACACCATCGCACGAGCTTCATTCGGCTCTTGAGAGAAGTAACCCGGAATCATCAGAACAATCAATCCTATGAAAATTAATAATAGGAAGAACAGAAGAATGTTTCCTTTAAAAAGGACAAAGCTCACTATTGCCAAAGCAGGCAAGATCACCAGATTGAGAAACAAGGCCATAAAACCATTTATAACCACATCATTGTACTTAAATTCTTTCGCGTCCATAGCATTATATTTTGATATTATTTTGATATCACAAATATATCAACTTTTATTATAATTAAGCAAGAAGAAGAACACCTTTTTTATTCCATTATACCATTTTTAACTAAAGAGCGAGAAATAAAGCGCCCCGGCACTAACTAAAATGCAGTTCAGGCTTTGAGGTATATAAGTTTATTATTATTTTTGCAAAATGTGAGTTTAACCCATGAACAAGTAAAATATAAAAAATAGTCATATAATGAAAAAAGTAAGCTTAACCCTGCTTCTCTGCCTTCTATGCATAGCTGGAATGGCACAAGGACAAAAGGCACTCGATTTAAAGGATATCACTTCCGGACGCTTCCGAACGGAAAACATCCAAGGAGTTATCCCCACCCCGGATGGTGAATATTACACGCAGATGAATCCCGAAGGTACACAAATCATCAAGTACTCTTTCCGCACCGGAGAAAAGGTGGAAGTGATTTTCGATGTGAGCACCGCACGCGATTGCGACTTCAAGAATTTCGATAGCTACCAATTCTCGCCCGACGGTGAAAAACTGCTTATTGCTACCAATACTAGTCCGATTTATCGGCACTCATATACAGCTGTACATTATATATACCCTTTGAAACGAAATGATAAGGGTGTTACGACAAACAACATTATTGAGCGGCTGTCTGACGGCGGACCCCAACAGGTCCCCGTCTTTTCTCCAGACGGAACAATGATTGCTTTCGTACGCGATAATAACATATTCCTCGTAAAGCTGCTCTATGGCAACAGCGAAAGCCAAGTGACCGAAGACGGCAAACGTAATTCCATCATCAACGGCATCCCCGACTGGGTGTATGAAGAAGAATTTAGCTTCAACCGTGCGCTGGAATTTAGTGCAGACAACACGATGATTGCTTACGTCCGCTTCGACGAATCAGCCGTGCCCTCTTATTCTTTCCCGCTTTTTGCCGGACAAGCACCGCGCATCGAGCCTTTGAAAGATTATCCGGGCGAATATACTTATAAGTATCCCAAAGCCGGATATCCAAACTCAAAAGTAGAAGTGCGTACCTATGACATCAAGTCACACGTCACCCGCACCATGAAACTTCCGTTAGATGCTGACGGTTACATCCCTCGCATCCGTTTTACAAAGGATGCCGACAAGCTGGCTATCATGACATTAAACCGTCATCAAGACCGCTTCGACCTTTACTTTGCCGATCCTCGTTCCACACTTTGCAAACTCATTGTGCGCGATGAATCTCCTTATTATATTAAGGAGAACACTTTCGATAATATCAAGTTCTATCCCGAAAACTTCAGCATACTTAGCGAACGCGACGGATATAGCCATCTTTATTGGTATAGCATGGGGGGAAATCTGATTAAGAAGGTTACCAACGGCAAGTTTGAAGTAAAAGACTTCTTGGGCTACGACGTAGCCGACGGTTCCTTCTATTATACCAGCAATGAAGAAAGCCCGCTGCGCAAAGCGGTTTATAAGACAGATAAAAAAGGCAAAAAGACGAAGTTGTCTCAAAGCGTGGGTACCAACACACCGCTTTTCAGCAAATCGATGAAGTATTTCATGAACAAGTATACCAGTTTGGATAATCCGTTGGTTATCACACTGAACGACAATACGGGCAAACCGCTCAAAACACTTGTTACTAACGACCAACTGAAACAAAAAATGGCCGAATATGCCATTCCTCAAAAAGAGTTCTTTACTTTCCAGACAACGGACGGAGTGACATTGAACGGATGGATGATGAAACCTACAGACTTCTCCGCATCGAAGAAATATCCGGTATTGATGTTCCAATACAGTGGACCGGGTTCACAGCAAGTTTTGGATACTTGGGGAATCAGTTGGGAAACGTATATGGCAAGTCTCGGAT
>NZ_URFY01000093.1 GCF_900547205.1 uncultured Bacteroides sp.
TATGTTCCTAATAATCAGAAAAATAATTTTAATCTTATATCGAACTCACGTTAAAGAAGACAAAAAATGGTGAAGAAAGTTAAGGTAACAGTCATTCGTAAAGTCAATCATGCCGATTTATCAGCTCGTTATGAGAATCCGATAGAGCATACCTGCGATATGCAGGAAGGGCAAACCTTCATTTCGGTGGATAATCAAAAGCCGGAAGGAATGTGTGAAAGCGCATGGCAAAGTATGATGCCGTTTGTGATGACATTGGCACATGGAGGAGGCAATTTCTATAACGGTTGGATGAAGAATCCACATTCGGCCATGATTTCGTGCAATGACGGATTCCGTCCGGTCAGTTTTTTAATTGAAACGATAGAATAGGTATGACTGCAAAAGAATCTGCCATATATGGTCTGTTAGAAGATTTTGGTTACAGTCAAGGTATGATACTGACGGCTATGAGGATTTTAAGTCAATCCAAAGCTGCGCAGGAAGAGGTACTGCTTTATCTTTATGACAACCAGCCTACTGAAAAAGAGTTCATCGAATATCTGGCAGAGATTTGTGAAGGCAACAAGCAGATCGAATGAAGTTATGAATACCAATGCCCTCTTGATGTACTACCTGCTTGGTATAAATGCCATTACATTTGCCTTGTATGGTATAGATAAGCTCAAGTCCAAAAAAGGATGGTGGCGCATACCGGAAAAGACATTGCTTATGCTCGCAATCATAGGTGGAAGCATAGGAGCTTTGTGTGGAATGCGATTGTTCCACCACAAGACAAAGCATAAGAAGTTTTATCTTGGTGTACCAATTTTATTGGCTATACAGGTTGCTTTGATTTGCTATTTTCGATTCATGTAGAATTGTAATATATGTTCACTGTACTGCTATACATTTTGCTGCCATTGGTGTTTCTGATTCATGATTTGGAAGAAATTGTGCTAAGGAAGCACTGTATGCCATATATTGTGCGGCTGATCTCCGGTAATTTTCCACGGATAACTCCAATTGTTAGGCATTTGCAAAATATCAGCACAAGGAATTTTATCATCATTATTGTTGAAGAGTTCCTCTTGATTACCGTGGCTTTAGAGGTATTCCTTTATGATATTCCTTATCCGCTATTAGCCCTGTTTTGGGGATTTAGTATTCATTTGCTTGTGCATATCGCACAGGCTATTGTTATAAGGAGATATGTGCCGGGGCTTACTACATCGTTGCTCTTCCTGCCTTATTGCGCTTTGGGAATAGTGCATCTGATTCAACGATATAGTTTCGAAATGAATATGCTATTAGCGGTAGTTGGGTTTACTGTCGTTGTGACCAATTTTTTAATCATGCACAGAATCATGAGAAAATAAAATGGATGTCCTCACATTTACTTTCCTTTATCTCCATACGGAGCGGCATCTTCTGCCGCCATTGAACAGGGGGGGCCGAGTATTTAGGATAAGGAATGACTTTCGGAGTTATAATCGGCTTCTCAGTTCTCAGTGCCAGTGCTGGGTTTAATCTTTCCTTGAGTTTTGTGTTGCGTTTCAACACAGACATGTTGTGGATGGCACAAGCCAGTGCTTTAGTGGTACCGATAAGTACGCAAATTTTCTTGGCGCGGGTAATGCCTGTGTAGATAAGGTTTCGCTGAAGCATCACATAATGATTCATCAATACCGGCATGACTACTATCGGATATTCCGATCCTTGGGATTTATGAATGGTGGTTGCGTATGCCAAAGAGAGTTCATCGAGTTCGGAAACTTCATACTCTACCGAAACGCCGTCAAAACTTGCGATGAGAGTACGTTCTTCCATATCTACTTCTTCGATGTATCCTAAGTCGCCATTGAATACTCCTTTGTCGTAGTTGTTCCGTATCTGCATTACACGGTCGCCTTTCCGATAAGAATAGCCACCCCGGTTCAGACAAACAGAGGTGGGATTCAACGCATCTTGAAGTGCCAAGTTCAGATTGGATGCGCCTACTACTCCCCGTTGCATGGGGGTAAGGACTTGTATTTTGCTCGATGGCAGACTGTATGCTTTCGGAAGCCGTTCTTTCACCAGGTGGACAATACTTTCAGCAACCTGATTCGGATCTTCCGTCTTGATAAAAAAGAAGTCGGTGTCTTTGCCGTTGCTCGTATCAGGAAACTGGTCGTTGTTGATAGCATGGGCACTCATCACGATACGGCTGGATTGGGCCTGACGAAATATCCGGGTCAGACGTACAACAGGAATTTTCTTTGAATCTATAATGTCACGTAATACATTGCCTGCCCCGACACTGGGTAACTGATCGATGTCACCCACCATCACCAATCGCATTCCTGAAGAAATAGCTTTCATCAGATGATTCATCAGAAGGATATCTATCATGGAGCATTCATCTACAATCAAAGCATCGGCCTCCAACGGATTTTCCTCATTACGCTTGTATCCGTCTTTCGGATTATATTCCAATAGGCGATGGATGGTTTTAGCTTCCATGCCGGTAGCCTCGCTCATTCGCTTGGCGGCTCTTCCGGTCGGTGCGGCAAGCAAGATTTTCATACCTGCCGTCTTTAAAGCAGCAATGATACCTTGTGTGGTAGTGGTTTTGCCTGTTCCGGGGCCGCCGGTGAGAATCATTACTTTGGATTCTACGGCTTGCTGGATAGCGGCTATCTGAACATCGTCGTATTCAATTCCTGTCTCTTGTGAAATGGCGGCAAGATTGAAGGTAGGCTTCTTCTTGTCTGCTTCAACAGCTTCCACCAATGCTATAAGTCGGTTGGCTGCACCACATTCGGCATAATAAAAAGGGGGAAGGTAGATGGCTTCCTGATCAAGTTCCAAATCTTTTGCCTCAATCATCTGTGCCATCGCTTGCTTTACCGGTTCTTCCTCAACTTCAAGCAACTGCATAGCGGATTTTATCAGTTGTTCCTCTTCCGCATATACATGACCGTCATTGGACAATTGGCTTAACGTGTAAAGGATTCCACTCCGACAACGGCGCAAATCACTTTTTTCGTAACCCATCTTGGCAGCGATACCGTCAGCGGTCTTGAAGCCGATACCCCATATATCATCTGCCAAGCGATACGGATTATCTTTCACCTTATCGATACTTTCTTTCTTTGCCATACTGCCGATAGATTTTGGCAGCATAAGCGGTACTTACTCCATAGCCTTGCAGAAAAAGCATCACGTTCTTGATTTCCTTCTGCTTTTCCCAACTTCCACCGATCTTCTCTACACGCTTTTTGCCGATACCGGGCACTTCATACAAGCGTTCGATGTTGCTTTCTATTACATCAATGGTTTCCAGCCCGAACTTAGCCACAATCAACTTGGCGAACTTTGGGCCAATGCCTTTCACCAGTCCGCTACCTAAATACTTCTCAATGCCATAAATGGTGGCAGGCATGACTTCCTCCCATGATTCTGCAACAAACTGGCTTCCGTATTTCTTATCGACTTTCCAGTTACCATCACATAGCAAGACACTGCCCACCGGAACTTCCAGCAGGTTACCCACCAAAGTAACAGGGTCATTATAACCTTTTACATTGACTTTCATCACCGAATACCCGTTGTCGGGATTCTGATAGGTAATGCGTTCTACTACGCAACGGAGATTTATCATTTTTCTTCCTGTCTAAATGTTTACTTAGGGTTGTGTGACTATCGGGCTTTATACTCCCATCCGCAATCATTGTGGTAAATCATCAGTTTGCTCATACCACCGTCGATTGTAATATTCTCACCGTTGATGAATGAGTTACGCTCATCACACAAGAAAACGACCGCACGGGCTATATCATCGGAATTACCGACCCGTTGGGAAGGATGTTGTAGGTAATCACTTTCATTTGAAGGTGCAAATGCTGCCTCCTGATGTGTACCCGTCTCTATCCATCCCGGCGCAATGGAATTAACACGTGCTATGCCGGACAAACTGACGGCAAGCGCATGGGTCAAGGCTGTAATGCCGCCTTTGGCAGCCGTATAGCTTTCCGTGTTCGGTTGTGACTGGAACGCTCGCGTGGAAGAGATGTTCACGATAGAACCCAGCCCGACGAAATGGTCTTTGAAAAGCTTTGCCAACATAAAAGGAGCAGCTACACCTACTCGTTGGACGTACAGAAAATCCTCATACTCGCAACTGTCCAGCACACCTCCCTGCATCAAACAGGCATTATTGATGATGCAATGGATGCCTTCGGGATGCTCGGAAAGGACTTGTCCCGCAAAGTCTAAAAGGGTTTGTTTGTCGGCTATGTCTCCGAAACAGCCAATGACATTCCATCCTTTGTGTTGCATCTCATTGACTACTAAGACGGTTTGTTTGGCTTCTTTATCTAAGATATATACGGTATCACCCTCTGATGCGAAGTATTCCGTTATGCAGCGACCGATACCGTTGGCACCACCGGTCACTATGATTGTTCTCCTCATGAGTTACTGCTTTTCGTACTTGTCTAAATATTCCTGCATGGCCTCATTCACAATGTCTTTCAGGGACATGTTTTTGTCTATCGCCAAGTACTTCATTCTGGTATGAATACTCTTGTTGATAAGGAAGTTACAGTGTACAACTGTCTCTTTTTCTGTCGCAACTTTTGCGGGTTTATCCTCTGTAGAAGAGGGAGTGGTTGATGAAAGGAGACCATTCAGGCCACCTTTCATGCTGTCTTTTAATTGGTTGCTTTTGCCCATATCGGTTTATTTTAATTTTATGACTTCTCCAGCCAAAGCCATGTAGTCTTTGGCTCCGTTACAATTTTTGTTGTACTCATAAATATTCTTTCCATTAATCGGTGCTTCTGCCAATGTCACATTGTCACGGATAATTGTCTTGAACACCTTGTCGCAGAAAGAGTCATGGATAATTTCCGTAACGCTCTTGTTCAGCGTCTTGCGCTTGTCATATTGGGTAATGACAATTCCTCCAATCTTCAAATTGGAGTTGAGACGTTCTTGAACAATATTGATAATGTTCATAATTTTAGCCATACCTCGCATTGCCAAGAATTGAGCTTGTACCGGTATAATCAGGAAATCGGCTGCCGTCAATGCGTTTAAGGTAAGCAATCCCAATGAAGGAGGGCAGTCAATAAGGATGTAATCAAACTTATTCTCTTTAGGAAGCTTACCAATCAGTTGCTTCAAAATCATTTCACGTCCCGGTTCATTGATAAGTTCAGATTCTGCTGCCGACAAATCAAGACAGGAAGGAGTTAAAGTAATGCCGCTTTCTGTCTTTATAAGAGGAAGAGGATATTCACCTTTCATCGCTCCATATACCGTGTTCGGCTCCTCAATAGAGTAACCGAAGGATTCGGTAAGGTTTGCTTGTCCGTCAAGGTCTATAACAAGAATTTTCTTACCTTTTTGTTGCAGGGCAGCGGCAAGATTGATGGTTGTTGTCGTCTTCCCGACACCTCCTTTGTGATTTAGAATAGCTATAATACTGGGCATATTTTATTCTGTTTTTACATTATAGTACAAAGGTAATAATTATATTAGTATATACTATTATTAGTATTTAATACTAATCCTATTTTACTTTATTTAGTAGTTACTATATGTAGTATTTATTGATATAAAGCATATTAAATATTTTATATAGTCTTATTTTCTCATATTAGATGACATTCCTTTTAGTCCATATATGAATACAAGCGTATCTGATATGGACTAAAGGATGACTAATGGAGGCTATTTTGCTAATAGCTCATACCATTGTTGCCGACAGAACTGTTCGTATTCAGTCTTATTAGTACCGCTTTCGATGGTTCTGTCAATGATTTCACCTACCTGATTAAAAAAAGCTCTATCGGTGACACATTTGGTTTCTTGATAAGTTACTAAATAAATCTCGTAGTAGTCACTGCCATTGAGAGCTACTACCACAAGCCCCTTGAATAAGCGTCCGTTTACGTTGAATTTGAGTGCTGGCATTTCCTTGAACACTGTGGCGATAAATTTTTCTACTCCCCAAGAAAGAACAATATTCATCGGGGTTGTTGCCAATAACTGATTTTTGGCGGTCTCTGCCACCTGCAAAACATACTCTTTGTCCATAACTGTAAGTATTTAGAATTAAATAAATGGTATCGGTAGTCCTTTCTCCTGAAGGTATTCCAGCATTGCTTTTGCGTCTTCATGGGAAGCACGGTTACGGTCATCATAACGGCGGCTGTCGTCTGCCATGACCTTTAGGCATTCGCGGATTAGACGATAAAGAGACTGTTGTAGCGTTGGGTGCATCACTGGGATTGCTGCTGCAAAGTTCTTGGCGTTGAAAGAATAATCGTTCAATCCACCTTCAACCGCTTTAGCCAGTTGGTACTCTTTCGTCTGCTCGATGTTGTGATAATTTTCCATATTCAAATCATTTTAAATGAAACATTTATTTTTCCCCTAACCTCAGACTTTTCTTATCGAAGCCAATTGGGAATTTAACAGTGCAAATCAACTGTCACCAACCGGACTTTTGAAGCCGGTTTTTCTTGACGATTACTCTCCGTAGGAGGAAGAATCCGAAAGAAATACATTTTAAACCGGGCTTTAAAGTTGGGGGACAGACCTTCGCATCTGGTAAAGCCCATCGGATAGATAGAATCTTCTGATATGACTGAAACGGTATAAAAGGAAGAAGTAGCTATAATTGGGAATACCTATAACAGGATGAAAAGGGCTTGGGCGGGTAAATAATCAAGTCTGCCGGGGCAAACAAGAAAAGTGGCTTGTTCCGGCATCGACGGGCTGGTTGGTTTCGATTCATCGGAACTCCTGCACTATGATGCAAGGAATGTGCCGCTGTTTGCCCCTTTTTGAATATGACTGACTTACTCCTTTCTGCTTAAAATAAGTAGAGTTTCTAGTAACTACCTAGCTAAATATTTGTAACTCCATTTCACTAACGCTCGCTGTAGTGACCAAATCATGATAATTATCGCAAATAGTAGATTTAAGGTAAGGGAAAGTCTGTGTTATAATACTTTTATTAAAAATATAATTGAATAAACATCTGATAATCAGTGGTATTTTTAACTGAATAGTTGTGGTACCTAAAGTGTAATGTTGAATAAAGTAAAAAGTATCAATTGAAAAAGATTTGGTTATCTCTGTAGTCAGATGTTTCTAAGTTTAACAATCAGCACTGTATGTTGTAATGTTTTTATTAATCCACTGTGATATGTTACGTAATGTTAACAATCTGTTTATTTTATATAAATAATAT
>NZ_URFY01000094.1 GCF_900547205.1 uncultured Bacteroides sp.
ATATTTGCGATATTTACAAATTAAAACTAGCAAGTTGAACTTGCGAAACTTGAATTAATTTACTTTACTCCAAAAACAGTATTGTCCTTCGTGTATACTCCCTGACAATATATAGGATATCCATATAAATGTTCATTAAATGGTGATTCTAGGAATTTATCAAAATCCCCAAAATCGGTAAACACTTTCGCTGTCTGAAGATTATCCGACACAACAAACAGAGTGATTGACGATTTCTTTAAAATCTCTTCCTCTTTATCAACCGAATCCTTTAAAGACAGTTTTGATAATATAACATCTTCTACTTCTTTATAAGAATACGGACTTTCGATAACAAAAAAGGCAGTCTTTCCATAAGTAATGGAACGAATATAGACTGGATTTTCAGGACTTGTATTCATGTTCTTGTCTTTAAAAAATCCATCGATTGGTATATCCATATTAGCAGTAAAGCTTCTGTTTGCCAAAAATCCGGTCAATCGACTTTTTACATCTTTTATCTTTGATGTGCTTTGAACTTCTTTAGATAAGAGTTTACCTAATGATCCGCTATTGCAAGGAAATGCTTTTTCTATGTCATCGTAGGTATAAACCTCTACCATTCTAATATCAAATGGAGAGTGCTTATCGTTAATATACTCTTTATATTGTTTCGACATCAAAGCATCCGCTAATAATTTTTTATATCCGATTGAGCCACTTTCATTGTCAATTGTACCAGTAAAGGGTTTAGTAAAATCAAATATAACATCTAAAGAATTTCTGGGAGCTATAATTTCCGGCTTGAAGAATATCCCAAAATCATTTTCATTATAAGCAGCCCCAAGATACAGAGGTGGAGGGGTAACCATATATCTATTATCCACAGATATGTACAAATCGCCTATAAATAAATCATCTTCGCTAACGCTAGTAGATCTGTAGTCCCACGCAAAGGGAATTTCATCGAATCTACCTTTATCCGTTTTTTCGGGATAACTGGGCACCTCGCTATTACTTATTCCTTCTTTTTCACACGCAGAAAAAAGGGTAATGACAAACAAAACTTTAAGTACTAATTTTAATCCGCCGAGTTTGTCTTTCTTCAAAGTATCACAGCAATGGTTCCCAACCATCACATTAAGATAAGTTTTTGCATTAGAGATATCTTCCACCAAATTCATATTACGAAAACATCGCATCGCATACAAACACAGCGGACTAAAGTATCTACGAAACGCATCATTAATTTTCTTTTTTGCTTCTCTCATAAAGTGTCGTTTTTTGTAGTTCGCCAAAGATAATCATAAGTTGGGATTTTAAGATGAAAAACAGCTAGAATATATCGGCTGAATATTAAAATTCAACTCTTTATCATCAATGCCTTAGGAGGTACAACTTAGGTTTCAAGATACAAGACTTTTCTGTAGTACGCAAATGTCTGAATATAATTGTTTCGGCTAGATTTTGAATGCTATGAGTTACAATTCAAAAGAGGCTAATTGAGGAGGAAATACTGGGTGGGGATGCTCCGAATTATGCAGTCATGTTCTTGTCTCAAAAAAATCCATCGATTGGTATATCCATATTAGTAGTAAAGCTTCTGTTTACCAAAAATCCGGTCAATCGACTTTTTACATCTTTTATCTTTGATGTGCTTTGAACTTCTTTAGATAAGAGTTTACCTAATGATCCGCTATTGTAAGGAAATCCTATTTCTATGTCTTCGTAGGTACAAACCTCAACCATTCTAATACTGATAACGTAATCTCTATTTTTTCATATTCAACACCTTTTTGGCAACATATTCATCAAAAAAAAAGGAACGGTAAGCATTTCCAATAGGTATTTCATATTTTGTGATGAAAATATCATTGTTATCAAATGATTCAATTTTTTGAATATTCACAATGTAAGATTTGCTAACCCTTAGAAATATATCTTTTGCCAGCTCATCACTGATTGTTTTTAAATTTACCCGTGTAATAATCCTCTGTTCTTTGGTTTGGATAATAGAATAGTCTTTCAGCCCTTCAATAAAAAAAATATCATCGAAATAGACTTTAAAAAAGCGTCTGTCGGCTTTAACAAACAAATAATCGGCGGCAATGCTTTCTAAATTGCTTTTCATGGAATCTGCTAACAACAGAGAATGATAAGCGACAGCCTTATCCACCGCTTTTTGAAATCGTTCAAAAACTATCGGTTTGACAAGATAGTCAATAGCATCAACCTCATAACTATCCAACGCATATTCAGCATAGGCGGTCGTAAAAATGACCAATGTATTTGCCAGAATGGTTTTGGCAAACTCTATTCCTGTAATTCCGGGCATACGAATATCCAAGAATATCAGGTCAACCGGAAATTCGGATATGAATTTTGATACAGAGGTGGCATTGTTGAAACTTCCTACCAGTTCCAACTGTCCGTATTTCTCAATCAACCGTTTGATTGCTCTCCGGGCTAAAGGTTCATCATCTACAATAATGCAGTTCATATTGTTAATTTTAGAATTACTTTATAGGTCGTATTGTTATTATTTATCTCTAACGTATAATTCATGTCATACAATAAATCCAAACGTCTTCGGATATTGGCTAACCCCAATCCCCCTGCTTCTGATTTTCCAAGGGGTATTTCCGGTTTGGAATTTTCACACACAAATATCAATTGCAGCCCTTGTACTTTAAAATACAGATGGACATACGAGGAATTTTCATTATCGGGATTATGCTTGACCGCATTCTCTACAAAAGGGATAAACAGCAATGGAGGAATGGAAACGCTGTTTATATCTCCTTCTTTTGAAATAACGACTTCAAAATTATCCCGCCGTATCTTTTCCAGATTCAAAAAATCGGTCAGGAAATGAATATCTGCACTCAAAGACATTCTTTCTTTTGCACTGTCATTGAATTGATAACGAAGCATGTCGTTCAACTTGGATAATACTTGTGATGCTTCCTCCGGGTTTTCTATTGTCAACTCATTAGCGTTATTCAGCATATTGAGAAGAAAATGCGGGTTAATCTGATTTTTCAACTGCTTTAATTCTAATTGTATTGTTTCCCTTTCTAATTTGTTTCTTCGCTGATTGTGAATCGTCCATCGTTGAAACAATGCAAAGGTTGACGAACCTGCTATAATAAAGCCAAATGAGGTAATAGCATTAATGATTGATGCTAACGAATACGGCGCATTTTCAGAAATATCTTCTCTCCCAATTCCATAATATTGAAATATAATGCCTTGTATTGCTGCAAGTATGAATAATGCCATAAATACCAGTGCAAAAAGAGAAAGAAGGTATAAAATCAATCTGTTTTCTATCAGTTGTCTGGGGATTAATATATACAGATTGATATAAATCGCTGTAAGAAGTATAGCGACATTGGTAATATTGGCATACATAAGCCCTTTACTTTCAAAACCGCCATACGTGTTTTGAAAAGCTAAGATTTCTACAATCAAGATAAGAATTAGGTGATGGCAAACCCTGAGCTTATCGCTTATCAGGAAATCAAGGAAAATACTATGGCGTTCAGTCTGTTTCATAGATGGATTTTAAGATTGATTGTAGAAATAGTATCTTCATCTTTTACGGCTAACTCGTAACGAGAACCATATAATAAATCCAATCGCCGCTTTACATTCTCCAATCCTGAAATTTCATTTTGTGTTATCAGGGTACTGTCTTTGGAAGAATAAGAACAGTTAAATTTCAGTAGATTTTCATCAATCCGGAAAGAAACCAACAAAAATGTACTCACCGAATTATTTGGAATTGCCGTAATGGCATATTCTACGAAAGGAATGAATAAAAGTGATGGTATCAGTATGTTTTGAATATTGCCTTCTTCGGTAACAGAGTAATCAAACCTGTTTCTTCGCATCTTTTCCAAATGCAGAAAATCACGGATAAAAGAAACTACACTGCTTAGCAACACCTTTTCCCGTGTACTGTCGTATAATTGGTAACGAAGTAATTTTCCGAGTTTGATTAGGATTTCCGATGCTTGTTCAGGGTTTTTCCCCGAAAGAACATTTGCCCTGTCAATGGTATTGAATAAGAAATTGGGGTTGATTTGGCTTTTCAAATATTCCAATTCGGATTTTATTTTTGCCTGTTCAAATGTGCCCATTTGTTGGGAATGGATAATCCAATACCGTAGCAATACCACACCTGATATCCCCATTATATAGAATCCATTCATTAAAAAACCCGTAATAAAGTTTAATGTCCGGGAGCTGCCTTGCCCCTCAATTATCATAGGCAGGTTATAGTATGTATCAATAAAATAATTCAGAGATGTACTTGCAATCGTAATAAGAAAGATGCAAACCAATATCATGACTGTATAATACACATACTTTTGCTTGAACAAAACTTTTGGAATGAATACACGCAGATTAACGCGGATTATCATGAGATAAAGAAACAGTAAGACCATTCCCCAAAGCATTGAAACGCCATAGCCGATTTGCGTTCCATAAGTAACGGTAAATCCGGGAACGATAAGGATGAGCAAAAACAAAACGAGGAAACAGTTCCTGTAAATCCTGTATTCAGGATTCATCAGGAACTTCTGCCATCGCCTATTTTTATATATGTTACTAAAATCTGTCATTTCCAAAGCGGTAAATTTACGGTTATTTATCTGTTACCCATCATTTTTGTAGTGTTTTTAAGGTGAAATCACCTTTGAACTGGAGATATACACCAAAACTATAATCGGTTGATTTGCTTCCTAAATCAGTATATGTTTCCACCTGTGCACCTATGGAAAGGGGTTTGAGTATCTGTTGCGAATAGGCAAACTTTGCAGTGATTAATTTACGGGTTGGCATTTGCTGTTGTGGGTCATAAGGATTGAAAGAACCAAATAAAGGCTCACCTTCTAATGCGTAGAAATTCTTTGCATACCAATAACCCGTCATGAACGAAAACAATGATGTGTTGACCTGAAATACAGGATAAATGCCCCAACCGTTGGTAAATGGCCTTACTTCTCTATTAGGCAATTTGTCATAATATCCCGCAAGGTATGTACTCAAACTGATTGAACGGATAAAACTTTTCTCAAACTTCCATTCCGAACAAACTCCGGTAACAGCATTACCCATTACAACCATTGGTTCGTCGGATGTGTCTATTTGTCCTCCTCGATGATATATCAATAGTTGGAAAGGGATTGATAATTGGAACCGATTTTCAGGATTCGTTAATTTCGCAGATGCGGAAGTTCCGAAGGTCAATACTTCTGGTACGGAATCCCCATGCTCTATAAATCGTTGCCAGTTTACCCAAACATCTGCCGAATACCGCTTGTTTCTATAAATTAACTGTAAACCGCTTTCAGGCTTATCAATGAATTGGTGTTCCCATTGGTACAAAGGTTCAATAAGCCTGTGATTCAATCCTCCGTAAATATTACCAAAAATCAAATTGAAATCAGGATTTAAGGCGTATTGCAACCTTACGAATAAACTGTTAAAAGCATATACGCCCTGCTTTTGTTGGTCGCCGGAGTAATACACGTTATATGCTCCCAACTCGGCACGGAAACGGTTGTCAAACTGATAAGCAACTTTAGGGAGTAAATGTATCCCCGGTAAAGTACCCCCTTTTGCTACCGGACTGAAATATTCATTATTCTTGAAAAATCCGGTCATATCCACTGAAAACACAAATTTATTGCTGTCATTTTCCGATAATACTGGAGAAGAAAGCAGTTTGTCGGGAATCCATTGAGCGAACAATGTTCCCGGCAAAAGCATAAGCAATAGTGACAATATTTTATTTTTTGATGTCATAATCTAAATTTATATGGTTCAAATATACTGAGATGAATAAAGTGCAAATTGTATCTGCGACAAAATGAATCGAATAATATACAAACCGCTACATTTGATATACAAATGCTGTTTTTAGCATTGAATGGCGTTAATTGGCTGTCATTTCCGCCAATTCATATTTCCTCTCAATCCGCTTTTCAAGAATCGCCATATCCTCGTTGATTTTCGTTTTCGCTACTTCCGCATAAATCTGTGTTGTTTTGATATTAGTGTGCCCCATTATTTGGCTAAATGTCTCTACCGGAAGACCTTGTGTTATGTAAATACTCGTGGCATAGCTATGTTTTTTAACAAAGTCTTTCTCTTTGTGGTAGAGTTATTTGAAGCAATGGAAATACACAGTAGACTAAAGTAGTTCGCTCGTTTCTAAATCGTTACCCATTGTATACTACACATCTTCTAAATATCTGTTATTCAACAGATAAAATAATCATTTCTTGTTAATACAAATACAGCGAACTAAAGTATCTACGGAACGCATCAATAATATTCTTTTTTGCTTCTCTCATAAAGTGTCGTTTTTGTAGTTCGCCAAAGATAATCATAAGTTGGGATTTAAAGATGAAAACAGCTAGAATATATTGATTGATATTAAAATTCAACTCTTTATCATCAATGCCTTAGGGGGGCACAATTTAGGTTTCAAAAAAAGGCGTATATCAGTTACCCTTTGGCTGTTCATTGTCTGCATATCCATAGCTATCAGGCATTTATGGTTGTAACATAAATAGTAATATCTATTAACAAACTCAACACATTGGTATTTCATACCAACATTGTAGCCATCAACAACATTTCGACCGGAATTTTGATTGACCCCGCCATTATAGTAGACATAGACGCGGTTTAAGCTGTACACAACCGTCCCGCGTTTTATATTCACATCATGATTGTTTTATGCCATGCTGCTGTAAAGAAAGGATATACCACAGACTCTTCTGTTTCGTCGTAAATCTCGTTATCGCACAGAGCTTTAGCAATATAAATATTAACGGTTTCCTTATCATCCGATTGTAATTTCAGACAATAAATTTATAACCACACAGTACATATTATGGGTCAAGTCGAAAACTCTGTGGTTATATTATGCCGGTATCCAAAAGAAATTTAT
>NZ_URFY01000095.1 GCF_900547205.1 uncultured Bacteroides sp.
ATAAATTTCTTTTGGATACCGGCATAATATAACCACAGAGTTTTCGACTTGACCCGATTATCGGAATATTGCAGTTTCCTGACCGTATCCCTGATTGGAAACAGGCGTTTCCCTTAATGGGAACGATCGTTTCTTTATATGGAAACTGCCGTTTCCTTAGGGGGAAACGGCAGTTCTTACACAGGATACTGATGTGTACCTTTTAAGCTATCAGCATTTAATATTTAATTCGTTCAGCACCTTTCGTATTGCTTCAAAAGTGGTAATGCGAGTAGGAACCAAAGGCAATCGCAGCTTATTTTCAATCATTCCCATTGCATTGAGCATTGATTTCACGCCCGCAGGGTTACCGTCCACAAATAAAAGATTAAAGAGTTCCGTAAACTTATGGTGGATAGTCAGTGCATTGGCAAAATCTCCCTGTAGAGCCAAGCGTGTCATGCGGCTAAATTCACGGGGAAAAGCATTTCCGATTACCGAGATCACACCAACGGCGCCCAACGTAATGAGGGGAAAAGTAATGCCATCATCTCCTGAGATAACATTAAAGTTTTCAGGCTTATTCTTGATGATATCATCCATCTGTGTGATATTGCCGGAAGCTTCTTTGATGGCAACAACGTTGTTAAAGTCGCGTGCAATGCGCAATGTTGTCTCGGCAGTCATATTTACTCCCGTACGTCCCGGAACGTTATATAACACGATAGGAAGCTCCGTAGCTTGCGCTATAGCCTTATAATGCTGATAGATACCTTCCTGGGAAGGCTTGTTGTAATAGGGCACAACAGACAATATGGCATCGACTCCTGTGAAATCGTCGTTTTTCAGTGTCTCTACGATAGCACGAGTATTATTACCACCCACACCCAGCAAAATAGGAATCCTTCCATTAACGCGGTCGATTACCATTTTTTTTATGGTTTTCTTTTCTTCTTCAGTCAGAGTTGGTGTTTCGGCTGTAGTTCCCAGCACACATAAGAAATCCGCATTATTCTGCAAAAGGTAGTCCACCATGCGCATCAGTGCGTCATAGTCTACACTCTCATCCTCTTTGAAAGGAGTAATCAGTGCTACCCCCATTCCTTTCAATTTAGTCTGTATCATGAGTTTTAATTATAATCTCTAATTTATTTAGCCGCAAAAGTACGAATATTTTTCATATCTTACGATATAAGTTTCAGAAATTCGTCCTCGTTTAGTATGGTTACTCCAAGTTTTTTGGCTTTTTCCAGTTTGGCAGGTCCCATATTCTCTCCGGCAAGTACAAAACTGGTCTTTGCCGAAATGCTACCCACGTTCTTACCGCCGTTTTTCTCAATCAGTTCTTTGTATTCATCGCGCGAATGATGGGTAAATACGCCACTGATTACGATTGACTTACCCGCCAATTTGTCCGTATAGCCGCTCATGTCCTCTTCCGTACGATAGAGTTGCAATCCCGCCGCCTTTAGTCGGCCGACCAGCTCGCAGTTGGATTCATTGGCAAAGTATGCAAGAATACTTTTAGCTATCTTTTCTCCGATTTCATCGATGCTAATCAGTTTTTCGAGGTCAGCCTTTTGCAGTTCGTCTATATTCTCAAAAGA
The DNA here is from genome assembly GCF_900547205.1 of uncultured Bacteroides sp. Lineage (GTDB taxonomy): Bacteria > Bacteroidota > Bacteroidia > Bacteroidales > Bacteroidaceae > Bacteroides. The sequence goes on from NZ_URFY01000095.1 coordinate 1,587, forward strand.
TTTAGCTATTTTCTTTGCTACCGTTTCGCCCACGAAGCGGATACCTAAAGCAAAAATGGCACGTTCGAAAGGGACGGACTTGCTTTGGGCAATCCCCGTGATGATATTCTCTGCTGATTTGTCACCCATACGGTCCAATCCTTTGATGTCGTCAGTTGTCAGTTCGTACAAGTCGGCTGTGTTATGAATTAATCCCAGACGATAGAACATATCGACCGTTTCGGGTCCTAAGCCATCTATATTCATTGCTTTGCGGCTGATAAAATGCTCAATCTTTCCTTTTATTTGAGGGGGGCACGCCGTTTCATTCGGGCAGTAATGAGCAGCTTCGCCTTCATACCTTATTAGTTTGCTGCCACATTCGGGGCAGTTAGTGATAAATCGGACTTTCTCGCCCAGCATAAAGCTGCGTGCATCCAAATCCACACCCGTAATTTTAGGTATAATTTCTCCTCCCTTTTCTACATAAACCATGTCGCCGATGTGCAAATCAAGTCCTTCGATAATGTCGGCATTGTGCAGCGAGGCACGCTTCACGACAGTTCCGGAGAGTTGCACTGGCTCCAGATTGGCAACCGGTGTAACGGCGCCCGTCCGGCCCACTTGATACGTAACTTGATTCAGACGTGTCAAGGCGCGTTCCGCCTGAAATTTATACGCGATAGCCCATCTGGGAGATTTTGCGGTATAGCCTAAATTCCTTTGCTGGCGCAGGCTGTTTACCTTTAAAACAATGCCGTCGGTGGCAACAGGCAGATTCTTCCGCTCCACGTCCCAATAGTTGATGAACTCGAAAACTTCCTCCAGAGTCTTGCATTTGTGCATCAAGGCGGAGATTTTAAATCCCCATTTTGCTGCTTCCTGAAGATTTTCGTAATGCCCGTCGCAAGGCAGATTATCGCCCAGCAGATAGTAAAGGTAGGCATCCAGCTTACGCGAAGCCACGATTGACGGATTTTGTAGCTTCAATGTTCCCGACGCTGCATTTCTCGGATTGGCGAAAAGTGCTTCTTCGCGTGCTTCCTTTTCCCTGTTCAGTTCTTCAAATACTTCCCATGGTAGCAGAATCTCACCACGAATTTCGAAAGAAGCAGGATAATTGTTGCCATGCAAAACGAGCGGAATAGAACGGATTGTCTTTACGTTATCTGTCACGTCGTCTCCTTTTTCTCCATCTCCGCGGGTGACAGCACGAACCAGTTTGCCGTTTTCGTAGGTCAATGAGATGGATGTGCCATCATATTTCATCTCACAGCATATTTCAAAATCCTCATTCAGCGCTTTGCGCACCCTGTCGTAGAAGTCGCTCACTTCCTCTTCCGAGTAAGTGTTTGCTAAAGAAAGCATCGGATATTTATGCGCCACCTGCGTGAAATTTTTATTAAGGTCGCTGCCCACGCGCATAGTGGGCGAATTTTCATCTTTATATTCCGGATGGGCTTGCTCCAAATCTTGTAGTTCACGCATCTTGTCATCAAACTCCTTATCGGAAATTTCAGGAGCATTCAATACATAATAATTGTAATTATGCTGGTGAAGCTCGGCACGCAATTCTTCTATTTTCTGCTTAATATCCATATTTCTTAGATTGTTTAAGGCAAAAATACAGGTTTATCTTCGAATATTTGTACTTTTGCGGGAAAATTAAAAGATTATGCGTATCGATATTATAACAGTATTGCCTGAGATGATTGAGGGATTCTTCAATTGTTCGATAATGAAAAGGGCTCAAAATAAAGGACTTGCAGAAATTCATATTCACAATCTCCGTGATTATACGGAAGATAAATACCGTCGTGTAGACGATTATCCTTTCGGCGGATTTGCCGGTATGGTGATGAAGATTGAACCTATCGAGCGGTGCATCAATTCTCTGAAAGCAGAACGCGACTATGACGAGGTAATCTTCACGTCTCCCGACGGGGAACAGTTCAACCAGCCGATGGCCAACACTCTTTCTTTATCTCAAAACCTGATTATTCTTTGCGGTCATTTTAAAGGTATCGATTATCGCATTCGGGAGCATTTGATTACCAAAGAGATTAGTATTGGCGATTATGTGTTGACGGGAGGTGAGTTGGCGGCGGCAGTGATGGCGGATGCTATCGTCCGTATCATTCCCGGTGTTATTTCCGATGAGCAATCTGCTCTCTCAGATTCTTTTCAGGATAATCTGCTGGCGGCTCCGGTATATACGCGCCCGGCTGATTATAATGGTTGGAAAGTGCCGGATATTCTGTTGTCCGGTCATGAAGCGAAAATAAAGGAATGGGAGTTGCAGCAATCTTTAGAACGTACCAAGAGACTTCGTCCCGACTTACTGGGTGAGTAATATGTCTGTAAATAAAAGCGACGGTGTTGAATTGCATATTCAGCACCGTCGCTTTTGTTTATCCTTTGCTTGAAAGCTTAAATTTCATTTTTCCTATTCCTGCATTTTTCTTCGTCATCTCCTCTTTTCGAGGTCGGGTTGGAAAGGATGCAGTTCAATGGAGAAATAACATTATTTTCTTTAAACTCATGCGAAGGGTTATTGTATGTTTCTCTTTATACCTTGAGCGCACCAATAATTTCGTTTACGGACTTACATCCGTGTCTCTCCAGGTAATTGTTTATACCTTCTTCTACCTTAACCGTAGTGGCAGGATCTATGAAATTTGCCGTACCAATCTGGATGGCTGAAGCTCCTGCAAGCATAAACTCTACAGCATCTTTCCAGTCCATGATACCTCCTAATCCTATGACTGGAATATTTACCGCCTTAGCAACTTGCCAAACCATGCGCAAAGCGATAGGTTTCACGGCAGGGCCGGACATTCCTCCGGTGATGGTCGATAGTATCGGTCGCATCCGTTCCGCATCTATGGCCATTCCTAGCAATGTATTGATTAACGAAACGCTATCTGCGCCACTTTCTTCGGCTGCACGAGCTATTTCTGTGATGTCAGTGACGTTCGGAGACAGTTTTACGATCAGTGTCTTTTTGTAAGCTGCACGCACTGCTTTTACTACTTCTGACGCACCTTTTGCTGACACACCAAAAGCCATGCCTCCTTGCTTCACATTGGGGCATGATATGTTTAACTCGATAGCAGGAATTTTGTCAAGTTCATTAATGATCTCGGCAGTTTTCACATAATCTTCGATGGCAGACCCCGATACGTTTACAATCATATTCGTCTGGATGTCTTTTATGCGGGGATAGATGTGCTCAACGAAGTATTCAACGCCTTTATTTTGCAGTCCCACAGCGTTTAACATTCCCGAAGGAGTTTCGGCCATACGCGGATATGGATTTCCTTCACGTTTGTGAAGAGTGGTCCCCTTTACAATGATACCGCCTATTCGCGCTATATCTATGAAATCTGAGAACTCTTCACCATATCCAAATGTACCGGAAGCTGTCATCACCGGGTTCTTCATTTGCAATGCACCAATGTTTACACTTAAATCTGCCATAGTAGTTTATTTATATTAAAAACCGGACCTTCTTTACAAACACATAAATGACCTTCTGTCGTATTTTCCACACAACAGAGACAAGCGCCGATGCCGCAAGCCATTGTATTTTCCAAAGATACTTCACATTCTATCTCATTACTTTTGGCATACTTAGCTACAGCTACCATCATTGGCTTCGGACCACAAGTATAAATCTGCTCAAAGTGCACCTTATTTAATATAGAATGTTGAGTGACATATCCCTTTTCTCCATGACTTCCGTCTTCGGTCGTGGTATACACTTCGCCGTATTTTGCAAACTCTTCCAGTTGCAGCAAATCCTTGTCGCTACGTGCACCCAAAAGGAAAGTAGGTTTATGACCGTTTTTAGCCAATTGTTCGCCTAAATAAAGCATGGGAGCTGTCCCAACACCACCGCCTACTAATAAAAGCTTATCAGAGCTCTTTTGCGGCATCGTATAAGCATTTCCCAGTGGTAGCATAACATTTATCGTATCGCCTTCTTTAACTTCAGCCAGGCGCTTGGTTCCATCTCCAACCAACTGGATCAGGAACCAAATTTCATTTCGTTGCTTGTCTACAAAATTAATAGAAATAGGACGGCGTAAGAAGGTAGTAGGCGAACCATCTACGCGGAGTTCAGCAAACTGCCCCGGTAACATTTCGGGCAGTGGTGACTGGGAAGTCAGTTTCAGCAATACATAGTTTGCGTGTAGTCTGATATTCGTAGTCACGGTCAGATCTAAAATAAATTTCTTCATGTATGGATATAAAAGTATAAATTCGTATTCCGAGTGCAAAGATACAGCAAATTGCTCAAACCACCGATTTTACTCTTTATTTTTCAGGTCTAAACGTCTCATAGGTATTATCATCAAAGAAAATTCTTATTTCAGTGATTTTCCTGGCAGGCTTTTCTATGTATCTAATCTCCTGTTTTATAATCTCTTTGGGGGCATTTTCGGTACTTCTTAATGGCATTTCCTTGCGATTTTCCGAAGCATTTGGCTCTTTGGTCAAATTTACAGGATTCTCGTCAAACAAAGAAGGCTGAAATTCACCATTGGAAGAGGAAACAAGTTCTTCATCCGAAGCCAGCATTTCACCTTTTCCATAGAGCAGCCATTCAAGGTTCACGTAATTGTATTTTTGGTGAACCTTCATCACAACCTCCAAACTTGGTTTGTTTCTATCATTCAATATATGAGAGAGAGTAGATTGCTGTACACCGATTGTTTCGGCAAAAACTCTGGGAGGAACTTTTTCTCGTTCCATAATCATTCTAATTCTGTCTTTTATCTCCATACGGCTTTCCTTTAAAATACAATTGTATGCTTTAAGTGCACATTTCACAAAAATACGCATTGTGATTTGATAGTACAAAGGTAATATTTTGGTTTCACAAAAGCAAATTACAAGTATGAAAATATGGAATTTACATTTGTGCTCCGTGCTATTACAGATGGAATTGGCAGATAAAAAAACGAGGATATACAAATGGATTTGCTATTCTAAGTAGGTTTAATTAAAATATATAAATATCTGATAATTAGTTAGTTGTTTATCAAGCATGATTGGTTTAATCCCGTATTTACAATTGTACGGCTATATTATGATGGATATTTATATCCTTTATTTATTAAAATAGAGATATCTATCTAGAATACAAGATTATAGTCGTAGAAAAAATATTTGTTAACCCCTCTCCCATTACATCTATATACCTGT
>NZ_URFY01000096.1 GCF_900547205.1 uncultured Bacteroides sp.
GGTGCTGACTGAAGCCGGCTATGTGGGCGAAGACATCGAAAGTATCCTGACCCGTCTGCTCCAAGTGGCAGACTATAACGTACCTGAAGCCGAACAAGGAATTGTGTTCATTGACGAAATCGACAAGATTGCGCGCAAAGGAGACAATCCTTCCATCACTCGCGATGTGAGCGGTGAAGGCGTGCAGCAAGGACTACTGAAATTGCTCGAAGGCGCAGTGGTGAACGTACCTCCACAGGGAGGCCGCAAGCACCCCGACCAGAAGATGATTCCGGTAAACACCAAGAATATCCTCTTTATTTGTGGCGGTGCTTTCGATGGCATTGAAAAGAAAATTGCGCAACGGTTGAATACCCATGTTGTCGGCTACACAGCTTCGCAAAAGACAGCGGCAGTGGACAAGAACAACATGATGCAGTACATCGCACCCCAGGATTTGAAGTCGTTCGGACTGATTCCCGAGATAATCGGTCGTCTTCCGGTGCTGACTTACCTCAATCCGCTGGATCGCGATGCGCTCCGTGCCATCCTTACCGAACCGAAAAACTCTATCATCAAGCAATACATCAAGTTGTTTGAAATGGATAGTATCAAGTTGACGTTTGAAGAGTCCGTTTTCGAGTATATCGTCGACAAGGCTGTAGAATATAAGCTTGGTGCCCGCGGATTGCGCTCAATTGTGGAGACAATCATGATGGATGTCATGTTTGAAATCCCTTCGGAGAACAAAAAAGAGTATGAAGTGACGTTGGATTATGCGAAACATCAGCTCGAAAAAGCGAATATGGCAAGACTGCAAACTGCTTAAAATCAAAGAGTAAGGCAGCGTGAAATGATTGTTTCTGTTTTTTCTTGAAAATATTAGTCGTATTTTGCTTGGTAATTACGAAGTTGTTTATAACTTTGTTTGGCCCTCTCGAAAGAAGGGCACTTAGTTAAAGTTAAACCATGAACTGAATAAAACAACATAAGTTAAGATGGCAGGGAAGATTAATTTAACAGATGAACTGAAAAAGTGTTTCGGATTTAACAAGTTCAAGGGAAATCAGGAAGCAATCATTCATAATTTGCTTGATGGTAAAGATACCTTTGTGCTGATGCCTACCGGTGGCGGAAAATCTCTATGCTATCAGTTACCTTCACTCTTGATGGAAGGTACGGCAATCGTAATTTCTCCGCTTATTGCGTTGATGAAGAATCAGGTGGATGCAATGCGCAATTTCAGTGAAGAAGATGGCATCGCCCATTTCATCAATTCTTCTTTAAATAAAGGAGCAATCGATCAGGTAAAGTCCGATATCCTTGCTGGAAAGACCAAATTGCTATATGTAGCGCCTGAGTCGCTGACGAAGGAAGAGAACGTAGAATTTTTGCGCTCGGTAAAGATTTCATTCTATGCTGTAGACGAAGCCCACTGTATTTCAGAGTGGGGGCATGATTTCCGTCCGGAATACCGGCGAATCCGTCCCATCATCAATGAAATCGGAACAGCTCCGTTGATTGCACTTACCGCGACAGCGACACCAAAGGTTCAGCACGATATCCAGAAAAATCTGGGAATGGTAGATGCCCAAGTCTACAAATCATCGTTCAATCGTCCGAACCTCTATTATGAGGTGCGTGCGAAGACCGCAAACATTGATAGGGACATCATCAAGTTCATCAAAAACAATCCGGAGAAGTCGGGCATCATCTATTGCCTGAGTCGGAAGAAAGTAGAAGAACTTGCGGAAATCCTTCAGGCAAACGGAATCAATGCTCGTCCTTACCATGCCGGGATGGATTCGCAAACAAGGACAAAGAATCAGGACGATTTCCTGATGGAGAAAGTAGAAGTCATCGTGGCAACTATCGCTTTTGGAATGGGGATAGATAAACCGGATGTAAGGTTTGTGATTCATTACGACATTCCAAAGAGTCTGGAAGGATATTACCAAGAGACGGGACGTGCGGGTAGAGATGGTGGCGAAGGTCACTGTCTGACCTTTTATACAAATAAAGACTTGCAGAAACTGGAAAAGTTCATGCAAGGCAAACCTGTGGCAGAACAGGAAATAGGCAAGCAGCTTCTGTTGGAAACCGCTGCTTATGCTGAATCCTCCGTATGCCGACGTAAGACATTACTACATTATTTCGGCGAAGAATACACGGAAGAGAATTGTGGAAATTGTGACAACTGTTTAAACCCTAAGAAACAAGTGGAGGCTCAAGAATTATTGTGTACCGTGATTGAAGCGATTATCGCGGTGAAAGAAAACTTTAAGGCAGATTATATTATCGACATACTACAAGGCAGAGAAACTTCGGAAGTACAGGCACATTTGCATGAAGACCTCGAAGCCTTTGGTTCCGGTATGGGCGAAGAAGACAAAACATGGAATGCAGTGATCCGTCAGGCTCTGATTGGAGGCTATTTAAGTAAGGACGTAGAACACTACGGCTTGCTGAAGGTGACGGAAGAAGGTCATAAGTTCCTGAAGAAACCCAAGTCATTCAAGATTACCGAAGACAACGACTTCGAAGAAACGGAAGAAGAAGTTCCGGCACGTGGCGGTGGCTCGTGTGCGGTGGACCCGGCTCTCTATTCGATGTTGAAAGACTTGCGGAAGAAGCTCTCGAAGAAACTGGAAGTTCCTCCTTATGTAATCTTCCAGGATCCGTCTCTCGAAGCGATGGCAACAATCTATCCGGTGACACTGGACGAATTGCAGAATATTCCGGGTGTAGGTGCAGGAAAAGCGAAACGCTATGGTGAAGAGTTCTGTAAACTGATTAAGCGCCATTGCGAAGAAAACGAGATAGAACGTCCCGAAGATTTGCGTGTACGCACGGTAGCCAATAAATCGAAGATGAAAGTGGCTATCATTCAGGCTATCGACCGCAAGGTGGCGTTAGATGATATTGCCTTGTCCAAAGGCATTGAGTTTGGAGAGTTGCTGGACGAAGTGGAAGCGATTGTTTACTCCGGCACTAAACTGAATATTGATTACTTCCTCGAAGAAATCATGGATGAAGATCATCTGCTCGATATCTACGATTATTTCAAGGAATCAACAACAGATAAGATTGACGATGCACTTGATGAACTGGGTGATGAATTTGCCGAAGAGGAAGTTCGCCTAGTACGTATCAAGTTCATCTCTGAAATGGCTAATTAATACAGTTTTCATTACCTCTTTACGTGGATTCTCCCGCCGGTTGCCATAATCCGGTGTGCAGAATCCACGTTTTTTGTGCTATAAATCTTTCCCTCTTTTCCCTGCCTTGGCATTCTATTGCTATTCTTCCCAGAAAAAAAGTTTGATGCGTTTTTGCCCTCATGGTCTCATAATTGGCGGAAACCCGTTGTCCATCGTGGTTTCAGCTATGAGGGTAAATCTTTTTGCACCCTGAGGGTAAGCGTTTGCCCTCAGGGTGCTTATAGCCTAAATTGACCGTAATATGTTTATTCCCAGATGTATATGCTAGTTTTCTGCATGAATGTTATTTAGACCGTACGACCTGCATTTTGGGCTTTTTTGCTTCATGTACGGTCTTATCTCCTTGTATAATGCACATCAGGACTTCATGAATCTTATGTAAACTCCTAATGTTTCTTGTATTAACTCTTAGAACTTTTCAAAAGTTCACAGTAATGGATAAGATTATCTACAGTTGTGAACGCTATTATCTACTATTGATAGCTTATATGTTCACAGTAATGAGCTCTTGCAAAGAATTAAGGGAAAATGTATGAACTATAGGTGTATTACCTATGATAATAAGGGACTTATCCTATAAAGGAGCAGTCTACCTTATATGATGCAAGGATATTCAATAGGTGAAGAATAACATTTTCCAATTTTATGTTATTAGAACAATTGTTTTTTTTATACATTTGCATATAAATGTTATTCTAATTTGTCAGATCAGTTACTTATTTAGTTCAAAATATAAATCATGTTACACACAATCTCATACAAATCAAAGCTTATAGATATGAAAAGAGTTTTATTAATTCTGTCTTTACTTATTTGTTCTATTACGTCGTCCTTTGGTCAACGCAACTATGCGCAAGAACTCGTAAACCTGTTGCAACAGGGAAAATGCTTTGAAGCTATAGGGATCATAAAGGAATACCTGCATTATGGTATACAGGAAAAATAACGATACTCTCATGCCCACAGAATCTGTTCGAGGAAATAGTAACGAAGTATGTGATGGAATTTTCACTTGAGAAGGGAAAGGTCGTTTCCTATAAATATGTAAAGGATGCAAAGACAGGAACAATGGAAGGCGCCCGGAAACCTAAAAAAGGCGAAAAGTATTCTCCGATTCAAAGTACAGATGGCTGCTGGCATAGCAACTTTGAATACAAACTGGATCTGCTGGAAGAGTTTGTAAATGAAGCATCAGAAAAACAAAGAGGATTCAAGAAAGAGTTTGAGTGTTCGCTATTGCTAGTTACCAATGAGAAGGGTGAAGCTAGCGGATATTTACTATCACCGGAGAAACCATTAAATAAGAAAAAGCTAATCTTGGTGGATAAGTTGCTGAAACGTATCAGCGAACTGCCTGCGTGGAGCTTTGGTTGGCTATGTACCATAGACGGTTCTATTCTTCAGGGACGGTATCTGAAAGCAACCTATACATCCGACTCTGGGTGGCGGTTTAAAGATTATCTCGAAAAGTAGCATCTTTATGGGGTATAATATGAAAAAATATCCCATTGCTTACTTCTGTTTTGAATAAAAACCGTATATTTGCACGCAATAAATTTTAAACGCAAAGCCCTATGTCATTTATTGCTGATAAGATTGTAATGGATGGGTTAACTTACGACGACGTATTGTTGATCCCCGCTTATTCTGAAGTTTTACCACGTACTGTCGATCTCTCGACAAAGTTTTCAAGAAACATTGAGTTGAAAATTCCTTTTGTGACGGCTGCTATGGATACAGTGACCGAAGCGAAAATGGCTATTGCCATTGCTCGTGAAGGTGGTATCGGTGTGATTCACAAAAATATGTCTATTGAGGAGCAGGCACGGCAAGTTGCTATCGTGAAGCGTGCTGAAAATGGTATGATTTATGACCCTGTTACTATTAAGAGAGGTTCTACCGTTCGCAATGCTTTGGATATCATGGCCGAATATAAAATCGGCGGTATCCCTGTGGTGGATGATGAAGGTTATCTGGTAGGTATCGTTACCAACAGAGATTTGCGTTTCGAGAGAGATATGGACAAACATATCGACATCGTGATGACGCCTAAAGAAAGATTGGTTACTACCAATCAGTCTACCGATTTGGAATCGGCCGCACAGATTCTTCAGAAATACAAAATCGAGAAACTTCCGATTGTTGGAATGGATGGAAAACTGATTGGTCTTGTCACTTATAAAGATATTACGAAAGCGAAAGATAAACCGATGGCTTGCAAAGATGCCAAAGGACGTTTGCGTGTAGCTGCCGGTGTAGGTGTTACTGCCGATACGCTGGACCGTATGCAAGCTTTGGTAGATGCCGGTGCAGATGCCATTGTGATTGATACGGCTCACGGACATTCGATGTTTGTGATTGAAAAACTGAAAGAAGCCAAGAAACGTTTCCCGGGCATTGATATTGTGGTAGGTAATATTGCTACCGGAGAGGCTGCCAAAGCCTTGGTGGAAGCAGGTGCCGACGCAGTAAAAGTAGGTATCGGTCCGGGTTCAATCTGTACTACACGTGTGGTGGCAGGTGTGGGTGTACCACAATTGTCGGCTGTGTACGATGTGGCGAAAGCTCTGAAAGGTACAGGCGTTCCATTGATTGCCGACGGTGGTTTGCGCTACTCAGGCGATGTGGTAAAAGCATTAGCTGCAGGTGGATATTGTGTTATGATTGGTTCGTTGGTTGCCGGAACAGAAGAGTCTCCGGGTGATACCATCATCTTCAACGGACGTAAGTTCAAATCCTATCGTGGAATGGGTTCTTTGGAAGCCATGGAGAATGGTTCGAAAGACCGCTATTTCCAGAGTGGAACAGCCGATGTGAAGAAGCTCGTGCCCGAAGGTATCGCTGCCCGTGTTCCTTATAAAGGTACACTTTTCGAAGTGGTTTATCAGCTTACGGGCGGTCTGCGTGCAGGTATGGGATACTGCGGTGCTGCAAATATCGAGAAGCTTCACGATGCCAAGTTTACCCGTATCACAAATGCCGGAGTAATGGAAAGCCATCCGCACGACGTGACGATTACCAGTGAATCGCCTAACTATAGCCGTCCGGAATAACACATATATAAACGGTGAATGATTAACGGTGAACGGTGAACAGACTGTGTTTTTCGCATAGTGTTCGCCGCTCACCGTTCGTCGTTTATCAACACAACAAGAGTGTATCATAATTTGTTGATAAAGGAAAAGGATTAATCATGAAAAGAAGTCTGCTTTTAGGATGTTCTTGTCTCTTCGGGATGCTAGCCTTTGCACAAGAAGATCCGGTGCTGATGCGGGTAAACGGAAAGGATATACTACGTTCGGAGTTTGAATATTCGTATCGTCGCCATGCGGCGGATACCGGTACTAAGCTTTCTCCTAAAGAGTATGCAGAACATTTCGCTCAGGAGAAGTTGAAGGTCGATGTGGCCAGAGCATTAGGGCTTGATAC
>NZ_URFY01000097.1 GCF_900547205.1 uncultured Bacteroides sp.
ATGAACTTAAGTGTCATATTAGAAGCATATTTAGAAAAAAATGCACTTACCTACATTCATTTATCTAGTGAAACACTCGAATTGTTAAATCAAAATTTTCAAAGAGTAGAAATAAGAAAAAAAGATTATCTCATACATGCTGGAGATAAAGAGCTATATCTCTATTTTATAGAATCTGGAATTCTACGATATTGGATACTAGATAGACATTTACAAGAAATTACATTTGCTTTTGCTTTTGCAGGTGAATTTGCCAACTCATATTATTCTTTTTGCAAAGATACAAAATCCGAATTTGATATTCAAGCCTTAACAGATTGTGTAATATGGAAGGTTAATCGGAATATTATATTTGATATGTTTAAAACATCTCTGGAAATAAATATTTTAGCTAGGGTTGTTATGGAGAATATTTTTACAAAAAAGATTCAACGAGAAATAGAGTTACTCAAATATACTATAGAGGAAAGGTATAGGATATTAATAATTAGAGATAAAAATATGCTAAAAGAAATTCCTCTCAAATACCTTGCTTCATACTTAGGATCAACTCCTCAATCTTTAAGCCGAATCCGAAAAAAAATATTTTAGTTAACCAATCTTCATTGATTCGACTTTATTAGCCACGTAACTTTGCAACCAAATTAAATAAAGAAGAAAAACAATGGAAAAAGTAATTGATGTAACTAGGTGTTCTTTAAAGGACTTTGAAAGTAATGGAAATTTTAATTTAGAGGATCGTGCTTCGCACTTCTATAATTATATAGAGTGGAGAAATACCCTCAAACATAACACGTACAGGGTGGATTCACTTACCGGTTCCGGGGCTACAATGAAAGTCGTAGACCCATATACTCTGAAAATAAAAAATGTTATCACTTTTGTGTCAAATGATTATTTAGGTTTTTCGCATCACCCCAAAATACTGGAAGCATGTATTAATGCAATTGAAGACTACGGTGCTGGTGCAGGAGCATCTCCCTTGATTGGTGGACAGCTAAATCTGCACGATTTACTAGAACAAAAAATTGCTAATTTTTTCGAAAAAGAAGATGCGATCACTTTTACAGCTGGTTTTGCCGCTAATAGTGGAACATTATCTGCATTATTGGGTAAAGAAGACATCGCAATATTAGATATGTATGTACATGCCAGCGTAGTTGATGGTTGTTGTAATACAAATAAGAAATTCTTTTTGCATAATAATATGGAATCATTAGAGAGTATTCTCAAAGTGACTTCTAAGTCTTATCGAAATAGAATAATTGTTGTAGATGGTGTATACTCACAAGATGGAGATATTGCAGCATTAGATCAGGTATGTTCTTTAGCTAAACAATATAATGCTTATGTCATGGTCGATGATGCACATGGCATAGGAATATTTGGAGAAAAAGGAAGAGGTGTATTAGAAGAGTATGATTTATTATCTAAAGTTGATTTTATCACAGGAACATTTAGTAAAACATTTGGCTCTGTGGGAGGATACTTGGTTGCAAATAAATATTTTACTCGATATCTGAAATATTATTCGAGAGCTAATATATTTTCTGCTGCTGCAACTCCTCAATCTGCCGCTGCTGTCATAAAAGGATTAGAACTGCTACATGAAGAACCGCAATGGCAGGCTAAAATACGAAATAATATGTCTTATTTCAATGAGCAGTTGACCACTCTTAAGATTAATCATGGTAATACAGCATCAGCTATTTTTCCTATTATGATTTGTGATGAGGATAAAACGAATGAGGCAGCTAAAATTCTTTTTGACAATGGAATTTATGTAAATCCAATCACTTATCCTGCTGTTGTTAGGAAACAATCTCGCCTAAGAATGAGTGTTCTGGCAACTCATTCAAAAGAGGATTTGGATACTACATTAAATGTTTTAGAACATGTTGTTAAGAAACTTAATATCAAGAGGAATGAATAGAATAATAATAATTTTTTTTTCTCTTTTATCCATAAATCAGACAATGATGGCCGATCAATTTGATACAATATTTGCAATAGCCAAAAGAGCACCAAGCAGTCATAATGCTCAAATGTGGAAAATTGAAAAGATAGATTCTTGTGAGTGTACGATTTTCATAGATAATTCTGTTTGTTTACCACAGATAGATCCCAATAATAGAGAAAGTTGGATAAGCATAGGTGCTTTTGTAGAGAACTGTGTGGATATAGGTTGTGATTTAGGTTATGACATTGCTGTACAGAAGTATCCCCAGAAGGTTCAGTTAAGAATAGTTGGTAGGAAAAAAGAGGAAAATTTATATATTCCACTAATAAACAACCGACATACATCTCGGATTTCATTTGAAAGGAAAATATTAGACAAACAATTGTTGCAGTTCAATAATTGTTTGTACATACCACGACTCTGTGAACAAGGACAAAAAATTGCAGATAATATATTTGACGCAAACAAACAACAAATCGGTAACAAAAAGAAAGCAAAAGAACTTTCAGAGTGGATGATTACTTCGCATAAAGAACTGCATGATCGGAAAGATGGCTTAACTCCTGATATGCTAGGAATGCATGGTTTTAAGAAGTTCTTATTTCTATCTCTTTTCAATAAGCATAGTATTCAATCTTCGCAGTTTGAAAAGCAATATTTATCTAGCACAAGACAACAGCTTGATAACTGTAGTGGATTTCTTATACTGTTCTCAAAAAGACAATCACGAGAAGATGATTGGTTTAATACAGGAAGAGAATTAGAACGTATTTGGTTAGATTTAACAAAAAAGCAAATTGCCGTCCATCCAATGAGTCAATCTATTGAAGAGCTAGATTTTTATAATAATTTGAAAATTATTTTGAATGATGAAAGAGATGTACAAATGATACTCAGGGTTGGGTATACAAAGTCTTCTTTAAAAAATGATACATGTAGTAAACGAAGGGAGATACATCTCTAATCTAATGCGACTTGTTATCATTGATTAAATAAAAAACAAGCTGTTACAACTTCATATTGAAGTGTAATGGCTTGTTTTTTAATTTAAAGCCTTTCTGAGGCTTTTCTTCTCGGTTTATTTTTAGAGACAACTGGTCAAGGCTGATGTGTGAAATACGCTCGAATTTTGTGAGGGGAAGATTTTGCACAATCACTTGCAGCTATCAGCCAGCATTGGTAAGGTTGGATTCGGTGAGTTACTACACACCTTGCCACATCCCTAATAGGTTTCAGGGTAAAATTTGTTAGTCCTCAATATACTATCTTTTGTAGGTTTTTCCTCGCTAGGTGTGGTGGCAACCTGATTGGATGAAACATTCCTATAGTAATCATTTGGAAGGAGTTGCTATAATGGGAAGAAATAAGGCTTGGGAGGGTAAACAATGAAGTCTGCCGGGGCAAACAAGAAAAGCGGCTTGTTCCGGTATCGATGGGCTGGGTTGTTTCGATTCATCGGAACTCCTGCGCTATGATGCAAGGAATGTACCGCTGTTTGCCCTTTTCTGAATACGACTGACCAAAGGGAAGTGGTATTTAGAAACAGACATTCCTACCACTTTTGGGTGGGAGAGCCTTTTTATAATAGGAAGATAAGGGAGTATAAAAGGAAGAGCCGGGCATTGGCTTGTCCCGTGGTGAGAGAAATCCCTCGTCCTGTCTCACGACAGAACAAGGGAAAAGGTTAAATATATCTGTGAGTTAAATTAGGCTGCATCATCAACAGCCGGTATCGGCTGTTGATCGACTTGTTTCAAGGATTCGTCAATCCTATTCTGCAACTCTGAACATTCCTGTTTCAATGCAGAAAGTTCACCTGACTTGTTCCATTGTCTTGCCACAATCTGTTGTAGTGTGGGCAATTCGTTTGCTAATTTTTCAATCTGTTGTTGTTGACGGTTTATCAATGCAGGTATTTTTTCAAGGGTTGTCTTTGGATAGTCGGCTGATTCTGTAAAACTAAGTGGTAAAGCGCCCGACAAGCCACACTTATATTTCAATCCGCTTAAACCCTCAACATAGAAAGTATTTCTGTCAAAAGAACCGGAGAAATTATACTCACTACGAACTGATAAATTCTGATTCATGTAATGTCCGATGGTTTTCCAATCCTCACCTCTGTAACGTTTTGCAATAACGTGTAACTCCTGACCATATTCTTTCGATGTAGCCTGCTGCATACCAATGATGGAAATTTCCCGTGCTTCCTTGTATTCAGTGATATATCGCCAATCTTCGGACATTCTCCGTTTGTTTTCTTCGGCATTTTCAATATCCTGCAAGTTTTGGGCTATCTTTCGTTCAGCTCTGTAACGTTCTTTGTTGAATATAGCCTGCTCTTTTTCCAACTGCATAATCTTATTATCCAGTTTGGTTTTGTTCAGTAAGTCCGTATTTCCTGATAAGACGGCTACAAACTCGGCAAAGTTCATTCCGTTGTTTTCGTCCATGCTGTCCTCGTCAATCTTGCGGACAGCTACCGTACCGTTGTTTATCTGATTGATAAACATTTGCTTGTTCTTTAAAAGATTGAACTTGTAAGCATCAAGCGTTTTTTCCGTACCATAAATGATTACATCGACAATGTTGTTTCCCCACAATTTTACGGTATTGCCCTTGCGGACAGCCCGACCATTGCGCTGCTCTAAATCTGCGGGCCGCCAAGGTACATCAATATGATGGACTGCCACAGCCCTTTTCTGCGCATTTACGCCAGTACCCAACATGGAAGTAGAGCCAAAAATAACCCGTATCGTCCCGTTGTTCATGTCTTCAATCATCCGCTTTCTTGCCTTTTCGGTCTTTGCGGTCTGAATGAATTGTATCTCACTGGCGGGTATGCCTAATTCTACAAGCTTCTCCTTAATGTCCGAATAGATGTTCCATTGATTAGGCTTATATACGCTTAAATCGCTGAAAACAAACTGTGTGCCCTTGTTTTCCATAGAGCGCATATAATAGTCATAGATGGTCGCTGCACAGCGTGAAGCTTTGTTTGCAGGGTCGTCACTGAATTTGTCGCCTAATAAGCGCATATCAAGAGCCATTTTTCTTGCGACATCCGTAGCAATCAACATTTTGGCTTGATCTAAATTTTCAGGTGCTTGGTAATCCAGTCCCAAATCCTCCCAGTTTCCGCTGTTAGCGAATGAAAGCAAACGTCCAATCATTTCTTCTTGCTCTATGGTGGGGGCATTGGATAAGAATCTCACATTCTTCTCGGGGACATCAAGATTCATCATTTCTGCCGTGCGATAATCAGTGATTTCTCGGAGGAATGCAGCCAATTCCGGTACTTTGATGTAAGTGCGGAAACGCTCCTTGCGCCTGATAGAACCTGTAACAGTCAGCTCATAATCGGTTGTCTTTTGGGTGAATATGGCTGCCCAAGCATCAAAGCAACTGATTTTCTGCCGTTGGAGTTCCTGCGGTCGCAAATATTTAAAAAGAACATAAAGTTCGGTTAAGGCATTCACTATAACCGTGCCGGAAAGGAATGTAGCCCCTAAATCCTTGCCTGTGCGGTTTTGAATGTCTCGTATAGCTACCATCAGATTCATAGCCCTTTGTGAGCCTTTGGTGTTTCCGATGCCTGCTACTCTTGTATGTCGGGTTTGAAACATAGCGTTTTTGAAAACTTGACATTCATCAACAAAAATATGATCGATACCCATTGAATGAAAATCCATGCTTTCATCTTTCTTGCTTTCAATCTTTGACCGTAGCATGGATAGACTGGCTTTCAAATTCTGCTGTCTGACTTCAAGTCCTTTAAGCATCTTCCTACTGCGCCATTTCATACCTGAATCTTCCAAAGCTTGTAAAGAACGCTCTACATCCCTTAATTCTTGATTGAATATATCCATAATCGTTTCATCTGACTGCGGTATCTTGGAAAATTGGTCATATGTCAGAATGATACATGACCAGTTTGAGTTTTTTATCTTAGAAAACAGTTCTTGCCTGTTTGCAGGTGTAAAGTCCTCTTTGCCCGGATAGAGCAGTTTGGCTGTCGGATATGCCTTTCTGAAACAGTCGGCAATCTCATGAATATTGGCTTTCAATCCGATAATAAGCGGTTTCTGCACCAGCCCTAAACG
Organism: uncultured Bacteroides sp.; assembly: GCF_900547205.1. Taxonomy (GTDB): domain Bacteria; phylum Bacteroidota; class Bacteroidia; order Bacteroidales; family Bacteroidaceae; genus Bacteroides. The sequence goes on from NZ_URFY01000097.1 coordinate 6,061, forward strand.
CTTCATTTCATAAGCAGCCACACACATGACCATTGTCTTGCCTGCGCCTACCTCATGCCAGCACACACCGCCACCGTTCTGCTTAATCATCCAAACAGCATCTTTCTGTGAGGGGTAGAGGTCGTTGTAAGGGAATTGTTCAAAAGACAGATTGGGAAAAGTCTGTGTCGAACCGTCATAATGAGGTCTGACATAACAGTTGAAACGTTCGTTATACAGACTTACTAATTCATCACGTACAGCGATGGGTTGATTGTCAAGCCATACATTAAACTTACTTCTGATATCCTGTATCTTGCCGGATGCTTCTTGTATGGCTTCATCGTCAGGTACTCTTACACGTTCACCGTTCCGTGATATTTCTTTGGTTATTTCGGGTACTGTGTCCTGCAAAGCATGAACCATTAAGTCCTCCCCGTTGTAATTAACGTGAGTTCGATATAACTTAAAACAGTGTAAGTTGCCTGTCCTTGATA
>NZ_URFY01000098.1 GCF_900547205.1 uncultured Bacteroides sp.
GATGTAATACCGTGCCGACTTCGATTGGTGGTACAGCTTACGGTTCTGTAGGACCTACTCAGCAGCAAGTTGATGCGTATGCAATGAGCAATGGACGTTATCCGATTAAAGGATACAACCAGTCAGGTAATCCGATTATTGATCCGGAATCAGGCTATCCTGAAGATGAATATGCTTTGACCAAGTGGTCATATCCTGCCAAAGGATGGTCTACACACTCTAATTACGACATCACAGCCCCTAATATGTACAAAAACCGCGAACCGCGTTTTTATATTACAGTATTCTTCGGGGGTAACTCCTGGTTGTATGGAAGTGAAAAGACTATGACCTCTTTTGCTAAAGGTGGCAACGGTAACAAAACGCACGACTATCCGAAATCAGGATATCTGTGCAATCGTTTCTACGACCATAAACAGAACTCGGCAGAAGGTAAATGGGGTAACATTACGTTCCCGGTTTTCCGTTTGGCAGAAATGTACCTGAACTTTGTAGAAGCAGTGCTTGAATGTGAAAAGCGTAATGTTTCATATCCGGCTGAATACAAAACACTGGCAATGGAGTTATGGGATGACCTTCGCGACCGTTCGGGAGTACCGCCTATTTTAGATGTATATCCGGGAGCTACCACCGAAGAATTAATTCAATATTGCCGCAATGAGCGCCGTGTGGAATTTGCATTCGAAAGATTGCGCTATTTCGATACTCGCACATGGATGCTTGCCGAACAAACCGATGGTGGACCTATGTACGGAATGGATACTACATTCCCAGTAGGCGATGACATCACTGCTACTCCGGAAGGATTCTGGAATAGAACCGTATTTGAAACACGTGTATTCAAGTCAAACCACTATCTGTTCCCATTTGCACAAAAGCAACTTGACAGGAACAAGCTGTTAACACAAAATTTTGGTTGGTAACAACTAGGGTAACCTTTAAAAATTAAATTAACGTATGAGAAAAAATACATTATTATTAGGATCGCTTATGAGTCTTATGCTTCTCACCCAAACTGCGTGTGAAGACAATAAAGACGAATATATCAGTGATTACAGCACTGTTTTATATTTCAAAAACAGTGGCGATGTTCCGGTGACGCTCTACCGGACAGGAGAGGACGATAACTATAAACTGGTGATAGACAAAGCCGGTTCGGACTTGAAAGCACAAACCGAAGTAACGGCTACAGTGTTGGACAACACTGCATTGGCTATCTACAACTCAGAGAACGGGACCAATTATCACCTTCTTCCTGCAAACTGTTATGAGGTAGCGGAAAATTCTGTTGTCAGCTTCGGTAGTTCCGATCTTTACAAAGTCGTTGACGTAACAATGAAAACTGAGGAGATCTACAAACTTGCAGCTCCTGAGTCAGGAAGTTATGTTATACCATTTCAGTTGGTTAATTCAAAGAGCACCATAAATCCTAATAAGAATTATGCATTTGTGGCTCCGCATGTTGAAATCCCGACTGTATATTTTGGAAAGACAGGCTTTAGTAATACTACCATCACAAAGAACGATCAGGATGAAATCACATTGACTCTGCCTATCGAAATGGTGATAGAAAACAAGTGGGAATTCGACTGCCAAGTGAAAGTTGATGAATCGCTTCTGGAAGCTTACAATGCCAAAAATAATACTGCATTCAGACTGCTTCCGGCTGATTCGTATACCATTTCAGACCGGGTAACATTTGCACCGGGAAACAACGTGGCGAATGTGGAGATTAAGATTAATAGACCCAAACTGAATATGGGAACTTACATTCTACCTCTGGCTTTAGAGAAATGCTATCAAGAGTATTTTGCTTTAGATGAAAGTAAGAAGACGTGTTTGTTTGGGGTTTCTTATACTCCGCCAAGAAGTGATTTGAGTGCAGTTGCATTATCGACATCAATGCTTTCTACTAATGCCCAAGAAGCTAATGAAGGTCCTATAGCTGACTTGATTGACGGCAATAAAGAAACTTTCTTCCATTCAAGCTGGAGCTCTAGTATACTTGATAAATACGGACATTATATTGATATTGCATTGCCAAATGAGGTAAATAGCATAGCTTTTGATTATGTCACCAGACATAATAACAATAATGCTACTCCTAAAACTATCAAGTTGTGGACAAGTGCTGATAACAACGTATGGGAGCTTTTAGGAATTGTGACAGGTGATCTGCCTACAGATAAGGGAGCTAGCTATTCATCTTCAGTATACGCTTCACCTACGAAATTTAAATATTTCCGTTTTGCCGTAACAGAAAGTGCATCGGGAAAGATGAATGACAAGGAATCGAGTTCCTTTGCATTAGCCGAATTTAGTCTTTACGCACAGTAAAGAATGATGAGGATTTGCCATCTCTAATATACTTAAAAGGTTCTGTCTGAAAGGGCAGAACCTTTAAGCAAAATAAAAATCTTATGAAACACACACTATTCCATCAAATTTCTTCTTTTTTCATTTGCGTGCTCACAACTTGTTGCTGGGCGTGCAGTGATGATTCCACCGAGGGTGGAGAAAGTGCTAATGTATTCGAAATCAAAGATGAATATCTGAAGCAGGACTTTACAAAGGAACAACATAGTATCAAAATTCCGGTCGTTACACAATTGCAGGACGAAGCATGGAGCGTATTGTCCGATCAGCCTTGGTGTCTAGTTACCAAAGGCTACGATGGGGATACCAAAGCGATTATATTGTTTGTTCAAGCCAGCGAAGAACCGGAGGTGCGTACAGCTACCGTTACGGTTAAATCTACCATAAAGAATTATACGATTAACGTTCGTCAGTTAGGTTATGGACCTGCTATCTTGGTTAAGGAAGCAAATATATCAGTTGAACCGGATGGAGGACCGGTAAATATTGTCGTTACCTCCAACATTGAATACACAGTCACTCGTTCGGAAAATTCCGATTGGATTACCGAATCGCCTGTGAGTAGAGGAATGATTGAGCACCCTTATAATTATACAGTTGCGGTCAATCCTTACTACGAGCCACGTAGTTGCACATTTACCTATGATTACAAAAGCGACGATAAAGAAATATCGGCAACCTGCACTGTGAAGCAAAAAGCTAAAGCTTCCAGCATATCGGATGTTGAAGCCGAAGGAGATACTAAAGTGGTTCCCACCCGCGGAGAAGATAATGACCATCAAGATGGAAACGATATATCTAAAACCTTTGACGGGGAAATAAATAATGGAGTTCCCTATCATTCTACTTGGAATCAAAAAGCTAAATTCCCTGTTCGGCTGGAATACTTCTTCGAAGATAATACTAAAGACAGAGATATAGATTACATCATATATCACACTCGAAGCGGAAACGGTAACTTCGGAAAGTTCGACCTTTATGTTGCAACAGAGAGTGAACCGGAATATGCGTTACTTGGTTCTTATGACTTCAACGGACAAAATGCAGATAGTAAGATAAGCTTCAAAGAGCGTAAGCAGAATGTCACAAAGATTAAGTTTTTGGTACATAGCGGACTGGGTGACTTTGTTAGTTGCGATGAAATGGAATTTTTCAAGAAGAGAGACGGAGCTAATGAAGAAGAACAACAACTGCTTACTGTTTTCAAAGACCTGACTTGTTCCGAACTCAATGATGATGTAACTACAGAAAGTATTTACGCATTGCCAAGCTATTTCGCCAATATTGCCATTCAACTGAAAAACAATACGTATGATGAATGGGAAAAAGAATTCCGTATACGTGACTATGAAGCATATAGCATTCCGGAAGTATGGGCGGAGAAACTGATGACGAAGAAATATACGAATCTTGATAATACAACCGGTATATATATTGCAGACCAGTCGGAAATCGTTGTATTGGTGGGCGATACCTACGGACAAAACATATCCATACAGAGCGTTGCAGAAGAAACTACAGAGGGATATTTGCAAACGGCAGCCAGTGGCGAAACCCATTTCCTGAAAGAGGGCATCAATAAAATCACCTTTAGCAAAGGTGGAATGCTATACATCATGTATAATACGGATTTGACATCCAAACCCAAACCGATAAAAATACATATTCCATTGGGTAGCGGCACTGTCAATGGTTTCTTTGATTTAAAAGAACATCAGACAAACGCTAAATACAAGGAATTTATCAATAAGGCTACTTATAAATACTTCTGCGTGCGAGGAGAAAAGATTATATTCTACTTCCACACGGATAAAATGAAGAAGGCAGTCCCCGAAGATATATTGTCTGCTATCAATCTATGGGATGACATTATTGGTTGGCAGCAAGAACTGATGGGCATTGAAGATGTACGTCCCAGTCTTGTCAACAACCACATCTTTGCTATTTCACCGGAAGGAAGCTATATGTGGGCATCAGACTATCGGATAGCATTTATATACACCTATCTGGATAATATCTTATTGAAAGAGAATGTGATGGCCGCTAAAGATAACGCATGGGGACCGGCACATGAGATAGGACACATCCATCAAAAGGCTATTAACTGGCCAAGTTCAACTGAGTCTTCCAATAACTTGTTTTCCAATTATGTTTTGTACAAGTTAGGAAAATACTGTTCACGAGGCAGTGAACTCAGCGCATTGGCCACGGCACGTCTGGTCAACAAGCAAGCATGGTGGAATATGGGTAGTGCTACGCATCAAAATGAAGATACGGAAGTGCATATGCGCATGAATTGGCAATTGTGGAATTACTATCATCGCTGTGGATACAAGACGGACTTCTGGCAAACTTTATTTAAACTGTTGCGTGAAAACCGGATTGTTGAATCAAATCCGGGTGAAGGTCAACTTCTATTTGCCAAGATGGCCAGCAAAGCCGCCAATCAGAATCTAACTGAGTTTTTTGAAATGTGGGGCTTCTTTAAACCTGTTGATAATGTGGCTATTGAACAATACGGTGATTGGAATTATAATGTGACCCAAGAGATGATTAATAGCGCCAAATCATATATGGCACAATTCCCGAATCCTAAACACGCCTTTTATTATTTGGAAGACCGCAAAAACGGAGATGTAGGAATAGAAAATTATAAAGTGGGCGATGTGGGATATTACACAATGTTTAAAAATAATGTTCAAATCACTAAAAATATAGGTGCAAGCGTATCCGGACAAACGGTACGTATCACCAATGGCGATGAAGCCGTAGCGTTTGAACTGCGTGAAGGAGGTGAAAACGGCACACTGCTCTATTTCTCCAACTTCTTTGAATTTGAAGTACCAGCATCCATCCCGATTGGCAGCAATGTGAAAGTATATGCTGTTCAAGCCGATGGAAAACGTATTCGTCTGTGATGAAATGTTGTAATACCACCAATGATGAATAAAGAAAAGGACCGAAACCGTCATAACACAAACCCAATATGAAACATGAATAAAGTATTGAAAAGAAAGAGAGGAACCTTATTCTATATCCCAAAATGAGTTAAATAGGGTGGAAGTTTAACTGGAACTTCCAAAGGGTTAGTTTTCAGAAGATAACTTCGGCGCTGGATAGCTGAGGATTCGTTTATTCAATCGAACCTCACTATCCGGCGCTCTTTTTGTAGACGCAAGTCCTTTTTAAACTTTAATAAAAAGATGTTTTTGGGAACATTTTTTTTAATAAGTGTTGAAGTCTATCTATTTTTCTTTATATTTGTATACTTTTTATACGTTATGAATGAAAAAGAGATTTTATCTGAAGTAAAAGTTGGCAATTCGATTGCATTCGAAAAATTATATGATAGTTATTGGCAGAAAGTCTATGACTTCACGAAGCTATATATTACTTCATCTTCTGAGATTTCTGAAGTGGTGCAAGATGTGTTTGTTAAGGTTTGGGAATCAAGAGATACTTTTGATGAAACGAGGAACTTTGATGGTTTCCTTTTTATCACTACGCGCAACATCATTTTCAACTATACCCGCAAACATTTCAATGAATTGAATTTTAAGATGACTGTTCTTAAAGGTCTTGAAAATACTTATGAAATAGAAGAAGAACTGGAAGCTGAAGATTTAAAGAACTACATTGACCAGTTGATTTCTCAACTTCCTCCCCAGCGACAACGAATTTTTAAAATGAGTCGTGAGGAGAACTTAACCAATCTGGAAATAGCAGAACGTTGTGCCGTTAGTGAAAAAGCGATAGAACGGCAAATAACTTTAGCTTTGAAGTTCATTAAGGATAATCTACCCTTATTTATTGTGTTTATGGGGTAGAAAAAATAATTCTACATGGAAACATTTTCCGCCTATTACTTTTTCTCAGATGTTTTTAGCGCTGAGAAAAAAATCTCATACCTATGAGAAAAAATACTCATAGGTATGAGAAAAAATACTCATGCCTATGAGAATAATCCCTTGTTAGAATGCATTGTGGGCAGCTTTTTAGTTCTCCTTCCGAGCTTGTAAAGGCAAAATGAAGAATGTTGTTGATGAGTTACCATAGTTCTATATGAACTAA
>NZ_URFY01000099.1 GCF_900547205.1 uncultured Bacteroides sp.
TCTCCGGAGTGAGCAGACCTACGATACATTTCATCAATACCGTCTTACCCGAACCGCTCTGACCGATAATCAGGTTTGTCTTTCCATTCTCAAAGTCAGCATTGATATCACTCAACACCGTCTTGTCATCAAATGATTTATATAGTCCTTTAATCTCAATCATCCCATCAAAAGTTTAGTTAATATCAAATCCGCAAACAGAATCAAAACACTGCTGCTTACCACAGCATCCGTAGAAGCCTTTCCCACGGCAATCGAACCGCCCTCTACCGTATATCCGAAAAATGCGGAAACGCTGGCGATGATAAAGGCGAAGAAGAGGGATTTGATGATGCCTGCCCAGATAAACCATTCGTTGAACATATACTGCAACCCGTATTCCAGATCGACAGCATTCATCACTCCAGCAAACCAGCAGGTACAAAACGCACCGATTATTCCCGCAAAGATGCTGAATGTCACCAATACTGGAATTACTGTTACCATCGCGGTAATCTTTGGCAGTATCAAGTAATTGGATGAGTTGACTCCCATAATTTCGAGCGCGTCAATCTGTTGCGTCACTCGCATTGTTCCTAGCTCCGAAGCGATATTCGAACCCACTTTTCCTGCCAGGATAAGACACATGATGGAAGAAGAAAACTCCAGCAGCATAATCTCACGCGTCACATATCCCACTGTCCAGCGGGGCATCCATGGACTTTCAATATTCAATTTAATCTGAATGGTAATGACCGCGCCGATGAAAAACGAAATCAACAACACGATACCGATGGAGTTCACACCTAGTTGCTCCATCTCGTTAAGGTATTGCCGGAAAAACATACGCATACGTTCGGGACGGGAAAAAGTCCTCCCCATCAGCATGAAATATCGTCCGACGGTTCTCAATGCTTTTATCATAACTAACACTATTTGTGTGCAAATGTACATTATTTCGGCTTATTTTTACTACATTTGCCGCAAAATAACTTGAATATGGAAGAAAGCAAGATGGTGCTCCGCACGGAAGACCTGGTGAAGAAGTACGGCAAACGAACCGTTGTAAGCCATGTCTCCATTGATGTGAAGCAAGGTGAGATTGTGGGTTTGCTGGGTCCGAACGGTGCCGGCAAGACGACTTCATTCTATATGACCGTAGGACTGATTACGCCTAACGAAGGTCGTATCTTCCTCAACGACCTTGAGATTACCAAATATCCTGTTTACAAACGGGCGCAGACCGGCATCGGTTATCTGGCGCAGGAAGCTTCCGTATTCCGCCAGATGAGTGTGGAAGACAATATCGCTTCTGTGCTCGAAATGACCAATAAGCCCAAGGAATATCAAAAGGAGAAACTCGAAAGCCTGATAGCTGAATTTCGTCTGCAAAAGGTGCGCAAGAACAAGGGTAACCAACTCTCCGGAGGTGAGCGTCGCCGTACGGAGATTGCACGATGCCTTGCTATCGACCCGAAGTTTATCATGCTCGATGAACCATTTGCAGGTGTAGACCCTATCGCGGTGGAAGATATTCAGCAAATCGTTTGGAAACTGAAAGACAGAAATATCGGTATTCTGATTACCGACCATAACGTGCAGGAGACACTGAGCATTACTGACCGTGCTTACCTGCTGTTCGAAGGAAAGATTCTGTTTCAGGGCACACCGGAAGAGTTGTCCGAGAATCAGATTGTACGCGAAAAGTATCTGAGTAATAGTTTCGTGTTGCGGCGTAAGGATTTCCAGTTGGAGAAATAATAGGTTCACCACAGATTAGCACAGATTTTAATTACAAGAGGATTTCTTCAGATTTTTATATAAAGAATACGAAACACGGACTGATCAATTTACATTATTTGATCAATCCGTGTTTCTTCTATTTTAATCTGTGGGAATCAGTGTTAATCTGTGGTGAATCTCCTTATTTCTGCCTTATATAAATATTAATCGGCGTACCTGTAAGATTCCACTTCTCACGCATCTTGTTCTCCAAGAACCGCTTATAGGGTTCCTTCACATACTGCGGCAGGTTGGCAAAGTATACGAATGAAGGCACCTGTGTATTTGGCAACTGCGTGATATATTTAATCTTGATATATTTTCCTTTGTTTGATGGGGGCGGATATGCCTCAATCAAGGGAAGCATTTCTTCATTCAAGCGGGCAGTGGCTATTTTGGTAGTCCGGTTTTCGTATACAAGACGGGCTTCTTCGAGCACTTTCAGGATACGTTGTTTCGTCAATGCAGATGCAAAGATGATAGGGAAATCTACAAACGGAGCAAAACGTGAACGGACAGCTTCCTCAAAGGTCTTCTGCACTTTCACCGATTTATCTTCCACCAAGTCCCATTTATTAATCACGACTACCAAGCCTTTCTGGTTCTTCTGAATCAGCGAGAAAATGTTTAGGTCCTGACTTTCCACACCTCTCGTAGCATCGAGCATCAGAATACAAACATCCGAACCTTCAATGGCACGAATAGAGCGAATGACCGAGTAATACTCCAAGTCTTCATTTACCTTGCTTTTCTTACGGATACCGGCTGTATCCACCAGATAGAAATCAAAGCCGAATTTATTATAACGGGTATAAATAGAATCGCGGGTGGTTCCTGCAATCTCAGTCACGATATTACGGTCTTCACCGATAAATGCATTGACAATGGAAGACTTGCCAGCGTTCGGACGTCCTACCACAGCAAAGCGGGGAATCTCATCGTCCAGAATTTCAGAAGTTTCTTTTTTGAATTTGCTGACAATTAAGTCCATCAAATCTCCCGTGCCACTACCTGTAATGGCAGAGATGCAATACGGGTCTCCCAATCCTAATTTATAAAATTCGGGAGCATTGTATTGTAATTCATGATTGTCCGTCTTGTTGGCAACCATAATCACCGGACTGTTGGCACGACGCAAAATCGATGCTACCTGCATATCCAGATCAGTCACTCCATTCATCACATCCACTACGAACAGAATCACATCCGCTTCATCTACGGCAAGCACCACTTGCTTACGGATCTCTTCTTCAAAGATATCATCTGAGTTCACCACCCATCCGCCGGTATCTACCACAGAAAATTCGCGGCCCAGCCATTCGGACTTGCCATACTGCCTGTCGCGGGTGGTTCCCGCTTCATCATTCACAATAGCCCGACGAGTTTTCGTCAGACGGTTAAATAAGGTAGACTTGCCCACGTTGGGGCGTCCTACAATTGCAACTAAATTACTCATAGTTCAATACCTTGTTTTTCACGACTATCACAGTCGCATGAATACTTTTTAATCTAACTGATAACCAAAATTACGCAGTTCTTTGTCCGAACTACGCCAATCTTTATCGACTTTCACATAGGTTTCGAGGAAAATCGTTTTCCCAAAGAAACGTTCCAGTTCGCGACGCGCCTCGGTGGCTACCTTCTTCAACGCTTTTCCCTGTTTGCCGATAATAATTCCTTTTTGCGAATCACGCTCCACATAGATCACTGCTCTAATAACGATTTTCTTCGCTTCTTCTTTAAACTCTTCTACGACTACTTCCACCGAATAAGGAATCTCTTTATCGTAGTAGAGCAAAATCTTTTCCCGGATAATCTCATTGACAAAGAAACGGGCTGGCTTGTCCGTCCACTGGTCCTTACCGAAATAGGGAGGGGAGTCGGGCAGCAGCTCTTTAATCCGCTTCATCACATAGTCTACATTAAACTTGGATGTAGCAGAAATAGGAATAATTTCGGCCTGCGGAAGCAGCTCCTTCCATTCTTCTACCAATTTAACCAGCTTCTCCTGGTCGGTGAGGTCAATCTTATTGATAAGCAACAACACAGGCACCGTCATCTGACGCACCTTTGCCATAAACTCATTATTCTTATCCGGCGTCTCTACCACATCTGTAACGTAAAGCAGTACATCTGCATCCGTCAGTGCCGAAGTTGAAAAATTCAGCATCGACTCCTGTAGCTTGTAATTGGGTTTCAATACTCCCGGAGTATCGGAAAAAACAATCTGCATTTCATCCGTATTATAGATTCCCATAATCCGGTGACGAGTAGTTTGTGCTTTAAAAGTGGCGATTGAAATACGTTCGCCTACCAAAGCATTCATCAATGTCGATTTACCGACATTCGGATTCCCTACAATATTTACAAAACCTGCTTTATGCATTTCTCTTCATTTTATTGGTTGAGACAAAAAAACGCATCGAATCGAAATAGGATGCGTTTTTGAGTGTTATAGTTCAGTAACTAAGTTACTTATTCCTTCTTTCCGTCATAACCCCACTTCACGTAAACCGCACCCCATGTAAATCCGGCGCCGAATGCAGTGAAAATGATGTTATCACCTTTCTTGAGTTTATCTTCATAATCCCATATACACAAAGGAAGTGTAGCAGCACTCGTGTTACCGTAGTGTTCTATGTTTACCAGTACTTTGTCCATCGGCACTTCCATGCGATGAGCCACTGCTTCGATAATACGGACATTTGCCTGATGCGGCACAATCCAGTTGATACTATCTTTCGTCAGGCCATTCTTTTCTGCAATAGCAGCCGATACGTCCGACATACTCGAAACAGCATATTTAAATACCGTTCTTCCTTCCTGGTGCAGATAGTGCATTTTATTGTCTACTGTGAAATAAGACGGAGGACAAACCGAACCGCCGGCTTTCATATGAAGGAAAGGCAGACCTTTACCATCAGTTCTCAGTATCGAATCCATAATACCTAAATCTTCCGTAGTAGGCTCTACCATGAAGGCAGCAGCACCGTCACCAAAGATAGGGCAGGTAGCACGATCTGTATAGTTAACCATTGACGACATCTTATCGGCGCCTACAATGATAATTTTCTTATATCTTCCCGAACGAATAAAATTCGCGGCTGTTTCCATCAAATACAAGAAACCGCTGCAAGCAGCCTGCAAGTCAAATGCAAACGCATTCTTCAGTCCGAGTTTATCGCAAAGGATTGAAGCTGTAGAAGGGAAGTGATAGTCAGGAGTAGTAGTAGCAACAACAACTAAATCGATGTCGTCAGGATTGGCACCAGTTTTTTTCATCAACTGTTTGGCAGCTTTGCGCGCCATGTATGAACTACCCAATCCTTCCTCATTCAGAATATGTCTCTCTTTTACTCCGATACGAGTCATAATCCATTCGTCGTTGGTATCCACCATTTTAGATATCTCTTCGTTAGTCAAGATATAATCTGGTACGTATCCTCCCACTCCTGTGATTACTGCATTTATTTTTTCCATCAAACCTATTTTAAATTAGCGATACTATAATACCTAAAGCAGCCGGAGAGTTTCCCCCTCAGGCTGTTTTGAGTATAACTGTACTAATTATACAGCTGCTTCTTTCTCGATAGCGAGTTTACCTCTGTAATAGCCGCATGCGCCACATACAGTGTGATAAACGTGCCACTCGCCGCAATTCGGACAAATAGCCAATGTAGGAGCCACTGCCTTATCGTGAGTTCTTCTCTTCGCAGTTCTTGTTTTTGATTGTCTTCTCTTAGGATGTGCCATTTTCTTAAAACTTTAATTATTATCTATTATTTTTTTTAATTCATTCCAGCGAGGATCAATCTGTTCCTCCACCTCTTCATCTATTACGATGTCATCTCCGTCAGTGTCGAAGGCGTCATCGCTATCATCATTCGCATTTGTCTTCAAATGCTTATTCAATTTACTTGTTACGGCTTTATTGCACTTACCGGGAGCATGTACATGCTTCATCGGAATAGATAGTGCAACAAACTCATACATGAACCATGCAACGTTGATTTCTCCTTCTTCCTCGGGAATCACAATCAGGTTGTCACCTTCTTCTGCATATTCACATCCAAACTTCACCATCAGTTTATCGGAAGAACTGATTGGTAGTTCCATATCATCCAAGCAACGGTCGCATGGTACCCATACTACTCCGTCTGTCTGGAAACTCAGCTCGAAAGCACGAGAGGTTCTCTTGACGGTCAATGTAACATTAACCTTTCCCTTCTGAACTTCAGGACCATCAATGTGAGCGAAATAAAGGTTGTCCAATACAAACTCATACTTTGTAGAGTCTGCTTGCATACCTTTCAGATCAATTTTGTATTTATCAAACTTTCCCAAAGCTTCTCTCTTTTTTAAAGTCGTTTGCTTACAATTCGGGCGACAAAGATACAAATAAATATCCTCATAACATACAAATTATCAGTAAATATTCACTTTTTTAATAGGTATTATAAGGAAAAACAGAAAGCCTCGCCCGTCGATAAGACAAGCGAGGCTTCTATAAAAACGGCGGCTACCTACTCTCCCACTGTTACGCAGTACCATCGGCGTGACGAG
>NZ_URFY01000100.1 GCF_900547205.1 uncultured Bacteroides sp.
ACCATTCGTATGGGGAATAGTTATAATTGGGCGCCGGACATCGACTGCTTTACATTGACTAAAGAGTTATAAAGAATAAAACAGGAAAGAGAGGATGTCTGTTTGGATCACATCCTCTCTTTTTACAATCAATCCATTATAGTCACACACGCTTTCTCGGACAAAGTCACCGCAAGTTCAGAACCATCTTCTATAGGAATCCAGAACATACGCTTACACTCCCCTTTTTGAAGGAATACATGAGAACTGTCTCCCGTCAGATACTCCGTATCAATGTGGCAATCATCCACGTTTACCGACCAATCACTCATCAAACTCAGGTCTAAATGCAGATTTTTAATAGTGCCACTCTGAAAGTCTACCTTGGGACCACTCCTCATTATATTCAACGCTTCGAAATTGCAAGAATTCATCACTAGAGAATTTGAAATATTAATTGATAAAGAATCCTTTGCGATATTTTCGAGACTTATATTCTGGCCACTAATATCATCCATAATACATTCCACATCTTGGGTCATGCTCAATTGCATATCTCCAATATTCAGTCCTACATACTTTGAGTCTTTAAACTCTTCTTTCAATTTATCTATAGGATAATCCAAAAGAATCTTCAATGTATCCTCCACAACAGTCATTTTCAGATAATCGCTCACCTTCTCCGAGCAAGAAAACGTATTCTTTTCCCCATTTGAAGGAGTCACTTTCAAAAGAGAATTTGCCAACCAAATTCTGCTACCGTTTCTGCTACCGTCCGTTTTCATTTTCTCTTGAGCTAACCATATAACCCGGAAGGAAGGCAATTCTTTGGTTACCCTTTCGCCCTGCAAATTAAAACTTCTCGGAGTGTATGGTTCCGCTGTAAAATACATTGTAAGCATTCCGCCTATCAGTACGCAGAATCCTGCTACTAAAAGGCCTATCAATATATAAGTTGTACGTTTCATATTCTCTATTTTACTTTTCTTTCTTACAAAATTCCCGATACATATCTGTAATCTCCTTAATGGGGATATCAAGTGTCTTTATCTGCCGGAAGAAATAATCCAATTCTTCCTTCAAAAATGTATTCTTTCGTAAAGAATGAATAAGTTCTCTTGCTCCGATAGCGACAAAATATCCAATTCCTCGTTTATTATAGATAATATTCTGTTGCTGAAGATAGTCAAAGGAACGCATCACTGTATTGGCATTCACCTCCACAATGGCAGCATACTCTCTGACAGAAGGGATGCGCCCTTCCTCCGGATATTGCCCAAGCAATATCTCATCACAGATTCTATCTGCAATCTGTAAATAAATAGCCTTACTTTCTTTAAAATTCATAAGTTTACAGTATTACATTCTGTTAATAATTTCAGATTCCTTAAAGCGGAAATAAGCCAGTGTCCAATTCAGGAGAGCAAAGAACGTGAAAGTAGCAATTGACAGCCATAAAAAAGTTTCATCCGATATGCTTCCTCCAATATAAGAAACATTTTTATGCTTAAACAACAGTTTTCCAAGAAAAGCTGCAACTGAAAAATAAACAGTAGCGATGATGGCTATGGCAGAAAATGTTTTCAGAAATGCATTCTTCGGCCAGATTGAACTACCCAATACAAATAATGACTGCCCAAAGAAATAGCTGGCAATGACAGTTAAAAACTGCAGAGGAGTTCTGAACAGCGTATAATAATCGGGGTTTTTACCAACCACGTGTGACAAATCGACAGGAGCGATGTAATCCTTCTCAGGATAAATCAACGAAAAAACATATACCCGTGTATAGTCCGCCAATTTATAACTTAACAGGTAAACAACCAGAAATACGACTGTGAACACCATCCATCGAGAGAAGAACTTCTCGAAAGGAGTTGCCGGAGTCATCAATATAGAAGTGCGGCTTGTCTTCGACTTCATCTTCTCCATCGTGAACGATGCACTCAGGCAACCAAATATCCACAAAGCCCAGATGAAAACTATCAGAAGAAACATCCATGTAGGATCTTCCGAAAAATGATATTCAACTCTGTACGTGTAAGCACCGTTCCACACCATTACAACAGCCATCAACCCATAAAGCAAGACCAGACGGAGCACATTCGATTTCCAACTCTCCACCATCTCTTTACGGCAAAGATTCATAAAACGGGGTAAACTGAAAAAAGTATCTTTTATCATCGCCTTTTATTTTTGAGTTTGAAACAATCGGGCTATCTCTTCGGGAGCAGCCAGCGTAGCATTAAAAAGAAGTTCGAGGTTGATATCCGATTCTTCCCCTTCTTTGTTGGGCAGCATCAGGAAATTCCCCTGAATGGAAGGAATCGCAAAAAGTGCAGCCTTCGCCAGTTCACGGTCGTCACTCTCCATGAAGTATAGTTTATCGCAGATATTACTTGTCGACTCGTCGAGCAACACGCGGCTATCATCCATTATCAGCACATGATCGAGTACCTTATCTATATCACGCACCTGATGCGTGGAAATCACAACCGTCTTATCATCCGACATTCCCGATGCCATAAACTTACGAAACTGACTCTTACCCGGAATATCCAACCCATTGGTCGGCTCATCCATCAGCAATAGGGAAGTATTCGTGGCTAGCGCAAAACTCATGAACACCTTCTTCTTCTGTCCCATAGAAAGCGCACCAAGGTTGATGTCTATATCCATGTCAAAATAATGGAGATTCTTTATCATATCCTCTTTGCTGAAACGAGGATAGAAAGGGCTGTTCAACTCGACATAACTAACAAGGGAAACCGGAGGCAATTCAAACTCTTCGGGCACGAGAAACATATCCTGCAACGTGATAGGCAACCGGCGGCGGACATCCGTATCGTGATATACCACCTTGCCACTTCGAGGGGTGAGCAGCCCGGACATCAGATAAAGGAGAGTGGACTTTCCCGCTCCATTCTTACCTAGCAAGCCATATACCCCGCCAGACTCTAATGAAAGAGAGAAATCGCGGAGCACTGCGCGCTTCGACTTACGGTAAGTGAATGATAGATTTTCTACTGCAATCATAGCATTTTAGTTTAATGAATAACTGTATTTATGTGTTCTAGTATATTAGTACACTGCAAAAGCAGGCAATCTTTTGAATAATCCAATAGAAAAGCAGAAAAATGTGCAAAAAAAAGGAGAAGCTAAGATCACTCTCCGCTTCTCCTGTCACGACAAACAACTAAAATTATTCACTATTTGATGCCGTCCAATGCCCTTTTAGCAGTAGCATTATCGGGGTCTA
Source organism: uncultured Bacteroides sp. (assembly GCF_900547205.1). Classification (GTDB taxonomy): domain Bacteria; phylum Bacteroidota; class Bacteroidia; order Bacteroidales; family Bacteroidaceae; genus Bacteroides. Next base: position 3,239 of record NZ_URFY01000100.1, read on the forward strand.
TAGCCAGAATTTTGTTCCAGTAGTCTTTAGATTCGGGCAGCTTATTGGCTACCAGATAATAATATCCAAGATAACTGTAACACTCCACTAAAGCTGAATTGTAGCGCGGGTCGTTTTTGCTTTCAAGCAAAGTAGCCACCTCTTCATAAAAAGGTTTAGCCAAACCCAAAGTTGTTTCGGGGTCGAGTGCCGAATTAGCACGTGCCCTCCAAAAATTACCCAGATAACTATCCGGCGCAGCATCCGCTATAGAATGGAAAACAGAATCGGCGGCCACCAAGGCTTGTTTACGCTCTTCAGCATTGATAGTCAACGAATCGGATTGCGTGCCCGCACCATAGTAAAGCTTGCCAAGCTGAAACTGCAAATCGGGAGTTTGTTTTTCCTTTTCGAGAGACGAATAGTACTTCTGATACGCTCCGATTGCTTTCTTATAATCATTCTTCTGCTCATAGGTAGAAGAGATATTCTTATATAAATCTATTTTTGCCGGGTCTAGCTCCACAGCCTTTTCATACTGACGAACCGCTTCATCATATTTCTTCAAGCTTTCGAGCAAATGCCCGAAATACATATAGTCCAAATAAGAATAATCGGCTTTATCGCTTTCATTAAAGAAAATATCTGCCGCTTTCAGCGCTTCGTCAAAACGCTTCAGATCGGTATAGTTATACATCGCCAGACGATTGAACGTAGCATGGCGCGGACTCTTTTTCAATCCCATATCCGCCACTTCGAGTGACTTTTCAAAATCGTGATTCAGAAACAAGGCGAATGCATACTTCACTAAATCTTCTTCCGTAGCCGTAGGTCCCATCGCAAAACGGGAATAGGCGTCAGCTGCTTTGCTAAAGTCATTCTTCAGGTAATAAATTTCGGCTAGCTTTTTATCTATCGCCGTATTAGACGGTTCCATAGCTTTCAATTGATTCAGCTTCTCAATAGCAAGACTAGCATTAGCTGATTTATAAATATCCGCATATTTCAGATAAGCACCCGTGCAATGCGAATCGAAATAAATAGCTTCCTCATACTTCTGAGAAGCCAGTCCGGCATTCTTCTGTGTAGCAGCAATATCCCCTTCCAGCACGGATGCAAGGGCTGATTTACTATCCGCTTTCTTCGCAAGGGCGGCATATACCTGAGCTTCCGGCAGTTTGCCTGCGTCAAGGTAGGCTTCACCGATAGCAACCAAAAGCTGAACATTCTTTTTGTTTTTTCCTTTTATCAGATGATCGGCTTGCTCAGCAGCCTGAGCTGGATCCGTCTGAATAATTTCTTTCAATTTTGCAACTTCCGCTTGCCACTCAGGAACAGGGGATTGTGCATAGAGCGACCCAATGGCTATAAACGCTCCGGCTAAAAACATTTGTACTCGTTTCATGATAGTTTCTAATTTTAGTTATTATTCGTCTTTCACATGGACAATGCGTACCGGCTGTGTGGCCGGGACGAGTCCGGATTTTAAAATGATTCGCTGCCCTTTGTCGGATGTCATAAAAGAAGTGAATCCCCAAGGCAGCCCGTTGCGGGGATCATTCAGTAAAGCATAAATGGGGCGTGCCAACGGATAGTTGCCATAATACAGATACGCCTGATAGGGCTTGTAACTGTTGGCAGGTGTTGCCACATCCTCGGCGCTCACCGCCATCACTCTGATTTCTTCGCGGAAAGAGAGATTGGTCGTATCACTGCGGTTGCCCAGCCAGTTCACTCCTATCACTCCCATTGCTCCGGGAGTTTTCGCCACATAGTCAATCACCTGCTGATTGGTATTCAAAGCACTTACATTTCCTTCTGCCAACGGTTTGCCACCGCAGACAGAATCCATTGCATAGCGCACAGTACTTGAGTTCTTATTATCGAACACTACCTGAATACCCTTCAGCCGGGAAGTTGGATTCAACTCTTTCCATTCGTTCGCTTCCCCCGTCAGGATACGACGGAAATCACGTACGCTCAACAGAGAATCGGGGTTGGAACGATTGACAATTAGTGCCAGCCCATCCGTAGCCAGCTTAATCTCCCGAGGATAGAATTTGCGACTATGGAACGAATTGATTTCTTCCTCTGTCAGTGTCCGGGTAGCAATCACCAACCGGACACTGTCTTTCAGAAGTAAATTAATCGCATCAACCTCGGTGGTGTAATGAGGAACAATTCCGGCCAGAGGATACAGGCTTTCAAACACATCAATTTCTTCCTGCACAATGGGTTCGAAACTTTCGTCCGCTGCAATAGCTATCACTCCGGACGAATACGTATCCGTCGGTCCTTCACCCGATTTGGAACGGCAGGCACTTAGCACCGCCACCAAAATGATTCCTATCAGCCAAAATTGTCTTTTCATCATCTTATTATTGTAATTTAAACATCACCGGCACGGTAAATTTCACACGCACCGCTTTTCCATTCTGCTTACCCGGAATCCACTTCGGCATACTCTTTACCACGCGCACCGCTTCTTTGTCCAGATAAGGATCGACTCCGCGAGCTACCCTCACGTCCGTAATCGAACCGTCGCGTTCTACTACGAACTGGATAATCACACGGCCTTGGGTTCCATTTTCCTGAGCGATGGTAGGGTATTTTATGTTATGCCCCAGATAAGACATCAATTCCTGTGTTCCACCGGGGAAGGTCGGCATCTGTTCCACCATATCAAAAACCTTCTCCACTTCCGGTTCCGCCTGCGTCACCACCTGTTTCAAGTCGGCGATATCCGCGCCGTTGGCTTCATCGTTACCTTTTACGTCGGCGATGGAGATAGCCACCTTCGTAGTGGTCAGTTCTTCCTGACTTTTGATTTCATTATCTTCATGCACCTCTTCATCTTTCTTAATGACGGGGGCGGTGAACTTAATAGAACTTTTCAGTGCAGGAGGCGGAGGGGCAATCGGCTCCACCCGTTTCATCTCTTCCTGTTTGATTTCAGGTTCTGCCAGTTTCGACAAGGTAGTTACCTCTGTCATCACTTCTTTCTGCTTCGGAGTGGCAAGCTTCAGCAGTGTAGGGA
>NZ_URFY01000101.1 GCF_900547205.1 uncultured Bacteroides sp.
GTATACGTATGACGTCTTTCGTGGAACTCTAAACAATGTGGAGTTAGTTAGGGAAATGATATCAAAACTGGAACGTGAAACGGCAGTGCTGGGCCAGTTCCAGAAGAAGCAAGAAGGGGCTAACATAGGTAATGCCGAGGATAGCCCGGAGATGATTAGTAGCATTATTTCTACCCTTATTATGTCTGGACTCGATGCACACTACGCACTGAATGAAATGGAGTTATGCGACCTTCCGCTTTATATCGAAGCCTATGAACGAAAGCGTAAAGAGGAAATGGAAAGCGCCCGTATGTGGACGTATCTCACCATCCTACCGCATATTGATGCTAAAAAGATGGTAAACGGGGCCAAAGACCTGATTACTTTCCCATGGGAGGAACCGGAAATAGAGAAAGAGATAAAAGACACCGAGATAGAAAGATTTGAATTATTCATGCAAAAAGGTAGAGACTTATTAAACTTATAAATTATGGCTGGGAGATTATCATTTAGTATAGCGATAAATTTGCTCACTGAGAACTTTAGAAAAGGTAGCAATCAGGTTAAAGCTGCATTCCGTTCCATGCAGATGCAGATATTGACCTTTGCGGCTGCATTGGGTGCCGGTGGAATCGGATTAAGCAATCTGGTTACCCGATTTATTGATGTGGCCAGAGAAACGAACCGTGTAACCACCGCATTGAAGAATGTCTCAGGAGGCATGGCGCAGTTTGCCGAAAACCAACGGTTCCTGCTGGAGATGGCAAAAAAATACGGGTTGGAAATAAATGCTCTGACCGGAAACTACGCCAAGTTTACGGCGGCAGCTTCCATATCTGGGATGTCATTGATGGACCAGCGGAAGATATTCGAGTCCGTTTCCCGTGCCGTCACTGCTTTCGGTATGAGCGCCGACGACAGTAACGGTGTTTTCCTTGCATTATCGCAAATGATGTCTAAGGGAAAAATCAGTTCCGAGGAATTGCGGTTGCAAATGGGTGAACGTCTTCCCGTCGCTTTACAGGCAATGGCAAAAGCTGCCGGAACATCTGTAGCCGGACTCGATAAACTATTGAAGAAGGGTGAACTAATGAGTGCGGATGTACTTCCAAAGTTCGCTGACGCACTTAATGAGATGATTCCTAACGTTGATGTGGATAACTTGGAGACTTCCGTAAATCGCTTGAAAAACGCATTTACAGATTTCGTCAATGGGGCGGATGTTCAGAGTAAATACAAGGCTTTGATTGACTGGTTGACCGGAGCTGTAAAATCTGCATCTGATAATATAAAAGGTATCATCACTTATTTGGTAGCAGCCATTTTGGTGATGGTAACAAGTCGATTGGTCAATAATATCATAAAGTCTGTTGCTAAAGCAGAGTTAGCGGCTAAAGCGGCGGCTAGAAGAGCGGCTAGAGATGCGGGAATGGCCTTTGATGAAGCCGCATGGAGAGCACAAAAGGCAAGTGCTTCAATTAAAATGGCATTTAGCAAAGCAATGCTATCTATAAAATCTACTTTAATCTCAATGGCCCCTACGGCAATACTAACAGTCATAGGAGCAGTCATAGCAAAATTTTATAAAGCATATAAAGAATCTGAACGGATAAAAAAACTATTTGACAACTATTTGAATCGGATAAATAGTGTGTCTGAATCAAATTCAGAGATTGTAAAGGTTAAAGCCCTGCTGTCTGAATATAATAAAGCAAATTCCTCATTAAATTATAAAAAACAGATATTAGGTCAAATCAATAATATTCTTGGTACTGAGCTGAAAAATAATCAAGATGTTAATAAAGAGATTTCAAAGCGCATTGAGCTATTAGAAAGTGCGGCAAAAGCTGAGTTGGCAGCAAAAGAAGTAGCAGATAGCGAAAATGAATTACGGAAATTAGGTCCTAAATCTTATAACGGAAAGACAATTCAAGAGATGGCCCCAGATTGGGAGAAGGCCCAAGGTGATCTTGTAAAAGAAGAAAAATTCAAGAAAAAATATGGGGTTTCGATGCAGGATGGATTTGGATGGGAAAACGATTTAAGGGATGATTTGGATGCCTATATCGGATACTCAAAAATACTTAAGGATGCAAAATTGAGACTCGGTGACGAGATTACTAAAAGCTCAGCTATCGTAACTCTTGCACCAAATCCAGAACCGGAAGATAAAAACACGAAAACTCCTCTTCAAAAACAGCAAGAATCATATAACAAGCAATTTGAGGAGCTAGGTGCCCAACTTGAGATAGGCAAAATTACTCAGGCTGAATACAATAAATCTCTTGGCGAACTGAATATCAAAATGTTCGCTCAGGCCAAAGGTACCAATGATAAAGAAGTATTAGAAAGCGAATATTTCAAGAATCTAAAGATAGCTGCGGAAAATGCGATAAGTAATCAAGATAAGAATGCAGCTATGGTTGAATTTGAGAATGTCCAGAAAGCCTACAATGATAAAGTCAGGGAGAACCAATCTTTATTTTCAAAAGGACTTATTACCCAAAAAGAATTAAACGACAATATCGCGTCGCTTTCTGTAGAAGCGGCAAAGTCTGCTGGTAGCATCAAAAGTATTGGCGATGAAGCTGACGTCTTCATTGCTGCCATGCAGTTAAACGCAAAAATTCTTTCTTCTTCGGTTAAGATAAAACCCCGTGATACAACCTTTGACTATAAAAAGTCGAAAGCGGATATCGCTTCTGAAGAGTTGAGTAAAGCTAAAGAATTAGCCGATAAGTATAAGGAGGAAGCCCGTAACATCGGAAAAACATTATCCGATGAAATAGCCAACTCTATGGCTAATGTACCATCACTGGAAGACGCCTTGAAACTAGCACAAGTTCAGGAGGATATAAAGAACCTTAATAAAGAACTTAATGAATCGCTGTATTCTGGTGTAAAGGACATTGCCAGCAGTTCAGAACGTATTGTGAGCGCTTTCAGTAACCTTCGGGATGTTATGAATGACGTGGACGCTTCCGGGTGGGAAAGAATAATGGCCATTTGGAATGCGATGACAAATGTTGTGGATACATTTCTTTCTATCTCTAAGATGATTGAAAGTATTGCAGAAATTACTAATAAACTTACTCAGGCAAAAGAAGCGGAAGTGGCTATGGATACTAAAGCCACCACTACAAAAGTTTCGAATGATTTAGTAGAAGCAGTTTCGGATACTGTAACGACTGAACAAGAATTAGCTAATGCCCGAAAGAAAGTAGCTGCTAATACAGCAGAGGGAGTAAGTGCTGCTGGATCAAGTGCAGCAAAACTTCCATTCCCAGCAAATATCATAGCCATAGGAGGAGCAATTGCGGCGGCTGTAGCTTTATTTGCGGCTATTCCAAAGTTTGCCAAAGGTGGTATTATTGGCGGTGGTCCCTCATCCGGTGATAAAATACTAGCACGGGTAAACGCCGGAGAAATGATTCTGAATCAGGGCCAACAATCCCGATTATTCGCAGCTATTAATTCCGGCAAGTTGGGTGGAGCAGGTGGTAACATATCATCAACTGTAAGCACGAGGGTCAGGGCAAAAGACATCATCCTGACAATTAACAATGAACTTAAATCACAAGGTAAAAAGCCAATATCATGAAATACGGATTAATTTATAAAGTACCATTCGCCACGCTGGAAAACGTTCCATGCGTGGTTGAAATAGAGAAAGAAGGATACTCAGGCAAAGTGACGGAATTAATCCCGGCATCATCCCCATTTACGGTGGAAATAGGGGATGAAGAATTTCTTTATACCCCTACGAGACTCAGTACGGCAGTCATACGGATAGTTGGCAGTGATTACCTGCAAAGTTTATTCTCTACTGCCTATCAAGAATATCGGGTTACATTCAAGATGAGTAATGCAGTTGTTTGGTGTGGCTTCATAAAACCGGAACTCTATACACAAGATTACAGTGCCGAAACATTCGAACTTGAATTAGAATGTATGAGCGGTATATCAACTCTTGAGCATATTGACTATAAGCAGGTTGGAGATAATCGGGAATTTGTTTCACTATGGGACTTGTTGAAGACGTGCATATCATCTGCAAATAGTCAGTATACAGGCATTTATGTTCCTCATATTTACGCACAAAATGCCGAGGATTATACGGCAGGAATTAATGTGCTGGAGAACATGACTGTTAGCGAGCAGGATTTCTTCGACGAGGAAGACAAACCTATGAAGCTAAAGGAAGTATTAGAGGAAGTTTGCAAATTTCTGAACTGGACGTGCGTAGATTGGAAGGGCGAATTGTATTTTGTGGATAATGATCACGTAGGCGAATTTTATGAGTATAGACCTGATACATTTGTAAAGATGGGAATTTCTACTCCTAAATTTCACAATGTACAGCGCATTGGTTTTGCCGGAGCAGGACACTCTTTAGACATTCTGCCCGGATACAACAAAGTGACGGTGAAATGCAGTAATTACCCTGTTGGTGAAATCGTGATAGATGAAGATTTTGATAAACTTAAACAATTGAACATTGTAGATAACTCAGCAGAATCACGCGCTTCCCGAAGAATCTTTCTTTCTCCGAGTCGCTGGAATATGTACTTATATGACGGAGAAAAGGTAGTTGATAACAGTGCTATTGATAACTATGGCGATAGGGCTCGTATGTTAGAAGGTGGAATTTTAATGAAATGTTGCGTCTATAATCGACATAAAAATGCTGATGGTAAATGGGTTCCAGATATTATTGATTATTCGTTCAATCACGCAATCCAGATACGTTATCCAGAAAAAGCACGAGGAACCGATTATTCCTCCAGTAAAACTAAAATCATGTCATTCAAGGGGGCTGCTGCCATTTATTCAGATTCGGCTATCGCTATATCTTACTCTTTGAAAGTAAAAACAGAAGATACAGACCTCGGTCTTCTGGAAAATAGTTATGCGATATCTGGTTCGGAAGTTTCTTTTCACATTCGAATAGGTGATAACTACTATGGTTCTGTATATTCAGAGAACCCTAAATGGAGTAAAAATCCTAAAAGTATACTTACTGTTAAGTTGGAAAGTTATAATAATGATTCCTCCTTAGATTATGTGAATGTAGTAAATCAAAAAACGTTATCAATGCCGTATACAGGTTTAAACGGGTGTATTATTCCTATAGAGAATCCTATGTACGGAGAATTAGAGTTTACGATTTTATGCCCCGAAATAATGCGTAAAAACAACTTTTTCAGGCATGATCGATACGGCGTTATTTTAAAAGATTTTAAGGTTGAGTTTAAAACTAGAGATGGTTTGCAAGATAATTCCAATAGTCATTCGGACCGTATTTACGAGAATATAGTTAACGAGAACTTCATCAATGAGCTAGACGAAATAGAGTTTAAGATATCCTCCTATAACAACGATGGATCGTGTTACAGCAAGGTAATGCTTGGAGAAAGCTATCTGACGGACAATCTATATTCTGCCTTAGAAGGAAAGATGGTCCGCCCAGAAGAACAGTTAATAAGACGCATCATCAAGCGTTATAGTGCCCCCCGTATCAAGCTAACCCAAGTAATAAAAGCGACACCGGATTTAACACCTCTATCCCGGTTGTATGACAACTTTATGGTTAATAAGATATTCATCAATGCCGGAGGTACAATCGACTATAAGATGAATCAATTTGAGTGTGTAATGATTGAAGTATGAGCGATAGCATTATCATAAAATCAAGAGCCATTCCCGCTAATTCACGGTCAAAGAATTACCGGACTGGGGGCGTCATCCAAACTACTGGCGGTGGCGGGAGTGGCTCTTCATCTTCTGGTTCTGGCTCAGGAGATGTGGGGTTAAGTAAGGACATTCGAGTGAATGCCCCTAAAACGGGACATCTGGACACCGGGGAGATTCTACGCCAAGGCATGGGGTATGAGCAGATATTTCGGAAGATGCTTTATGCACCTACACCTGCAACGCTCGTAGGCAAACTATCAACTGCCAATGACGTGGAATTTGGGTCAACCAAAGGAACCATTACCTATACCGCCACCCGCAATGATAGCGGCGCCATGGTTAAGAGCTTCTACGATGATAAAGAAGAAAACGTACTGGCATTTACCGGTGATGCTGCTGGCGTTCAAACCGTAACAAGGAAGCTGGAAGGCAACTATACGAAAGGAGAAACTTATACTGCTACTGTAGTGTACGGAGCAAGTGAAGAAATTACCGAAATGATTCTAACCAATAGAATCAGCGTCAACGTCAAGCGTAAATGGTTTGCGGGAGTATGTAGCTCTATTCCCACTA
>NZ_URFY01000102.1 GCF_900547205.1 uncultured Bacteroides sp.
TCCCGGCTGCCTTGTCCCACGAAAAGAGCATCAAAGGGACATCCAGCGGGCTGCCATCCCTTACTTTCAGGGCTTTCACCACTGATTGTGTGGGTTCTTCGTCCTTTTCGATGGAAAGGATAGTTGCAGCCTTACGTTGTAATTCCGAACCTAAATGCCCCCGTAATTTCAATCCATTGGGTACAAAATGCAACACGCAGAGAATACAGGTCTTATAAATTCCTGCCAGTCGGTACAGTTCATCTATCACCGCCACACTTTCCACTTCATCATTGGCACTTTTTACAAGGTCAGCAATGCCATCTATCACAACTAATTGTATGCCCCCGTATTGGTAATAGAACTTATCCATGCTTTGAACAATGGCGTGCAGTCGTTCTTTACGGGACATACCTGTCAGACAAAATGCTTTCAGTTCTTCCGGTTTGTTTGGTTGTTTGGCACGTGCCAACAGGTTACTTACATTCTTGTACAGTTGTACTTCGGATTGTTCCGTATCATAGAGTAATACCGCTTTGTGTTTACTGTTGGCGGTTATCTGTATGCCGAGTGTATCTACTTCTTTATCCGGCTGGCTAATACAGCCCGCCAACATAGCAGCAATATAATTACTTTTTCCTGTTCCCTCGCCACCTGTAATGCCGAACAGGTTTCCTTGTGTTCCCAGTGGAACGTCCCCCGCAGTGATTATCACTTGTGCCTTTGCCGGAGGATTATTGAAGTCTATTTCGCACGATTTAAGCATAATCAATGTATCACTATATAGGTTATCTAAAAATTCGATAAACAATTTCAGGAAATCTTCACGGGTATTCCCTGCTTTGAAATAATCGGAAATATCCTTTTCCTCTTTCGTTCCGGGAAGTGGTAGGAGCAGACGTTTTATCCCAAATTCTTCCAACTGCTTTTCCTGTTTGCGTGCGCTTTCCTTCCCCGTCTTGTCGGTATCATATAACAAGATGATATGTTTAAAACGGAACGTCAGTTTGTAAATCAGGGTAGGCGGGATAGTCACCGTTTCACTGTTGAAACAGATAGCGTGAAAACCATGTGCCGCCAATGATATGACATCTTTTTCGCCACCCGTGATAAACAGTGTATCACCCTTTGCGGGCAGTTGCTCCAATCCGAAACAATAGTTTTCTCCGAAGTTACCACCATATAGGAAACGGGTTTTCGAGAACGGACGGTACAACTTTATGTACCGTTTGTCCTTATATCCGTACATCGGTTCTGTTACGGATGAAGTATAAGTGAACGGTGTCCCGTCCGCCGTTACGCTCTGAAAGTCCCGTAAGGAACACACCTTGTAGAGTTCCAATACTTCCGGTGTGATACCGTACTGTTGCCAGTACATCAATTCGGCAAGCGGAAATTTCTGTTCCCTGAACTGGTAAGGCTTACTTCCCTTTTCAGGTGTTTCTTCCAGTGTATCATCCACCACACGGCAGGAGGTACGGGTAACAGGTATCGGATTACCTGTTGCCAGTCCCAGCCCCAAGTCCCGGTCTATAGTTTCCAATATTTCTATGAAATTCATCGGATTATTGCAATCCAGTCCTTTAAGTTGTCCCACGAAAAAGAAACAATCGCCACTATAACTGTCGTTACCGAAATCTTTCATCTTATATATACCGTTACGACGGTCGAAATATATATTGCAGGACGCTTTATTATCTTCATAAAGCGGATTTAAGAAGTTGCGTCCTATCCGCCAATTACCGGGAACATAGTGTTTAAATACGGATAGCCCGTTATTTGTCCTTTCTAATATTTCTTCTTTCCTTAACATATAGCTGGTGGTTTGTTATCAGGTCGTTAATATTCTCTTTATTGCTTTTTATCAGCCGTTCTTCCAGCATCCGTTTTACTTCGCTGATTTTGTAGAAGTAACGCCCTCGAATGTTAGAGTAGGCAATAGTTCCAGCCACTCGCAGACGTTGGAGTGTCTTTTCACTGATTTTCAAAAATGTGCAGACCTCGTAACTATCCACCCAAATTTCATCTTCATTGGTACTTTCCGCTTCCGTGTGATTGAATATATAATCGGCGATAGCGGTAATTTTGTTGTCTAAATCCTTATAGGCTTTTGACTCGAATGTTATTATCTCCATTTTGCTAACTAATTGATTTGATGCAAAATTGGTAGGTTTTGAAAGATAAAACTACACGGTTCATACTAACATAGTAGATATTTTTTAAACTGTATTTTTTATGATTTTCTGACGAAAAAGGTATAAAAAAAGGTGATTTGCATCAAACAAACCACCGAAAACAAAAAATACTATGCTGGTATCAACATAGTATTTTTAGATATGTAAGCTACTACTATATAGAATCATCTTCGTCCATCTTTTTAATCAATGATTGAATAAGTCGATTCAAATATGTAGTTCTGTCTTTCTTTCGTCCTTTCATAGCGATATAAGCAGCATAGTAATCGCCCAAATCAACATTAAATACTGCACCAAGATAATCCATCAACTCTTTAATTTCAATATTGCCGTGATTAATATCTCCCGTAGAAGCGAGAGAGTACCCTATTTCAATCAGTGCAACTTTCTTTCCAGTAAAACAAACTGGGCGTTTTAGATATTTCGTCCGTGATTCTTCTAAATGTTTATCCTTTCCAATGTTCTGTAACCTTTTGTTGATGTATATGCGTAGCATTTCATTTGCAAGTATTTTAGCTACCTTGTAATCAAACCCGGTGGAGAAATTGGGGTCACGGTCAAAACGAGAACCATCGGAATAAAGGCGAATATCCGCCCGTCCTCTTATGAAATAATATTCGTCATATATCGTTGATTTTGAACGGTAATACTGATAGAAATCCAAATTACAATTAAAGTAATAAGTTAGGTTGTCTAATTTTTCATTCAAATAAGCATTCACCACATCATCGCTACCATTAGGGAACTTCGATTCTATTTGATAGATTTTATCATAATAGAGTAATCGGCTAAGTATTTCCGGCTTTTGTTCTTTAAAAAAGGAAATTTCTTCTTCTTTAGAAGCAAAAGTATAGTTTACAACTTGCTCCCGTAACTCTTTAAGTGCTTTTTCTAAACACGTCACCATCGCAAGAGAGTTTGTTATGACATCGCAATCATAAATGTCGAGAGTGGCTATCTCTGCATCTACTTCATCTAATATTTTTTGAATACATTCCCTCATAATTTAGTAGGGGTAATATTACTTAGAAAGGTTTTTATTGTATTTTTCATAAATCTATTTTTTTACAAACTCTTTTGTCTGTAACAAGTAATGTATGAATCCCACAGTAATAAGAAAGTCAATTCCGCCGATGATTACAAATATTCTGATTAAATCTTGGTTGATAGCATAATATCCAATAATCACAGCAAAAATGCTCCGGGCAATTCCATTACATAGTATAATATGTCTATTGGTCTGGTTTAGTGGGTCTTTTGAAACCAATAATACAATTATCCCTATCAGTACTAAATCTATTCCTGCGGTATTAATAAATAGCGTGTGAAATATATCCGATGGAATTGAGATGCTATTTCCACCTAAACCCATAGAAGTGTTTAAGCGATTGAAAAAGAATAAGTATGATTCATATACGTTGGGGATAATCAGTAGAAAAGCACCAATAATATTGAATGTTCCACTAAATCTTAACAGTCGCTTAAACTGAATAACATTGTTTGCCATACTACAATTTTTATAATGAACGAATACTTTGCCTGTATGTGTTCAATTCTGTTTCACTTACATTTTCCTTTGTCTTTCTTAATTCAGCCAAAATCCTATTTTTATCTTTGGGTAAATACCCGTTCATCGGGATAGGATTAGATACGGTGTTGGCAAGTAATGTCGTCTTGTTTTCGAGATTTCCAACGAAAGTTATTAATTCTTCTAATCTTTCATGTTCGGGAGATACAATATATTTCCCGTTTACCATATCTTCATAAAGTTCTGATTCCGGGAACAAGGTTAAAGACACTATAGATATAATGAAAGGTTTTAGCTGACTGAATAATTTTGCACTTGCTAAAGCATTTCGTTGCCCGTTTCCTTTTCCTGCAAGTCCTGTCAAATAAACAATATAATATTCTATACCTGCTTCTTCCATTTTTTTGCATTGCTCGAAGGTATCTTGTGCCGTATTTCCTTTATTCATTTCTGCTAAAGTTATATCATCGCCTGTTTCTGTTCCAATGGAAATTCCATTGAAACCGTAACTTCGAAGCTCTTTTAGCTGTTCTACGGTTTTATTCTTTATATCAGAAATCCGTGAAAATGTACCAATCTGGCAACGAGGAAGATAATCATGTATTGCCATAGCAAGGTCTTTCAACTTGTCAAAACTCAAAGCGAAAGGATTTGAGCCAGTTAAAAAAATGCGTCTTGCTCTTGGTTGATAATACTGAATTATTTTCAAATCCGATTTAACTTCGGACATGGGCGATACTCGGAATTTAATTCCCGGATATAAACTGCAAAATTTACATTTGTGATGTGTGCATCCTACTGTTACTTGTAGAAGTACAGAGCTGGCTTCATACGGAGGTCGCCATATCGGTCCCGTGAAGTGCATTTCTTCAAAATCCATCATAATTTTTATTTATTTGTTTATTGAATCATCATCATTTTAAAACTTTATGTTGATTCTAAAAATATATTTGCTTACTTTTGTGAATGCAAATATAAATAGTAAGTTGCTATAAAAAAAGAACTAACTTAAATGTTAGATAGTTACATGAATGTTAGTTTTGCTGAATATCACAACTATAAAAATGAAAATTTATGGAAAATAATTTTGAAGAAACCATTTGTCCTGCTTGTAGTATTATTGATAGGTTCGGTGATAAGTGGTCTTTGCGTATTTTAGTACTATTGCATACCAATGGAACAATGCGGTTTAACGAAATATTCAAAAGCACCCCTAATATTTCCCAACGAATGTTGTCTGTTGCTTTGAAATCATTAGAAGCCGACAAGTTAGTGAGTAGAAAAGTATATCCTGAAATCCCACCACGAGTAGAATATACATTAACACCATTAGGTCGAAGTTTAATTCCGCCATTAGAGGGGGTTATTCAATGGGCTATTTCTAATGCCGATGAAATAATAGAGCATCGGAATAAACAAAACGAGAAATAAATTCGATGTAAGGTGCAAGTATATATCTATATATAGCTTGCACCTTACACCGAATCTGAAACATTTATATTCAGACATTTGCGTAATTCGGAAAAGAACTGTATCTTTGAACCCGTGAGATAGGCAGACAAACAGCGGACAAAGCCAGACAAAAGCGTCATTGAAAATCGTTACTGTTTCGTTACCTATTTGAAATGTTGGAAGCTAAATATGCTGAAATATAGGTGGTTAGATGGAAGGGTTCAGTACCCTGTCTCTCCGCTGAAACCCTAAGACAAAAAGGGTCAAAAAAAGGACAAGTCCTACAATATCAACGTATTGTAGGACTTTTTTTATTGATTCTTGTCAGGGGTAAAAGCCATAAAATAGCCCCTTTCTGACATAGTTCAGTAACCAAATCGTAACCTACACTTTCACCTATCATTCAGGTTACGAAATGTCGCAAAATGGCTATCTCTTGTCGATGTTTGTCCGGTCTGTATTAATCTCATTATCAATTAATAACAGTAGCTTTGCTGCTTTAAAAAAGTGAGATTATGAAGAGTACTTTTAAAATTCTCTTTTACTTAAAGAGAAGTGCTATTAGAGCAAATGGTTGTGCCCTAATTATGGGACGTATAACAGTGGACGGTGTGGGAACTCAATTCAGCACCAAGTTAGAAGTGAAACCGGAAGAATGGGACACTAAAGCAAATCGGGCAACCGGACGTAGCAATGCCAATAAACAGGTTAATTCCTTGCTGGAAGAAATAAAAGCATCTTTGCATAATATCTACCATGAAATGCAAAGACGGGATAACTATGTAACTGCTGAAAAGGTAAAGAACGAGTTTTTAGGGGTCAAGTCGAAAACCCTGTAGTTCTGTTAAAAGCTCACACACATAGTTTGCATAGTCTAAATATAAAGAATGGTATATCTCTCACTCCTCTAAACTGTGCACGAAATGCCTTGATTTTCGCATTGAATGATTCGGCAAAGGCATT
>NZ_URFY01000103.1 GCF_900547205.1 uncultured Bacteroides sp.
GTCAGTGGGTAGGCTTCAAAGCGCGCTCGGTGATTGGAGGGTATTGGATGAAGGTATTGATGAATATACAATCACACAAGCAGTAGACAACTATTTTATAAATTTTAAAATTTAGTTACTATGAGAGAAAGAAAACAAACGTTATGGCTTCATAGCTATAACAAAATGTGGTGTATTCCACTCTGTCTAACAGCTCTTTCACTTTTACCCGGCAGTTATGTACATGCTACTGACGCAATGGAAGGAAACGGGCTAACTACCAGTTCCGTTCAACAACAACGCACCGTGAAAGGTCGTGTTGTTGATGCCAACGGTGAACCATTAATTGGCGTAAATGTAAAAGAATTCGTAGGAACTACCGGAACCATTACTGATGTCAACGGCGAGTTTACTTTAAATGCATCTCCTAAAACGAAGTTGGAAATATCCTTTATCGGTTATAAAACACAAAACATTGTTGTGGGAGAATCAAGACAAATTACAGTTACCCTCTATGAAGACACACAAGTATTAGACGAAATTGTTATTACGGGCTTTGGTATGTCGCAAAAGAAAGCGACGTTGACGGGCGCTGTTTCCTCTATTAAATCTGAAGATATTGCCCGTTCCTCGGCTACCACAGCAGGTGGTGCGCTGGTTGGTAAGATTGCAGGTGTGAATACACGTCAGCAAGATGGACGACCGGGTGCGGAAACTGCCTTGCAGATTCGTAATATGGGTGCTCCATTGTTTGTAATCGACGGCGTTATCTCAGATTCAGGACAGTTTAGCAATATGGACTTCAACGATATTGAATCTGTTTCTGTTATGAAAGATGCGTCCGCCGCATTGTATGGTGTTCGTGCAGCAAACGGAGTAGTCGTTGTAACGACCAAAAAGGGAGCGCGCAATTCTAAGAACACGGTGTCGGTTAATGCCTATTACGGATGGCAGAAAAACTCCAAATTCATTAGTCCTGCCCATGTGAAAGATTACGTGAATGCTTATGTCACAGCCGAAACCTTTTCTGGACGTACTGGTGGTTCTCGTCGATACAGCCAGGAAGAATATAACAAATGGATGGCAGGTGCCGAACCCAAATATCAAGGATGGGATTGGGGAGACTACATTTGGGTGAGTGCTCCGCAATACTACCTCAACACTAGCTTTTCGGGAGGAACGGACAAAGCCAATTATTACGTAGCAGTGTCCCATATCAATCAGGATGCGACAATTCGTAATTATGGAGGTTTCCGCCGCACGAATGTGCAGATGAACATTGAGATGAATGTTAATGAACGTCTGAAAGTCGGTGCCAGCATGAACGGACGTATCGAGGACCGGCGCCATCCGGGTGTGCCGGGGGCTGATGATACATGGCTACCTCGTTTTGCTACAATGAAAAATCAACCTACCAAGCGTCCGTTTGCCAACGACAATCCTAAATATCCGCAATTGGTGTCCGACCAGCCGGAAACTAACTTTGGTATATTGAATTATGAGACTACAGGTAAGGTTTCCGACGTGTGGCGTGTGATACAATTGAACGGTACTGCTGAATATGAAATTCTGAAAGGATTAAAGTTCAAAGGTATGCTGGGGTATTACTATGCTTACAATGAATTGGATAATCAGGAATATACATATGAACTATACGCCTATAATGAGCAAAATGACTCCTACAACGTAACCAATCGTATGTCCAATCCCTATCGTGAGCGCTCTCGTGAGAAGAAAGAAGATCAATTCTCTAATTTCCAACTTAATTTCGACCGTAAGTTCGGAAGCCATGCAGTTGTAGCCATAGCCGGTTTTGAAGCAAGTCAGCGCAAAAGTCCGAAGATGTGGATTCATTCTACGCCCGTTTCCAATTCAATGGATTTGATTCGTCTGAAAGAACTTCAAGAGTTTAATGATGATGGCAACAGGACTGAAGCCCGTATGGGGTATCTGGGACGTATCAACTATAGCTTTGCCAATAAATATCTGGTTGAGTTAATTGGTCGTTGGGATGGTTCATGGAAATTCCGTCCCGACAATCGTTGGGGATTCTTCCCGTCGGCATCATTGGGATGGCGTGTCTCCGAAGAGAACTTCTGGAAGGAAAACAGAATCGGCGAGATTGTGACTAACTTTAAGCTGCGTGCTTCTTATGGGGAAGTTGGTGATGACAGTGATCGGATTTTGACTGACAACTACCATCCGTTTGATTATCTACCCGGATATAACTATAACAATGGAGGAGCCGTAATAGACGGCGACTACGTTACAGGCACTTCAACCCGTGGCTTGCCTAACCAAACACTGTCGTGGATGACCTCGAAAATTCTGGATATCGGTGTCGACCTGAGTTTTCTCAATAACCGTTTGAATATGCAAATTGACTACTTCCGCCGTTTGCGTGAAGGAATACCGGAATCCCGCTACGATGTACTGATTCCGAATGAAGCAGGTTTCGGTCTGCCAAAAGAGAATTTGAAGTCGGATATGCACAAAGGATTCGACGCTTCTATAACATGGACCGACCAAATCAACGATTTCAAATACAACGTAGGTGGTAATATTACTTATTCCCGATACTGGGATTGGGAGCAGTATAAACCGCGCTTCAGCAACTCGTGGGATAGATATCGTAACAGTATCTGGCACCGCGTCGGTTATGTGAACTGGGGATATGAGGCTGTCGGTCGTTTTGATAGCTGGGAGCAAATAGCCAATTATCCAGTTGACAATGACAGAAAAGGTAACCGTACGGTTGTGCCGGGAGATATCATGTATAAGGACCAGAACAATGATGGTGTAATCAACGGCTTGGATGAACGTCCCATAGGTTATCGTGTAGACAGTACTCCGACTATCAACTTCGGCATCAACCTCTCTGCATCTTGGAAAGGCTTTGACTTGGCAATGGACTGGACAGGCTCCGGCATGACCTCATGGAATCAATGTTATGAAACAGCCCGCCCATTCCAGAATGATGGAAACAGCCCCGATGAAGTAGTGAAAGACGCATGGCACTTGTCTGACATATGGGATGCTAATAGTGAGCTGATTTCCGGTAAATATCCAATGTTACGTTTAAATTCGGATGAAACCAGTGCTTATGATAAGAGTTCATATTGGTTGCACAATGTCACTTACCTGAAATTGCGTAATCTGGAACTTGGCTATACTATTCCGAAACAATGGCTGAACAAGAGTGGCATCAGTCATCTGCGCCTGTTTGTTTCGGGTACAAACCTGTTGACAATCTCCAATTTGTCTGTTATGGACCCAGAATGTGCTTCTGATAATGGATTGGATTATCCTCCGGTGAGAGTAATAAATGTTGGTGTAAACCTAAAATTTTAAGAAACAATGAGAAAAAGATATTTATGCGCAGTAATGGCTGCTACAATGTTGTCGTTGGGTAGTTGCAGTGATTTTCTGGATACAAAGCCTGATACGCTGTTAACTCAAGATCAGACTTTCGGAGACCCCGTATTGGTAAAGTCGGTATTGGCTAATTTCTACGGTCGCATCACGATTGGACAGCGTATCGATGATTGGGATCAATGGACCATGCTCGATGAAGTTGTTCATTTCGATACGAACAGCGATGAGAATATCGACCGCAATAAATGGCGACCGTATGACTATACTTTAGTACACGACCTTAATCAGTTTCTCGAAGGAATCAAACCTTCTACGGCAGTAGATGATGCCACGAAAACCGCATATATGGGTGAAGTGCGCTATATACGCGCATGGCTTTATTTCTGTATGGGTCGCACTCTGGGTGGTGTGCCTATCGTTGGTGATAAGGTGTTTGATTATACTCCGGGCATGGATATCACAACCATGCAAATACCCCGTTCCACCGAAGCGGAATTATATGATTATATTATTTCCGAATGTCGGGAAGCAGCCGGAATGATGACAAAGGAACAAAATAAGAACTCAGCGCGTGCCAATTACTGGGTCGCTAAAATGCTGGAAGCCCGTGCAGCACTGACAGCGGCATCACTAGCCACCTACAATACTGTGGAAGCTCATCCTCAACTGCGTACTACCGGGGGTGAAGTGGGAATTCCAGCTTCCAGAGCGAAAGAATACTATAAAATTGCATTGGAAGCGGCAAAGGATGTGATAGAGAACGGTCCGTATAAGTTAATGCTCGCATCGGACAATACTCCCAAGGCATACGCCGACAATTTCTATAAAGCTGTATGCCAGAAAGATGGCAATACAGAAGTTATCTGGTGTCGTGATTATGTTTCTCCGGGACAGACACATCAATTCACCAAAGGTAACCTACCGAAAAGTATAGAACAGGATACCGGCAGCGACCGCTTGTCTGTATTGCTCAACTTGGTTGAAGCGTTCGAACCAATTAATGCAACTGAAGAACAGAAAGGGACAAGTGTTCCTTTCGACATCGGCACACCCGAAAACCCGAAATTCTTTA
Source organism: uncultured Bacteroides sp. (assembly GCF_900547205.1). Taxonomy (GTDB): domain Bacteria; phylum Bacteroidota; class Bacteroidia; order Bacteroidales; family Bacteroidaceae; genus Bacteroides. Next base: position 4,427 of record NZ_URFY01000103.1, read on the forward strand.
CTGAGCCGACAGAGTTGTTCTTGGAGCGTGATCCACGTTTGATGGGTACAGTCATTGTTCCCGGAGCAACCTTCGACAGCAAAATCATAGAACTTCAGGCTGGACAATTGCGGAAAGAGAACGGAGTATGGGAGGAAGTAACCGGTGCCCGTAACTCCTATGATGATAACGGGAACCTGATTACATCCAACAACGGACCGTTTGGAGCTAATGACCGTGAGATTAACCGTACAGGTTTCTATGTTCGCAAATATCTGGATGCTACACCGTCTGCCGGTACTATAGGTCGTGGTTCTGAAATGTGGAATGTTTATTTCCGTATTGCTGAAGCTTACCTGATTGCCGCCGAAGCAAGTTGGGAACTATCGCGCGATAACAATGACACTGAAGCGTTGAGTTATATCAATCAAGTACGCACTCGTGCCGGGATTTCGCCCTTGACTACAATCGATCACGATAAAATCATGCACGAGTATCGGGTAGAATTTGCATTCGAAGGTAATCGCTGGTGGGATTTGAAACGCTGGATGGAAGCTAGTAAAATATGGACTGGAGAACCTACCATGCGCTCTTCAAAACGCTTAGGTTTATGGCCGTTTAAAGTATACGCTCCGGGTGATGTAAATAATGGTAAATGGGTGTTTATAGAAAAAGATATGCAAAAGCTTGATTTATGGCGCCGACCGCTGAAGTGCACAGATGCGCAGTATTATTCGGAAATTGACAATGGTTGGATTAATAATAATAAAAAGTTAGTGAAGAACCCTTATCAGTAACCTAAAATAAACAGGAAAAAGATGAAAACAATATCTAATATATTTTCAATAGTTGTTCTATCGGCTCTTATATTGACGGGCTGTACGAAAGATAATTATGATGAACCGACTTCTTTCATCAAAGGACGTGTGGTTTATAAAGGGGAAGCGTTGCAATTGCGTGGCAATGAAGCTGTGAGAATGCAGTTGTATCAACGCGGATATGAGAAGCATGATCCGGTAGAAGTCTTTGTGAATCAGAATGGGGAATTTTCAATATGCATCTTTGATGGACAATATCAGTTGATTACTAAAGCCGGTAATGGTCCTTGGAGTAGTGCAGGACGTGATACTATTGAGATCAATTTGAAAGGTTTCGCTACGCAGGATGTGGAAGTAACACCTTATTATTTGGTCGAGAATGCTGAAATGACGCTGAATGGTAACAAAGTAAACGCTTCATTTAAAGTTAATAAAATAGCAGGCACAAGTATCGATCGCATGATTCTCTTATTGAGTACTACACAATATCTGAACGATGCAGAGCATAATGTAGACCGCTATGATGAGACAGAGAATGTGGCACAATATGATACGGGTAAAATATACCGTTTTGCCACAAGAGACTATACCGATAATAATATGTTTCAGACAGCTTTGAAAAGAGGAACACTATTTGGCCGTATCTGCCTATGGCCTACAGGGTCTGATCAAGGAATTTATTCTAAAGTGTTCAGACTTAAATAATTTTATCTATTAATTTAACGTGAGTTCGATATAACTTAAAACAGTGTAAGTTGCCTGTCCTTGATAAGATTCACATCAATGGCAGGCTTCTTTTCAAAGAAACAGTACGCAGCAATAGCTGAAAGA
>NZ_URFY01000104.1 GCF_900547205.1 uncultured Bacteroides sp.
TCTTTCAGCTATTGCTGCGTACTGTTTCTTTGAAAAGAAGCCTGCCATTGATGTGAATCTTATCAAGGACAGGCAACTTACACTGTTTTAAGTTATATCGAACTCACGTTAATTATTAACAAAGTAAAGCACCATGTTGGAGTTATACATTGTAGTTCCTCCGTAGCATTCTTTTGCAAAGCAGTAGTTGTCATACCAGGGTTTCATGATTCCTATCAGTTCGTCTACGCTATGCTTGAAAGGGCTATTTGTTGAATAGTAAGTCAGCATCTGGCGCACTTCCTCCTCAGTGAAACCCATCATTTGGTTAAATTTCGGATTGAGTGAGTAGTTGGTGCCTATGTTGAATCCGCTGGTGAGGTCGTCCATCGTCACGGGGCTGACGCCGGTGATGAAGCAGCGCTCTATACTGGAATAGGTTCCTGCCTTCACTTTATTGAAGAAAGCGCGCAGATAGCCTTCACCGTGCGTTTCGTCAGTGTAACGCTGCAAACTTTCAGCATCGGAGAGGATGGCGTTGGTGAAGTGGTCGTACTCATCAATAAAGAGATATATCTTCTGCCCGGCCTGTTCGCATTCCGCAACCAGATAATCCAATTGGTTTACTGCACCTTGCTTTTCACCAAGTCGTTTTCTGGTATCCGGTGGCAGTAACTCGGCGTAAGTCTGGCAGAAGAACTCGAAACGGGTTTGACAATACGCATCCAGCCCTTGACGGTAGTCATTCAGTTCGGCGTAGATACCCGAGAAGTTGAGGTAAAGCACCAAGTAAGTGTTGCGGTTCGGTGTGGAGTGCTTCCCAATATATAAGTCGCCAAAGAGTTCATCGAACTGATCACGTGTATGCACGTCATAGTAGTGCTGCAATACGTTTAGTGTCAGGCTCTTGCCGAATCGGCGCGGACGGATGAAGAAGAAAAACCGGTTGGCTTGTTCTATCATGGGGATGAAGTGTGTCTTATCCACATAATAATAGTTGTCGCGGCGGATGGCTGCGAAGTTCATCATGCCGTAGGGGATGCCTTTACGATTGGGCGCTACGTATATCGGTTGGTTCATACGGGAAGTCCTCCTGATGCTTTTAGTTAACTGTTTATCTTTATAGTGACAACGACACAAAGATAGTAAAAGTTCTTGTTGACTACGAGACTATCGCTGAAAAGAGTATAAGAAAAGCTCATCTTTTAGATACCACCCAGTTTTACGCCTTCGTAAAAGAATGCCATCTCCCACCCGGATTCCTGCCTCTCCAATAAAAGTTTTCTTCGTTTTTGCCCTCATGCCCTCATACTTTGCTTCAATCCCTTTATTCATCGGTGTTACAGCTATTAGGTTAAGTCCTGATATCACCCTGAGGGCAGCGAGTTGCCCTCAGGGTGATATTTGTGTGTTTAGGGTGTTAATAGCTGATGTTCAGGATGTTAATACTTGTTGTGACAGCTATTAATACCTTAGGACTCAGGCGTTAATAGCTGATAAATCAGGTGCAATAGATGAGTGTTGAAGCATTACTAGATGACAGGTTGTGCATTAATAGCTGAAACAAGGTCTGTTTCTACTCGAAACGAGAGATTTTACTGCATGATTTATGCAAGGTTGGCATTCGTAGCCTTTGGGATTTCGACTGTTTGTTGCGGAGTGGCTGCTAGTTGTCTGTCAGGCAGTGTAGTGTTGTGGTAGTTTTCGTGGCATGAAACTTTAGTTCCACCGTGGTGAAACTGTAGTTCCATCCTGCTGAAACTATAGTTCCATGCACGTGAAACTTTAGTTCCGCCCGCTTGAAACTGTAGTTCCAAGCAGGCGGAAAGACTACACCGGAACTCAAACCATGTGATTGGTCGGGGTTCCGGTGTTTTGCTTTCGCAAAAAGGACTGTTATTCCTTCTTATCTCCATTGCCATTCATCTCCATTGCTTGTCTGTAGTAAGCAGAGAAATGATTTATATCAAGCTTTTTTTAGTGGGAATTTTATACCGTCTACTTTATTCAAACTATGATCCTCCATTGACAGTTCCTTGACATTCGCATATTTACCTTCTATCTCAATGTAATATTCACCATTCTCTTCTGTCAGGCTGATATCAATCAGGTTCAGACGGCGCATCTCTTTGGAAGAGGCGCAGAGGTAACCGAAATGCTCTGTGCGATTCTTCTGACTCGTATATAAATATTGCTTCTTGATGTTACTAATATGTGAATGTCCGAAGAAAGACATTAAAACAGGAAAAACAGGGTTGTCAAGCACTCCGGCAAGTACTTGTTTATCTTTATAAGTCCACCATCTTTCCGGTTCATACACTGTTACTTCATTTTTGGTGATTCTTGTATCGCTATTATTCTGACATTCATAATTGGTATGAAAGAACAAAAGGCCGTAGACACCATCGTAGTTCTTATTATTTTTGTTATACGCATCCTGCATGGCATCTTTCAGATAGCGCAGTGAATCGTAGGAATAGGTCCCCTTCTGCTGTGTTTTTTCCGTGTTTACCTTGTCCTTTCTGTTTTTTTCCGCGGGGACATTGTTCAGCATAAAGAAAACAATCAATACCTTCTTCCCGTTCTTTTTCAATTCCATCTGCCAGCGGTAATGATAACCTTTGTTGTCATTCTCATATTTGCCATTTTTATTTTTGTTCCATTCGTCACTATAGCCGCATAGTTTCTGTTTTCTTTTCGAATTACGTTTCAGGCATCTATTCTTGACATCCGTGGATCCCACTGACGACCATAAATCATGATTGCCAAAGCCGTCGGCAATAGGGATGTATCTTTTTTCCAGCGGATCAATGAAGTGCTTCCAGATGTCTCTGTCTTTTCCTTTCTGATAAATCGGATTATCGAGCAAATCACCGGGCATAACAATAAACTCGGGACGTTTGATGAACTTATTAATTGTTTGAAAGACCGTTTTCTGGTCATTATCATTGTTGCCTTTACAGCCATAGTGATAATCGTTCATAATACCGAACCGGCGTTTCGACATCCGGAAGAATTCAAATCTGTAGCAACCTTTATTGTTGGCAAAGCCACTTTCCTTTTCCTTTTCGGCAATAAGCTGTACATTCAGTCCGTAGGTTATCACAATATAACAATCCAGTTTTCCCCCTGTTTCAGACAAATCGATGTATCTTATTTTTTCCTCATTACGCCGCCCGTCTTCCAGATTGAAATCATCCACTGTGACACTGTTTTCACCAATGCTGATTTTTATACTGAACATTCCTTGCGCACTAATAGCACCGTTCATTTCCAATATTTCTGAAAAATAATAGTTATTTTCATCATCCTTCAGTGTTTTCGTCCCTAGGTCTGGAGATTTACTACCTAGCCAGTCTGAGCTATTCTTAGGTATGAACTCCACTTTTATTTCTTCGAAAGCTCTGTTTACAAGTTCCAAATAACATCCTTTACTAGAAGCCATAATCTTATTATTTAAATGGTTAATACTTAGTGTTCCTATGCGCCCCATTTGCATAATCCTCCTTTCTTTGTCAGGCGGGGGTTAATACATTGTTTCATTTCGTAGCTACAGCACACAGTGCGGCTAAAAAGCCAGTATAGCACGGATGCTAAAAATCAATTGCTTTCTGCTGTAGCCTTCGTTTGCACTTGCCATATTGTTAGACGCTTCACTGCTCGTCCAATAATAACTCTTTTCTTTGAAGTTGTCTCCTCCTATCTCTTGAAAAATTGTTCCACTTATCTTGAATAATTGCTTCGAATCTCCAGAGGAAGGCCAGTACCAACCACTGCTCTTTTTCGGGCATGGGTATATCATAGCGTACGCATCAACAGATTCCACCGGCAATACCTTTTTATCGGGAAATTCCTGATTGTATGCCCTCAATGCTTTCGTATTAGCATAACCTTGCTTTTTAGATATCTCCTGTATATTCACCTTATCTTCGTCTCTGTCAGGAGAGTTTGTCCAGAAATTCACGGTCTCAATCGCATCACTCCATTTTGTAGCAGTAGCATCCTTCAAAGCCACTGCCAACCCGTGTGTGCACTTCGAGTGGTCGCGAGCGAGGAGGGCATCATCTTCAGCAGGATTGCCCGTAAAGAACACTACACCGAGGTAACCTTCGGGTTGCCGGACGGCGTTATGGGGGAGGATGGTGCCGTCCTCCATATAGTAGTCTCCCACTTCTATAGGGCGGTGGTCTACGGGTAAAGGAGACGAACCGATGTTTATCGGGAAATCTTTGTATCTTCCACTCTGCAGTTGCTCATACGGTATAGAGGTTGTTTTTGGACCACTCTCTCCGATATAGGAGTAGCTTATCTCGATGGGAGCACTGACCTTAGCAGGATTTACTAAGTAGCGGTGGTCGATGCTATGATATGTCACTCCGTTGCTTCCTATCTTCAGGTCAGGAAGCAGTCTTGTTTGGGGATGATATTCGATTTCACCGTCTATTGCAGTGTTGCATGCTTGTGTTTCCATCTTGAGCACGGCCATTGCCATGCGGTGCATCATCGGAAAGTGGAGGGTGCTTTCTTGAGCGTTATACACTCCCCGTGCCGTCATCAGGTCGGACGCGGTGTAGGCAGCGTAGGTGCTTTGGTCGTTTTTGGTATCCCAATCTTTGACCAAAGTTTCAAAGAAGTCATTGCTGCCGGGCGATACCTTGCCTCTCATATAGTTATCATCCTTATAGGGATAATAGGCATAGAAGCTCTTGTCGGGAGTGTAGTATAGTTCGCCAGTCGGCATCGTCCACTTGCCGCCCAGGAGGGTGAGGCAGAGATTTGACTTTTCTACTGCTCCGTCTTTCACCACGTAGAGACCTATCTGGTCGCCTTCAGTGAATACGGTTTGATAGCCCCGTTCTTCGGCTCGGGTCTTCGCGCCCGGGTCGGGGGTGGAATACATTCCGCCGTCCGTCACGGAGATGGTGAGGAGGACAGGGGCGTCATCGGTGCCGGGGGCAAGCTCATCCAAGGCTTGGGGCGTGCAGGCCGTCAGCGCCAGGATGAGGGTGCAGACCAGAGATGCTGCGAGGGTGAATATGGATGGATGTTGTTTCATACGCTTTATGGGTTTAATGAGTTACTGTTTCTTATTTTCGTTTAGCAAGGGCGGGCTGCCGGTGCTGTCGCCTGACGGGACAGTCGTAATCAGTCGGCCGGCTGCCAGGTGCCTCCCTCCACGGTGCTGTTGGTGACGCCCACCGAGGCAACGGTGAGGCGATACTCGTACATCTTTCCGTTGAAGAAGTCTGCTTCGCCCTTGGTGGGGATGTAATAGAAGGTCTTGCCGGCCGCGGTGACTATTTTCACCAGCTTCCGCCCCGACATATCCTGCGGAACAAACAAGGCACGCACGGTGCGCACGTATCCGTCGGCGGCAGGAGTTACTTCGTTGGGGATGATGCGATCGGTGCCCGGGATAACTTGGTCGATGTGTCCTGTCTCTTCATCGGGGCTTTTTCCCCACTTGCGATTCAGGTTTTCAAAGGTCACGGTGGCGGCTTTAAGTTCTTCTTCGGTCACTCCATTGCCTGCGTTGAGGTGTACCACCACCTTGGCCGGGAGGTGACGGAACACAAGGGTCTTTTCTTTGTTCGAGGACGATATAGTTATCCTAATTTGGGAAGCAAAAAGGTAGTCGCTTTTTTGATAACCTTCATTGCTCTGGTTTTCCATTATTTCCTTGGCTAATTCCACAGGATAATGCGCATAAATTTCTTTCTCCGGATAATGCTTCTTCCAGCGAAAATGTATATCATTTAAAATCACCTTTCCATTCGCATCAATATTAACCCCATCGAAAGTCGTTGCGGAGTCCTTTACGGATATTTGCACTTTGTCGTCCTTTTCCCACGTGCCATCTGTGGTGGCGCGGGTGGCGGCATGTTTGCCCTGCATGGGCAGTAACTATAGGGTGTAAGTCCCGAACGAGCCC
>NZ_URFY01000105.1 GCF_900547205.1 uncultured Bacteroides sp.
GGTATACATTCTCCACCCACGTCTGAACCGAGAAGTCTTCGTACTGAAAAGGCATTTCATCCAACTCGATAGCCAAGCGGGAAAGCACCCAAGTATAGTTGTCTTCGTTCAGTGTGGCGATGCCGAAACCACGGTCGTTGGCATGGAAACCTGCACAATTCAGCAAATGATTTCCTAATACTCCCATCGTCAGGCGTCCGTTGAAGTCTACATGAAACGGCTCTGCAACAAACTTATAAGTTCCTATTTTATTCTCTTCACTCATGCTGCTTACTAGTCTTTACACTGGTTATACTTTGCTTCCCGTCCGTCGAGGAACTCATTGACCCGTTCAAAACAACTGGTAGTGATAGCTACTCGACCCGAACGCACAAACTGTAAAACACAACTCAATTCTCTTAGTTCACCGTAAAGTGAAGTAATCTCTTCGCTCATACCGTTCTTCTCGACTATTGAAAACACGGGATTCACTTCTACGATGCGCGCATTATATCTGCGGATAATCTTCGAAGCCTCCGGATTTTCCTGAAAAGCAGGGGTAGACACCTTATATAATGCTATCTCATGAAAGTATATCTCGTCTTCCGTGAAGTAGTGTGCCTGAATCACATCGATTTTCTTCTCAATCTGCTTCACTACCTTTTCAATCGTATCCTTATCCGTCCAAGCCGTAATGGTGTATTTATGTACTCCCTTAATAGAAGAAGCAGAAACATTCAGACTCTCGATATTGATCTGCCGACGAGTAAATACAGCCGTCACCTGATTCAACAATCCGGCAATATTCTCGGAATGTACTATAATCGTATATAATGTTTTATCACTCATAACTCTAAATTTTAAATGCGAACTCTCAACTCTCCATTCTCACCAATCCACTTCTCCTAGCACTCCAGCAACATTTGATTGACGGAACCACCCGGAGGAGTCATCGGCAATACATTGCCTTCTTCTACCACGCAAGCTTCGAGCAAGAACGGACCGTCCGTTGCCAGCATTTCATCAATAGCTTCTTTCAGTTCTTCGCGGGTGAAGACACGTTTGGAAGGTATATCATAAGCAGAGGCTATCTTCATATAATCCGGATTCATCATCGGAGTAAAAGAATAGCGGCGATTAAAAAACATGGCTTGCCATTGGCGTACATTTCCTAGGAAGTTGTTGTTCAGACAGATAATCTTTACCGGGGCTTTCTGTTCCATGATAGTACCCAGTTCCTGGATATTCATCTGAAGTCCACCATCACCCATAAATGCGCATACAGTGCGTTCGGGAGCTCCGAAAGTGGCTCCGATGGCAGCGGGTAGTCCGAAGCCCATTGTTCCGAGTCCGCCGGAAGTAATGATGCTACGTTCTTTAGAATATTTAAAGTAACGAGCTGAGATCATCTGGTTCTGACCGACATCCGTCACCAGAACAGCTTGATGATTAGTAGCATTACTTACGGCACGCGCCACTTCACCCATACTTAATGTTTTAGTTGCCGGATTGAGTTCGGGACGAATCACTTTCTCCTCTTCCACTTTCTCGTATTCTTTGAAACTGTCGATCCATTCGGTATGAGTGTTCTTCTTCAAGAGTTGAGTAACGGAAGCTAATGTTTCTTTGCAATCTCCCAAAACGGATACATCTACCTTAACGTTCTTGTTAATCTCCGCAGGATCGATATCGAAATGTATCACCTTTGCTTGCTTGGCGTAAGTAGCAAGGTTTCCCGTCACGCGGTCATCAAAACGCATACCAACGGCAATGAGTACATCACATTTATTGGTGTTGATATTCGGACCTAAGTTACCATGCATACCCAGCATTCCTTTATTCAACGGATGTTCCGTTGGCAAAGCCGACAGTCCGAGCAGTGTACAGCCAGCAGGAATATCCGCCTTTTCGATAAATTTACGCAATTCTTGCTGGGCATTTCCCAGTTCAACGCCCTGCCCTACCAGAATCAGCGGACGTTCGGCATTGTTTATCAGTTCGGCAGCTGCCTTTACAGATTCTTCATCCGTGTCAGGAACCGGAACATAACTGCGGATAAAATCGAGTTTAGTGGGTTCATATTTCGTTTTCTCTACTTGAGCATTCTTAGCAAAGTCCAGCACTACGGGACCGGGACGACCACTGCTGGCAATATAAAAGGCACGCGCCAACGCCCAGGCTACATCTTCCGGACGACGAATCTGATAGCTCCATTTAGTGATAGGCTGGGTGATACCAACCAAATCAACTTCCTGAAAGGCATCTGTTCCAAGGAAACCGGTTCCTACCTGTCCGGCAATCACTACGATGGGCGTACTGTCTATCATAGCATCGGCAATGCCGGTTATCGTATTTGTAGCTCCGGGGCCGCTTGTCACCAAGCAAACACCAACTTGACCCGATACGCGGGCATAACCTTGTGCCGCATGGGCAGCTCCCTGTTCGTGACGAACCAAAACATGGTTCAATGTATTTTTATGGTCAAACAAGGCATCGAATACCGGCATGATAGAACCGCCCGGATAGCCGAAGATGGTAGTTACTCCCTGATGTTCCAGAGAACGCATCATTGCCTCTGCACCTGTTATTAAGTCTTTACTCATTCCTTATTATATTGAAAGATGAATAATATCAATCGATTAATCTCACTGCTCCCTTATCGGCGGAACTTACCATGCTGGCATATGCCTTCAAGCTCTTGGGCACGTAGCGGTCGCGAGTGACAGGAGCCATCGGACGGGCAGCCAGTTCTTCATCCGTCAGTCGCACGTTAATCGTCCGGGCAGGAATGTCGATTTCGATAATATCTCCATCTACTATTTTTCCGATATTGCCTCCTGCTGCCGCTTCGGGAGAAATATGACCGATACTCAATCCGGAAGTTCCACCACTGAAACGTCCGTCGGTAATCAATGCACATTCTTTTCCGAGATGACGGGATTTTATATAAGAGGTAGGATAAAGCATTTCCTGCATACCGGGACCACCCTTCGGACCTTCGTGCGTGATGACGACAACGTCGCCACTGACGACTCGACCTCCGAGGATGCCCTCACAAGCAGCTTCCTGTGAGTCGAATACTTTGGCAGGACCGGTAAACTTCCAGATACTTTCGTCTACGCCTGCTGTTTTTACTACGCAACCATCCTGCGCTATATTTCCTTTCAGTACTGCCAGTCCACCGTCTTTGCTATAAGCGTGTTCCAAGTCGCGGATACATCCGGCAGCACGGTCTTTATCGAGTTCTTTATAGTAAGCACCTTGCGAGCCCAGTACGAGATTGAACCGGTTTCCGGCCGCACTCGAATAGTTCTTGATTGCTTTCTCGCAGACATCAGCGCTGGTGATTGAATTTTTATTTATTGCTTCCGCCAGCGTCATTCCGTCTACACGGCGAACGGAAGTATCTATTAAATTGGCTTTTGCCAGTTCGTCCAAAATAGAAATGATACCACCGGCACGGTTGACATCCTGAATATGATACTTTTGAGTATTGGGAGCTACCTTGCAAAGACAAGGAGCTTTGCGGGAAAGCATATCGATGTCGTCCATCTTAAAGTCCACTCCCGCTTCGTGGGCAACAGCGAGCAGGTGAAGAACCGTATTGGTAGAACCGCCCATCGCAATATCCAGCGTCATTGCATTTAGGAATGCCTGGCGGGTAGCGATGCTACGGGGAAGTACACTTTCGTCTCCTTCTTCATAATATTTCATGGCATTTTCTACAATCAGCTTCGCAGCATCCTTGAAGAGTTGCGTGCGGTTTTCGTGTGTAGCAACGATTGTACCATTGCCGGGAAGTGCCAGTCCGATAGCTTCGTTCAGGCAGTTCATTGAGTTGGCGGTAAACATACCGGAGCAACATCCGCAGGTAGGACAAGCATTTTGTTCGATATTGGCTACTTCTTTATCGCTTACGCTTTCGTCAGCCGATTTTATCATCGCATCTATCAAATCCAGATGCTGACCGTTCCACTCTCCCGCTTCCATCGGTCCGCCCGAAACGAATACGGTGGGGATATTCAATCGCATGGATGCCATCAACATTCCCGGAGTTATTTTATCACAATTGCTGATGCATACCATTGCATCCGCTTTGTGCGCATTGACCATATATTCTACACTATCGGCAATAATATCTCGTGAAGGGAGCGAATAAAGCATACCATCGTGTCCCATTGCAATACCGTCGTCGATAGCTATTGTATTAAATTCCGCAGCGAAGCACCCCAGCTTTTCAATTTCAGCCTTCACTAGTTGCCCGATTTCATGTAGGTGAACATGACCCGGCACAAACTGTGTAAACGAATTGACGATGGCAATAATGGGTTTTCCCATCTGCTCTTTTTTCATACCGTTGGCTGCCCACAATGCACGGGCTCCCGCCATCCGACGGCCTTGCGTACTAAACGAACTGCGTAATTGCTTTTTCATTTCAATTTATCTTTTAATTAAAGAGCCTCCCTCACATCAGTGAGAAAGGCTCTAAATTCTATCTTTATGGTACGAACACATACAACACAAAAACCTTTCTCACGCTCTTGATGGGACCACCACGACGCGAATAATATGCAAGACTGCTAGGTTAATAGACGTATGTAGCTTATTCATATCTTCTTTTCTTTATTTCGTGCTGCAAAGGTAAGGGCTTTTTTATTATCTCCAAACAAATCGAAGAAAAAAAACACTTAAAAGCGAATAATTGTAAGAGAAGAGCGGCATTATTTCTCTATTTTATCACTTAAAGGTTAAATTTACAACTATTATCTTTGCAATCGCCTCCTCCCCTCCTTCTATCAAAAGCACTTAATAATCTGAAATTTACCCTCACCATGCCCATGTGCAAGCAAATTATTCGTATCTTTGTCAATCCGTACTTACGGGATTTATTAATTAGAAACAATTATATCAGATGGAAACAGTAGAAAACAAGTACATTACCGTTGCATACAAATTATATACAATGGAAGATGGCGTAAAGGAATTGTTCGAAGAAGCAAATGCTGAACATCCCTTTCAATTCATTTCAGGATTAGGAACAACACTCGAAGACTTCGAGAATCAGATAACAGCTCTTTCTAAAGGTGACAAGTTCGATTTTACTATTCCTGCCGAGAAAGCTTACGGAGAATATGACGAGCAACACATTATCGAACTTCCGAAAAACATTTTCGAGATTGATGGTAAGTTTGATGACGAACGTATCAAAGAAGGTAATATCGTACCTTTAATGACTGCCGACGGTCAGCGTGTGAATGCCAGTGTAGTAGAAATCAAACCGGACGTGGTAGTAGTTGACCTTAACCACCCGTTGGCTGGTGCTACTCTTATTTTTGAAGGTACGGTACTCGAAAGCCGTCCTGCCACTAACGAAGAAATTCAAGAGCTGGTGAAGATGATGAGCGGTGAAGGTGGATGCGGTTGCGGATGTGACAGTTGCGGTGACGGCGGTTGCGGCGACGATTGCGGTTGCGAAGGCGGACACTGTCATTAATCGATAAATTTTAGTTACTATGTTTGCATAGTGTTTTCTTTTTCGCTCGTCGGGACGGGTGGTCCC
>NZ_URFY01000106.1 GCF_900547205.1 uncultured Bacteroides sp.
GTTAATCACCTGACAGGTCATGTGCTAGCTCATTTTATTAAAGCAGAAGGAGAAGAGAATAAACAACCACAATTTCCATTTCTTTGCCTGCTGGTATCGGGTGGAAATTCGCAGATTATATTGGTGAAAGCTTATAATGATATGCAGATTCTCGGTCAAACGATTGATGATGCAGCAGGCGAAGCTATTGATAAATGCTCCAAAGTCATGGGGCTTGGTTATCCGGGCGGGCCGATTATCGATAAACTGGCACGTCAGGGAAATCCGAAGGCTTTTACGTTTAGCAAACCGCACATTCCCGGATTGGATTACAGTTTTAGCGGGTTGAAAACTTCTTTCCTGTATTCATTGCGCGACTGGATGAAAGAAGATCCGGATTTCATCGAACATCATAAAGTGGATTTGGCTGCCTCGCTTGAAGCTACTGTTGTAGATATCCTAATGGATAAATTGCGGAAGGCAGCGAAAGAATATAAGATTAACGAAGTAGCCGTGGCGGGAGGGGTATCTGCCAATAATGGATTGCGTAATGCATTCAGGGAACATGCCGAGAAGTATGGCTGGAATATTTTTATCCCTAAATTCAGTTATACTACGGACAATGCAGCCATGATTGCCATTACCGGGTATTTCAAGTATCTGGATAAGGACTTTTGCTCCATTGACCTTCCTGCTTATTCTCGTGTCATTTTATAAATTAGGAAACGGTTATATAATAAGGTAGGAAATTATGGCAGAAGAGAAAAATGTACCGTTGGAAGTCACCGTGGGCGACTTACTGAAAAAGAAGAAATTGACCGTTTCCACCGCGGAAAGTTGCACTGGTGGAAACATTGCGGCGCGGATTACTTCCATTGCCGGAAGTTCGGAATACTTCAACGGAGGTATAGTAGCCTATTCCAACGAAGTGAAAATGGACCTTCTTCATGTCTCTTGCCAAACTTTGGAAAAGCATGGAGCCGTCAGCGAAGAAACTGTGATTGAAATGGTAAAAGGTGCGATGAAAGCGTTGAAAACTGACTGTGCAGTGGCAACTTCCGGCATAGCCGGACCGGGCGGAGGTACTCCCGAAAAGCCGGTAGGTACTGTCTGGATAGCTGCTGGTTATAAAAACGAAATTCGTACTTACAGACAGGAATCAGACCACGGAAGAGCGGCAAATATCGAGAAAGCAAGCAATAATGCATTGTCGATGCTTCTGAATTTGCTCAAATGAAAGAAAAATAACTGCTTATAAGTGAATTATTTTAAGAAATTCTTGTTTTATACGGATAAAAGTGCTTACTTTGCGTCCTGTTTGAAAGAAGTATAGATATAAAACTATAAAAATAAGATAGAAATGTCGAAGATTTGTCAAATTACCGGAAAGAAAGCCATGATTGGCAACAATGTTTCACACTCAAAGAGAAGAACTAAGAGAACCTTTGATTTGAACTTGTTTAACAAAAAGTTCTACTACGTAGAACAAGATTGTTGGATCAGTCTTAGCATTTGTGCTAACGGACTGCGTATTATCAACAAAAAGGGACTGGACGCTGCGCTGACTGAAGCTGTGGCTAAAGGTTTTTGTGATTGGAAAAGCATTAAAGTAATCGGCTAAACGTAGAGGAGAAAACTTACAATGGCAAAGAAAGCAAAAGGTAACAGAGTACAGGTGATTCTGGAATGTACAGAACACAAAGACAGTGGAATGCCGGGAACATCTCGTTATATCACAACTAAGAACAGAAAGAATACTACAGAAAGACTTGAGTTGAAGAAATACAACCCGATTCTGAAGAGAGTAACAGTACACAAGGAAATTAAATAATAAAGAAGTATAACCCATGGCAAAGAAAACAGTAGCAAGTTTGCACGAAGGTTCTAAAGAAGGACGTGCTTACACCAAGGTTATCAAAATGGTAAAATCTCCTAAGACTGGAGCATACGTTTTTGATGAACAAATGGTTCCGAACGAGAAAGTACAAGACTTTTTCAAAAAATAATCGCAATAGCATATACGCTATAAATGCAAAATCCTCTCATTGGCAAACAATGAGGGGATTTTTTGTTGCTTCTTTTTTTACTTTTTCAATCCTTTGTTATATCTTTGTAGCATAATGTATTATACAAACAACTGTAGATATGGGATTTTTTAGTTTTTTTTCAAAGGAAAAGAAGGAAACTTTAGATAAAGGGTTATCTAAAACCAAAGAGAGTGTATTTAGTAAAATCGCTCGTGCCGTGGCTGGTAAGTCAAAGGTAGATGACGAAGTGTTGGATAACCTGGAAGAGGTGCTGATTACGTCTGACGTTGGAGTAGAAACCACGCTGAACATTATCAAGCGCATTGAGAAACGTGCAGCAGAGGATAAATATGTGAATACTCAGGAACTGAATCATATATTGCGCGATGAAATTGCTGCACTGCTCACTGAAAACAACTCGGATGATGTAGCTGATTTCGATCTTCCCATCGAGAGAAAGCCGTATGTGATTATGGTTGTGGGAGTGAATGGGGTAGGCAAAACTACAACAATCGGTAAGTTGGCCTATCAGTTCAAGAAAGCAGGTAAATCAGTTTATCTGGGAGCTGCCGATACCTTCCGTGCTGCCGCAGTGGAGCAATTAATGATTTGGGGAGAACGCGTAGGCGTCCCTGTGGTAAAACAGAAAATGGGGGCTGACCCTGCATCTGTGGCCTATGATACGCTTAGTTCTGCCGTTGCCAACAATGCAGATGTGGTTATAATCGACACAGCTGGGCGCTTGCATAATAAAGTGGGGTTGATGAATGAACTAACTAAGATTAAGAATGTTATGAAAAAGGTGATACCACAAGCGCCGGATGAAGTATTATTGGTGCTGGATGGTTCTACCGGACAGAATGCTTTCGAACAGGCTAAACAATTTACGTTGGCCACGGAAGTGACTGCAATGGCTATCACCAAGCTCGACGGAACGGCTAAAGGAGGGGTTGTGATTGGTATTTCCGATCAATTCAAGATTCCTGTTAAGTATATTGGTCTGGGTGAGGGTATGGAAGACTTACAAGTTTTCCGTAAGAATGAGTTTGTTGATTCCCTGTTTGGAGAAAATGCATGAAAAGAAAAAGAATAGATATAATTACTCTAGGATGTTCTAAAAATCTGGTAGACTCCGAACAGTTGATGCGTCAACTGGAAGAAGTAGGGTATAGCGTGACGCATGATACGGAAGAACCGCAAGGGGAAATAGCAGTTATAAATACGTGTGGCTTTATCGGTGATGCAAAAGAAGAGTCTATCAATATGATTCTGGAGTTTGCACAGCGCAAGGATGAGGGAGATTTGAAAAAACTGTTTGTAATGGGATGCCTCTCTGAGCGTTATCTCAAAGAACTATCCGTTGAAATTCCGCAGGTTGACAAATTTTATGGTAAATTCAACTGGAAAGAACTTTTGCAGGATTTGGGTAAAACGTATCATAATGAACTGTATATCGAGCGGACTTTAACAACTCCCAAGCACTATGCATATCTGAAAATATCAGAAGGATGTGATCGTAAATGTTCCTATTGTGCCATTCCTATCATTACCGGACATCATGTATCCAAACCAATGGAAGAAATTCTGGACGAGGTAAGGTATCTGGTTTCGCAGGGCGTGAAGGAGTTTCAGGTTATTGCACAAGAACTGACCTATTACGGAATTGATTTATATAAGAAGCAAATGCTTCCTGAATTGATAGAACGTATTTCTGAAATACCGGGAGTGGAATGGATTCGTCTGCATTATGCCTATCCGGCTCATTTCCCTACTGATTTATTTCGCGTAATGCGTGAACGGGACAACGTGTGTAAATACATGGATATTGCTTTGCAGCATATCAGTGACAATATGTTGAAATCTATGCGGAGACAAGTCTCCAAGGAAGATACATATCATCTGGTTGAACAGTTTCGTAAAGAAGTGCCCGGCATCCATCTGCGAACGACTTTGATGGTTGGTCATCCCGGAGAAACGGATGAGGACTTTGAAGAGCTGAAAGAGTTTGTTCGCAAAGTCCGTTTCGACAGAATGGGGGCTTTTGCTTATTCCGAGGAAGAAGGAACTTATGCAGCCGAACAATATGAAGATTCCATTTCACAAGAGGTGAAACAAGCCAGACTTGATGAATTGATGGATATTCAACAGGAGATTTCGGCGGAACTGAGTGCTGAGAAGATCGGTAAACAAATGAAAGTTATTATCGACCGTATAGAGGGAGATTATTATATTGGACGAACAGAATTTGATTCACCGGAAGTAGATCCGGAAGTATTGATTGACTGTTCCGGGAAAGAACTTGAAATCGGGCATTTTTATCAGGTAGAAGTGATAAATGCGGATGATTTTGATTTATATGCAAAGATTATAGATGACAATGAATAATAAGGAATTTACATCTGAATTGGCAGAAAGATTAGGGTATACTATCAAGGATACCTCTGAACTGATAAGCTCTTTATTGTCTGATATGACACAAGAATTGGAGGAGGGGAATGCGGTCGCTATTCAAGGATTTGGCACTTTTGAAGTGAAAAAGAAAGCTGAACGTATTTCAATCAATCCGGTAACGAAGCAACGACTGCTGGTTCCTCCCAAATTGGTGCTGTCATATAGGCCTAGCTACACATTGAAAGATAAGTTTAAATAAATAACACTGTTATGAATGAAAGACTAACAATTCAAGACCTTACTGACTTATTAGCTGCTAAGCATAGTATGGCTAAAAAGGATGCCGAGGCGTTCGTAAAAGAGTTTTTTCTTTTGATAGAACAAGCCTTGGAGAGCGAGAATACTGTAAAAATCAAAGGATTGGGTACTTTCAAACTTGTTGATGTTGATAGCCGGGAAAGCGTCCACGTGAATACAGGAGAACGTTTTCAGATAAAGGGACATACAAAAGTTTCGTTTTCTCCGGATGCTAGTCTGCGGGATACAATAAATAAGCCTTTTGCTCATTTTGAAACAGTTGTGCTGAATGAAAATACAGTGCTGGAAGATACTCCACTTGAAGAGCCAGATGAGGATGAGTCGGTGGACGAACCAACGATTGTTGAGACTGTATTTGCAGAGGAAATCAGTGAACAGCAAGCGGAAGTTGAGGAACAAATGATTGCCGAAAATATTGATGAAAAGATAGAGCAATTAGAAGAGGAAGAAATACCTGTGGTTGAAGAAAAATCGGATTTTGAAGAGAAAAAGCCTGAAGAACTATCCGAAGAGCTGCCGGAAAAGAAAGCTATTGAAGAGAAACCGGCGGTAGTTACGGCGGAAATGATAATTGAACAGGAACTTCTGAAGGCAAATTTGAAACCTGTAACTCCGATAGTTCCTCCACCAACGGAAGTTGTAGAAACGGCTAAGCCTGGTTTTAAGAAAGAGGATACTAATAAGGAAAAATCACCGGTGCCTTACTTGATTGCAATTATTGTGCTTGTTTTATTGCTATGTGGGGGTGTTGTTCTATTTATATATTACCCGGATATGTTTTCTTCTTCGCCCGGTCAGAAC
>NZ_URFY01000107.1 GCF_900547205.1 uncultured Bacteroides sp.
TGCTTCGCCCGAAGGCAATTGCATTTACAATAATCGGCTGGCTCGTCAACGCTCCGCGGCAGTGAAAAGCTATTTGGCATGGAAATATCCTCATCTCGACCGATACCGCATCCATCCACGCCCGCAGGGAGAAAACTGGCAGGAGTTGCGGCGACTTATCGTGAACGACCCTAATATGCCCGACAAGGAAAAAGTGCTGCAAATCATCGAACACACTCAAGACTCCGAACGATGCAAAGCATTATTGAAGAAACTGAACGGCGGCGTGCCCTATCATTATATATATAGACACTTGCTTCGCTACTTGCGTAATGCCGCTGTTTGCATGGTATGGATAAGACCAGATAGCCTACCTATACTTCCCAAAGCCATTGGTCCGCATCCGGATAGCCTGAAAGCGAAACCCGTGGCAAGATTATCTGCAATTGGCACAAGCGAGGGAGGCACTAATGCTCTATATCCGCAAGGAAACCTGGCAACGGCAGCCGCATCTTACCGCCGTCCGCTATTCGCACTGAAAACAAACCTTCTTTTCGATGCCGCCTTGATGCCGAACATTGAAATTGAAGTTCCGATAGGCAATCGCTGGTCGGTGAATGGTGAATATATGTTCCCTTGGTGGTTGTTCGACAATGACAAATATTGTATGCAGATATTGATGGGTGGACTAGAAGGCCGCTATTGGCTGGGCAGTCACCGGAAGCGTGAACAAAAAGAAGTGCTTACCGGACATTTCCTCGGTCTTTATGCCGGAGGTGGAAAGTATGATCTTCAATGGGACAATGACGGTTATCAAGGCGAGTTTTTCATTGCCGCCGGTATTAGCTACGGCTGGGCGACTCGCATTGCCCGCAATCTACGTCTGGAATTTAACATCGGCATCGGCTTGCTGCGCACCGATTATCGCTACTATCATGCGCGCGACAACTATCAAACCCTTCTTTGGCAGGAGAATGGTAGGTATACATGGTTCGGACCTACGAAAGCGAAAATCTCATTCGTGTGGCTCCTGAATCGTAAAGTGAAGAAAGGAGGTGCGAGATGAACGCAGCGATAGAAAATAGAAAGTTGGAAATAGAAAGTGTATTGTGTCGGATGCGTGAGTGGAGAGCGCTGCTTTTCTTCCTGTTGCTGACACTGTCTTCCTGTGAACGTCGCGAACTGACCTACTATGAAGTGTCTGAAATCACGGTAACGGTAGATTGGAGTAATTCCGGTCTGGGCGAGGAAGAACAGCCGTATGGTGCTACCACCGTATTCTATCCCCGCGGTGGGGGAGAACCTAAAATCTTCCGTATGGGCGACCGTTCGGGCGAAGTAGTCCGGCTTCCGATGGGAGTATACGATGTTGTTATTTTCAACCGCTCCTTCGACGACTTCGGCAATATCTCTTTCCGCGGCACGGATTCTTACCACACGCTCGAAGCCTATGCCCGCAAAGTGGAGACACGCCGGGACAACGCTTCCCGTACGGAAACGCGTACCATTGTAAGTTCTCCCGACGAACTTGCTGTGGGTACATTGGAAGGCTTCACCGTGACGGAAGATATGCTGGGCAACTACAGCCAGACCACCTACGGACGGGCGAAATCTTCGCGCGCTGCCGAGATTACAGCGGATGAGAATACTTATACCATTTGTCTTCGCCCGAGGAGGTTGACCCGCGAAGTGGTTGCCGTACTCCATATAGAAGGATTGAATAATATCCGTGTGGCAACCTGTCGATTGGATGGAGTGGCGGAATCAGTTTTCCTCGCCAGCGGGGAAGTAGCCGCGCATACCGTGACACAGGAGTTTAGCCCATCCGATATTGCATATGCTCCCGGCTCTCCTTTCGACGGCACACTCAAGGGCACTTTCGAAGTGTTCGGCCTACGTGCTTCGGGCAATCATCATTTACACCTCGATGCCTTGCTCGTAGATGGCAAGACTGTTTATACGGACGATTACGACCGGGTGAAAGTGGAGGAAAAAGAAAACGGAGAGGGCACAGTAAGCCTTCATGTCAATGTAACCACCGAGAAGATTCCAGACGTGAAGCCCGAAAGCGGCTCCGGATCGGGTTTCGACGTGAATGTTGACGGCTGGGGAGAGGATATTGGGGTGGACATCCCCATTAATTAATAGAAGATACAAGCGAAAAACTAATAAATAATGTATAATCACTTAAAACAAAGAGACAATGAAAACGATTAATTCAATGATGGCATTGTTTGCAATAGCGCTAATATCAGCCTGTTCGCAAAATGAAGTAACAGAAGTTAGTCCGGACGCTCACCCACAGGTGGGATTCGGTGTGTACACGGGAGCGTCTGTTCGTGGTGTAGACATGACTAACACAAGTATGCAAGACGATCCTACTAATCCCAATACGTACGGCGGATTCGGTATCATGGGTTACTTTACTGGACAGAAAACATTTGAGCAGGCAAAGGGTGAAGTAACTCCGAGCTTCATGCACAATCAGATGGTGGAGTATAAAAATGGTGCATGGACCTATTCACCGGTGAAATACTGGCCCAACCGTCCGGGAGACATGATTTCCTTCTTTGCCTACGCTCCTTACGAGCAGGATTGGCAGAACGGAACTAAAGCAGGAGTGGTTGTTTCCGCCGCAGGCGAAAAGGGTATCCCTTACATTAACTTTACGCTTAAGAAGGAGAACGAACTCAAGAAAATGGTAGACCTCGTGGCGGCGGTCGCACAGGATCAGACATACACTACACAAAATGATGGAAAAGTCAGTTTCAAATTTGAGCACACGCTTTCGCGCGTTTCGTTCAAAGCACAGTTGGGAGACGGTGATTTCGGCAGTATGGACGGAAAGGAGAGCTTTGTCTACATCACCCGTATGTGGATTGTAGGCACAGACCATACTACTGCACAGGGCGGTAACTTGTCAATGATAGATCCCAACTCACCTGCCAATCCTGATTCTAAGTTCTATACAAAAGCCAAATGGTCGGAGTTGCATTGGAATTACGGTGCGGACGCCGTTATCGCTAAAGCTGATTTCAGTCTTAATGATATCCTCGATTTGGACCAAGGTATTCAGGAGTCGAATCCTACTGACGGACATACCGGGCTAGTCAAAGGTATAAAAATCACCAAAGACTCTCAAGGAACTGATAAGGCTGTTTCCCTATTCCCAAAAGAGCAGTTCTTGTATCTGATCCCTATCGGCGAAACAGCTGCAGACGTGAAACAGAATTTTGGTTGTAAAAAAGGGGATATTAAGATTGGTTTCCATTATGATATCGTCACTAAGGACCAGACCACTACCGGGAACTATGTAGCCAGCCATGCAGAATCTTTCATCGTTCTTCCCGAAGGACATATGCAACGGAATAAATCATACGTTTATACGCTGAAGATCAACCTACACGAGATTAAGATTGACAAGGCAGAGGTTACACCTTGGGCGCCGATAACAGGCAATGATGAATTTCCTATTGAATAAATAGAATAATAAGTAGAACAAAAAGAGCTGATTCGTTAATAATGAACGAACGTCACAGGCCGGGCGGGGTTGAATGTCCCCTCCCGGTCACTCAAGAATAACCGAAAAAAGAAAGTTTGACGATGATTGGAACAAATAAAACAAGTTATGTGAAGCATCTTTGGCCCATAACTTTAGGTTTACTACTTGCCGCAGGGTGTACCGTGGACGAGGGAGAGGAGGAAGTGACATCCGTTCCGCTCACGTTCTCCACCTCGGTCAGCACACTGACACGCGGCACAGAACTGGGCACGGACAACCTTACCTCCGCCGGTGTATTCGCCTATCTCACCAGTGGCGAATTAAATACAAACACGGCCACGCCTAATTTCATGTATAACCAGAAGTTGGAGAAAAGCAACAGTACATGGATGTATTCTCCCATGAAATTTTGGCCCAACAACGATTCGGATAGAATCAGCTTCGTTGCTTATGCCCCATACGTGGATGAGGCGGTGGCAGGCGGCAGCAACCCTTCGTTTTCGGGTAAGACAACAGCCGGCTATCCGGTACTGACCTATACTGTGCCTGCCAAGGAAGCCGACCAGATAGACCTACTAGCCGCTGCTCCACTGAAGAACCAATATTACAGCAAGGCTACGGGCAATAGCATAAAGCTAGATATGGAGCACTCTTTGACGAAAATCACCTTCAAGGTAAAGAGTGGCGACAAGTATTCAAAAAAAGTATCGGCATTGTCTGTGAAAACCGCTGCCAAGGGTGAGCTTCACTTCAAAGACGGAGGTTTTGAGTGGAAGAATATAACCGGAAGTAATGAATATATCCCCACCACTACCACTGTAGATTTTGCAGCAACCGATGCCGGACGGGATATGGCTACTTTCTACTTCCTCCCTACCTCGGCGGTGACCGCCACCTTTTCCGTCACTTATGAGGCGAGGGCGGCCAACGGTACGCAAATCTATGAGAAAGTTATCATAGACAAAGCCCTCCCTGCTTCGCCGCTTTGGGAAGCCGGGAAGTCCATTGTCTATACAATCAATCTTGCGGAAAGCACGGTGACGGTGACCACGGAGGCTAACAGCAGTTGGGAGAGCACCGGGTCGGAAGAAAAGATTGTGAAGTTCTACAATGCGAATGAACTGAAAGTGGGAGATTACTATTACAGCGACGGAACGACCAGTGACGGCGGACTGCGGCAGTCTGTTACGACTAATGATGCTGCGGGCGGACAAACGAGCAATATGTTGGTAGGTGATGTCTATCAATATGAAGCGAAAAACCCCGTTAGTGGCAAGACGTGCATCGGTATTGTATTCTATGCCGGACAAGGCAAAGGAGACAAAGTGGCGAATTATTCCTCTTTCGGAATGACCCAAATAGATGGCTACGTGGTGGCATTGAAAGATTGTGGTAACTATATGAAATGGGGTCCTACGGGAGATATTAATGGTATATATAATGCTCCTCCTACAGCAGATTTGAATTTTAATGGATTTGCTAATTGCGAAAAGGTGAAGGCCCTCTCGAATTATAGTAGCTATTCCGCTTTCTATAATGCTGCGAATTATGGAGTGGCACGACCGGCCGCCAAAGCAAGCACATGGTATCTACCATCTGTTGCGCAACTAAGAAGCATCTACTCGTCGTATGGTGTACGAGGTGGCTATACACTTAAAGTAGTAGGCATAAATATTGGAAAGGCAGGTGGGACTGCGTTTAATTCTATACGTTATTGGTCCAGCACTCCCTATGGTCCAGACTATGCTAATTATGTAGGATTTGTAGATGCTGATATGTATCTAAATATCCCTAAAGGCAATAGCAATATTTATACCGCCCGCAGTATCCTCACCTTCCAACGTGTCACCAACTAAAACGATTGAATGAATATGAAAAGAATACATTTCTCTATCTGCCTCGCCATTCTCAGCCTGCTCATGACCTCGTGCGGGGAA
>NZ_URFY01000108.1 GCF_900547205.1 uncultured Bacteroides sp.
CTTATAAAGATAACGTAAAAGCATCCGAAAGGGTGAAAATACTCTCTTCCGAAACATCCTATTCTTATCTGAAACCGTTCTATGCGGAATGTATGGAACACCACGAAGAAAGTTATGTTATGTTCCTCAATCGGGCAAACAAGGCTTTAGGTGTTTCCCTGATTTCTAAAGGCGGGATGGCAGAAACTGTTATGGACGTGAAAATAATCCTGCAAACCGCCTTGAAAGTTCATGCTTCGGGGATAATCCTCTCACATAACCACCCATCGGGCAATCTCAAACCGAGCGAACCGGATAAAATAATCACCTCAAAAATTAAAGAAGCCTGCAAGTTCTTGGATTTACACCTGTTAGACCATATCATCCTAACAGAAGAAAGCTATTACAGTTTTACAGACGAGGGGCTTATCTAAGCCCTTTTTTTGTTCCTTAAATACTATTAATTTGCGCATTGATTTCGTTTCTGAATTTTATTGGATTAGCAATAAACTTAAATGTATTGGTAGCTCCACCCGTGGTTACGACAATAGAACCGAAGCCTAAAATACGTCCCATAATACTTTGATTAATCCTTAGTCCCTCACATTTACTTAAAATCAATTCGAGAGCATCCCGACTTAAAATACCTGATTTTAGAATGACCTTTTTATTTGTGATAACATATTCAGCCCCCATCTTTAAAAGAACTCTTTTTATCAATTGGAACAGTCCTAATAACAAAAGGAGTAACCCGATATAATAAATGAAACTTGTCTGTGCGGAAGAAAGGAAAGCACCTAACAATAATAACACTGTTGGAAGTACGAAAATATACCAGTGAATATCTGCCTTATATTTGATTTCTTCACCTGCTTGTAGATTGTTTTGAATATAGCTCATAATCCTTGTAAATTATTAGATTGCATAGTTTTATTATTAGGGAACAAAAGTACATATAATCATATCACTATTGAATTCCGCCTATAAAAAAAATAAAAATGAACGATAAGAAGAAACACCTAAGGCGGTGCTTCCGCATCGCTGCGCACGAATATAACGATTTTTATCACAACAACAAGCGATGAACAATATTTTTTTAATGAAAAAGCCGTGTGTAGAGTAAGTTTCATCTATTTGAAAGATGGAATTATGTGCAAAATTGTTAGCTTTGCGTATATATTACCGAATATGGAAGAACTAAATACATACATTAGCAACACAGATTACTCAGGAATCAAAAGTTTTTTTCTTGAAAGAGGGAAAAAGCAGGTCTTTCAGAGAAAAGAATACTTTGTACAGCAAAATGCCGTTTCTCTTTATGCCGGATATATTGAAAAAGGTATATTTCACTACTCGCGTACAGATTGCAGTGGAAAAGAACATATCGTAGGGTTTTCATTTGAAAATGAATTTATTTGTGATTACTCTTCCTTTATCAAAAGAACAGAATCATTAGTTAATATTTGCGCATTAACAGAATGTACAGTATATCTCATTTCTTTGAATGATTATTTGGAATATGCCAACACAATTCAAAATGGTTCACACTTTGGCTTTCGAGTAGCCAATGAGTTGTTTGATATGTATTACAAAAGACTATTAGCTCTATACTGTGAAAGCCCGGAACAACGCTATATAAGCCTGATGAAGCAGTGTCCGGACTTGAAGGAAAAGATTCCGTTGAAACAGATTGCTTCCTTTATTGGAGTTAGTCCGGAAACGATTAGCCACATAAGAAAGAAATTGCTTTTCGATTGAAAGTCTTGAAGTTCTTCAAGATTTTCTTCCTTTGTATTGCCGTTCTTTGTGTTTGTAAAGGAGGAACATTTCATGAAGTACATTTTTTTCTTAGTCATTATATGCTTCACACTTAGCTGTAAATGTTATGCGCAGGTTAGCGTAGATAGCTGTCTGGCTCATTTTGCGAGACAGTGGAACGATTTCCCTATAGAATCGCTTTATCTTCAAACCAGTAAAGACATCTACGAAACCGGTGAGGACCTTTGGTTCAAAGGCTACCAACTGGATGCACAGACTTTCGGCTTGTCGGATAAAAGCAAGACCCTTTATCTGCAAATGGTGAATTCTGAAGACAGCGTGGTATGGCAAGAAAAGTACCCGATTGAGAATGGTATCGTGTCTGGCCATGTTTACATAGACGAAAAGCTCTCGGAAGGCGATTATTTTCTGGAAGGCTATACAAAATATTCCTTTTACAAGAACGATACTATTGGGATGACACCCCACCGTAAAATAAAGATTGTAAAGAGTATATCCCGTTCGAGAATGACAGAACTTCTTAAAGATACTACCTTCCGCTTTGAAGTCTTCCCCGAAGGCGGAAATCTTGTTTCCGGTCTTCCGTCCAATTTGGCTTTCAAAGCAACCGACGGCAGGGGGAATCCGGTATTTGTTGAAGGAACAATCTATCAGGATGATAAACCTTTGCGCGCAATAAAGAGTGTACATGACGGAATGGGAGCCGTATTGTTTATTCCCTATAAAGATAAGAGATACCGGATTGAATTAAACAATGGAAAGAGTTACCTACTACCCGATATTCATTCGCAAGGAATGGTCTTAAGGTTATCGGGACGAGATAAGAAACAATTGGATTTTGTCGTATCCCAAAGTGACAGTTTGCTGAACGGCCCTATATACCTAATGGGCCAAATGCGTGGCATGATTTGCTGTGTAGCCAAAGGTATATTGAGGGACAGTCTCCGTATCTCTATCCCTCTTGACAACTTCTTTTATCAAGGGATAGCGGAGTTTACTCTTTTCGACAGTTCGATGCGTCCTGTTGCCGAACGGCTGGTATATGTTCATCCCGAAAAGAAGTTGTATATAGTCGCAGAACCGGATAAAAAAAGTTACTTTATCCGTAAAAAAGGTACAATAAAAATAAAAGTTACGGACGAAGCGGGCAAGCCTGTCAGGGCAAATCTTGGCGTGAGTGTGTTTGACCAGGCATACGATAATCCTGCCGCTCCTATGAATATCCTATCTTACTGTTACTTATCATCCCAGATACGTGGAAAGATATATAATCCTACCTATTATTTCGACGAAAGGAACAATGGCCGGAAAGAAGGGATGGATTTGTTATTGCTTACGCAAGGCTGGCGGCGATACATATGGGATGCAGAAGATTGGCACTACGAAGGCCTACCTTTTCTGAGCGATGAGATCAATGGGATGCAAATCCTTAGGAGCAAGAGTAAAAAGAAGAACGAGCAGAATCAAGGGACAGAGCAACTTCTTCAGATTTCCGGTGCTGACGGGAACTCCCGGTTCCTTTGGACAGATACCACAGGACATTTTGTAGTAGATACGGAGATAATGAATGCACTCCGTGGAGGATATGTATATTTGAAGCCTATGCTGTCGAAAGAGTTTAAGCCTGCATTGGAGTTGACAGATTACTTTCCTCTGATAGACAGTCTAAAGAGGTATAGGTCGAATTATTATCCGGCAGCGGACTTGTCACAGTACAATAAACAGCAGGTAATTGATTTGCCTGTGGTAAGCGGTGACAGTACGATATTATTAAATGAAGTGACCGTCACGGCAAAAGGGCATAAGCCATTTAGGGACAAAATGATGGGAAGACTGGATAGTTTGGCGCAAATGAATTTAAATAATATTTGGGTTTGTGGTTCATGTGGGCTCTTGTTAAATTATAAAGCAGGATATGATGGGCATCATTCCGTTAATAATTGTCCAGCAAAAAATATGAACCGCCCAATTGACGGACATGCTTATAAAATCGCAAAATACGAACATTTTGAATCCACAAGTTACGGTGTTCCTTTTCGTGTTATAGATATCCAAGACATTGTCTATCATACTCCGCAATATAGCGAAGAGGAACTGTTAAAAATAAATAACCTTTGGCGCACCAAAGGATACTATACCTCTCGCGAATTTTACCAGCCGGACCAAATTGAAATTCAATCCTCCATTCCCGATGCTCGCAATACCTTATTATGGACTCTATCTGTTATTACCGATGAAAAGGGGGAAGCGGAAGTTTCTTTTTATTGTTCAGATATCAATACTGTATTTGTTGGAGTAGTAGAAGGTGTTGACGGTACCGGATTATTAGGAAATGCGAATTGTGAATTCAGGGTGATGAGAAAGTGAAAATGAGATATGAGATACACTTGCCTATCCAGTAGGTTATTGAATATTATGTAGAAGACTGAAAGGAAATACTGAAATAATTATTAATAACTCAATTATTTAGAATGAATATGGATGTAATAAAATTACCATTTAATCAATTTATCGGATTGGAATATTCCGACAATCCTCTTTATTTATTGATGCTGGGTGATAAGCCTGAGTATTGTAATCATCTGGGCACACTACATGCAAGTGCACAATTTGCTTTGGCAGAAGCTACGAGTGGGCATTACTTACTTGAACAATTCACAGAAATATCGGGAATCATCCCCGTTGTCAGAAAAGTAAATGTGAAATATCGAAAGCCGACTGTAGGCATCATATATTCGGCTGCAAAACTTCTGGATACGGAAAAAGCTGCTTTTATTGAAACTTTAAATCTAAAAGGACGTGGTTTATTACACGTGGAAGTCTGCCTATTCAATACAGAAGGCACACTTATAATGCAAGCTGTATTTGAATGGTTTATTTCTAAGACATAATGATATCAGTCAAGATTAAAGGCTATTCAACTCTCTTAATACTAATAATAGCTTAATTTTCACATATGGTAGAAGAATGTTTTCTTGATTGGGAGAGTTAGAAATAGAAAAAAGATGCTGACGAAAAGAAAAAACTATATTCCTCTTTTCGTCAGTATTCTATTTACTCACTTTGTCTGCATTTTTAATTGCCTAATATTTAGCTAATCACCCTCAAGAATGCGGAAAGTGTGGAAAATGCGCCAAAATTATACGACCCACTTATCCATCATTTCCTTCACAATATCTTCATCATGCAAGTGAGTATAAATATCCTTGATATCATTACCTTCTGCGTGTCCCATTATACGCTCGGCTATCCCGTCACGAATATCTTTCTTTGCAGCAATCGTTCGGAAACTGTGCCGTGCCCGGTGAAAGGTCATTGTTTTGTCAATTTTACAGATCTGCCATTATATCTTTCAGGTAACGGTTTGTCGGTTGATTAAGAAGAAATACCTAAAGCGGTGCTTCCGCATCGCTTCGCACGAATATAATTTTTACTACAATAACAAGCGATGAATAATATTTCTTAAATGAAAAAAGCCGTATGCACAATACGCCACTGACATATTTTGTGGGGGATACTGGTTTAAGGACGGTTTCGTTTTTTGCCGCTCATAATTACTAACCGGGTGGAGCAATCCACCCACAACACACCAATACAATGAAAGTATA
>NZ_URFY01000109.1 GCF_900547205.1 uncultured Bacteroides sp.
GTGTGGAGCAATGAGCCGTCGGTTGCATACACATCGTTCGAGTAGTGGAGATGTACCGGATAGATGGGTGCAATTTTTCGTGTGAAGAAAAATGCGTTGGACATTGAGGTGCTCTGTGAGCTTCCGGTGGCTCCCATATCCCAGTTGGTTTTCTGGTTTGTGCCGGCAAGTGATAGACCTGTCTTGAGCCATGGGCGAGGGGTGAAGTCTGCGCTAAGCATTCCGCTCAGGCGGTTGAAGTCACTCTTGCGGGTGTATCCATCCTCCTTGAGGTATCCCAGGGAAAAGCGTATCCGGCTCTTTTCGTTGCCGGATTCTCCACTTAGGTTGTATTCTTGGCGGTGTCCGTTGCGCATGTAGGGGGTGTACCAGTCAAGGTCATCCTTGTATCCGTCCAAAATCTGTGCGTCGGACACCAGATGCCCGTTTCCGTCGAAAAGTTCATTGTCGGCTTTGTTGTAGATGTTGATGCCTACTTTGCTGATAATGTCGTTGTTGGCAGCAGTGGTGGCTTCTTCCGGCGTACTGCCGTTGCTGATAAGCTGGTTGCGGTATCCTTGCCATATCGTTTCCATAAATTGGTTGGCATTCATGCGTTTGTAGTCGCTTTGCCCGCGTGCACTGAAGCCGTGGCGGATATCCAGTTGTAGTGAGAATCCTTCGCTTTCAGCCTTTTTCGTAGTGATGAGAATCACCCCGTTGGAGGCACGACTACCATACAGGGCGCACGAAGCAGCATCTTTCAGCACACTTATGCTTTCTATGTCTGCCGGATTGAGGTCGGTTATCCATCCTGTGTAAATCATACCATCCACTACAAATAGCGGCTTGTTGCTGCCGTTTACCGAGCTGTATCCCCGAATACGGACTTCCGCTTCAGCACCCGGCTGGCCTATTCCATCGATAACTTGCACTCCCGGCACCAATCCGTTCAGGACGGAAGTGGCGGAGCTAATCGGGCGTAGTTCTATATCTTTGCTGTTCACCACGGATACGGCTCCGGTGATTGACTTCCTCTGGGCATGGCCGTAGGCAACCTGCACCTGTACTTCGTCCAGTTCGTTCGCGTCTTGATGTAGCTTGATTTCCATTATATTATGGCGTACGGGCACCTCAATAGTGCGGTATCCTATGTAGGAAACTGTCAGCAGTTGTTGTTCGGGGAGGGGGTGGTCAAAGGAGAACTTTCCATTCAAGTCTGATATGCAGCCTTTTTGAGAACCTTTTACTGTGATGGAAGCGCCTACTAATGGCTCTCCACTTTCTGCATCAGTGACAATTCCGGTCGTGTTTCTTGTTTGGGCATTGGTCCAGGCAATGAGCAAGAATAAACATATGTATATAAGCCCTGCTTTTTTGAGTATACAATACCTCCTTTGTTCTATAATTCTCATAAATTATATAAATTGATATGGTTCGCTGATGTTTGTTTGTTATGTGCGTACAAAACTAATCTTTTGCAATTTATGTTATAAACTCTGTTATTTCATTTAGAGAACTTTAACTGTGCAGGTACGCTCATCTCTTTGAATCGTATTATAGTTCGTTAAAAAGGAGTACATTACATCGATAATGGACGTTTTTGATGGATAATTGGAACAAAATTGCAAGGTAAACCCGTTTTCTTTTACTATTTTTGCATCGTGTACGTAAACGACGTACGTTTGGAACAGAAAGCTTATTCAATAATAATTAATAAATAAGGTATGAAAACGAACTATGAAATTCGCTATGCTGCGCATCCGGAGGATGCAAAAAGTTATGATACACAGAGAATCCGCAGAGATTTCTTAATCGAAAAGATATTTGTCCCCAATGAAGTGAATATGGTATATTCCATGTACGACCGTATGGTGGTAGGTGGTGCGCTTCCGGTAGGAGAGGTGCTGGCGCTCGAAGCAATCGACCCGTTGAAAGCTCCATTCTTTCTCACCCGTCGCGAAATGGGTATCTACAATGTAGGCGGCCCCGGTATTGTGAAAGCTGGCGATGCCGTATTCGAACTGGACTTTAAAGAAGCACTTTATCTGGGTTCGGGCGACCGTGAAGTGATTTTTGAGAGCAAAGACGCTACTCATCCCGCTAAATTCTATTTCAACTCACTGACTGCACACCGCAACTACCCCGACCGCAAGGTGACGAAAGCCGATGCCATAGTAGCCGAAATGGGCTCTCTGGAAGGCTCCAATCATCGTAATATCAACAAGATGTTGGTCAATCAAGTGCTTCCTACTTGTCAACTACAGATGGGCATGACCGAGCTTGCTCCGGGAAGCGTATGGAACACGATGCCCGCTCACGTTCACAGCCGCCGTATGGAAGCCTATTTCTACTTTGAAATTCCCGAAGACCAAGCCATCTGCCACTTTATGGGCGAAGTGGAAGAGACGCGCCACGTGTGGATGAAAGGCGATCAAGCGGTTCTTTCGCCCGAATGGTCTATCCACTCGGCAGCAGCTACCCACAACTATACCTTTATCTGGGGTATGGGCGGCGAGAACCTCGACTATGGCGATCAGGACTTCTCCTTGATTACAGACTTGAAATAAACAACTACAATAATATCCTTAATTTAACAACAAAAAATTATGAATCAGTATTTGAATTTTTCTTTGGAAGGCAAAGTAGCTCTCGTTACAGGTGCTTCTTACGGTATCGGTTTTGCAATCGCTTCTGCTTATGCAGAACAAGGCGCTACTATTTGTTTCAACGATATCAATCAGGAGTTGGTAGACAAAGGTATGGCTGCATATGCCGAAAAAGGAATTAAGGCTCACGGTTATGTATGCGACGTGACAGACGAACCGGCTGTTCAGGCTATGGTTGCTACAATCGCCAAAGAAGTAGGTACAATTGATATTCTAGTTAACAATGCAGGTATTATCCGCCGCGTTCCTATGCACGAGATGGAAGCTGCTGATTTCCGTCGTGTGATTGATATCGACCTGAATGCTCCGTTCATCGTTTCTAAGGCTGTTCTCCCTTCAATGATGGAAAAACGTGCCGGTAAAATCATTAATATCTGCTCTATGATGTCTGAACTGGGACGTGAAACTGTATCGGCTTATGCTGCCGCTAAGGGTGGTCTGAAGATGCTGACTCGCAATATCTGCTCTGAATATGGTGAATACAACATCCAGTGCAATGGCATCGGCCCGGGCTACATCGCAACTCCACAAACTGCTCCTCTTCGCGAGAAACAAGCAGACGGAAGCCGTCACCCGTTCGATTCATTCATCACTGCCAAGACTCCGGCCGGTCGCTGGTTGGACCCAGAAGAACTTACCGGTCCTGCTGTATTCCTGGCTTCTGAGGCTTCTAACGCTGTCAACGGTCACATTCTTTATGTAGATGGCGGTATCCTCGCTTATATCGGAAAGCAACCGAAATAATGTGATATAGGAGACAAACGACGATAAGGTGACAGGATGGGAGGGAGTATGCTCTTTTCGTCTGTCACCTTATTCTTTTATGAAGAAACAAATTTTAATGGAGAGAACAATCATGAAAAAGATATTAATACTGTTTGCTGTCGCGTCGCTGAGCTTTGCTTCTTGTGCGGATAGTAAACAGGCGATGACGGTCACAGTGACCAATCCTTTGGCTCTGGAGCGCACGGGGGAGATGGTTGAAGTACCGATGAGTGATGTTGTTGCCAAGCTGAAACTGGCGGATACGGCGCAAATTGTAGTACTTGACGTCAACGGGCAGCAAGTGCCTTATCAGGTGACGTATGATGAAAAAGTAGTATTTCCGGTGACGGTAGAAGCTAATGAGGTGGTTACGTATACCATTCAGTCGGGTTCGCCGGAGCCTTTCAATGTAATTGCCTGCGGTAAGCAATATCCCGAACGCCTTGACGACCTTGCTTGGGAGAATGACTTGGCTGGTTTCCGCGCCTATGGCCCTGCTTTGCAGCAGCGTGGCGAACGTGGGTTTGGCTACGACCTGTTTACGAAGTATAATACTACGGAACCAATTCTTGAAGGACTTTATGCCGAAGAATTGAATGCAGAAAAGCGTGCGAAGATAGCCGAACTGAGAAAGACTGATCCTAAAGCCGCTGCCGAGTTGGGACGTGCTATTTCTTATCATATCGACCACGGTTACGGCATGGATTGCTACGCCGTAGGTCCTACGTTGGGTGCTGGAACTTCTGCCTTGATGGCTGGCGACACGATTATCTATCCTTACTGCTACAGCACACAGGAAATTCTCGATAACGGCCCGCTACGTTTCACGGTGAAGTTGGAATTTAATCCGTTGGTAGTGCGCGGTGATTCTAACGTGTTGGAAACACGCGTTATTTCATTGGATGCAGGGTCTTACCTCAATAAAACGGTTATTTCGTACACCAATCTGAAAGAGGCAATGCCCGTGACTACCGGAATCGTATTGCGCGAACCGGACGGAACGGTCATGGCGGATGCTGAAAATGGTTATATTACTTACGTTGACCCTACTACTGACCGGAGTGGTGGAAACGGCAAGATATTTGTTGGCGCTGCTTTTCCTGCACAGGTGAAAGATGCTAAAGTAGTTCTTTTTGCGGAAAAGGAGAAGAAAGAACGTGGCGGTGCCGACGGTCATGTGTTGGCTATCAGCGAATATGAACCGGGCTCGGAGTATACTTATTACTGGGGTTTTGCCTGGGATAAGGCTGCTATTAAGACTGTGGATGCTTGGAATGATTATATGGGGCAGTATGCGCAGAAGGTACGCGCACCTCTATCTGTGAAGTATTAATCTATTTCATATAGAATGCTCATTTCAATGAGAATTGTAAGCCGCAATTTTGCGGCTTATTTTTTTGTGTATTTATGTTAGATATAGCTTGGTAGAATGTGGGTATCGAATAATGAGTGGTAGAATGTACTTTATATATTCTAATATTGATCCGGATAATCAAAGTATCTATCGTTTAGGGCTTCTTTGAGTACTACTATCCTTAAGAAATCACTGAAAAGTATAAAAACCGCATAGTGGCATACATTGAAAATCACCCTGATTTAGTAGAAAATATTAGATATAATGCAGTATTAATATTGCTTACAGGGGTGAAATGCGGTTTTATTGAGAGTTAGTATGGTATTTGAATAGTTAATAAAGACAAATGTCTTAATAACGATATTTAACTTATGCGTTCCAGAGGATAAGCAGCGCCTGTTTTTCAGTCTGTAATTTTTAGATTTAGTCTTGTGTTTTGATGATTATTGCGGCATTTGTGTTTATATATATTATTCTATAATATTTAGTTCTTGCAGAACTT
>NZ_URFY01000110.1 GCF_900547205.1 uncultured Bacteroides sp.
CTAGTGGTATACTTTTCAATTATTATGGTGGACTACTTTTGGGTTATTATTTACAAGATA
The DNA here is from genome assembly GCF_900547205.1 of uncultured Bacteroides sp. Classification (GTDB taxonomy): domain Bacteria; phylum Bacteroidota; class Bacteroidia; order Bacteroidales; family Bacteroidaceae; genus Bacteroides. The sequence goes on from NZ_URFY01000110.1 coordinate 61, forward strand.
TAGACGAAAGTGCCTTTGAGCAGATATTGAAATTTATCCGGCTCAGAGTAACGGATGTTTATGCTTATCCACCGGAGATCGTACAAGTGGACGGAATTACCATTGCCACGCTGGGAAACTTCAGTGCATCGACCGGAAAGCCAAAGAGTAAGAAAACTTTCAATGTGTCGGCTATCGTGGCTTCTGCATTATCTGGTAAGGAAGTGCTGCGATACAAGGCGACCCTGCCGAATGAGAAACATAAAGTGTTGTATGTAGATACAGAACAGAGTAAATGCCATTGTCACAAGGTATTGGAACGGATACTGATACTGGCCGGAATGCCCACTGACCGTGAGAATGAACGACTGGAGTTCTATATGCTACGGGAGTATTCACCCAAACACAGAAGACAGATCATTAACCTTGCACTGGAAGCAGACCCGAATATCGGATTTGTGGTGATTGACGGGATTCGTGATCTTATGTATGACATCAACAATCCAAGCGAATCGGTAGAGCTTATCAATGACCTGATGCGGTGGTCAAGCATGCACGACCTACATATCCATACGGTACTGCATCTAAATAAAGGTGATGACAATACTCGCGGACATATAGGCACAGAGCTGAATAATAAGGCTGAAACAATACTCCAAGTCACGAAAAGCCCGTTTGACAGCAGTATAAGTCAAGTGAAAGCCATGCACATCCGGGAGAAAGAATTTACTCCGTTCGCATTCAAAATCAATAGTGAGGCGCTACCGGAACTGGTGGATAATTACGCGTTTGAGACAGAGCGTAAACCTCTGTTTGAAGTGTTAACGGAAGAGCAACATATGGGTGCTTTGGAAAGTGTATTTTCGGAAGGCCCAATTGTGGGGTATGAAAATATGCTCAAATCGCTGCAAAAAGGTTATGAGACCATCGGTTATAAACGAGGGCGGAACGTGTGCGTGGAGCTGAATAAGTTCCTGATGGGAAAAGGGGTAATAACCAAAAAAGACAAAACTTACTCTTACGAACCTAAAGCCTTTGAGAATGAGGAATAAATATAGGATAGAAAGAAGTTTAGTTTACTCCGGGGCTATATATGGTAAATCTATGTCGAACCGCTATAAAATACCAAAGGAATAGTATGAACATCGCTCAAATAAAGCAAATAGATTTGGTAGACTATCTGAGAGCCATCGGTTATTCACCTACAAAGGAGTCGGATAAGTCAGCCTGGTATCATGCTCCTTATCGAGAAGACAGAACACCGTCATTCAAAGTCAATAAAGACAAAAATATATGGTATGACTTTGGAACTGCTCAAAGTGGCGACATCATTGATTTGGCGGCACTACTGTACCAATCAAAAGATGTATCCCGATTGCTTAAACTCATAGAGGGTGCAGCACCGGCACTGGCACCCCGAATCAGAACTCCTATATCCCAAAGTGGAGAACGGCTAACAGATCAGTTCAGAAATGTAAAAGTGGTGGATTTGAATCATGAAGCATTGAAATCATATCTGCAATCCCGTGGTATTGATCAGGCTATTGGGGAATGTGAGTGCAAGGAAGTTCATTATACCTGTCATAAAAAAGAGTATTTTGCTGTTGCTTTTCCCAATAATAGCGGTGGTTATGAAATCCGTAATCCCTATTTCAAAGGGTGTATTGCACCAAAGGATATATCCATTATCCGAAAATCAGAGAGATTAAGAGGGCGTTGCTGTTGCCTGTTTGAAGGTTTTATGGATTACCTCTCCTATCTGTCATTGGTAAAATCGGGAAGAATAACTGAGGACGACGAGCATATGGATTATATTGTCCTGAACTCGGTAAGCAATGTCAGCAGAGCCATCGAGCCTATTAAAAAATATAAGGTCATTCACTGTTATCTTGACAATGATGATGCCGGTAGACGGGTTGTGGACTCTTTGCATGAATTATTGGGTGATAAAGTCCAGGATATGTTTGCGCCTTATCCACTCTACAAGGATTTGAATGACTTCTTGAGAAACAAGAAGAAATTTCCATAATAGTGGTAATATATGGATATTATTTTATATATTTGCAATTAAATAGTAATATCCTACCATGTATGAATAATACCGATTATATTACCAACCAAGATATTATGTTACTTTTAGCGAAGCGCATAAAGGAGTACAGGCTTGCCGCGCGGATGAGCCAAAAGGAAATGGCGGAGAAATCCGGTGTGAGCCTTGCCACAATAAGTCATTTTGAACAGGGTGTCAATCAAAATATGACCCTGAATAATTTCATATCATTGTTGCGGGTAATAGGCATGGAGCAACGTATAATTGATTTGCTGCCTGAATTGCCCATGCCACCGCTGGCACTGAAACAGATAAATAAATTAATTCCCAAAAGAGTAAGGAGAAACGATAATGATACAAAATCTTGATGTATTTTTATGGAATCGAAAAGTAGGAACATTGGTAGCCTATAAGGAGAAATATAAAGAAAAAGTATGCTTCTATTTCGACAGTGACTTTGTAAAGGGCGGTTATGACATCGCTCCACTACAAGTCCCGATAAATGGTGTAACTGCCCAACGTGGGTTGCCTGTCTATGCGGAGGATGACAAGATCTTTGGTGGTTTGCCCTCTTTCATAGCCGATTCACTGCCTGACCATTGGGGAAATAGGGTATTCAATGAATGGGCGAAAGCGCATCATATAAAATCCCGTGACCTGTCATCACTTGACCGCTTGGCATACATCGGTAGGCGAGGTATGGGAGCGTTGGAGTTTATACCTCCTGCCGCTGAAGAAATGGAAAAGCCGTTTAAAGTGGAGATTGCCGACCTGTATAGGCTTGCCCGTGCTGCCTTCAACGAGGCTAAGGACTTCAAAACGGAAATGCAGCCTGACTTGATGATTGAGAGCCTGTTCAAAGTTGGGACATCGGCCGGTGGCCGTAGAGCGAAAGCAATCATCCATGTGAATAGGGAAACCAATGAGTGCTATTCGGGACAGGTAAGTGCTCCTGCATCCGGTTTTACCCCGATGATTATCAAATTTGATGAGCATCTTGACCTGCCGACAACACGTGTTGAATACAGTTATTATCTGATGGCACGGGATGCAGGGATGGAAATGATGCCATCGATGCTGATAGAAGGCGAAAAAGAAGCGCATTTCCTGACAGAACGATTTGACCGTAAAGGAGATGAGAAAATTCACGTCCAGACTTTGGCGGCAATGAACCCGACAGCGGATAGTTATGAATCTTTGTTTGACACCGCCTGTCGCATCGGTATCATACCGGCAGAAATGCAACGGTTGTTCCTGTCCATGACCCTGAATGTGCTTGGAGGAAACGTGGATGATCATAATAAGAATTTCAGCTTCATGATGGGGCAAGACGGTGTGTGGCATATTACCCCCACGTATGATTTTACATTCTCGGTCGATCCGTCGGCACCGGGATATGTAAACCGTCATTGCATGACCATAAACAACAAGAACTCTGCTTTTGAACGTGGTGATTTGCTTGAAATGGCTAAGAAATACAATATAAAAGGGGCTGATTCCCTCATAGAAAAGGTAATCGGTGTTGTCTCTGACTATCAGCGATATGCACATATGGCAGGGGTTGATGGTTATTGGAGCCACCAAATAAAAGAGGAAATTAACGACCGTATTGAGATGTTATCTGGAATATCCCGACAGAATGGATTCCATCGATGAAGTTTTCCTTTGGAGGGCTTTTGGGCTACTTTGTGCCGCCTGCTCACTGTCAAAGTAGTGGGCGGATTGCTCCGCCCGTGTCCAGTCAAATACTGGTGTAGTGTCTTTAATTGTTTTTCGTAAAAGACTTTAACATGTTAGTTATGTTACCCATATTTGAGACATCGTTTACCTCATTGATTGCTGGGAGATAGCCAATAATTGATGATGAGTGCCCGGCAAATACATCACTCCATTGGAATTTGATTTCATTTCCATACTCTTTTTCTTCACCGTATATTCTTAAAATATCACCAGAAGATATTTTCACACACGTAACATACACATCGCATGGGCTTGGAGTTATGCTGTCTACATTAATAGCAATTAATGGGCATTCTTCCCCCTCGTCCATATTCCATGAAAATTCTCCTCCATGTGCTTTTATTGCCGTGTATAGCTCTTGATATTCACAACTTTTTATTTTATCGACTATCGAAAAGAAATTAGTATGGTTCATTCTTCTTTCTTCTTTAGCCCATTCAGCTAATTCTTCATTTGTGGTGTCTAACCTATTAGTGTGAAAAAATGTCACACCACTTGTCTCATCGTCCCAATAATCGGCTTCATAAAAAATCCAATTTTGATTATTCTCTTTGATTGTCTTTGCAATGCCTGAACAGATACCGGATATCTCTTTGCTTTTGTAGTGACCACCTTTGGAAATATCACTCGTACAATATCCCCACTTTGTTACGCATTTATCGTCATTGGCAAACCTACAATCTGCATTGCCCCATATACCATGTCGGATGCAGTCTTTAATAGCTTGTATCTGTTTCTCACTAAAAATACTAAATAATTCTGTTTTCATATCGGATGTTATTGAAATGTTTATACTTTTTACATGCTTAATGCTTTACGGATGTGTTCTTCTATTGCTTTACCTATTTCTGATACAGGTTTGAAGCGTTCATACTCCTTTTTGATTGCAATTGATAAAACAGCTCTTGGAATGTACTTAACGTGAGTTCGATATAACTTAAAACAGCTTAAGTTGCCTGTCCTTGATAAGATTCACATCAATGGCAGGCTTCTTTTCAAAGAAACAGTACGCAGCAATAGCTGAAAGA
>NZ_URFY01000111.1 GCF_900547205.1 uncultured Bacteroides sp.
TTCTTTTATATTGTATAGTTCTTTTTTTACTAATTATCTTGTTCACTAACACTCAACTTACCGCCAACTTCACCTCCGGTTGCAGCAAACAGAATTTGCTGTAGTGCTCGATAAACTCTCCGAGCAGTGCCAGTTGTGATTTCCCGCTGAATAGCCGTTCTTTTATCTTTCCGCATTTGAAATGTTTCATATAGCCCAGATAGGAGTTGATTCCTGCCCTGAGTTTCTCGACATCCATACATTGAAGTAAAGGAACGGATTTGCGAAAGATTCTCCTCTTTGTCCGATTGCTGATATATCTTCTGTGCGGCTTCACAAATATTCCGAGGAAATCAATGCCGATACAGCACCTGACGATTTTGGATTTTTTAGGATGCAAGGTGAGCCCTAATTCCTCACGCAGGCATTGGCGGATGGTTTCCTTGTGTATTCGGAGCGTTGCATAGCTACGGTTAATTATGTAACTGTCGTCAACGTAGCGACCGTAATGCTTTTCCCGTAGCTGTCTTTTTATCAACTGGTCCAACCTTTTCACTCCATACAGTGTACCCTTGCCCTTGCGGCACGAGTAACTGTCTGCAATGAACGTTCTCTCAAAAATGGGCATGATGTAGTTGTACACCAGATGATGCACCACACGGTCGCGGAAGTCGGCTGCGAAGATTTCCCGTTTCACGGGGTCTTCGATAATGAAACAGGTGTTCCGCTTATGCTTGCGGGCATCGTAGTATGCCTTGAAGAGGTCTACAAGTAGTTGCTCTTTGGTTATATTAAAAACAGGAAAAGACAGTTTCTGGGTTTTAGCAAGTTCTGGAAGGCAACACCGCACCGGGAACCCGTTGTTGCGATTGTTGTTGTTCAAGTTGTAGTTGCTACTGTTGAAGTTGAAGTTCTGCCCGTTGCTGCTATTATACTGCTGGGAGCTCCAATAGTTGCCGTTGCTACCAACGTTGTTCATGCTCGTACCGCCGTTGTTCCGGTTGCCGGCAGCAGGCAAGAATATTGAGCAGCCGTCTGTATTGCGTTTCTCTACGAGCGGTTCTTCACCGGGCATAGATGAAAGCTGGTTTGTATTGCCGGACTCTGCGTAGTTCAGAGAGAAAAGCTCTAATTGTTTATTTTCCATATTCTTTATACGTTATCTTATGAAGACCGGTAGGTTGCTTGAATTTACTTGCTCACACTCCTGCAAACCTTGGTTTGCAGAATTCCGGATACAAATGTCTAAGCATCTTTTCCTGTTTTATTAACTTATTCTATTTATGCGTCTTTTTTTCCTTGTTTCTTGATGTAATTATTCCATGCTGTAAGCTGCTTCGATATTGCTTCGGCTTTATCGGCAAACATAGCGAATTGCTTGGTAGATATCTGATGCGTATCATGCAGAATCCTGAAATCAAGCTTTACTATCACCATCCTCTTGCGTCCTTCGTTAATGAAAAACTCTTTTTCAGTAGTGCCGTTTGCCTGATAAATGCTGATGCATAGGTCCATTAATTCTTTTTTCAATTCTTGACCAATAGTGTAACGAAAGTCCCGCTGCATATTTGCACTTATTCTGATAAAGAGCAGCAATAAGTCATATGTATCTTTGAATACCGGGAGATTATCATAAATAGCCATATATCAAAGCATTTTCTTTAGTTCAGAAAGAAACATCATGCAATCCAAAGGAGTCTTGGTCTCCATTGGGAATGTTCGTATCCTCATAATGACTGAGTTTTCATTTACTGATGAATGAAGTAAAAAAGACGGGGAAGCAGAAGCTGCGGAAGGCTCTTTGTGACGCTTTTCTGTCTCCTGAGTAAGTTCTATGTTTTTTCTCCACTCAAGGAAAACAGAGGAATCAATAGACACATCCAAGACAACTGCCACCATACGTTCGTCTTCCTGAATTTTATCTTTATCAAAATACTTTAGAAGGCTATTTGTCGGGAAACCAATGGATACAACATCCCGATTTACACACTTTACGAACCGTTTCTTAATCATAAAAGGCTTCACATTCTTCACAAACAGATATGCAGAATGCTCGTACGCCTTATAGAACACTCCCTCACGATACAAATAGATACTGTGAGTATTTTCTGATTCCTTAGACAGAATTTCTTGCAAATTTGACATAATCTCTAATTTTAAAAAAAAATCGACGGATTCGCCGTAAAATATCCTTGGACTCCAGCCCAAGGATAATGAAATAAATAAATCAAATGCGTTCGTTCCTCACTTCTTATTCTGGAAGGCAACACCGCACCGGGAACCCGTAGTTGCGACTGTAGTAGTTCAAGTTGTAGCCGCTACTGAAGAAGAAGAAGCCCTGCCCGATGCTGCTATTATACTGCTGGGAGCTCCAACAGTAGCCGTTGCTACCAACGCTGCCCATGCTCGTACCGCCGCTGTCCCGGTAGCCGGCAGCAGGCAAGAATAATGCACTTTTATTGTATTTTGTATTAGAGCTACTCTTAGCTTGTGTAGAGGACAGACCAATCCACATTCCTTGGACAGCAGTTTTGTTACTTCGGTTGTCGGTAGGAGTATAGGTACCAAAATAAGGATTGCCGGAGGTATTCAGACGATTACCGTTTTCATCAATAGGAAAGTAATCGGTAGATGGCTTGCTCTTTGATGAGCCGTTAGAATAATGAGTTCCCACAAACCCCATCCAATACAGTACTTCACGGTTTGGGCTCATCCAATCCTTTCCGTATTTCTGGCAAGGGTCACGGCCGATTGTGTTAAGGTCACTTGACCCGGAGTAATATCCGGACATACCGCCCGCTTCTGAATTTGTGCCATTCCCGGTATCAGCGGTAATGAATGGATCTAGGCAACCATACATGAAATAGTAGTTGGCAGCACTAGTGGTGACTAGTTTACTATCTCCTGTATTAGGTGCAATACCTGCTTCTACATAGCCGTAGTCGCACTGTTCTTTACCTATGGCATATTTGCCTGTCGTTTTACTGTAATACAACTGACTGCGGGCAAAAACAATCTTGTGCGTCGCGTTACTACTGTTTTTGAAAGTTACTAAGATGCCCTTTGGCTGCTCACCGATAGACAACGTTATGGTATAACTCTTATTTGTCTCAAAAGTAAATGCATCCTCAGTAGTGACGAAGCCGGCTTTGATGGTAAAGATGGAATCGTTAAGGCTGCCATCGGTACCTTTGGGCTTAAGAACAGTGATCTGGGGATATCCGATCTTTAACTTTGAAGTGCTACCGGTTGCGGGAGCTATCAACATATTGTCCACACTACCGAAGCTCTGAGGGATCTTTCCTTTGTCTAGTACCGGGATACGGCTCTTGATAAGTTCATTCTTATGCCCGCTCATAGTGCCGGTAGACAAGTCGCAAGTAGCTGTGGATACGATAGGGTAAGTAGTGTTATTGTTGCCCACGGTAATAGGAACCGTATCCAACCCTACGATATAACCAAGCTCTTCTGCCACCAACAACTTCACGGTGAGTTTGTAGCATTTACGAGCGAAGTACAACGACAAGTTGAAACTACTGGTGTTCATGTCCTTGTTCTCCACTTTGCAGTAAACAAAGTCCTCGTCGTTGCTCACGGGCACTTTGCTTTTCTCCTTGGGTTCACCCACTTGCCATGTGTTGTATTTCTCGTCGGCAGGAAAGCAGATAAAGGTGTACCTGCCTTTCAGCAATCCCAAAGTGGTGCTGGGAGATAGGAACTTGGCACTGTTACCGCTCACTTGGCAAACCATATTCGCCACGGGAGTTTCCATATTCACAGGTCCCCCGTAAGGCCCTTTGAACACCAGCATACGGAATTTGCTTCCGTCCTGAAACATCTTATCGGCACCGATGGCACGGGTAGCGGCACGCTCTTCCTCGCCAAACTCGGTGCGCACCTCGGTGCTGATCCATCCGGCTTCTTTGCCTTCACGGCTCTTGAGTTCGTGGTTGGTGAAGTCCATCAACACGGTGTTTTTACCCTCGGGGATGCCGCGGGTGGTAGCCTGCTCGATGCTGGGCATACCGGTGACGGAGAGGGAGACGTTGCACCGCTCGCCTTCGGCAAGTTCATGCCCGCTGCTGCCGCTCTCGCCGGGGGTATCGGGGGTTATCAATTCCTCTTGGGAACATCCACAAAGGGAGAATATCAGAGAAAGGATGTAAAGACTGAGTTTCATTGTTTCTTTGCGCATTTCGTTTTTTTGTTTTGTAGGTTATCACTTCGTACCGTACTTGGTGTCGCTCACGCAACGGACAGTGTATGACGAACTGCCGGCAGATTCTTCGTAGCTCATTCCGCTACTGGTCACACTCAGGTAGCCGCCGTCACGGGAAAGATATTTGTAGCCTTCGGCAAAGAAAGCTCCGTCAGTGCTGCTATTACCTACATAAAAACCATAGTTAGTGGTATTCCAGTCAGTCAAGGAAATTCGGTTGCCCGTTTTGGCATTCATGATTATCTTTAGTTGTGCAGCACTAGGCGTATGCCAGTTAGGCCCCACCTCCTGACAAGGGTCGGCGCTGTTCACCTCCGCCTGACTAAAGGTCGTGACACGGCTACCTCCGAACACGCCGCCGGATTTTCCGCTAAAGGT
>NZ_URFY01000112.1 GCF_900547205.1 uncultured Bacteroides sp.
TATATTTCTACACTATATTATCACTCAACTGTCGCATTTATAACTTGAACTCAGGGGGGCCTGAAAGGATTTTTTTAATATTGTTCTCATGTTCTCATCATTTTTGGGCAATATCCTTATAACCAGAAAAGTAACTTATGAGAAATACTTTTCAAAAAGGGTATCTCTCATAGTATTTTACAATCGTTAACTTCAAAACGGCTATAATGCCCCCCTTTTCGGGGTATTTCTCATAGTTGTTCTCATAGCTATTTCAATAGCAAACGGTAGCCGGACTACTATGCACTGTAGGAAGCATATTAATAAACGTAGAATAAACCATCCTTTGATTGTATGTTATATGCACTATCCCGGCAGTTTATATAGCTGGCATACGTGTGTCATCTTACTGACATACCATTCGTTCCACTCCAGTGGAAAGGCCTTTCCACTGGAGTGGTGAGTACCGTCCACTAGAGTGCAAAGGTCTGTGCACTCTAGTGCAACGAACCGGATAGTTGCTTGTTAACATGATAATACCGGTAGTAAGACATTAAAGCATAGGGTTATTGACATACAATCTCCCTCTATGGAGAAAGTCGGGCACGTAGTTCTTTCAGTCTCTTGGCTGCTTGCAGATTATCTACCTTTATATATCGCATAAATGCAGAAGGGCTTTTGTGACCGGATATGCGCATTAGCTCACCAGCGGGAAAACCGGAAAGATACATATTTGTGCAAAATGACCGTCGGCAGGTATGCGAAGATATCATTTCCCATTTCTCATATACTCTCTTCTCCCGCTCTTTACCTTTCTTTCGGACAACCTCTATTTTCTGTCTCAGTTCTGCCCGCTGCCCCAACTCTTTGACTCTTTCATTGAATATATATCTGGGTATTTTGGGCAAATCATAATTGTACTTCTTGAGAATCTCCGGCACATAGTCTATCATAGGTATTACTACCGCTTTGTGCACCTTCCTTTGTTTGAGATTGATATTCTCGTTATCCAAGTCTATGTGTTCAGGACTCAGGGTAGAAAGGTCGCTATATCTCAAACCTGTGAAACATCCTGTTATAAATATATCCCGTACTTCCTCCAACTGCTTATCATCCGACAAATCCAGGTTATAAATGACCGACAACTCCTTTTCACTCAAATAAATCGTGTCCGATTCCTCTTCTACAACCTTAAAGTGCTTCAAGTCAATCAGTGGAATTGCTCCTTTAGTTATCTGATAATTGACGAAACCTTTCAATAAACGTATGATTTTCCCGGCAGTATTGGTAAGTAACCCGATACTGCCATTCGGTTTCACAACCTTATAGAACAGGTAATCCATAAATTCATTATAGAACAAAAGATTCATATTATGGAAAGTTATGGGTTGCGAAGAATAATCTTTGAACGCGATGAGGTGTTTGCGAAGAGTGCGGTAGTCTTTGATTTGGTCCGAAGAAACGATGGGAGCCTTTTCAATTATATATCGGTCCAATGCATCAAAAACATCAATTCGATAAGAACGTAATTCGTATTCCCGGTTTTTCTTTAATTCCAGTTGAACGAAATCGACCGTGGGATTAATGCCGTTTATCTTGGCATAAGTCAATATTTCTCCAATCTTAGAGGTGATTCTGATGAGACAGGCATCAATCTCTTCGTAATTGGGGCAAGCACGCTTAATCCATTTCTTCTTTGCATCCCAATGTTCAGGTCTTATATTATATCCGGTAGGGATAAGCGTACGTTTGGCTCGATTATAATTATATCGAACATAAAGAACGGTTGTTCCTTCTTGAGTTACATACCTTGGTTTGATATATGGAGTATATTTTGCGATAGTTAAATCTGTATTGCTTTCGTGTTGCAAAGTTACAAAAGCTATCTGAAACTGGCAATATCTCTCGCCTCTAAAAGCTAAGGCAACTTTGATTCACCGACGCACCGTGTTCATAAGACAGGGTAATTACTGTTCAAAAGGGATAAATACTCTCCAAACCACCTCAAAACCCGTTATGACAAGGTGTAAATGGCACATAAAAGACAAAAAAGACTAGATTTTATCCTTTCTTGAACACAGATTTTCCTTAATTTTATTATAAATTCCATTAATTTGTAGCGTTACAAATAAAATGCTATGGAGAATAAATGGATTAGTATCCGCATTCACTTACCCGACGCGATGCCATTTAGCAAAGGAAACTTCCCACACCATTTTATGCAAGGTGATAACAGTACTGATTTTATATATAGATAGGTTTAGTGTTTATAGGTTTTTAGATTGAGAATATTAAGAAAGGTAAAAGAAGAAATGGAAGAATTCAGTTGGATTTGTTTTTCTTTTTGGTAAATAGATTGATGGATGGATAACCTTAAAATTGTGATTTAATAAAGATAGAATATTTATGAAGAAACTACTTACAGTTATGACCTTATCGGTCGGTTTATTAGCAAATGCTCAGACTGCCGATTTATTTCAACCGGTGAAAGAGATTGCACTTCGTGCTCCGTCAGTACCTATCATTGTCTCCGACCCTCACTTCTCAATTTGGTCCCCTTACGACAAGTTAATGGAAGGCAGTACCCAACACTGGACTGACGCCAAGAAACCTTTGATTGGTGCTTTGCGTGTGGATGGTAAAGTGTACCGTTTTCTGGGGAAAGATAAGATAAACCTAGTTCCTATTGCCCCAATGACTAATGTAGAACGTTGGGAAGCAGCATATACCCATAGCCAACCTGCCAGCGGATGGCAGGAATTCCAATTTGACGATTCAAGCTGGAAGAAAGGTAGAGCCGCCTTCGGTAGCCGCGATATGCAACGCATCGATACGGAATGGAGCGGTAACGATACCGATATATACATTCGTAGAACGTTTGATTTTAACAATCAGGACTTATCAGAAGATATTTATTTGATTTACTCGCACGACGATGTATTCGAATTGTATCTCAATGGTGAAAAGCTCGTTTCTACCGGACTTGTCTGGAGAAATGACGTATCACTCAAATTATCCGATGAAGCAAAGAAAAAGCTACGTAACGGCAAAAATGTGATTGCCGCTCATTGCCACAACACCACAGGAGGTTCTTACGTAGACTTTGGCCTGTTTCAAGAAAAGAAAAATGCCGTTAAGTTCTCCGATGAGGCTGTTCAGAAATCGGTAGATGTACTGGCTACTTCAAGCTATTACACATTTACTTGCGGACCGGTGGAACTTGATGTTGTTTTCACTGCTCCTCAACTGATTGACGACCTTGATTTGCTGTCTACGCCCATCAATTATGTTTCCTACCGCGTTCGTTCGCTGGACAAGAAAGCACATGACGTACAATTCTATATGGAAACGACCCCCGAACTGACTATCAACGAAAGCAATGAGCCGACTGTTGCCCGCACGCTATCAAAAAATGGTATCAGTTATGTAGAAGCTGGTTCAATCAACCAGCCGATTTGCGACCGTAGAGGTGACTTGATTTGTGCCGACTGGGGGTATGTATACCTTGCCAGTGCCAATGGTTCAGGCAAATCTGTAAGTTTAGGCGACTATTACAAAATGAAAGAATCATTCGTTAAAAACGGTAGCTTAGCTCCAGCAAAGGCAAAATGGACTACTCGTGAAGAACAAAATAACCCGGCAATGGCTTATGTTCATAACTTGGGCGCTGTATCTAAAGATGGCAAAGACGGCTACATGATGATTGGCTATGACGACATTTACTCTATCGAGTATATGTACGAAAAGCGCATGGGCTACTGGAAACATGATGGCAAAGTAACTATTTTCGATGCATTCGAAAAGATGAGAGACAACTATCTACCTATCATGGAACGCTGCCGTGCACTCGACGAACTGATATATGATGATGCAGAAAAAGCCGGTGGAAAGAAATACGCTGAAATCTGCTCGGCAGCTTACCGTCAGGTAATCTCTGCTCATAAGCTGTTTACCGATAAGGAAGGCAACTTAATGTGGTTCTCCAAAGAGAACAATAGCAACGGTTGTATCAACACTGTCGACTTAACCTATCCGTCTGCTCCGCTGTTCCTTGTTTACAATCCCGATTTGCAAAAAGGAATGATGACTAGTATTTTTGAATACAGTGCAAGCGGTCGTTGGAACAAACCTTTCGCAGCACACGACCTCGGCACTTATCCCGTTGCTAACGGACAAGTATATGGCGGCGATATGCCGATTGAAGAGAGTGGTAATATGGTTATACTCGCAGCAGCTATTGCCAAGATAGAAGGAAATGCCGATTATGCCAAGAAATATTGGGATATACTGACGATTTGGACTGACTATCTTGTGGAGTATGGACAGGACCCGCAGAACCAACTGTGTACCGATGACTTCGCCGGACATTG
>NZ_URFY01000113.1 GCF_900547205.1 uncultured Bacteroides sp.
GGGACCACCCGTCCCGACGAGCGAAAAAGAAAACACTATGCAAACATAGTAACTAATATATTATCTTCTGGCAAATTCCATGTGAAATTCAACCACCGCCTCGATACCTTTCCTGAAAATATCCAGCGAGAAGTTCTCATTCGGAGAATGGATAGCATCGGATTCTAGTCCGAATCCCATCAATACAGTCTTGATGCCTAATACTTGTTCGAAAGTAGAAATAATAGGTATACTTCCTCCTCGGCGTACCGCCAACGGCTTCTTACCAAAAGCTATTTCAAAACCTTTCTCAGCTGCCTGATAAGCGGGAAGCGAAATGGGGCAGACGTACCCTTGTCCTCCATGCATCGGGGTAACTTTCACCTGGACAGTGTCGGGAGCAATGCTAAGAATATAATCAGCAAACATCTGTGAAATCTTATGATGATCTTGGTGCGGAACCAATCGGCAAGATACCTTTGCATATGCTTTCGAAGGCAAAACAGTTTTTGAACCTTCTCCTGTATATCCGCCCCAAATGCCGCAGACATCGAAAGACGGGCGGCAACTGTTGCGCTCCAGCGTACTGTATCCTTTCTCTCCGAAAAGTTCTTTCACGCCAATCGCTTCTTTGTATTTCTTTTCGTCAAAAGGAATATGGGCTATCATCTGCCTTTCGGCTTGCGGCACTTCTTCTACGTCATCATAGAATCCAGGAACGGTGATACGTCCATCAGCATCGGTCACTTTACTAATCATCTGGCAAAGCACATTAATCGGATTGGCAACCGCCCCTCCGAAATGTCCGGAATGCAAATCACGGTTCGGTCCCGTCACTTCCAGTTCCCAGTAAGCCAGTCCGCGCAGTCCCGTTGTCAGTGAAGGAAGTTCGGCACCTAGCATACTCGTGTCCGAAACCAGAATAACGTCTGCCTTCAACAACTCTTTATGCTCTTCGCAGAAATCTTCCAGGCTGGGCGAACCAATCTCTTCTTCCCCTTCAAAGATGAACTTTACATTATTCTTCAGCAATCCGTTTTTCAGCAGATACTCGAATGCTTTCACTTGGATAAAAGACTGGCCTTTATCGTCGTCTGCTCCGCGTGCCCAGATGTATCCGTCTCTTATTTCCGGTTCAAACGGTTGGCTTTTCCATAAGTCGAGCGGCTCGGCAGGCATCACGTCGTAGTGGGCATACACCAACACTGTTTTGGCGTCGGGGTCTACAATCTTTTGGGCAAAGACAATCGGATTCCCTTTGGAAGGCATCACTAAGGCTTCGTCCACACCCGCTTCCAACAACAGTTGCGCCCAACGTTCCGCACAGGCAAGCATATCGTCATGATGTTCGGGCAGAGCACTGATACTGGGAATGCGGATGAGGCTGAATAGGTCATCCATCATCTTCGGTTCGTGCGCAGCTATGTATTTCTGTATTTCGTTCATTAAAGTTGCGTTGTTTTATCTAGTAAATAATAGTCGAGTATGGTCATCGCAGCCATTGCTTCAACGATAGGCACGGCACGAGGCAGTACACAGGCGTCGTGGCGGCCGCGAGCTTTCAGCGTGGTGTCGATTCCGTCGATATTCACTGTTTCCTGTTCCATTAGCAGCGTGGCGATAGGCTTGAAAACGACGCGGAAATAGATATCTTGTCCGTTGCTGATTCCGCCTTGGATACCCCCAGAATGATTCGTATGGGTTTCAATACGTCCGTTATTGTTGTAGAAAACGTCATTTTGTTCGGAGCCTTTCATTTTCAGTCCTTTGAATCCTTCGCCGTATTCAAATGCTTTAGCGGCGTTGATGCTCAGCATGGCATTGCCTAGTGCGGCGTGCAATTTGCCGAACACCGGTTGTCCCAGTCCGATAGGGCATCCTTTGATGACGCAAGTCAAGGTTCCGCCGATGGTGTCGCCTTCTCCTTTTACCTTATATATAAGGTCTGCCATTTCTTTTGCCTTTTCAGGGTCGGGGCAGCGCACGTCGTTAGATTCTATCAGGTCGAGATTGTAATCAGAATAATTACCTTCCAGTTTGATAGCACCTACCTGCGATGTATAAGCAGTAATACTGATTCCCAGTTGACGGAGTGCCAGCTTGGCAAGTGCGCCGGCTACAACGCGCGAAATCGTTTCGCGTGCCGATGAACGTCCGCCGCCACGATGGTCGCGGATTCCGTACTTTACGGTATAGGTATAATCAGCGTGTGAAGGACGGAATACATCTTTCAGATTGTTATAATCATTAGAATGTTGGTTTTCATTCCATACGATGAATCCGATGGGGCTTCCGGTAGATTTACCTTCGAAGATACCAGATAGAAACTCTACTTTATCAGCTTCTTTGCGTGCTGTGGTGAGAATGGATTGTCCCGGACGACGGCGATTCAGCTCTTGCTGTATAAATTCTTCGTCGATGGTGATTCCCGAAGGGAATCCGTCAATCACTCCCCCAACTCCTTTTCCATGAGACTCACCGAAACTCGTGAGTCGAAAGATGTTGCCAAATGAATTAAACATAGTTGTGGCTTTTTTAAAATTACTCTATGCAAATATAACAAAGATTTCGGTAAGTTTGTTGCTAACTTTAAATATCTTCCGAAAAGTAGGCAAATAGATGCTTTTTTGAATTTGGTCGTCTATTACACTTTGCTACATTTGAGGAATGCATTCCACAAAAATCTATTAAAACTGCGGAATGTATTCCGCAAATTACAGTCTCATTCCCACATTTTATTATTATTTTTGCAAGTACTTAAAATCTTATAGTTT
Source organism: uncultured Bacteroides sp. (assembly GCF_900547205.1). Taxonomy (GTDB): domain Bacteria; phylum Bacteroidota; class Bacteroidia; order Bacteroidales; family Bacteroidaceae; genus Bacteroides. Next base: position 2,754 of record NZ_URFY01000113.1, read on the forward strand.
ATGAATGAAGCAGAAAGAATACAGATTATAGAACTGGTTAAAAAAGAAGTAATACCGGCAATCGGCTGTACCGAACCTATTGCTGTGGCACTTTGTGTATCCAAAGCTGCCGAAACATTGGGAACAAGGCCTGAAAAGATAGAAGTACTGTTAAGCGCCAATATCTTAAAGAACGCGATGGGAGTGGGAATCCCAGGAACGGGGATGGTCGGACTTCCTATTGCTGTTGCCTTGGGCGCATCGATTGGTAAATCCGAATATCAGCTCGAAGTGCTCAGAGATTGTACGCCGGAAGCGGTGGAGCAAGGCAAGCAGTTCATAGCAGAAAAGCGAATCTGTATTTCTTTGAAAGACGATATTGCGGAAAAACTCTATATTGAGGTGATATGTAGTGGTGGCGGCAAAACTGCTAAAGCCATCATTGCCGGAGGACATACTACCTTTATATATATAGCATCGGACGAAAAAGTATATCTTGACAAGCAACAATCATCTTGTGAAGAGGAAGAAGATTCTTCCCTTGAACTCAGCCTGCGCAAAGTATACGACTTCGCACTGACTGCTCCTTTGGATGAAATCCGCTTTATTCTCGATACCGCCCGCCTGAACAAGGCTGCCGCCGAACAAGCCTTCAAAGGAAACTATGGACATTCTCTGGGTAAAATGCTTCGTGGAACCTATGAGCATAAAATAATGGGAGACAGTATCTTTTCCCATATCCTTTCTTATACCTCTGCCGCCTGCGATGCGCGTATGGCAGGAGCTATGATTCCTGTAATGAGTAACTCCGGCAGTGGAAATCAGGGAATATCCGCCACATTGCCCGTCGTAGTGTTTGCCGAAGAAAATGGAAAGAATGAGGAAGAACTTATCCGTGCATTGATGATGAGTCATCTCACCGTAATCTATATTAAGCAAAGTCTGGGACGCCTGTCCGCCTTGTGTGGCTGTGTGGTAGCTGCTACCGGTTCCAGTTGCGGAATCACATGGTTGATGGGAGGAAGTTATGAACAAGTAGCCTTTGCCGTTCAGAATATGATTGCCAATCTGACAGGAATGATTTGTGACGGAGCGAAACCGAGTTGTGCATTGAAAGTAACAACCGGAGTTTCAACAGCCGTGCTATCTGCTATGATGGCAATGGAAGACCGTTGTGTGACTTCTGTAGAAGGAATTATTGATGAAGATGTAGACCAGAGTATCCGCAACCTGACAAGAATCGGTTCGCAAGCCATGAACGAAACGGATAAGATGGTGCTTGATATAATGACGCACAAAGGGTGCTGATAATGATGTAAAAAAGGCACGGATTACGCGGAGTACACGGTTGCTTTATATAAAAAACCGTGTTAATCCGTGTAATCCGTGCCTTCTATGTTGTATTCCTAATAATTGAACCTTATATT
>NZ_URFY01000114.1 GCF_900547205.1 uncultured Bacteroides sp.
ACGGGTCAGGATACTTTCGATGTCTTCGCCCACATAGCCGGCTTCAGTCAGCACCGTTGCATCTACTATGGTGAAGGGGACATGAAGCAATTTGGCAATCGTACGCGCCAACAGCGTTTTCCCGGTTCCGGTGCTACCTACCATTATAATGTTCGACTTTTCAATCTCTACATCATCGCCACTGTCTTTTTGCAGAAGGCGCTTATAATGGTTGTAGACGGATACGGAAAGAAAACGTTTCGCATCGTCCTGACCAATCACATACTGGTCGAGGAACTTCTTGATTTCTACCGGCTTGGGTAGTTCTTTTAAATTGAGTTTGGTAGCTGCGGCACTTTTTCTACCTTCACCCAAGGCTTCCTGAGTAATCTCATAAGCTTGGGTAGCGCAACTGTCGCAGATATGGCCGTTCACTCCCGTAATCAAGAATCCGACTTCATTCTCAGTCCGGCCGCAGAAACTACACTTTTTCTTTGTCTTTGAATCAGCCATTTTTATTTCTTAATCAATACTTCATCAATCATGCCATATTCTTTTGCTTCCTGAGCGGTCATCCAGTAGTCACGGTCTGAGTCCGCCCACACTTTATCAAAGTCGGTATGCGAATGTTCGGCGATAATTGTATAAAGTTCTTTCTTCAATTTCTGAATCTCACGCGCTGTGATTTCGATATCCGAAGCCTGTCCCTGCGCACCACCCATCGGTTGGTGAATCATCACACGCGAGTGGGGCAAACCTGATCGCTTGCCTTCGGCTCCTGCCACCAGCAATACAGCCGCCATCGAAGCTGCTATACCTGTACAGATAGTAGCTACGTCGCTTGAGATAAACTGCATGGTGTCGTAAATGCCCAGTCCGGCATATACGCTTCCGCCCGGAGAGTTGATGTAGATAGAGATGTCTTTGCCCGGATCAACAGAGTCGAGATACAGCAACTGCGCTTGCAGTGTATTGGCGGTATAGTCGTCTACCTGTGTTCCCAAGAAAATGATGCGGTCCATCATCAAGCGTGAGAATACGTCGAGCTGAGTAACGTTCAGTTGTCGCTCTTCCAAAATATAGGGATTCAAATACCCGGCTTGCGATTTAATCACATCGTCCAATACCATGCCATTCATTCCTAAATGCTTGGTTGCGTATTTTCTAAAATCATCCATGTTAATTGTTCCTTTCTTATAAATTAAAAATAAACGTAAGTACAAAGAAACGAAAAAGAATAGAGAGACACAAAAAAACACAGAGTTATAATTTTATAAAAACTCTGTGTTTCTGTGACTTTATATGTTATTCGACCGAATGATTATTCAAACATTTTATTGAATTCTTCGATTGAAACGCTCTTGTTCTCCAATGTTACCTGTGTTTTCAGCGCAGCAGCCAACTTCACATCAATCACGCGGCTCACCAGATTGTTGACTTTTTCTTTGCTCTTCAACATTTCCTGTGCATAGTTGTCGAGTACATCATCAGGGATAGACAACATTCCGTATTGAGCAAACTGTGCCTTTGTGGTATCTTTCGCCATTTGAATTACGTCTTCTTGCTCTACCTTAATATCGTTTGCTGCAATCAGTTGTTCTTTAATCAGGTGCCAAGTCAGCTCTTCGATACTTGTATCGTAGTTTTCGTTAACGTATTCTTCGCCTTTTTCTTCGTTGCTCAGCAACATGATACGTTTCAGCAGTTCATCCGGGAATTCCAGTTTGCCTACCTTTTCCATCATCACCTTGCGGATGTCGATCAAGAACTTATAATCGCTGTCTGCAACGAATCTTGCTGCGATTTCTTCTTTAATCTTAGCGCGGAATTCTTCTTCAGTTGTCACCACGCCTTCACCGAATGCTTGGTCGAATACTTCCTGAGTCAATTCACCCGGAACAAAGCGAGTGATTTCTTCTACTTGGAAGCTGAAGTCGGACTTAACGTCTTTTGCAATCTCCTTGTCAATCTTCAACAAAGAGCCCAGTTCTGCTTCATGGCCATCATAAGCCACGTTCGGATTGAACACCAATACATCGTTTACCTTAGTATTAGCGAAGATAGCTTTCTGGTCGTCGTTCTTCATATACGAAGGCATCAATACAGCGCCTTCTACCTGAATACCGCCTTCTTTCGTATTGCCTTCTTCGTCCAACTGTGCAAGCAGACCCTTCAGCATATCATTTTCTTCGTAAGCGTCTACCTTATCGTACTTACCAGTGCGTTGAGTATACATCTTCACCTGGTTATCAATCATATCATCGGATACTTCGATAGAATAGAAGTCTACTTTATCTTGGTCGCTTACTTCTGCCTTAAATTCAGGTGCCAAAGCAATATCGAATACGAACTCGAAATCTTCCATCGTATCGAAGTCGATAACCTGCTGCTTTTCTTCGTTAGGCAGCGGTTCGCCCAGCATATTCACCTTATTTTCTTTAATATAGTTGTAAACAGCTTCCTGCAGAGTCTTATTCACAACTTCTGCAATCACCGACTTGCCATACATCTTCTTAACAAGGCTCATCGGAACCATACCTTTACGGAATCCCGGCATCTGTGCCTTCTGGCGGAGTGATTTCAACTCTTTGTCTACTTTCTCCTGATAATCGGCTTTCTCAAGCTTCACAGTAAGCTCAGCGCTTACTTTGTCAATGTTTTGTAATGAAACGTTCATTCTGACAATTATTTATTTGATTTATACTTTGTTCTATACTCAAATGAGGTGCAAAATTAGTGCTAATCTTTCAATTTACAAAAAACATTGCCTATTTATTTCAGTAATAGCCCGTATCTTTGCATCTGTCAATCCATAACAACTTATAAAAAAGGGTATCACACGAACTTTTTTCCTCATTTGCTGCAAATTATAGAAGAAAAAGATGGTCATCTCAAAAATTATTCTTTTCTTTGTCGCGGATTGATGGACCATTAGTTTCTCGATTTGATTGCAAGGTTTTTACTTACTGTTTCGAAAACGCATTTGTAAACTCTCTGTTGTTTTAATCCTTTTATTAGTAACCATCTATCCAGAGAGTTTTATTCATTTATTTATTTTTTTACATTTTCATTATGAACATTTATGTTGGAAACCTTAACTACCGTGTTAAGGAAGGAGATCTGCAGCAAGTGATGGAAGATTACGGAGCAGTATCATCAGTTAAAGTTGTTATGGACCGCGAAACCGGTAAATCTAAAGGATTTGCTTTCATCGAAATGGAAGACGATGCTGCTGCAGCTAAAGCTATCGCAGAATTGAACGGTGCAGAGTACATGGGACGTACCATGGTAGTTAAAGAAGCTAGACCCAGAGCTTAAATTGCCGACGCTAATATAGCTAAGAAAAAAAAGAAACTTCTGCCACTTGATGACAGAAGTTTTTTTATTGCCGCATAGTCTGTATACTCGTATCAGGAATTAACCTTCCATACCTTGCACTTCCACTTCCTTGACCTTGCGCAGCAAGTCCGAAGCAAAGATAAAGTCATTCAGCCGCTTATTGGTAGAGGTAAAGATATCGTCTTTCGTCCCTTCCCATTCTTTATGTCCCTCGAAAATATAAATCACCTTCTCACCGATGCCCAACACAGAGTTCATATCATGCGTATTGATGATAGTAGTCATATTATATTCTTGGGTGATATCATGAATCAAGTCGTCGATGACAAGCGAAGTCTTGGGGTCCAATCCGGAGTTCGGTTCGTCACAGAATAAATACTGCGGATTGAGGGCAATGGCGCGGGCTATAGCTACACGTTTCTGCATACCTCCACTGATTTCACCAGGAAACTTATCCTTCGCTTCTGTCAGATTCACACGATCCAGACAGAACATCGCCCGTTTAATACGATCGCGCAAAGTATCGTTGCTGAACATATTCAACGGAAACATCACATTGTCGAGCACCGACATAGAGTCGAAGAGAGCCGCACTCTGAAAAATCATTCCCATCTCCTTGCGGAGATTTTTCTTCTCCTTCTTTCCCATCAGCACGAGGTTGCGCCCATCATACAGCACCTCTCCTTTCTCCGGAGTGAGCAGACCTACGATACATTTCATCAATACCGTCTTACCCGAACC
>NZ_URFY01000115.1 GCF_900547205.1 uncultured Bacteroides sp.
AGTGCGGATGTATCGTACGGATGTGCAGGGAGTGTGCGACTCTTTGGTGTATAACTCAAAAGATTCTTGCATGACCATGTATACCGACCCTATTCTTTGGAACGAAGGTCAGCAACTGCTTGGCGAGGAGATTAAGATTTATATGAACGACAGCACAATCGACTGGGCGCACATCATCAATCAGGCGCTAACGGTGGAAATGAAAGACTCCATCCATTACAATCAAGTGTCCGGCAAAGAGATGAAAGCCTATTTCGAGAATGGAGATATGCGGCTGGTTGAGGTGATTGGCAATGTACAGATAGCTTTTTATCCGGAAGAAAAGGATAGTACGATGACCGGTTTCAACTCAGGAGAAGGCAGTTTGATGCACATCTACCTGAAAGACCGCAAGATGGAGAAGGCGAAATTGATTGGAAAATCCAATGGAACAATGTATCCGATGGACCAGATACCTCCTGACAAAATGCGCCTTCCCACGTTTGCTTGGTTCGACTACGTCCGTCCGTTGGACAAAGAAGATATTTTCAACTGGCGGGGCAAGCGGGCAGGGCAAATGCTGAAACCGACCACCGACCAGAGACCAAAAACAGAAAAGCGAAACTTAATTAATATGTAGTAGTATGGGAATGTTCAATTCAATGAGGAAACCTCGTGGCTTCAATCATCAATACATTTATGTAGATGAGCGAAAAGAAAAGATCGCCAAGATGGAAGAGAAGGCAAAGCGCGATTTAGGAATGCTTCCTGAAACAGAGTTTAAGCCGGAAGACATCCGCGGTAAGTTTGTTGAAGGGACTACCCACTTGAAGCGGAGAAAAGCAAGTGGACGCAAACCCGTCTCTTTCGGAGTCATATTGATTATCATTGCTTTCCTTCTTTATATATGGCATTATTTGTCTACGGGAAGCTGGAGTTTTTAAACATCTACGAACTATGAGCGATATTATTCATTTGTTACCTGATTCGGTAGCCAATCAGATTGCTGCCGGTGAGGTGATACAACGTCCGGCATCTGTAATCAAGGAACTGGTAGAGAATGCAATTGATGCAGATGCGCAAAATATCCATGTGTTGGTGACGGATGCGGGTAAGACCTGCATTCAGGTGATTGACGACGGAAAAGGTATGTCCGAAACGGATGCGCGTCTTTCCTTTGAGCGTCATGCTACCTCCAAGATTCGTGAGGCGGCCGATTTGTTTGCTTTGCGTACGATGGGATTCCGGGGGGAGGCATTGGCTTCTATCGCAGCGGTGGCACAGGTGGAACTAAAGACACGCCCCGAATCGGAAGAGCTTGGGACGAAACTGGTGATTGCGGGTTCTAAAGTAGAAAGCCAGGAAGCTGTTTCCTGCTCCCGGGGCAGTAACTTTTCAATAAAGAACCTATTCTTTAATATACCTGCCCGCCGCAAGTTCCTAAAGGCTAACTCTACCGAACTGAGTAATATCCTTGCCGAATTTGAACGGATTGCCTTGGTGCATCCGGAAGTTGCCTTCTCGCTCTACAGCAATGATTCGGAACTTTTCAATCTTCCGGTATCTCCTTTGCGCCAGCGTATTATGGCTATCTTCGGCAAGAAGCTCAATCAGCAATTGCTGAACATAGAAGTCAATACTACAATGGTGAAAATCTCCGGGTACGTGGCCAAGCCGGAGACAGCCCGCAAGAAGGGAGCGCATCAATACTTCTTTGTCAACGGACGCTATATGCGCCATCCTTATTTTCATAAGGCGGTGATGGAAGCTTATGACCAACTAATCCCTGCCGGCGAACAGGTTTCTTACTTTATTTACTTTGAAGTAGATCCGGCTAATATTGATGTAAATATTCATCCGACCAAGACCGAGATTAAGTTTGAGAATGAACAGGCTATCTGGCAGATACTTTCAGCGTCTGTCAAAGAGTCGTTGGGGAAATTCAGCGCCATCCCTTCCATTGATTTTGATACGGAAGATATGCCCGAAATTCCTGCATTTCAACAGCAGCAACCTTCTACCGAGCCACCTAAGGTGCATTATAATTCTGATTTCAATCCTTTCAAAGTCTCTACAGGCGGTAGTGGCAATGGGGGAGGAGCTTATAGCCGTTCGAAAGTGGAGTGGGAAGACTTGTATGGAGGTCTGACGAAGGCAAGTAAGATGAACAATCCGCAGCCGGAACCAGAAACGGAATGGGAAGAATCGCGTATAGGAGAAGAGCCTGTGGTGATGGAAACAAAGGCGGAAACGATTGTTTCGGCAGCTTCTTCCACATTGTATCATGATGCACCTGCCATTGAAAAAGGTAATCAGCATTTGCAGTTTAAAGGGCGGTTTATTTTGACTTCCGTCAAGTCGGGTTTGATGCTGATAGATCAACATCGGGCGCATATTCGTGTTTTGTTCGATCGGTATATGATTCAGATTCGCCAGAAGCAGGGGGTATCGCAAGGAGTTCTTTTTCCTGAGATATTGCAGTTGCCCGCTTCGGAAGCGGCTGTACTACAAAGCATCATGGACGATTTATCCGCTGTAGGTTTCGATTTGAGCAATCTGGGTGGGGGCAGTTATGCTATCAACGGTATTCCTTCGGGCATCGAGGGGTTGAGCCCGGTCGATTTAGTGCGGAATATGCTGCACACGGCGATGGAAAAAGGGAATGATGTGAAGGAAGAAATACAGAATATATTGGCATTAACATTGGCGCGTGCAGCGGCTATTGTCTACGGGCAAGTGTTGAGCAATGAAGAGATGGTAAGCCTTGTGGATAGCCTTTTTGCTTGTCCTTCACCCAATTACACTCCTGATGGAAAAACTGTTCTGACCACCATCAAAGAAGAAGACATCGAAAGGTTATTCAAATAAAACAAAATAAAATCATCGGCATATAAACCTTTTAGTTCCTTTAGTGTTATCTAAATAGTTCAACAATGGAAAAGATTTAAATAACCACTTAACTATTTAGGTTTATGAAAAAGATTCTAATGTTGCTGGCATTTGCCGGCTTTGTGTCTGCCGCTTCTGCGCAGCAGACCATGACTGTAACTGAATACGATGTGATTCAGGTGCAAGATAAATATCAGGTAATCACTAAGCCCTTCTGGAGCAACTGGTTCTTCTCTGTCGGAGGAGGTGCTCAGATGCTGTTTGGTAATAACGACCATATTGGTAAGTTCAAAGATCGCGTTACTCCTACCATCAATGTATCTTTGGGCAAATGGGTAACTCCGGGATTCGGATTGCGTATGCAGTATAGTGGATTGCAGGCCAAAGGATTTACAACCAGTGAAACAGCAAATTACGTCACCGGCGGTCCGAGAAGCGACGGCTCTTATAAGCAGAAATGGGATTATATGAACCTGCACGGTGATTTGATGATTAATCTGAATGCTCTTTTCGGTGGATATAATCCGGATCGTGTTTATGAAATCATACCGTATATCGGTGCCGGATGGGCGCATTCTTATTCACGTCCCCACGTTAATACCGCTACTTTCAATGCGGGTATTATCAATCGCTTCCGCTTGTCAAGTTCTATCGACTTGAATCTGGAATTGAGTGCAACAGGATTGGAAGGTAAGTTTGATGGCGAACACGGAAAAAGCCCCGACTACGATGGCATCTTGGGTGCTACTCTTGGCTTGACATTTTACTTCCCGAATCATGGATTCAAACGTCCGATGCCACAGATTATCTCAGAAATCGAATTGGCGCAGATGCGTAATCAGATGAACCAGATGGCAGCCGCTAATATGGAATTGCAGCAACAGTTGGCCAATGCACAGCAGCCTGTAGAGGTGGAAGAAACCGAAGCTGTCGTTGTTACTGATACGAATATTGCCCCGCGTACCGTATTCTTCAGAATAGGTTCCGATGCACTGACTCCTCAGGAAGAAATGAACTTGTCATATCTTGCCAACAAGATGAAAGATTTCCCGAATACTACATACACAATCAATGGTTATGCCGACTCTGCAACGGGTACTCCGGCTTTCAA
>NZ_URFY01000116.1 GCF_900547205.1 uncultured Bacteroides sp.
TAAAATTCAGTAGTCATGAAAACAACAGAATTTACCATGCCGGAAATCACTATTTATTATAAAGATAGTACAGCAAAGCAAAACGAAGTAGCAATAATCGTAACACATTATTATACAACATCTTAGTTGTATATCATAGCAAATAGGTAATAAGCGAAAACAGACCGGAAAAGTATGGTTAAGCCAAAGTTGGATTACTAACTCATTACCTATCCTACTTTTGCCGCATAGCAGGTAACAAGTTCTGTTTCACAGGTTTGCGCAATTCTTCATAACTCATGATAACTATAAAGTAGTTATCTTTACAAACGAATAATTTAAAAGTTATGAAAGCAAGAAGAAGCACCTTTAAAGTACTGTTTTACTTGAAGAAGAAAGCAGAAAGAGCAGATGGTAAAGTTCCAGTAATGATTCGCATTACTGTTGACGGTGAGATAGCACAGTTGAGTGCCAAGCTCTTTGTCACTCCCGACTTGTGGGACATGACAGCCGGGAAAGTATCCGGTAAGAGTGCCGAAGCCGTACAGACCAACCCATTACTGGATCAAATTAAATCCCGCATCGTCCAGCATTACAACCGTATCATGCAGGAAGAAGATTTCGCGACGGCTGAGAAAGTCAAAAATGCTTTCCTCGGCATCGGAGTAATGAACCGTACCTTGATGAAAGACTATGCAGAGTTCAACACCTCATTCAAGGAAATGGTAGATAACGGCACACGTGAGCGTAGCACCCTGACGAAATATCGTGTCGTATATAACCATCTCAGCGATTTCCTTTCCATCAAGAAGAATCGCAAGGACATAGCCTACAAGGAACTCACCGAACAATTCATTTGGGAGTTTGACAGTTACCTGCGTGACATTGTGGGGCTTTCCCACAATACCGTGTGGATGTACACCATACCCGTACTGCGCTTTGCCCGTGAGGCGTGGTTGAACGGACTGATCAAGACCAACCCTTTCCGCAAATATGAGGAAGCATCGAATGCTAAGGAGAGCGACCGTACATTCCTGACAGAAGAAGAACTGACAAAGGTAGCCATCGTAGAGTTGCGTCTTGCGCAGACACGCCTTGTCCGTGATATGTACCTGTTCTGTTGCTGGACTGGGCTATCCCACACCGATTTACGTTCACTCACCTACGCAGAGATACAGAAATCCGATTACGACGGCAGATATTGGATCATCACCCGTCGTAACAAATCCGAAGTATCCAGTAATATCCCCCTGCTGGACATCCCCTTGCAGTTGATAGAGAAATACAAAGGGCTTGCAAAAGGCAACAAAGTGTTCCCAGTGCCCTCCGATTCATCCTGCAACAACCAGTTGCGCAAGATAGCCATCCAATGCGGCATACATAAGGATTTCACTTTCCATTCAAGCAGGCACACGTTCGCCACCACCGTCATACTCAGCAATGGCGGTACAATCGAATCCTTAGCCAAGATGATGGGACACAAGAACATCACGACCACCCAGATCTACGCCAAGATAACCAACGAGAAAATCAGCCGTGACGTGCAGCATATCATCGGAAACCTTGATAACTTACAGAACAAGCTCCGTCCAGGCGTATAGCTCTTATATATAAGATACATACACATAGAAAAGGCAGAAACTCAAATCTAAGTTCCTGCCTTTTCTATATCTCCCTATGCAGATCCGTTCTACTCCCAGTAATGCTTTTCTTTCTTTTTCTTCATCTGCACATAATTCTCATTCAGCATACGTTCAATATCCGACTGTCGGTACAATGTCTTTCCCGGCAGTGCTATATAGGAAATCAACCGTTGCGCCCTGTAATCCTGTAACGTTCTTGTTGTGATATGCAGGATATTGCATACATCTTCCCTCGTAAGATATACCTCCCCATTCATTACCGGACAGAAATTAGCAGTTACATTATCCACGTATGCCATACAGTTTTTCAGTGAGGCGAAAAATGCCTGTACCTCCTCATTCTCTTTCGTTATCACTTCCATCTTCTTGCGGATTAAAAGGTTCTTCACTCATGTTTGCCAGAAATGCTTCCACGTCTTCCAGTCTGTAATACATCTTGTGATTAATTTTACTGTGTGCCAGCAATCCTTGGTCACGATACGTTTGCAGTGTCCGTTTGCTCACTCCCAGTTTTTCGCACACGTCCGCATTATCCAGCCAAATCATCCTGTCGGCAGGTTTGTAGCGGGCGCATAGGCGTTCCACATGGCTTGCGAACGCACTGAACTCCTTTTGCATCTCTCTAAAAGTCTGTTTTTCGATTGTTACTATTTCCATTGCACATACGATTTAAATATAAATTTCGAGCAAATGTAATAGCATACTATCAGAAATGGTATCATTCCTGTATAGCTTGTCTGTGTTTTGCCTTGCACTTGTAGCTTTGTCGTGTCTGGCAGGGTGAAATGTTATGCAAAATGCAACAGAAAAAGCCCGCCGCCTGCATATTTTTCCACATTTAGTTTGCCGGTTCTCCAAGAATCCATTTCTTTGTAACCGAACAATACATTTACTTATGGAACGCCCCATTTTTGTAGGACAATATACCTTCCTCGCTGTACCTGAAACCTTTGAGGAAGAGCGCCGTATCTTATGCAAAGTCGCCCTCCGGTGCGAGTACGTTATCCGTTTCGAGGACGACGGCAAATTCTACTTCCTGCTCGAAACCAATTCCGATTACGAAGCCCAGTTCGCCCGCAGCGGTTGGTACATCGTCAGTCAGACCAGTTTCAACGAAAGGCTCACCATAGGCATGGGCTTGTACGAAAGCGGGCATTTGGCTGGCTTCATGTACTATCTCAAATCCGGCAGTGAAGACGAAGCCCGTTTCTGGAACAGCACCCTTATCTTTACTTTCTTTTCAGACTTCCGCAAAGCCTTTTACCCGTTGAATAACCGTTTTCAGGGCTTTTTCCGTCTGGACGGCAGCCTGTGTTTATACCTATACGATTACTGCCCTGTCCGCCGGAACGACAAGATCACTTTGGAGGGCAAGAAAATCTCCAATCTCATTTTCCGTTTCAAGGCTGGAGAAGAAACCGACCTCTCCGTCAAGCTCTTTTCCATCGCCATCAGTCGCATCCGTGCCATTCAGGAGAACAAGCACCGTGCCGTCCTCGTACCCATTCCCGCATCCACCCGTGAGAAGAACCGCATTCGTTACGAGGAATTTTGCCGCAAACTATCGGCAGACATAGGAGTAGCCGACGGCTACCGAGCCATCACTTTGACCGCCGACCGTCCCCAACTCAAAGGCACGCATGGGCGGGACAAGACCGCCAACCTGCAATTTCATCCCGAATATATCAAAGGTAAATGCGTCCTTCTAATCGACGATCTACTCACCACTGGCGAAGGATTCTTACAGACCCGCCGTAAACTGATCGAGCACGGAGCAAAATTTGTAATCGGTCTGTTCCTTGCCAAGACCATCGCTTTCGAAGATGAACAGCAATAACCGTATTATCTTCTAACTATCGGCTGAATCTATTCTCATTTACTCCCGCCCATCCGTCAGCGGTATAGGTCTGTTCCGTCTTCCCATTCCCTTTCAAGCACTCCACAGGCTTCATGCCCGAAAGGGAACGCAAAGCCGGAAGGGACAAACGGAACACATTCGCCCGTCCTGTCACCCGGAGCTTCGACCCGTCGAAACTTTCCGTGTGCCATCCCGTTCAAATAAGTTCCTCTGATGTTTGTCCCGGCAGCCCCTTATTGTCTGACCCGGTTTGTAACCATACCTTTTTTCTTTAGGCTTCGCCATACTTGACCGAATCCTTCGTCTGCGGAACTTTCCACCCGTTTCCGCCACTACCATCGCACGGCCATCCGCAAAAGCCGGATAGCTGATTGCTCTGTACGTTTACCGTCAACCGGACAGAAAGCACCTCGCCACCCCGCACTGTAAATAATAACCCAAAAGTAGTCCACCATAATAATTGAAAAGTATACCACTAG
>NZ_URFY01000117.1 GCF_900547205.1 uncultured Bacteroides sp.
AGATGATGCACCACACGGTCGCGGAAGTCGGCTGCGAAGATTTCCCGTTTCACGGAGTCTTCGATAATGAAACAGGTGTTCCGCTTATGCTTGCGGGCATCGTAGTAGGCTTTGAAGAGATCAACAAGTAATTGCTCTTTGGTAATATTGAAAACAGGTAAAGATGCTTCGGCATTATTTGTAGATTCTAGGACACACCGAAGAGAACGCCCGTTGTTGCGATTGTTGTTGTTCGGGTTGAGGTTGCCACTGTTGAAGTTGGCGTTCCACGAGTTGTTGGTGTTACCACTGTTCGGGGTACTACTCCAATAGTTGCCGTTGGTACCGGCATTGTTGATATTGGCACCGTTGGAGTTGCCCGCCGCAGGCAGAAACAAAGAGCAACCGTCTGTATTGCATTCCCCTACGAGCGGTTTTTCACCGGGCATAGATAAAAGCTGGTTTATATTGCCGGACTCTGCGTAGTTCAGAGAGAAAAGCTCTAATTGTTTATTTTCCATATTCTTTATACGTTATCTTATGAAGACCGGTAGGTTGCTTGAATTTACTTGCTCACACTCCTGCAAACCTTGGTTTGCAGAATTCCGGATACAAATGTCTAAGCATCTTTTCCTGTTTTATTAACTTATTCTATTTATGCGTCTTTTTTTCCTTGTTTCTTGATGTAATTATTCCATGCTGTAAGCTGCTTCGATATTGCTTCGGCTTTATCGGCAAACATAGCGAATTGCTTGGTAGATATCTGATGCGTATCATGCAGAATCCTGAAATCAAGCTTTACTATCACCATCCTCTTGCGTCCTTCGTTAATGAAAAACTCTTTTTCAGTAGTGCCGTTTGCCTGATAAATGCTGATGCATAGGTCCATTAATTCTTTTTTCAATTCTTGACCAATAGTGTAACGAAAGTCCCGTTGCATATTTGCACTTGTTCTGATAAAGAGCAACAACAAATCATACGTATCCTTAAATACGGGAAGATTATCATAGATAGCCATATATCAAAGCATTTTCTTAAGTTCAGAAAGAAACATCATGCAATCCAAAGGTGTTTTTGCTTCCATAGGAAAGGTTTTTATTTTCAAGATTACCACGCTTTCATTTCCAATCGGATTCTGTTGCGAAAGAATGGAAGTTTCTTTTTTTTGCTTCTTTTCGACTTCAGGAACTTGCTCTATCGTTTTTTTCCATTCATTGAAATCTGCTAAATCAACTGGCTCAGTCAATATAACCTCAGCAGAATTCTCATCTTCCTGAATTTTATCTTTTTCAAAATAGTTATGAAGACTATTTGTAGGGAAACCAATGGATACTACCTCTTGATTCACGCTTTTTACGAACCGTTTCTTAACCATAAAAGGCTTCACATATTTCACAAACAGATATGCGGAGTGCTCATACGCCTTATAGAACACTCCCTCACGATACAAATAGATGCTATGAGTGTTCTCAGACTCTTTGTGTAGGATTTCTTGCAAATTTGACATAATCTCTATTTTTAAAATTTTTCGACGGCTTCGCCGTAAGATATCCTCGGGCTCCAGCCCGAGGATAATGAAACAAATAAATCAAAAGCGTTCGACTACGCTCACTTCAATCTCCTAGGACACACCGAAGAGAACGCCCGCCGTTGCGAGTGTCGTTGTACGGGCCGAGGCCGCCACTGAAGAAGAAGGCGTGCCACGAGGTGGAGGTGCCACCACTGTTCGGGGCACTACTCCAATAGTGGCCGTCGGTACCGGCATCGTAGATACTGGCACCGTCGGAGTAGCCCGCCGCAGGCAGAAACAAATGCTTACCAGCATTGTAAGAAGATGTCGAACTGATTTTCGCGGGATTCTCATTAGGTTTACTACCGCCGGTAATGTATATACCACGGTAGATTGCATCTCCTGTAATGTTATCAGTCCAACTTGCACTATATGAACCAAAGTTTTCCAAACGGTTGCGTACGGTAGTAAATGTTCCGCTAGGAGTAGCACTGTTTGCGACGTAGCAGAGCAAGTAAATCTCATTGTATGTTGGCATACGCCATTTACCTCCCAAACCCTTACAAGGGTCGCCGGTAGAATTAGGACTGGGAGTACCGGAGGGTGCGGCGTTGGGGTAATAACTTTTGTAATAGCTATAGTTACCCAACGTTTTTGATGTAATACCGCTCCAATTTGGAGCGGTAACGGTCCATTTCGTTGTTATAGACGTTGTTGCAGTGTTGGAACTACTCTGAGGCAACAAGTAACACCAACGGAACCAATCACCACGAACCTCTTTTGCATTCTTTGCCTTGTTGGGGGTGGGAGCTATCTCGTATTTTTTATTGGTGCTGTAAACAAGATTACCGGTAGCCCAAATCACACCGCCTACCATGATACCCTTTGACTGCTCACCGATAGACAACGTAATGGTATAACTCTTATTTGTCCCAAAAGTAAATGCATCCTCGGTAGTGACGAAGCCGGCTTTGATGGTAAAGATGGAATCGTTAAGGCTGCCATCGGTACCTTTGGGCTTAAGAACAGTGATCTGGGGATATCCGATCTTCAACTTTGAAGTGCTACCGGTTGCGGGAGCTATCAACATATTGTCCACACTACCAAAGCTCTGAGGGATCTTTCCTTTGTCTAGCACCGGAATACGGCTCTCAATAAGTTCATTCTTATGATTGCTCATAGTGCCGGTAGACAAGTCGCAAGTAGCTGTAGATACGATGGGGTAAGTAGTGCTATTGTTGCCCACGGTAATAGAAACCGTATCCAACCCTACGATATAACCAAGCTCTTCCGCCACCAACAACTTCACGGTGAGTTTGTAGCATTTACGGGCGAAGTCCAACGACAAGCTGAAACTACTGGTGTTCATGTCCTTGTTCTCCACTTTGCAGTAAACAAAGTCCTCGTCGTTGCTCACGGGCACTTTGCTTTTCTCCTTGGGTTCACCCACTTGCCATGTGTTGTATTTCTCGTCGGCAGGAAAGCAGATAAAGGTGTACCTGCCTTTCAGCAATCCCAAAGTGGTGCTGGGAGATAGGAACTTGGCACTGTTACCGCTCACTTGGCAAACCATATTCGCCACGGGAGTTTCCATATTCACAGGTCCCCCGTAAGGCCCTTTGAACACCAGCATACGGAATTTGCTTCCGTCCTGAAACATCTTATCGGCACCGATGGCACGGGTAGCGGCACGCTCTTCCTCGCCAAACTCGGTGCGCACCTCGGTGCTGATCCATCCGGCTTCTTTGCCTTCACGGCTCTTGAGTTCGTGGTTGGTGAAGTCCATCAACACGGTGTTTTTACCCTCGGGGATGCCGCGGGTGGTAGCCTGCTCGATGCTGGGCATACCGGTGACGGAGAGGGAGACGTTGCACCGCTCGCCTTCGGCAAGTTCATGCCCGCTGCTGCCGCTCTCGCCGGGGGTATCGGGGGTTATCAATTCCTCTTGGGAACATCCACAAAGGGAGAATATCAGAGAAAGGATGTAAAGACTGAGTTTCATTGTTTCTTTGCGCATTTCGTTTTTTTGTTTTGTAGGTTATCACTTCGTACCGTACTTGGTGTCGCTCACGCAACGGACAGTGTATTTGGTAGAACTGCTTGCAACAGCATCCACGTAGGTCATTCCCGTACTGGTCACACTCAGGTAGCCGCCATCACGGGAAAGGTAATTGCCTGTGGCAAAGAAAGCTCCGTCTGTGCTGCTTGCTTTACCCACATACCAGCCGAAGTTGTTGGTTCCTCTGTCGGACAGGGAAGCGTAGTTGCCCACTTTGGCGTCCCTGATTACCTTTAGCTGATCGCCTGTGGGCGTATGCCAGTTAGGCCCCACCTCCTGACAAGGGTCGGCGCTGTTCACCTGCGCCTGAGTAAAGGTCGTGACACGGCTACCTCCGAACACGCCGCCGGATTTTCCGCTAAAGGT
>NZ_URFY01000118.1 GCF_900547205.1 uncultured Bacteroides sp.
CGGCGGAAATCAGGTGTCAGCTTCACCGGGATGGACGCTATGAAGAAACAAAGTATTTCATCCGCTATTTCCAGCCGGATGGAACGGGAACGCTGAAAATGTCCGATGGAACGGTATTACTGCCGAATGACCTGTACCCGCTTCCGGGTGAAACATTCCGGCTTTATTATACTTCTGCATCAACCGACCAGCAAACGGTGGATGTGTATTTTCAGGATAGCTTCGGGCAGGTGCAACAACTTACGTTTTCATTTTATGTAGAGTAAATCTTTATGTAAAGTATAATTATAATCGCCATTGATATTCAATTGATTATATAAACACTTTACAATACAGCTTAGCATAAAATTAGAACAAAGAATGAGAGTTTGGCTTTCCTGTTGGATTGCCTGATTCTCATTCTTTCAATGATTACTTACCAAAGTTCTTTAACCATTCCAGCAAATTCCGGTTGTTGTCCCATTGTCGGGTTGTTTCAGTTTCTGGTATCAATTTTATATAGTTCTTTTCGAGAGCTTCCCTTTTTTGTTGGGAATCGGCTTTAGCATACACCTCCGTTGTTTGTACAGAAACATGTCCTAAAATGTCACGGATATAAACCAAATTAACTCCGGCTTGAAGCAGATGCATCGCTTTACTGTGCCGGAGGGAATGGCAACTGATTGAATCCGGGATAATTTGAGGATTGATTGTTCTTGCCATTTCCACATAGGTCTTCAAGATATATGCAATACCTGCCCGTGTCAATTTTTCTTTTCTGCTATTAAAAAACAGCGGATGTTTCAAATGGCATGTTTCCATCAAATGGTTTTCCTCCATATATTGTTTCAATAGTAGAACTTGCGCTTCCATTAACGGAACAACTCTATACTTTTGCCCTTTTCCAAACAAACGTACAGTGTATGGCGTGCTTGCAATATTGACAGCTTCTGGTGTCAGATTTATAATTTCCTGCACTCTTGCCCCAGTATCATACATCAGAGCTAACAGGGCTAAATTCCTTCTCCCTTTCGATGTCGTTCTATCAGGCTGTTCCAATAGAAGCTTTATGGCATCTACCGTAAGGTAATTAATTGTTTTTTGTTGCACCTTTTTCATTTTAATGGATAGTATTTTTTGCCATCTGTCAAGTTGTGCAATATCTTCATATTGAAGATATGACACAAAAGAGTGTATTGCTGCCAACCGATAATTGCGAGTGGATGTACTACAATTACGTTCATTTTGTACCCATTCAAGGAAATCAGTAATAACTTCCTTTGACAACTTGTCTAATGTTAATTTTTCAACCGGTATCTTTTTCTCTGCTTTCATATAACGGATAAATTGCATGAATGTGTCCCTGTATGCAAGTACCGTATGATGGCTCATACCCCTTTCATGGGGAAGATATTCCGATAAAAAGCGGCTTAAATGTATTGCAAAGTCCGTGCTTGTTTTCATAGGCTTATATATTAGGATATACGAATGAGGTGAGGTGCGAGCACTGTTCGGCTAATTCCGGAAACATTTCGTGAGCTAATCTGACGTATTGTCCGGTGGCGGAAAGAGATTTGTGTCCCAAACATGCGGATATAATCGGCATGGAAACATATAAATCCATGCCGTTACGAACCATCTGCTCTAACGCATGTACCGCCATTGTATGGCGCAAGTCATGAAGACGTGGCCCTTGATTATTCCCAGTATATGGTATGCCACACTTGCGTAAAATTTTCCGAAACCATTTATAGATTGCCTGTTGTTGGCATGCCGTTCCATCAGGTTTTATGAAAAATAGCTTATCAGGTTTGTTGATATCCTTCAATGGTATCTTTTCACGATAGTGCCGGTATTGTTCCATAACCGACTTGAGTTCATTGTTTATCGGAACAAGACGTTCACATCCGTTTTTGCTTTTACGGATATGGATATATCTGTCATTCATATTTACGTCTTCATTCCTTATGGATAAAGCTTCGGAAATCCGAACACCTGTGCTGTAAAGTAAGCGGAGAATTGCGGGGACGCAGAATAAGGTGTTTCTCACGTCATTGTTACGCAAATGCAGGTTCTCGCTACAGGCAAATATATTCTTCATTTGTTCATGCGTGAATATATAGGGGGTATATCCATCCCGCATACTGCGTGTATAACGTGGTAATTGGGGGATATAGCATTCGCATCCGTTTCTACTCATGAACCGGGCTAATTGAGCCCATGTGGAATATTTCCCATGTAAAGTGCCGATACTGTCATTTATTCTGGAACTGCGCCATTTATCTATGATTTCCCTTGTTATGACAGGCGTTTTTATGTTGTTATCAACATAGAAACTGTCTATTTCAAGCAGTTTATACTTGATTCCACGTGTATTATACCCTACTGCTTCTTTTAATGCCACAAATCTTTCGATATAGAAAGCCAGTACGCTTTTGTATTCTATTTTTCTACTCATAGAAAGCCCCTCCTCTTTGTGTATAAAATTCATCAGTAACTGCCGGAACCGGAAGTGAACATTTAAGTAACGAAGTGACGTCCAAATGCAAATATGTCATGGTAGTGGTACTGCTTTCATGTCCCAAAATACCAGTAATGACGGGTATCGGGGTTTCATAGTTTATAAGATAACTTGCCAAACTATGTCGTAAGGAATGTGCCCCGTGATGTCTGTTTCCTACTGTAATATCAGATTCTTCGATTATTTTCCTGATTGCTCCACATACAATACTGGATGTGGCGGGTTTATATGGTGCTCTGGACGATATGAAGATTTGTTGGGAAGTGGATTTTGGACGTCCATATTGAAGATAGTCGATGATAGCATTACCAATATCAGCCAATAGCGGCAATATTATTTCTTTGCCTGTCTTATATTGAATGATGGTTATCTCATTCTTTTCCCAGTCTATGTTTGCAGACTTGAGTTTTGCAATGTCGGAAGCCCTAAGCCCAAGACGGCTTGCCAACAAAAACATGGCATAATCCCGTTTCCCGACACTACCGCTCCTGTCGATGGAATGCTCAATGCACATGAGCTCTTCCTTGTTAAAAAAAGAGGGAATACGTTCTTTTCTACGCCATCGGTATGCTTTCAAAATTTCCTCATAGTTACTTGCGGTAATATGATTCTCATACCAAAAACGAAATAATACATGCAAGTAGCCGACTATGATTGATTTTGAATTTTCCCAAGTTGAGATGAACTGTAATATGTGATGCTCTTTTATTGACTTTACGGTGGTTACGCCTTGTTTTGTAAGATAGGTCAAAAAACGGTATAATCCTCTCCTGTACCCACCTATTGTAATTGGGCTTCTCCTATTTTCTTGTAAATGAGAAATAAACAATTCCATGTAGGAACCGATTTCTCCACACAAAGGATAATCTACAGGTTGGAATGTTTTTTCTCTCACATACCCAAACTTAAGATAGTCATTTAGAAAACGAATGCTTCTTGACATGGATGTTGCAGTCGGGCTGTTATCCGTATCTGGATAACAATCTACGATAAAATCACTTCCTAACTTTTCAGAATAAATTGTTTCCCTTTTAGCTTCCATGTATGAAAGAATGCCACGCTTCCATAATGATTTGTACTGAAACAGTGTGCTGGGAGTATAATTGTTCTTAACCAAAAATTGGTAACACTCCGAAACAAGTTGATTAATATCTCTTTCCATAAAATATTGTTTTAATGCCGGCTGAATTGCCTATGCGATACAAATATATTTATGGAAAGAGTTTATGAAAAGTTATATAGGCAATTACTTAAGTAATAGAATGATATATCAGTAAATAAAACTATACTTTACATAAAGATTTACTCTACATAATACGAATTATGCAAAGCTTTACATAATTCATTCAATAATGATAACAGTAAAGAAGAACAGGAGGAATAAAAATGGAAACAT
>NZ_URFY01000119.1 GCF_900547205.1 uncultured Bacteroides sp.
GCACGGTGGTGTGAGAGGTCGAAACGGGAAATAATCCCGTTTCTCCTACTCGATTTAAACTATCTTGGTATTAAGATTTCCCATAACACCCCTCCGCCGGCACATAAATCGGCTGCGTATTCTTCCCGATATTCCGCAACTTCCCTTCTTCCTTCAATCGGCGTAACTGCCGGCACGCCATACTTTGCGTAAAATAACAAAGCGACTGCATATTGCAACGAGTCAATACCGGATTCATTGCAAAATACTTTGTCAGTTTATTGTCAATCTCTTCGTTTGTAAGGGATGCCGAATGGGGTTTATACTTCGAGCGCCGCAGGGGCGTGCGCATACATTGAATCTTTAAGTCCTTTTCCGGTTGAAAAGTGATAGATTTCAACTTCACTTTGTCGGCATGGACAGTGAGTGAATGCACAGGCACAGCGGCCTGTAGCGTAATTTGAAAATATCCGATTCCGTCCAGATGAACTCTTTCCCCTTCGCTCAGATGGTTGCCCATACATCGGCTCAGTTCCATCAGCATGGCTTCTACTTCTGCTGTGCCGAAGGTTGTTGCCATGTGGATTTCTCTTGCTAGCTTCTGCGTGGTGACGTGTTGGAAATTTACCACACGGGGGTGATAACTTGGTTCTTCACCTTCTTTTTCCGGTTGGGGATTCTTGTAAAACTCGAACTGTATTGCCATTGTTGTTTCTATTTAATAATGATTAATATGTTATGTTACTTACGTTATCGTCATATCTTGCCTTCTTAGGGATATTAACTTGCCTTCATCCCATTCGTTCCACTCCAGTGGAAGGTTCGTTGCACTCCAGTGGTGAGTTCTTTCCACTCTAGTGCACAGGCCTTTCCACTCTAGTGGAACGATTGTGACTTCCCTTCAAAGATACAATATTATTGCTTGAAAACCAAATGATTAAGCTGTTATTTACATACAAGTTAAGGCTTGTTTGTAGATAGATTCCGGCGAAGCTGCAAGCACGCTACGACGTGCCGATGCGTGAGGAAAACTGCCGGTGGATAGCATCGGGATACTATGAGAACAACTATGAGAAATACCCCGAAAAAGGGGGCATTATAGCCCTTTTGAAGTTAACGAGTGTGAAATACTATGAGAAATGCCATTTTTGAAAAGTATTTCTCATAAGTCACTTGTTTGGTTATGAGCTCATTGCCGAAAAATCATGAGAACATGAGAACAACATTAAAAATCCTTTCTGGGAGCCCCTGAGTTCAAGTTATAAATGCGACAGTTGAGTGATAATATAGTGTAGAAATATAATTTTAGAGAGAAGCAGATGAAAAAAACTGTTCCTCTTGCTTCTCCCTTGGAAAAAAGAGTGCGTTCAACTGCTTCCGGAAATTTGTTAGTATAAAAATTTGCTGTACATTTGCCGATGGTAAATAAGAATCGGCCCTACACAAAATCATGCAGGACAAAAACAAATAGAAGTAATGAAAGTGACACATATTAGAGACGACGGCAAAGTGAACACGATGCGGACGTTAAAAGTAGAAACGCTCGTAGAGCAAATGAAAGATGAATCGAAAGCGCAGCTCGTCTCAGAAATGAGGGCGGTCCTGCCATATATACTTCCCGGAGATACGAACGACTATGTGCAGAAGGTGCCGAAGCTACTTCCTGCCGCTGCTTTTGTGCGCAAGAACAAGAGAGGGGTGATGACGATGGACGAGTATAATGGGATAGTGATGATTCAGGTGAACAACCTGTCCGGGCTGATGGAAGCAGATGCGGTGAAAGAACGCGTGAAGGATTTGCCGCAGACTTACCTTGCCTTCACCGGCTCTTCCGGAAAGACGGTCAAGATATGGGTGCGCTTCACCTACCCCGACGATCTTTTGCCGAAAACCCGTGAGCAAGCAGAGATTTTCCATGCACACGCTTATCGCCTTGCCGTGAAGTTCTACCAACCGCAACTCCCTTTCGATATCGAACTCAAGGAACCTTCCTTGGAGCAATATTGCCGTTGCAGCTACGATCCGAACTTGTATTTCAATCCTCAGGCGATGCCTATCTATATGAAGCAGCCGACGGCGATGCCCGGCGAAACGACTTTTCGCGAAAAGGTACAGGCGGAAACCTCGCCTTTGCAAAGGTTGGCGCCCGGCTATGAAGCTTATCAAGCGCTTTCCGTACTTTTCGAGGCGGCTTTCTCGCGTGCTTTGGACGAACAGAAGGGCTATCGGCCGGGAGACGACATACAGTCGTTGTTGATTTCTCTGGCGGGGCACTGCTACCGTGCCGGCATTCCTCTGGAGGATACCGTGCGATGGACGCGTGCCCATTACCGCTTGCCCAGCGATGAATTGCTCATCAGGGAAACGGTGAAGAATGTGTATCGCACCTGCGAAGGATTTGCCGACAGGAGCAGCTTGCAGCCGGAGCAACTCTTCGTGATGCAAATGCAAGAGTTCATGAAACGTCGCTACGAGTTCCGCTTCAATCAGCTGACCTCGCAGGTGGAATGTCGCGAACGGAATAGTTTCAGCTTTTACTTCCGTCCGGTAGACAAGCGGTTGATGGCAAGTATCACCATGAATGCGCAATTCGAAGGACTCAAACTGTGGGATAAAGACGTGGCGCGCTATGTCACTTCCGACCGCGTGCCTGTCTATCAGCCTGTCGAGGAGTTCCTTTACGACCTTCCTCATTGGGATGGCAAGGATCACATCGGCGATTTGGCAAAGCGGGTGCCTTGCAATAATCCTCATTGGGCGTTGTTGTTCCGCCGCTGGTTTCTCAGTATGGTGGCACATTGGCGGGGGATGAGTAAGAATCATGCCAACAGTACTTCGCCTATACTCATCGGTCCGCAGGCTTACAGGAAGTCGACGTTTTGCCGCTTGATACTTCCGCCGTGTTTGCAGGCGTACTATACGGATAGCATCGACTTCAGCCGGAAGCGGGATGCGGAGTTGTATCTCAATCGCTTTCTGCTGATTAATATGGATGAGTTCGACCAGATTGGCATCAATCAGCAGGCATTCTTGAAGCATATATTGCAGAAGCCTGTTGTTAATACGCGTCGCCCCAATGCTTCGGCAGTGGAGGAGCTTCGCCGATACGCTTCTTTTATCGGGACGAGCAATCATAAGGATTTGCTGACGGATACTTCCGGCAGTCGTCGCTACATTGGCGTCGAGGTGACGGGGGTGATTGATGTGGTTCGCCCCATCGATTATGACCAGCTTTATGCACAGGCAATGGAGGCGTTGTATCATAACGAGCGCTATTGGTTTGACGAAAAAGAAGAAGCGTTGATGACGGAAGCCAATCGGGAGTTTGAGCAGTCGCCGGCTATTGAGCAGTTGTTCCTTGTCTATTTTCGCGTGGCGGAAGAGGGGGAAGAAGGAGAGTGGCTGCTCGCTGCGGATATATTGCAGCGGATACAGAAGATGAGTAAGATGAAAGTATCGGCAAAGCAGGTCAATCACTTCGGGCGTATCTTGCAACGATTGGGTGTGCAGTCGTATCGGAAGACGCGTGGGGTGTATTATCACGTGGTGGCCGTTTGATAATAATGAGAAGAAAAACGCTTTTATTACTTTATAATAATTATCTTTGCGTATCGGACTAAAGGTATGTGAAGAATACTTCTGCGACCGCATTCAGGAGAGTGAACGGCTGGTGCGTGAAGTGCTGAATGGGAACAACTTAGCTCTTGTTTCCTATGTTGAGTGGTTTAATTCGCTTTCGGTGCAGTATTGAACAATTTATCAATCTGCTAATGTGCCAATATGCTAATGGCTGCGCT
>NZ_URFY01000120.1 GCF_900547205.1 uncultured Bacteroides sp.
AATGCCTTTGCCGAATCATTCAATGCGAAAATCAAGGCATTTCGTGCACAGTTTAGAGGAGTGAGAGATATACCATTCTTTATATTTAGACTATGCAAACTATGTGTGTGAGCTTTTAACAGAACTACAGGGTTTTCGACTTGACCCGTCGTTTGTACTGGCAAGTACAAAAAACTGCCTTAAACATACAGGTACTACCGGAATATGTTAAGGCAGTTATAAAACGATACTCGACACAGTATCAAGTAAAATCATAATTTAGTCAGAACGCTTATCCATTAGATTTTTTACCAACTCACGGATTCGTCTCACGCTAGATTCATTTTCCTCTGTTTCAAGATAACGGTTATTGTTCAATAAATCAAGAAATTGAAGAGTATCTCCTTTCATCGTAACTGACCGAAGACACCCTCCATACATTATGTTAATTTTTAAACAGCTATGATTTCAACGAATAACGTCATTGAAATTAAACTCTCTAAGCTCTGGGATATTTTTCATAGGAACACCAAATTCAGATTGAACAAAAACAGATTCATTTGTTTTCTTATTTTTCAAATAAGTCCATATCCTGTTATCAATGCAACCTTGAGGCTTATCTGGAAGTTCGTCTATTGAAGAAATTCCAAGTGCTTTATGAAGAAGTTTTTGATTGAGTTCTTTCTTTCCTTTTAAGTAAAACAATAGATATTTATCTTTATATTTAATCAAATCAGAAGGAAGTTGTGGTTCTTCTTCCTCAGCTATATAATCATTCCATCTTGCTGAATAAGAATATAACCAATAATCTTTTGTTTCATACTGATAAACTTTTAAAAATTGACTGCAATTCAATGAATAAAAATCCACTAACGCCTTTGCATGAGCTACTACAACAGGATCTATGTCAGTATCATTCAGACCTTGGCGACAACCAGAGAAAAGCATAGGCAAACCTAACATAATAGCTATACCTAATTGAGTACACTTCTTTTTCATTTGTTCATTCTATTAATTAGTTTCATAAATTCACGTAAAGAACTAATTTTTGTTTCACTTGCATTACTCTCCTTACTATTGTATTCATAAAGGGTTTGATTACCTTTAAAGTATACACCGAAGAATACATTATCCTTGCCTTTAGCATGTTTAATATCACCTGGAGAACCGCCTTTTGTTCCACCCACTTCATTAGGATGCGAATGTATACGTACCTTAGTTTCAAAGCCATCAAATGGATTCCCATCAACAGAATTCAACATTAACACAGCATCTTCTTTATGGTTGGTTCCTACCACATACGACTTCTTACCTTTTCTAGAGCCTGCATCTAATGACCATTCCACTTCTGTATTATCCATCACAAATTGTACCACATTTGCAGCATCATACAACGAACTCGTTTCACCAAAGTATTGGGAATCATATATGTCACTGCCCCTGTTATTTTCCATTGTAAAATTCTTCAAGAATGTCTTATCAAAGACACGTATATTCTTCCATTGAGGATTGATTTTTTTTGCAGTGAAATTATCACCAGCATAATACAAAACATCTACTATTCTATTAGTTTCACTCACTTTCCGAATCTGTCCCTTGTTTGAAACAATATAATCATCCTTTCCATCAATATCAATTCTCAATACCGGATTATTCTTACAGTAAACATATGGACTCCATTTATAATATTTCTCACTTGAAGGATCCACCATATGCCATCTTCCCAAAGCAGCATCATAATGCCTAGCCCCGTAATCATACCAATCTAGACCACCTTTCCTATCAAGTTCCTTACCATTATATTTATAGGGCTGAACAGACTGAGAATTAGCAAACGTACCTCCGAAAGGATAATAATGATTCACTTCCTCAACAGCCCCATTCTGGTCAACAACAACACGATTATTACCCTGATGGTCCTGCAAAAAGTAATGATACTTGTTATCAGCAAGACTGACATAACCAACCTCAGTGAGCAAAGTCTTTGCAACTCCATTTTCATAGATCACACTGCCACAGTAATCTGTAGTCGTAGTCACTCCGTCAATCAGATGCGTAGTACGAAGCTTTTTACCGTTAGCATCATAAACATAGGAGATACTGTTACCGTCCTCAAACTGTATCAGACTAGGCAAATTTAAACAATTATACTGAATATCCGCAACCTTCTTGTTTAAATCTTTAGTCAGGTTGCCGTTTTCATCATATTCATACTCGGTTGCAGCATCGGCACCGTCCTTGAACTCGAAGCCGCCATTGAAAGCAGAACAGGTTGAACTGTCCGTCACCTTCTTCAGTTGGTTGCCATTATAGCTCAGAGAAAGATCATCAATCACATTATAGCCTGTCGTCGAAGTCTGGCCGAAACGTTTCAATCCAAGAATATTACCCATCTTGTCGTAGCCCGTCACTTGTTCGTTGAAGCGGTTAGCATTAGCGGACAAGCTGGTTCCTTCGCCATAGACGGCAGCCTTCAAGCGCGACAGACCGTCGTAAGTGAACTTATAACCGCGCTCCGTCGTTTCAGCGCCGCTGCGCCAGCTCAGGCTACTGATATTGCCGTTATAACAGGCAACTCCCAAACCATCAGTATAATGCAAGCGCTGACGGAACTTGTTTCCTTCAATATCAGTCAACCAACCACGGATGTTATAATCATAGCTCATCGTGCAAATGCCATTATGATACTTCCTAGTCTTGGACCTGCCCAGCTCGTCGTAAGTATGTTCAACAAGTATTACAGAAGGGTGGTTGTCATACTGATGGGTTACTTTCGTCAGTCGGGAAGAATGGTCATAGGTATAGTTATAACGTTCGGTCAAGGACTTCCCGGAACCGTCGGTATGCGTATGTACCACGGAAAGAGGACTGCCATGAAAGGTATATGCCGTTTCATAAATCTCCATCCCACCGTCGACATTGCTCGACAAGCTCTTCACCGGACGACGTTTGATATCGTAATACTCCGCAGAATAAACGAAGCCCGGGGAACCGTGCTTGCGCACCATGCTGCCCGTACGACTGCCAACGGCACTAACCTCCCCGGAAGGAAAATTGTATCCGGCAAAGCCGGTACGCGTCCTGAAATCATACGTATCGTAATAGTTAACCGAGGTCACAATGGGATTGACAAGTTCGAAAGAGCTGCTGTACCCGCTACCAGACAAGCCGGTGTCACCATCCGAAAGCGTACCCAGGACAACCTCAGTGTAGGCAGTACGCACATTCGCATCACTGTTACCGCATTCACCTTCCACCACAACACGGCCATACGCATCATAAACATAGAAAGACCAGACCGAGGCGCTGCGTTGGCGGCCGTCCTGAGAGAACACCAGACGGTGTGCAACATCGTAAACCATGTAAGAGGGCTCACAGCCCGGAAGCTTCTTGTAAACAAGACGATTCAGATAATCGTAACGGTAGACATAGCAGTAGAGATCCAAGTCGGCATGGTCCTGATAGGCAGGGGGAAGCACAAAGCACAGATTCCCGAACTCGTCATAAACGAAATAGGTATCCAGAAACTCATCGTTATCAAGGACACGTGAAAGTAGCAGCTTCTTGTCGCTATCATAAAATTCCCAAGACACGTTGCCGTCCTCGTCTTCACTGCGGATGCCGCGAAGACTGCCGTCAGCATAGGGAACGTCGCTTTCTACAAGTTCACCAAGGGATACAAAATAGTGTTTGCAGCACTGCGCGGGGATACTCCCAAGGTTACAACCATAACTTTTGGAAACCGCCTTATCCGCCCAGTCATCTCCC
>NZ_URFY01000121.1 GCF_900547205.1 uncultured Bacteroides sp.
ATATAGCATCTCTTATCAAAGGCAGTCCTGCTTCAATATCCTTTGCTATTTCTTCGTAAGTCTGTGCTAAAGTCCCTCTCTCATAAGTGATAAAAACTTCTTTTTCTGTCTCTTTAGAATAAGGGATACCCAGACATTTTTCGGCTGTCTGCGGATTATATGGCATACAGAAAATATTGGCCAACAAGAAATGAGAGTAGGCCCGACAAATCAACGCTTCTCCTTTCTGAGCAGTTAAATTGGCAGGATCACCTAATCTTTCAATCGCTTCCAGTGCCTGATTGGCGGAAGCAATAGCGTTATAACATGATTCCCACAATCCATAGGGACTATCGGAGTCGCTATCAGTTGGGTCTTGCCATAGATAAACTTGTTCCTGCAATAACAATGCATCAAACTGCCCGCCATTGTCCATAACATTATCCGAAGACATTTCGGCCATTAAAAATGGTGACTTATTAGGATATGCCGAAACTAATAATGATGTTATCTTGTCACCGTTATCAACTTCCGTCCGGTTGTCCGGAGCCGTGTCTAGAAAATCACTGCAAGAAGTGAATGTAGACAACGAAATTGCTAATAGTATGAGTATATTCTTTTTCATAATGTACACTTGATATTAAATTCCTAATCGTAAAGTCAAGGTGAACTGTTTTGCCATAGGAACAGCTACACCACCTGTATTAAAGAACTCAGGATCTTGTCCATTGAGTTTGTCATCCGAATAAAGCAGGAAAAGGTTTGTTCCTTGCAACTTCAAAGAAGCATTAGACAATCCAACCCGGCTTACCCATGATTTAGGGAAATCATATGATACCGATATTTCTTTCATACGGATAAAATCACCTTTCGCCACGCGCTCAGTAGAGTAGTTATAAGCATTATATGCACGACTCAACTGATCATCTTGCTTATTCATTCTCATGTCTGGGATGGAAGGTATGTTAGTATACTTTTCATCGCCGGATGTCATCCATCGGTTCTTGAATTCCTTCGGAGTGGCATCCAAGTCTGAGTATTTATTGTGGAATGACGGGTCTAAGCGAATAACATTTCCGAATGAATAGGTAATAAACAGGTTGAGTTTGAATCCTTTATAAGTAAACATATTGCCAAAACTACCGGTAATAGTAGGGTCTGTAGTTCCTTCATATACCAGATGTCCTTTTTTAGTACGTTCCTGGAAGTTGATATCGCTTGTTGTCACGTCTCCCGATTCATTAATAAAAGTAGGCACACCTTCTTCATTCAGCCCTTGAAAATCCATAGAGAAAAGACTTCGTACGGAATAACCCTTCAAAGCAAAACCACTGCCGCTAATCATATCCATTACTGTAGAATTGGATTCAAGATCAGTAACTTTGTTCTTCGCTTTAGAGAAAATAAAGTCAGTATTCCATTTAAAGTCCTTGCTCACAATGTTTCTTGTAGACAAAGCAAATTCAACACCATGCGATCTCATACTAGCGATGTTGGCATATTTAGCAATTTGTCCTCCAACTCCCGGAGAATTCACAATACCAATCAAGTCGAAGTTATCACGTCTATACCAGTCGACAGCCAAATTAATGCGATTTTTGATGAAACCTATGTCTGCACCGATGTTCAACTCGTGCTTTTTCTCATAAGTTAGATTATTATTTTGCACTTCTTTTACCTGCAATCCTGTTTCCTGCACACTTGCACTTGGTCTCCAAACATTATAACTGTTGATGATTGCCAGAGAATTGCTGACGTTGGCCGGACCTCTGTCGGCAGTCAACGAATACGAAGCTTTTAATGTCAAGTTTGAAAGAGCAGGTTCAATGTTTTCGAACCATTTTTCTTCATGCACATTCCAAGCACCGGAAACATTCCAAGTTGGCAACCACCGGGCAGACCGGCTCTTTCCCAATTTATTAGAGCCTTCATAGCGCATTGTGCCATTCAAAGTATATTTGCCTTTATATGAGTAAGTGGCAGTTCCGAAAAACGCAACCTCACGAGAGCGAGTCTCGTCTACTGTATAGTATGCTGCATTTTCTTCATTACCTTGCTTGAAATATAAATAATCGTAAGCTGCCAGCAGCCCCATGCCATATTGCATACCCACACCATTAAACCAAGTCTTATTACGGTTGGTGCTGTTCAGCTCCATACCACCGAATACATTCAAGATATGATCATCATTGATCACATCATTATAACTCACCGTTCCACGAAAATCGTAACTATTCATAGCATACTTCGTTTCACGATAAAAACCGCCAACTGGCATCACTGATTCCGGCAACGTATTTACTTTGTCAGGATCGGTATATAGCCATGGATTGGCTTTCTGCATAGTTGCATCATCCATTGCTCTGTATGCCCACGCCTGATTAGAGTAATCTCTTACATAATGATCTTGAGTAGTTGTAGCGTACTTATATGCTCCCAAAGCAGAAAATTCCACCTTCGAGATAGGCTTCCACTTCAGTTCGCCCTGAAATTTCATATCTACTACATGAAGGTCCATATAATTATTATCCAACTCATTAAATATATTGAATGGCGCATAATTGCGTACATAATATTCATTGGGATCTAGCGTACGTGACGTATTTAACGCATACGAATAAGGATTGATATCAAAATCACGCTTTACTTCTCCATTTACCGGGTCGGACTGTGAACCTAACGCTCCGGGCGCCTCCTGTTTACGATAAGAAGCATTTCCTATCAAATTCAAAGAAACCTGCTTAGAGATATGATACAGTGCATTGACATTCGCCGTATAACGGGCCACCTTACTTTTCTTTGACCAACCCGGATCATTCATCACACTAAGTGAAGTATAATACGACGCCTTTTCCGTACCTGTAGACATACTGACTGCATGATTCTGTGAAATACTATTGCTAAATAGTAAATCAAACCAATCAGTGTTATTATATTCTGCCATTTGCAGGTAAGTAGCTCGCGCTTCGGGTGTATTTATCAATCCATATGTTCCATTAGTTGCGTTATATTGATTGATAAGATGATACATCTTTCCATATACACCGCTATTAGAAGCACGATAAGAATCGGAAAAGTTTAAATAGCCAGCTGCTTCCAAATCCCGATACACACTCATTTGCTCCTGAGAGTTCATGATGTTGAAGTTATTGTAATTAGGTTTCAGACGCATCGAAAACTCTCCGGTATAGCTAATCTTGTTAGTTCCGGCTTTTCCTTTTTTAGTAGTTACAACAATAACTCCCGCCATTGCCCTAGCTCCATAAATAGAAGTGGCGGAACCATCTTTTAGAATCTGGAAACTTTCAATATCATCAGCATTCAAACCGGCAATAGCAGAGCTGATTAATGTTTCTGCATTACCCGATGAAAGATCGTCAGCACCCACTTCTGCCACATCTTCCATAATGACGCCATCTACAACCCATAAAGGCTTAGAATTTCCATAAATAGAAGTCGCACCACGTACACGAATTTTCGGAGCTGTTCCGAAAGTTCCTGATACATTTTGAACAGATACACCAGCAGCACGCCCTTCAAGCGCACGACTTATATCGGGCAGACCGTCCAATTTAGCATTATCTCCTGATATCTTGGTAGCTGCTCCGGTAAACAGACGTTTATCCATTCTCTGCATACCTGTTACGACCACTTCTTGCAATACCTCCGCATCAGGTTTCATAACCACTTTCAACGGAGTAGATTTAATAGTTACTTCCAGCGTCTGCATACCAATATAGCTAATTTGCAGAGTTCTTGCAGAACTT
>NZ_URFY01000122.1 GCF_900547205.1 uncultured Bacteroides sp.
ATGAAAAGATGTTTTGTTACCAGAAATATTAACTAATAAATTTTTCTTCTCAAAATCTTTTCTGGAAGGACACTCTATTTTATTTATAAAATGATATGGATAATTTATCTTCAGGTATTTGTCTCCGTTAATAAGATCGTCATTCCACGTAAATATTGCATTAAAGAAAGGTTCTAGCTTTATCAAATTCTTTTTAGAATGATGATTATCTACAACTTCCGGTTCCCATGCAAAATAATATAATAGTTTAATTTCATTTTGAATACAGCGTATCAATTCATTATAATCAAGCTTAAAGAAAAGTACACAATCTACATCCTCTAACGTATCATATCGGTCTAATGTATTTATTAAAACACCTCGTTTTTCATACTCCTGCTTAATATAATAATAGGGAGTCATCATATCATCAGGATTAGCAGACTCGTTATCTTTATCAAATAATATATTATTAACCATCCCATTATGAAAAGGGACAATTGCAATTTTCATCATAAATTCATTTTAAATTATATATACTTATTTCTGACATATCAAAGTCTCCTTTTAGTATTATATCAAACTCTTTATCACCTTGCAAGGATTTCCAGCTGCAATACAATCTGAAGGAATATTTTTTGTTACAATACTACCACTACCAATAATACTACGTGCTCCAATAGTAACTCCTTTCAGTATAATACATCTTGTTCCAACAAGCACATTATCCTCAATTACTATGGGAGCACTTGCAGCACTCACCATATCTACTGATTCTCCATACTCATTAGTTTCTCCAGAACATCTTATTTGCCAATCCAAATTATGGGCGTCAGTGTCCATTATAATACAATCTGCCCCTATAGCTACATTATTTCCAATTAAAATACTTTCCTTTGCCCAAAGAGTTGACGAACTTATGCCTACACCATTACCTATCTTTAGAGTAGCTCCTTTAGCCACATAAAAACAAGCTTTAATATTGCGGCTCAAAGGATTTAAACCCGATCCACTCGTAATTGTACAATTATCACCAATTTGTACATGTGAGCCTGTATGAGTTTTCAAATACAAATGATTGAATGCTCTAAAATTAGTTCCATACTTTATATTATTCAAAAAGAAAAATATTTTGTTCCATCTTATATATAAAGAAGAATATATTTTAGAACAGAATCTGAACACTTTAACGTATATCATTTTATAGTTATCAAAATATATAACAATTACCTTCTCACTTTATTAATGAGATAAACATATATTTTTAGAAAAGTTAATCTATTAATTACATGTAACTCAAATAAATCTAAGCCCATATCTCTTTCAATTGATTGAGCAAATCTTTCCCAAATAGCTTCCAAGCTATTACAATGCCTACTGATAGAAAAACAAAAGCTAAAACATATATTTTCATACTAATTCCCGAAGTATTTAATGGTACTACCGCAGGCTCTATTACAGCGAATACAGGTTTCTCTTCTTGGACCTTGGCTCTGGCAACTTGAAGCTGATTTGCCACCTGACTATAAACTTGATAAGCCAAACTCATATCATTCTGCAAACGTTCCTGTTCAGCACGACCACTCTGGAGTATGATATTATCATGAGAATCTACATAATCTGCATATTTCTTTTGTGCAGCGTAATACTCTTGCTGGCGGTCTTTATATAGTTTTTCCAAATAAAGACAATCTTCTTTAGCTTTGGAGGTACGGTAAGCTATGATGTATTCCTGCAATTTCCCTACAACAGAATCGGCAACCACTGCAGCTATTTTGGGGTTCTGCATGGTTACAGTTATAGAAGTTATAGATGTTTTGCTATCTACAGTAGCAGTAATCATATTCTTTAAAGCTACAATTTTATCCGACTCTTTTCTAGACAATTCAATTGTGCCTTGATTCACCCTATCAGAGACAGCGTCTTCATCTTTTTCAACAAACAGTGATTTCACTCCACCAATTACCATCTTCGGAAGTCCGATAACGTAGCTCCACCATGGGGAAGATTCTTCATCCAAATAAGTGTTTAAAGTGATTTTTTTATCTTCTAATGCCGGAATTTTCATTGCAAAAAGCTCCAATAAGAAAGGGGTAGAAGAAACAATATCGGCAGATAAAGATGCATTTAAAGCATCAGTACCATCACCGGTTGAAACTCCACTTCCTAAGAACGAGGCCGCCAAACCTGATAAACCACCGCCTTTAGCACTGCCCATCTCTGGAGAAAGAGTTACTTTTACTGTGTATTGTTTTGGAATACTTATTGCTATAATAATACCAATTATCAAACCAATGCCAGCAGCTTTATAAATTGACTTGCGAATGCCTATAATTTTACGAAGAATATCCATCAGATCGATTTTATTCTCATCATTCACATAATTATCTTGTCCCTGTTTCATTTTTTCAGATTTCCGCTCTATCAAAGTAACCATATGAGAGCTTCTTTATTTCTTGATTAAGTTAGCAATAGAAGCAACCATCATTCCCAAAGTGCTGAAGGTAGTAGCATAACCTAATATATTTCCAAGATTATTTCTCTTCTTTGCTTTACTAGGGACGATTATCTCACAGCCGGGTTCTATTTGTTTCTTGCCGCTACCCTTCACTTTAGTCACCTGACCGTTCATGTAAACGATAAACTTCTTGCTCTTCTTTGCATTTTCAGAATAACCACCAGCCTGATTCAGATAGTAGTTTAAATTCTCTCCTTCCATATATGAAACTGTGTTCGGAACCATGACAGCACCATTGATTGTAACAGTATTATTTTTCTTAGGGATAGAGATAACATCTCCTTCACGTAAAATCATATCAGCCGTACTTCCTGGTTTAGACAACGCCTTTTCCAAGTCAATACCAACTGAAAAAGTACTATCAACACGAATACCTAAAGAGTCAATCATTGCTTCACCTAGCTGACGGCTCATCAAACGAATTACATCAGCCATGCGTTTCTTCTCACTAGCATTGGCTACACGAGTTAGTTTTGCACCACGTAGATATGCATAGTTGGTTGCCCCTCCAGCTTTATTTATCAAATCAGAAAGACGCTCTTCCCTACTAGTCATGGCGTAAGAACCTCCGAAAAGGATTTCTCCTTCAACAACAACATTCTGTTGAGGTTGGTAGCCGGGACTGCGACGGACATAAACCTCATCATAAGGTTCAAGTACAAATCCCGGCTTTCCATCCACCACGAAACCTTCTTTCAAGGAAAATGTATATACTTGACCGATAGTATCATTGCCTACCATACTTTTAGGGTTCTTAATGCGACGGGAAACATCAACACGGACAACAGAAGCGGCCTCGCGAAGACCACCGGCTTGGATGATAAGGTCTTCCAAAGTCATATTATCAGCATAAGGAAAAGAGTCCGGCTTGGCTACTTCACCGTGAATCACCACATTGCCCCTGTCTTCCAAATCATGGATGCTGGGGATGTAGAGGATGTCATTCTTCATCAAGGCGATATTGGGGGAGGTGCCATCCATGATGGCTTTGATATCAATTGGTACGACTTCCGTAGTCAAGTCTTCACGTTGACGGTAAAGGACAGCACGGTTCAAGAAAGCATCGCCTGTCAATCCTTGGGATTCGTTGACCAGTTCGCGGA
>NZ_URFY01000123.1 GCF_900547205.1 uncultured Bacteroides sp.
TTAAGTTATTAACAAGCACCTGTACTGCCTAACGTCAGTAAGCTGCAAACCATTATCAATAAACTAATAAAGTATGCGAATATACGAATCTGAAACAAAAAAATGCAAGAAAGAATTAATGTTTGAATCGAATGAATTTGAACAAGGAATAGAGTTTGCTCTTGCAAATGGTTGCGATGGTCTATCAATACGAAATGCTTTCGATGCAACAATGGATTTTAAACTTCTTGAAAAAGTATCCAATCAAATAGTATTTTTATCCATCACTGGTATAAGTCCTATCAATGTTACTAATTTCGAATATATATATTCTTTTCAAAAGTTAGAAACATTATATTCTAATGGAGTAAATTTACCGATAGATTTTGCAAGATTTGGCGCACTTTTGAACATTGGTATCTTTTATAGTAAGAACTTTCAAAATTTAGATAAATTAGAACTATTAGAAACTGCTGTCATTAGTAAATTTGCGGGAAGAGACATGCGCTTGTTTTCTGACTGGAAGTCAATAAAAATATTGCATATATATCAATCACAAATGGAATGTTTGCGAGGCATTGAAGATTTAGTTCGGATTGAGACCTTAGTTTTTGCGCATAACAGAAAGCTAACCGATATTGATAGTATTAATCTTTTGGATTATGTCGGAGAAATTTCATTTGAAAAAAATAGCAGACTACATGATTTTTCTGTATTGGCAAATAATCGAAATATTCATGATCTATTCATTTCAGATTTGGACGATTTAGAGTTTATCAAAAGTATGAAATCTTTGTCATCATTCAAGTTTTGGAATTGTAAAAACGGAGATTTATCTCCCTTGCTGGAAAACCCGATATTGAAAGAAGTATATTTCACACCAAACAAGAAACATTATTCGCATACATTAGAGCAGATTAAAACATTGATAACAAGCGAATAAACTGCCCTAACGGTCAGCTATTCACAAACCATTAGTAACTATTAAAGCATAAACTTATGTACGAGAAGTTTTTAAATCAGAACATAGACAGCGCAAGACAGATAGCGGATGACGCTTTTTTTGCAAAGTATGCCAACACCGCCCCTAAAGAGTTGATTACTCTGTGGCAAGAAGTTGGCTTGGGTATATTCTCTAATGGTCTGTTCCGTATTGTATCTCCTGATGATTATCAGGACTTTGTTGATACATATATCGAGGACAATGAAAAATATTTTGAATACTTATTGCCTTTTATGACAACTGCATTTGGGGATATATTCGTATGGGTTAAAGATATTTTCCAAAATCGAGAATATGTCATTTTTATTAATGTAAGAAGCGGCAATTGGAGTATTGTAACTTCACGAATGGAGTTGTTATTCAGTCTTTATTTAGTATCAGAGGAATGTTTGAAAAGATTTTTTAACTTAAAAGTTTCTGATTTCTCTAAGCTGGTAGATAGTTTAGGACTACCAGCCGAAGATGAATGTTACGGCTATGTTCCTGCATTAGCATTGGGCGGAAGTAAAAGCATTAAGAATATTCAAGTCGTAAAAATGTTACCATACATTGATATAATAGCCCAAATGATAGGGGCTTTTGATATGAAGTAATGAAGTTACTAACGAAGCAGGTTAACGCTTACAGCGTTCCCTACTTAGCCATTACCGACAAACTAATAAAACAGATTGATCATGAACTTAAAAGACATAATAGACAAAGGCGGTTGTCCGATAATAAATTCCATTATTTTCGCCAATGGAGATTTGTATGTACTGAATGATTTAGCAAGGAACATAAGAGTAGTTTGTAAATCTTCTATTGATAGTTATTTTGATTTTAATTCAATAGATGATGTAAGCTGCTTCGATATTTTTTGTTCATCTGAAACAAATTTATATAAAGTTTGTGGTGGGGATGGAAGCTACGGGAGTGATGGAATAATCTATGTTATTGACAAGAAAACAAACTCACCTGTGTGGCTCCTATTTTTGGACAGCATGAACCCGATTGAAAAAATCAGAATTATAGATGGAATTATTTATGCACATAATAATAATGATTGCTGCATACATATATCCATAGAAAATCCTTTGAACAGCATAAAGTTTATTGAAGAAGATAATAGTATCGGTAACAATCACCTTAACTGCTAAATGCAGTTAGTTGAATCCCATTAGAAACAATCAGTGCGCATGAAATACAGCGAAACCATAAACTCATGGATAAGAAAGGGCTTGGATGAAGTCAACCATTCAAGTACAGGACATTTGTCCTTATCAACAAGACGTAAGATACTACAAACTATCAATGAACCATGTATCATTGGAAGAATAAGTATTTTATGCGCATTGAAAGTATATCCGATATGGGATGACTTTTTCAAGAATGATACTGAAGTAATCGGATTGATAGAACAATCAGAAAAATTTCTATTGGGACAAACAAGCGAAAAGGAAATGTTGAGTAATGCCGAACATTTAGAGGTGTTTGTTCAAGATTATAACAATGAGAATAATTTTATGGCAATGTTTGCGGGTATAGCTGCTGTTCAGGCTGCTTATGATACCATTGCAGGCGGGTGTATCAATGAAAATATACCTGATGAAGAAGCATTGCAGAACCCTGACGAATGGGACACCGCTTTTATTGCGAGTTTAGCCTATAACGGTGGAGCTGCTGCTTTGGATGCAATCAATCACGAGCGTAACAAAGAGTTTTGGAATTGGTATCTGACCGATTGCATCAGGACTGCTTACTCCAATGATAGACTGCCATACCCTACAAACAAACCAATAGCATCTGCCGAATACTTTTCGGAAAACAGTAAAGAACATAGAACACAACCAAGTCTTTGGAAAGATGATGTCAAATGCTGTACCTGTATAAATGACATCAAAGAAACTTTAGTTAAAATAGTGACTATTGCCCAATGGGTTAAAAGCGATTTCTACTTTTATCGTGTCGGAACTACATCGCATACTAAAGTTTACTATTACAAAGGAAGCGAACCTGTTAAGTTTGACCTTGATGTTAATGTTACAATTTTCCTTTCGCAAAAAATACAAATGCTCAAAGATTTAATGAACTCTTCATGTTCACAAGAGGGTGCTTTTTATCTATGCAAAATAACAATAGATATGGATAGTACAATGGATATAAAATTTGATTACGATACGAGAGATGAAGAGCTGAAAAAGTTCTTTGATAGTAGGTTTAGTGAGGATTTTAATAAATACCCACGAGCGAAAAAGTTTATTCCTAATTGGTTATCGGATATACTGAAAAGGAAAGGAATAGTAATTTAGTTTCTAACAAGTAGATAAACTTCCCTAACGGTCAGTTATCTACATCCCATTATCATCAATTTTTAATCGAGAATGAAAGTCATAAAGAAGAAAATATCAGTT
>NZ_URFY01000124.1 GCF_900547205.1 uncultured Bacteroides sp.
TCTATACTCTGCTCCCGACCAGTAAGCAGTGAATGTATCTTTTGTAGCAAGAACTTCGTTCTTTATATTATAGTCTAACACAGACTTATACTTCACAACCACATCATTCAAATCATAATCTCCCTTTGAAGGCCACTTATCCTCAAAAGCAACTATTCCCTTATAAGTCATTCTATAAGCAACTGAATCACCATCTACAGGAGGTACAGGAGGTACAGGAGGTATCGAATCAATAATAGCTTCTATAGGGTCAGACAAAATATTAAACTGGACGTCATTATAATCTTGATTATGCCAATCTTCAAAAGAGAGCACAATAAACTTACCCACGCTGAATGCGGCAGTATGCCTACGATCATCCCCATTCATTCTTTGTGTAGAATAAAACATTCCGGCTCCCTTCTCTATATTTCCATTTTTAAATGCATTGTTACTAATGAACCAGCCAATTTTTACACCTTCTGGAAACTCATCATGGTAAACACCTTTTTCATCAATATAACGAAGTTGAACACATTCGCCTCCTTTTATTCCTACACCAGTCTTTGTGTTGGGAAATACAATACATTTCTTAGCAGCTTTTACTATCTTTCTTAATTCATTATCGTCAGAACCATCATATTTATAACAATAATATCCAAAAGCACTTGAAGCATCACTCGTTCCACCAATAAAACGCACCTTTAGATTGGCTTCCTGTTTAACTTCAATATCAACCTCCTGACGATATTTCTTAGGACAGGAGCCGCCTTCTGGAATTGTTTTATTTATCGTTTCCAGTAGTGATGTAGACAATTCCAATTCTCCCTCAGTAGTCAAATACCCAGGACGTCCTTTTGCATCCCAATCGCCTAATGTATAAAATCCGTCTGTAATAGTGTAATTGCTTTCTGCTCGTGTTTGCGGCATCGAATCAAAATCATACATCGTATTCCAATTTATATCCGCTTGAATAGAATTCCCCGAAACCGTGGTTCTATACAATTGAGGAACTCCAATACAAGAAGTATAAATATAAACTTCCTGACCCTCATTCAACAAATAGCCCGGTATTACTTCTTTACCGTTATATTTTCCGCTTCCATCAGTCATTCTCGTCAATTTAGATTTGACGTCATTGTTCTTCACAATCACCGTATCTTTCTTGAAAGGGTTTTCAAAATAAATCTCAAATAGAATTTCATAATCTTCATTCTTAACATATTCAGGAAGTTCATACTTCACATTTAATTGTACTTCCTGCATAGTATTAAAATCAAAAGAATTTGGCATAGAACCACTATCAGGACGAGAATAATCTGTGTCTCTATCAACACAACTTGTTAACACATAACCACCAAAAGCATATACTGCCAATATAGTCAAAACTTTGGTACTAAATAAAAAATTTCTCATATTGCTGTTTTTGTTAAGTTTGATGCGGCAAATATAACAATAAACTTGCATATTTTAATCAGATAATTGTTTTTTTTCTAAAAAAACTTTTTTCATAGTTCTGTTATATAGGATTTTATTATACTACAGTATGAACAAAAAGAGGAGGGCATAAGCCCTCCTCCCTCTTAAAAACTTGTATATCCTAGTCAGATTAATTATTCTCCGGACGCAATTTACGCACAGTAACAGCAGTTTGCCACATTTCGCTTTCGCGCAATGCCTTCAACTCTTCTTCCAATTTCTCACGATAATCGGGTTTTGAGTTGCTATCAATAGAAATCTGTGCTTCGTTACCAGTCTTAACGCTGTGATACAGTTTTTCAACTACCGGCTTGATAGCATCGTGGAACGGGCCCATCCAGTCGAGAGCACCACGCTGAGCCGTGGTAGAGCAGTTTGCATACATCCAGTCCATACCGTTCTTTGCAAACAGTGGCATCAGTGATTGAGTCAACTCTTCCACTGTTTCGTTGAATGCTTCGGAAGGAGTATGACCGTTTTCACGCAACACTTCGTATTGTGCCAACAGCAGACCTTGGATAGCACCCATCAATGAACCACGTTCACCTGTCAGGTCGGAAGTTGCTTCGCGGATGAAAGTTGTTTCGAACAGATAGCCTGAACCAATACCAATACCCAGAGCAATTGTTCTTTCCATAGCTTTTCCTGTAGCATCCTGATAGATAGCATAAGAAGAGTTCAAGCCACGGCCTTCGAGGAACATAGTGCGCAATGAAGTACCCGAACCTTTAGGAGCCACCATGATTACGTCGATATCTGTCGGAGGAACTACACCTGTGCGGTCGTTCCAAGTGATTGCAAAACCATGAGAGAAGTAAAGAGCTTTTCCGGCAGTCAGGTAAGGTTTCATAGTTGGCCATACAGACATTACTGCTGCGTCGGACAACAGACACATTACGATAGTACCTTTCTCACAAGCTTCTTCAATGCCAAACAAAGTTTCACCCGGAACCCATCCGTCTGCTACCGCTTTATCGTATGTTTTACCTTCACGCTGTCCAACGATTACGTTAAAACCGTTGTCACGCAAGTTCAGTGCCTGTCCGGGACCTTGCACACCATAACCGATTACAGCGATTGTTTCATCTTTCAATACTTCACGAGCCTTTTCCAATGGAAATTCGTCACGGATTACTACGTTTTCAGTAGTACCGCCAAAATTCAACTTTGCCATTTTCTTTTTTGTTTTTAGTTTTGATGGCTTACGCCATCCGTTATTAATTGATTTTATATTCTTCTTACTCAAATATCACTTTCGATCGGCAAACAACTTCCGCGCCGTTCTTCTTCACCTCAATATGAAACTCGTTTTCACCCGCTTCGTCATAGAAGAAAGAAAGTTCGTCTCCGAAATAACTCTCGGCCACATACGCCATCTCGAAACGGCGGATGCGTTTTGTCTTATACAACTCTATCGGAAACAAATCGAGGATATGCTCTATATAGCGGATACTGTTCACGTGACCGTTAATATCGATATCACTATACTTTGCCGTCAAAACAGCCACGGGCTTATCACTCGCCACCTTGATGCGTGAAGGCTTCTCAATAGGACAAGGTTCGGTGCAAACATAATCGACAATGCTTCCCCCATGCAGTGCCAGCAAATCGGCAGGCTTACGGGTATTCAAGTTAATCATTGCCCATACAGAACGCGCGAAGCCAATCTTCTTACCGTCTTTGTCGATAACGGCAAAGTTACGGTCGGTAAAGAGACGGTATACATTCTCCACCCACGTCTGAACCGAGAAGTCTTCGTACTGAAAAGGCAT
>NZ_URFY01000125.1 GCF_900547205.1 uncultured Bacteroides sp.
ATGCGCCAGGTGATTGTGGAGAATGAGCAGTCGGCAGTGAAAGACAGCACGGAAGTGATTGCTTTGTTCGACCGCATCATGCAGCAAGACTTGGACGATCCTCAGATACCAATGCTTTATTCACAATATCTGCTTTCTAAGAATATGGAAGCGGAAGCCGTGCCTGTGCTCGAACAGGTGGTCGATTTGGACCCGACTAACAATGCAGCCCGCCTGATGCTGGTGAGTGCCGCTGTGAAAAAGGAAGATTATAAGCAGATAATAAAAATCTGCGAACCCGGCATTGAAGCTACGCCCGATGCTTTGGAACTTTATTATTATCTTGCCATCGCCTACCACCAGGCGGAGCAGACCGACAGCGTGCTGAGTGTATGCAACAAAGCGCTGCAACATATTACGGATAATACCCGTAAAGAAATCGTTTCGGACTTCTATTCCATCATGGGAGACATTTACCATACCAAGAACCAGATGAAGGAAGCCTATGCCGCCTACGATTCGGCGTTGGTCTACAACCCTTCCAATATCGGCGCACTCAATAATTATGCTTACTACTTATCGGTAGAGCGACGCGACTTGGATAAAGCGGAAGAAATGAGCTACAAGACGGTGAAGGCCGAACCTACCAACTCTACTTATCTGGACACCTACGCATGGATTCTCTTTGAAAAAGGGAATTATGCCGAAGCCCGCATCTACATTGACAATGCGATGAAGAGCGACGGCGAGAAGAGCGATGTGATAGTAGAACATTGCGGAGATATTTATTTCATGGTTGGCGACGTGGAAGGGGCTCTCAAATATTGGAAAAAAGCATTGGAGATGGGCAGTGAATCGAAGACACTGAAAGAGAAAATAGAAAAGAAAAAGTATATCGCAGAATGAAAAGAATAGCCTATCTTTTGTTGGTTGTAGTCATATTGGCGGGCTGTAAAAGCTCGAAGCATTTAGCGACTTCGGAAACGAAAGTACCGACAACAGCCAGTTATCTGACTTCCAAACTTCAGTTGACCATCCCTTCTAAAAAAGGCGGCAGTATGTCCGTTGGTGGCACAATGAAGATGAAAAGCCATGAGCGGGTACAGATTTCATTATTGATGCCTATCTTCCGCACAGAAGTGGCACGCATCGAAGTCACCCCCGACGGAGTATTGCTGGTAGACCGCATGAATAAGCGTTTCGTTCGTGCCACCACAGACGAATTGAAGGATATATTGCCCAAAAACGCTGATTTCGCCCGCTTGGAAAAGATACTGACGAATGCCTCCCTACCCGGTGGAAAGACGGAACTTACCGGAAAGGAACTGGGATTTCCGACATTGGAAAAGGCAAAAGTCCAACTATACGAGTTCTCTACTAAAGAGTTTTCTATGACTCCGACGGAACTGACTGCCAAATACCGGCAAGTTCCTTTGGAACAACTGGTTAAAATGTTGATGGCCTTGTTATGATGAAACGCGTCTTTGTTGTTCTGATAAGCTGTCTCTGGCTGACAGCAGTACCGCTTTTCGCTCAATCGAACAAAATGATTCGTGAGCTGGAAAGCAAACGCGGTGCGCTGCAAAAACAGATTGCCGAGACGGAATCTATATTACAGACTACAAAGAAGGACGTGGGAAGCCAGTTGAACGGTCTGGCTGTCCTGACAGGACAGATTGAGGAGCGGAAACGCTATATCATGACTATTAACAATGACATGGAAGCCATAGAACGCGAGCTTGATTTGCTGCAACGCCAACTAAACAAACTGCAAAAGGACCTCAAAGACAAGAAAAAGAAGTATGAAGCCTCCGTTCAATACCTATATAAGAATAAGTCGATAGAAGAAAGGCTGATGTTTATCTTTTCGGCCAAGAATCTGGGACAGACGTATCGCCGCTTGCGCTATGTGCGCGAATATGCCACTTATCAACGCCTGCAAGGGGAAGAGATTTTAAAGAAGCAGGAACAGATACGGAAGAAAAAGCAGGAACGGGAACAAGTGAAAGCCGCCAAAGAAAACTTGCTGAAAGAACGCGAAGGCGAAAAGTCGAAACTGGAAGCTCAGGAAAAAGAGAAACGCACACTGGTGGCTAATCTGCAAAAGAAACAGAAAGGGCTGCAAAGCGAGATTAATAAGAA
This sequence comes from uncultured Bacteroides sp., assembly GCF_900547205.1. Lineage (GTDB taxonomy): Bacteria > Bacteroidota > Bacteroidia > Bacteroidales > Bacteroidaceae > Bacteroides. Next base: position 2,122 of record NZ_URFY01000125.1, read on the forward strand.
ACGAAGAGAAGCGAATCAACTGAATGCCCGCATCGACAAGCTGATTGCAGATGAGATTGAACGCACGCGCAAGCGTGCCCGGGAAGAAGCCCGAAAGGAAGCGGCAGCACGCAAGAAAACGGCAGGAAACGAGGGACAGTCTGCCGCAGCAGAAAAGACTGTGAAATCGAAACCGCTGGATGCTTTCACCATGAATAAAGCAGACCGGGAATTGTCCGGCAACTTTGCCGCCAACCGGGGGAAGCTACCCATGCCGATATCCGGCGCTTACATCATCACCAGCCACTACGGACAGTATGCCGTAGAAGGACTTCGCAATGTGAAGCTTGATAATAAAGGAATCGACATACAAGGCAAGCCGGGTGCGCAAGCACGTGCCATCTTTGACGGAAAGGTAGCGGCGGTATTCCAGTTGAACGGACTGTTTAATGTGCTTATCCGGCATGGAGACTATATTTCCGTTTACTGCAACCTGTCTTCCGCTTCCGTGAAATCCGGCGATACGGTGAAGACGAAGCAGTCCATTGGGCAAGTTTTTTCCGACGGCACGGATAATGGACGAACGGTATTGCACTTCCAACTGCGAAGGGAAAAAGAAAAGCTGAACCCGGAGCCTTGGTTGAATCGATAGTCTATCACTTACTAAAAAACACACGCAAATGAAGTTAACTAAAATCATACTGTTTTTACTGGTCTTTTGGGTAAGCTCAATATCCGCTTCGCCTTACTTTTCTTTCAAGAAATATCAGGTAGAAGACGGCTTGTCTCATAATACGGTATGGTGTTCCATTCAAGATAGTTACGGCTTCATCTGGCTAGGCACCAGTGATGGGTTGAACCGCTACGACGGCAAAGGAAACAAAACATACCGGAATGTACTCAACGATAAATTCTCTTTGGAGAACAACTTTGTAGAAGCCCTCATTGAAGTAGACAGTAATATATGGGTAGGCACAAACTCCGGTCTTTACATCTACGACCGCAGCACGGACCGCTTCTCTTATTTC
>NZ_URFY01000126.1 GCF_900547205.1 uncultured Bacteroides sp.
AATATCAGTTATTCGTGGTTTCGGCGTGTCTTTAAAGAATACACAGGCTATGCCCCCGCTAAATATTTTCAGGAATTGAAACTGCGTAAAGCCAAACAAATGCTGGTGGGGACTTCCCAATCGGTGAAAGAGATCTCTTTTTTCCTTGGTTTCCAGTCTACCGAGTATTTCTTCTCTTTCTTCAAGAAGCGTACAGGGCTCACTCCACTTGAATATCGTTCGTTCGGACGAGAGGAATAATAGCTTGTGAATAACGGAATAGCGTCTTGTTGAGAACCAATGCTCAGATATCGTTAATATATTAGTTATTAAATAATTAACCTGTTGATAACTTTGTTGATATCCTTGTTGGTAACTGGAAGTAGCATTGTGAATAACGTGGATAAAGAAGAGTCTTCATAAAAAAGAAGAACCGCATTTCTGCGATTCTTCTTTGCTTTGTTGCGGAGATCCGACTCGAACGAATGACCTTTGGGTTATGAGCCCAACGAGCTACCAACTGCTCCACTCCGCGATGTTTAACGGGTGCAAAGGTACAGCTTTATTTGGAATACGCAAACTATTCTCGGAATATTTTTCTAATAAAATATCACATATTTCTTATGTAGCTGAAAATGAGTAGTGTACTACTAGAACTTTTTATTAGCACCTATTCACATACAAATGTTAATATTCTGACTGTTTTCTTGTATGGTCTAAAGAAAAGAATTACTTTTGCTCAAAATATTCAGCAATGTGCAATTTGTAACCTATGACCGTATCCAAAACTAAAGCCAAATTAGTAGATGTTGCCCGTCAGCTTTTTGCCAAGATGGGGGTGGAGAACACAACAATGAACGATATCGCTCTTGCTTCTAAAAAAGGGAGACGAACCCTCTATACCTATTTTAAAAGTAAGGATGAAATCTATCTGGCTGTTGTAGAATCTGAACTGGATATGCTGTCGGATATGATGAAGCGAGTGGCCGAAAAGAATATCTCGCCCGACGAGAAACTGCTGGAACTGATATATACCCGGTTGGACGCCGTGAAAGAGGTGGTTTACCGCAATGGAACCCTGCGTGCAAACTTCTTCCGCGATATCTGGCGTGTGGAGAAAGTCCGTAAGAGATTTGATGCGAAAGAGATACAGTTCTTTAAGGCAGTACTTCTGGAGGGACAGGCGAAGGGAGTGTTCCACATTGACGACGTGGAGATGACTGCCGATTTAATACATTACTGCGTGAAAGGAATTGAGGTTCCTTATATCCGCGGTCATATAGGTGCACATCTGGATGACGATACAAGAAATAAATATGTGACCAACATAGTGTTTGGCGCACTACATAGAACAGAAATTTAATTAAATAACTTTTAGTATGGGATTATTAGACGGAAAAACAGCCATTGTGACCGGTGCTGCTCGCGGCATTGGTAAGGCTATCGCCCTGAAGTTTGCTGCCGAAGGAGCAAACATTGCATTTACAGACCTTGTCATTGACGAAAATGCAGACAATACAGCAAAAGAACTTGAAGCAATGGGCGTGAAAGCCAAAGGATATGCTTCCAACGCAGCCAACTTTGAAGACACTGCAAAAGTTGTAGAAGAAATCCATAAGGACTTCGGACGCATCGATATTCTGGTAAACAATGCCGGGATTACTCGCGACGGTTTGATGATGCGTATGAGCGAACAGCAATGGGATATGGTAATCAACGTGAACTTGAAGTCAGCATTTAACTTCATCCACGCTTGTACACCTATCATGATGCGCCAGAAAATAGGTAGTATTATCAATATGGCATCTGTTGTAGGTGTTCACGGCAATGCAGGACAAGCAAACTATGCCGCTTCCAAAGCAGGTATGATTGCATTGGCTAAGTCTATTGCACAGGAACTGGGCTCTCGCGGCATCCGTGCCAACGCTATCGCACCCGGCTTCATCCTGACAGACATGACTGCCGCCCTCTCCGACGAAGTTAGAGCCGAATGGGCAAAGAAGATACCTTTGCGCCGTGGCGGTACTCCCGAAGATGTGGCAAACATCGCTACTTTCCTGGCTTCGGATATGTCTTCTTACGTATCAGGACAGGTGATTCAGGTAGATGGTGGTATGAATATGTAGGACAATGATTAGTGTTTTAGTGATTAACTTACCGTGCACTAACCACTGATACTAACCGTTAATCATTAATATAGATGACTGTTGTATACGAAGACAACCATATCATTATAGTCAACAAGACCGCTTCCGAGATTGTTCAGGCAGACAAGACGGGCGATACACCGCTTTCGGAGACTGTGAAACAGTATTTGAAAGAGAAGTATCAGAAGCCCGGCAATGTTTTTATCGGTGTGACACACCGGCTGGACCGCCCCGTAAGCGGTCTTGTTATATTTGCCAAAACAAGTAAGGCACTTACACGTCTCAACGAGATGTTTCGCATCAGCGATGTGAAAAAGACCTATTGGGCGGTAGTGAAGAATGCCCCAAAAGAACCCGAAGGCGAATTGGTGCATTATCTCGTGCGCAATGAGAAGCAGAACAAAAGTTATGCATATGATAAGGAGGTGCCCAATAGTAAAAAGGCGATTTTGCACTATCGGCTGATTGGCCGTTCTGAGAATTACTACTTGCTCGAAGTTGATTTGAAGACGGGACGCCATCATCAGATTCGGTGCCAGTTGGCAAAGATGGGATGTCCTATTAAGGGAGACTTGAAGTACGGCTCTGCCCGTTCCAATCCGGACGGTAGTATTTGCCTTCATGCACGGAGGATAAAGTTTATCCATCCAGTCTCCAAAGAGTTGATAGAACTCGAGGCTCCCCTCCCCGAAGGTAATTTATGGAAAGGATTTGAACTGTTTTAAACGGTGCAAATCCTTTCTTTTTTTCTAGGAATACCACGGCTTGCTGCCCTCCTTATTCCTGAAAATCGAATAGCTATACATTCCATTCCCTTTTGCTATATGATTATCTTTTAGGTGGTCGTTTCCCTTAATTAGGAACGCGTGTTTCTCTACGAGGAAACGGAGCGTGCTCCCTAACGTATATAATAATGTGTCCATATCCTTTCCGCTCCTCCCTTTCCCTCCTTGTCCTCA
>NZ_URFY01000127.1 GCF_900547205.1 uncultured Bacteroides sp.
GGATTGAAGTAGTTCCTGATAGCGTCCGGCAGCCATCAGATATCTGAAGCTATACAGCTTTCCGTCATTGGTTTTGCCAGTATCTGTTTCCATACATTTACGGTAATACTCAGCACCTTTATCCGGCTGTCCGTTCAGTTGGAAGATGCAGGCGTAGGTAGAATAGGCTCCTGACAGTCGTAAGTCATGCGCTCCATCGGGAATGTCGGGACACGTTTTCAACCGATCGAGCATTTTCTCATAACGGGGCAACAGGTCGATAGCTTTCTGATAATTCCCATCTTCGAGGGTAAAGCGGCTTAGCATTTCGTAGGTGAAGATAACATCGTCTACCAACCCCCAATTCCGGCTGCCTTCCGCCAGTTGTTCCTGCATCTGCATGGCCTCAACCATATATTTGTCTCCATCTTCTTTCAACCCCATATCCCGTTTGTTCAAACCGATGCAGAACAACAGGCTGGCTTCCGAACGCTTGTCGCCGATTTGCCTGGCAAAATCGATACCTTCGACGGAGAAACGGGTACTTTCTGTGTAGTTACCGACCGAGTTGTAAATGTCGGAAAGCATTTCGAGTACCAGCATCACGTCTTCTGGATGTTGGCGGATGGAATCATTGTGATAGGCTCTCAGGGTATAGGTAAGTGCGAGTTGGTGCATTTCCAGACCATTATTGTAGACAATGGCGCGCATTTGATCGAGGGAAAACTGGGGAATCGGCTTACGTGCTTGCATTTCGTCCAGTAACTTCAGCGCCCGGTGGGGCTCGCTGATGCAGATACTTTGTATATAGTCCCAGGTGTAGATGCTGTCGGACGAGGTAGTGTCGGCGGCATGGGCGTATGAGCCAGCCAAGCTAGCCATTACAACCATCCACGTTAGTACAATCATCCGGTAAATGTTTCTCATATTTACAATGTTTTGCGTGTGAGCATAATAATCATCCACAAAAGTAATGTAAATAATGGCATCCGACAACGAATCATGCCATCCTTCTGTATATAAAATCCCATTCTTCGTCTGATATAGAGGATATAGCTATTGCAACGCGCATTTACAATTCTATTATAAATGAGCATTTTACGGTATTGCAAGAGGGAGGCGCAAAAAAAACATCAATTTATATTTGTCGAAATCGAACCTTTTCCGTACATTTGCACCGTCAAAAAAACGACATACCAAGGTTTAAACAAAACCATCGGAATGTAGCGCAGTTGGTAGCGCACTACGTTCGGGACGTAGGGGTCGGGCGTTCGAGTCGCCTCATTCCGACAAAGCAAAGGGTAACTTTCTGGAATACAGCAAGTTGCCCTTTCTATTTTTCAAGTACCGGGACGAAAATTCATCAACCTAATTATATCATGAAAAACAGATTCTATATTCTAACAGCAGCCATTTCGTTATTGTGCATGAGTTGCACAAATACTCAAACCACTACTTCGGACAGTCAAAAGCCGGTTAATCCTCCTATCATGGGGTGGAGTTCATGGAATGCTTTCCGGGTAGATATCAGTGAAGACATTATCAAGCATCAGGCAGACCTTCTGGTAGAAAAAGGTTTGAAAGATGCGGGATATCATTATATTAATGTGGACGACGGCTTCTTCGGCAAACGAGACGACAACGGAGTGATGCATACGCATGAGCAAAGGTTTCCGAACGGGATGAAACCCGTTGCCGACCATATCCACAGCCTAGGGATGAAAGCCGGTATCTATACCGATGCAGGAAATAACACCTGCGGTTCCATCTGGGACAAGGACTTGGCGGGTGTAGGAGCAGGCATCTACGGACACGAAGCACACGATGCGCAACTGTACTTTGGCGATTGGGGATTCGACTTTATCAAAATAGACTATTGCGGAGGCGATGTGCTGGGCTTGAATGAAAAAGAACGATATACTTCGATTCGAAACAGCGTAGACAAAGTCAACAAGGACGTTTCTATCAACATCTGCCGATGGGCTTTCCCCGGCACTTGGGCGAAAGATGTGGCAACTTCCTGGCGCATCAGCGGAGATATTAACGCACATTGGGGCTCGATGAAATATGTGGTAGGCAAAAACCTCTATCTGTCCGCCTATGCCGGAAACGGACATTACAACGATATGGACATGATGGTGATTGGCTTCCGTGACGACAGCAAGGTGGGCGGAAAAGGACTTACCCCTACGGAGGAAGAAGCTCACTTCGGGCTATGGTGCATCATGAGTTCGCCGCTGTTAATAGGTTGCAATCTGGAAAACCTGCCGGAATCTTCTCTTCAACTACTGACTAATAAAGAACTGATTGCCCTCAATCAAGACCCACTCGGATTGCAAGCATACGTGGCGCAGCACGATAACGAAGGGTACGTGCTGGTGAAAGATATTGAAAAGAAACGTGGCAATGTGCGTGCTGTGGCACTTTATAATCCTTCGGATACGGTTTGCAATTTCTCTGTGCCTTTCTCTTCCCTCGAATTTGACGGAAATGTGAAGGTGCGTGATTTGGCTAAACGCACGAATTTGGGTAGTTTCTCCGGTGTATTCGAGCAAACTCTGCCTGCTCACAGTGCTATGTTCCTCCGTGTGGAAGGAGAAACGCGTTTGGAACCGACTCTATATGAAGCCGAATGGGCATATCTGCCTCTTTTCAATGATTTGGGCAAGAACCCGAAAGGCATTATGTATGCTCGCGATAAAGATGCATCCGGCAAAATGAAAGTTAGTTTTCTGGGCGGACAGCCTGAGAACTATGCTGAATGGCGGGATGTGTACAGCGGAAATGGTGGACGCTATAAGATGACTATCCACTATTCTTACGGACAAGGACGTCAACTGGAAGTAGACGTGAATGGCATTATCACTAAAATTGATTCGCTAGGTGATGATGATAAGCATAATGAGGTGTCGATTCCTGTAGAACTTAAGGCTGGTTATAATACCATTCGTATGGGGAATAGTTATAATTGGGCGCCGGACATCGACTGCTTTACAT
>NZ_URFY01000128.1 GCF_900547205.1 uncultured Bacteroides sp.
AAAAACTCCGTCATTTTCGCCTGCTAAAACCCAAAAATGGATGGAAAATCTTCATTTTTGGGGTGAAAACCGATGTCGGTCATCTGAAACTTGAGAAAACGGGAGCAAGGGCAAATTTTATCTGCCTGGTAATAAGTGAATTACCTGCTTATTTTTCTCAAATGTTTTTTTGCTCTGAGAAAAAATTCTCATAGGTATGAGAAAAAATACTCATGCCTATGAGAAAAAATACTCATGGGCATGAGAAAAAGCACTCATAGGCATGAGATACACTGAAACAATAATAGAATCTTTTTTTTGTACATTCATTCAACAGTGCTTTTCGTGGCATTTCTATGCAGTCTTTTGCAGGCTATAATTTTCTTGAAAAAGGATTGAATGAAACCAAACAAATCACTAAATTTGCCGAATAAAAAGTAAAATTAACATTAAGTAGGGAAATGGGACAAACGATATTACAACAGAGTGAAGGGGATAATTCTTTTATTTTTGCAGACGATTTATTAACCCATAAAGCAAGAAGTAAAATGACATCTATTAAAGCAAGACTCAATCGTACACGATTGGGTAAGGACGGAATGTATGCGCTGATCATTCAGATTATCTACAACCGCAAGAAGAGCGAACTTCGTACTCCTTACCGTTTGAAGCCTGACGAGTTCGACAATGTCTCTGAGAAAGCCTTCACGGATCAGCGCTGTAAGACGCGTGTTTCTGAAATCCGGGAAATCAACTCTTACATTATTTATCTAAAGGAAGAGGTTGAAAAGGAGGTTGTTTCCCTTGCCGAACGCGGGGAGTACACTTCTGCGGACGTTGTCCGCAGTTTCAAGGCTCGCAATGACATGAGCAACTTCTTCGTGTATGCCGATTCGAAAATCGAAGAACTGAAAAGTGTAGGGAGGCATGGCACCTCTTCCAACTATCTGAGTGCAATCAATGCTTTCGAGCGTTTTGTGGGGCACCGCTCGATCTCTTTTGACAGCCTGACGAAGAAGACCGTCGAAAACTTCATGGATTTCCAGAAGCAGCAGGGCAACAATCCCAACACGGTGGTGTTCTACGTGAAGCAGCTTCGTTCCATCTACAACAAGGCCGACGACGATGGTTATGTGCACGCCGTTTACAATCCCTTTGATAAGATCAAGCTCAGGGGATGCCAGACTCCCAGGCGGGCCATCTCCCAGCTAAATCTCCGCAAGATTGCCAGTATCGACCTGACGGGTCAGCACGAGCATATGGAATTGGTGCGTGACCTGTTCAAGTTCAGCCTTTACACCTGCGGTATGGCATTCGTTGATATGTGCCATCTTAAGGAGGAAAACATTTGCGGTGGTATGCTTGTCTACCGGCGTCATAAGACGAACCAGCTGATTCAGGTGAAGATACAGCCCGGGCTTTGGACGCTATTTCGTAAGTACAAGGATAATAATTCCGATTATCTGCTGCCCATGTTCCGTGATGACGACAGCTACGAAGGCTACCGTTATATCCAACGTCGCCTGAACAAGCGCATCCATGAACTTGGCGTGCAGCTGGGCTTCGATTTTCCTCTGACGTTCTACGTGGCCCGCCACACATGGGCTACGCTGGCGCGCGACAAGGGTTTTCCGGTCTCGGCCATCAGTGCCGGCATGGGTCATACGTCGGAGTCTACTACGCAAATCTATCTGTCCAGCCTTGACCATCGGATCATAGACAAGGCGAATAAGGCGGTAATCAATTGCTGGATTGGCAAACCATAAGGAGTAATGATTTCTATCGGTTGGTACATAATGATAATTTGTACTCTTTCTTTGGATGAAAGGGTACTTTCAATTTCTTTCCCTTCCTTTTCTATTGTTCCTGCTTATCAGATAAGTTCCTATTACTAAGTAAATACGCCGCAAAGGTAAATTGAAAAAACTTCATATGCAAGCAAAAACCTTAAAAAGTTACAATATACATATATTTTAAGCAAATCAGGCGGTATCTTTCCACTCTTTTTATTGTTTTTTAAGCATGGTTTTCCCTTTCAGGCCGTTCTGAACGTTTTTTAATCTGTCCAGTACCGACTGTCATTCAGGGCGTGTCAGCCATCCGTCGCACGCCGTTTATTGAGCGTAGCGGATGATTTTGTTTCTGACAATTCTCCACCTTATTTATATATGCAGTTTTAATCAGCCGCTATCCATCGGTTGTTCCAATAGCTGTAATCCATTGAAACTCAACTCGTTTCTCATTTTAATCTATGCTTTATAAGGTTCTTTCCACTCACTTTTTCCGACCTTTGCCATGCCTTCAAACCAATGTTTCTGCAAATGTTTCTGCATTTAGCTGGGCTAATCCTTTGTCTGTCAACCCCTTCTGTCTACGTCCTTGTTTTTTTGTTTCTGCATAAAAAGTATGCAGAAACATTTTAGCCTTTATCGCATCTGCAATATCTTCATTATCAGTTGTTTATTTCGTTTTCTCCAAAGAGTACCCTTTCATCCAAAGAAAGAGTACATCTATATAAGGTGTCACCTGCATGGATAAGCAACAAACAAATAAACAAACAATAAACAGTAATGAGAAACTGGCTACTAACAGTATTGATAACGTTGCCCTCTTTATTTATATATGCAACGACAGCCGAAGCGCAGCAATGGGCCGTAAACACCAATGGACTTTATTGGCTGACGGCCACCCCTAATATCGGGTTCGAAT
>NZ_URFY01000129.1 GCF_900547205.1 uncultured Bacteroides sp.
ATAGTCAGTTGCACTGTTAAAGATAGGCTCAAGATGCGTTTTCCCTTCCATACCTTGGGAGGATGGGCAAGAAGTATCGAGCAACCGGATGAAATCGGACACGGTAATAGTGTACGAATCTGCGGACAGAGCGGCACCCCAAGCGGGAATCAAATTAGCTTTTTCCGGTAAGATAAAACTTTCCGGTGGTAGTTGTAGATAGTCGGCAAAGGCTCTCCGTAAAGCGGGAATAAACGTCAGCGGACCGCCGCAAAATAATATAGGAGTGGTGATATCATGCCCATGTGCCAGCGTCACTATGGTCTGTACAGCAACGGCGTGGAAAATAGAAGCGGCAATGTCTTCTTTGGCTACATTTCGTGCTATCAGGTTTTGGATATCAGTTTTGCAGAACACACCACAACGGGAGGCAATGGGATAAATCTGTGTGGCCTTCTCTGCCAATACCCCCAACTCGCTTGGTGACACTCCGAGCAAGATAGCCATCTGGTCGATAAAAGCACCGGTTCCTCCGGCGCAGTTGCCGTTCATCCGTAAGTCTGTCGTTTGACCGTGTGCAAGGAATACCATTTTGGCATCTTCACCACCGATGTCAATCATGGTAGCAACGTTCCGGCTGTTCATCTCCAGATAGCGGGAAGCTGCTACTACTTCCTGAACAAAAGGAATGGAATACCTCTCGGCAACGCCCATCCCCACCGAGCCGGTGATACTAACCGATAGTGATACGTCTCCCAACTTGTCTCTGAGTTGTTGTAAGAATCCCGACAGACATTCTTTAACTTTTGTCTGATGGCGCAGGTAAGCGTCGAACACTATTTTTTCTCCGTTAGGGTTCAATACCACCATTTTGGCGGTGGTTGAACCGATATCCAGACCTATTCTATATGTACTCATATAATCACTTTCTGTATAGTTTGACACTTGTGTAAAATCAGGGCGCTAAAGTATTCCTTTCGTTCCGAATAAAAAAATATTAGAATATAAATATAGAGCATCTTAAGCTTCATTTAACATAATAAGCCGCCAACCTCAAAACAAAACAAATACCGGGAACTTATTTGTTTTTAACAACTGTCATCTAATTTATGCCACTAAAATTCCGTTATAGATTAATAACTAGTTATAAGAGTGCATCTGTTTAACTTCATATAACATATAAATTTTTATGGTGGGGGAACAAAACCTATTGTAGCTTGTTTTAGAATAAAAAGCGCAACTTTATAGTTTAAATGATGTGAACAGCGAACAACTAATTCATTTATTTACTACTTTTGCCGATAGATTATCAGATAAAACAAACAACTAAGAATTACAATGAAAGTTTCCCTGAAATTCATATTAGCCTTTTTTCTGCTAATGCTATCCTATAGCATAGGTGGGAATGCTATGAATATCTCAACTTGTAATTCTATTAGTGATTGTTCCTGCCAACTGTCAGAGCGTTCATCTGAAACAAATAATCATTCTTTCGTAGATGGTCACTCTGTTGGTTATGACAAATCTCAATCATTGTCAATTTCTGATGTGGAATTAGGCTTTAAACCTGTTTCCGAAACGTATAGTAGTAATTATCGTCTGCGCAGAATCGTTGAAGAGAATGATTCTTTGAAAGACGTAATGTTTAAGTTTTTACTGTTAAGAGAAAATTCTCTGGTATTAGATCAAAGTAAAGTTTATTATTCGGATAAGGATCCGCATTATTCTATTATCTGTAGCGATTACTATGTATTCGCTCTGCGGCATATCCTTATTTAGAATTTTTCTTCCTCGCACATCAATTTTCACTATTGGTAACCCTGTATTGAGCTATGCGGCTTTCACATTTGAAAAGTCGTAGGGCCTATAGCGCAGTGCGTCTAATCGAAATTATTTTTTCTAAATAACTAAAATCATTCCTTTACAAAAAAACTTATTATGGAAACTACTAAAAAGTCTCAGATTGTAGGTATTAAGAATGCCGGCATCGTAATCATCTGCTGTTTTGTACTAGCTGTATGTATCTATCATTTCCTGCTGGGAAATCCGTCTAACTTTATGAACAATGACCCGAACAACCATCCGTTGCCTGGCAACTTCTTGGGTACTATTTATAAAGGTGGAATTATTGTTCCCGTTATCCAGACATTGTTGCTGACTGTGCTTGCACTGAGCATCGAACGCTATTTCGCTCTCCGTTCCGCTTTCGGAAAAGGTTCGTTAGCTAAATTCGTAGCTAATATTAAAGGAGCGTTGGCTGCCGGTGATATAAAGAAAGCACAGGAAATTTGTGACAAACAAAAAGGTTCTGTCGCCAATGTTGTCACTTCTACTCTACGCAAATATGAGGAAATGGAAGTGAACGCCAGCCTGTCGAAAGAACAAAAGCTGTTGGCTATCCAGCAAGAACTGGAAGAAGCTACTGCCTTGGAAATGCCGATGATGCAGCAGAATCTTCCTGTTATCGCCACTATAACCACTCTGGGTACCTTGATGGGATTGCTCGGTACAGTTATTGGTATGATCCGTTCGTTTGCCGCCCTGTCTGCAGGTGGTGGTGCCGACTCTATGGCTTTGTCGCAAGGTATCTCCGAGGCCTTAATC
>NZ_URFY01000130.1 GCF_900547205.1 uncultured Bacteroides sp.
CTGGGTCTTTAACCCACGTGGTTCACCGTCCTAAATATCAATATGTTATATGTCATCGCCCTTTAAAGGGGGTACGATTTGGATACTGACTTTTTAAGTGCTTCTGTCCGCTTTTGGCGGGTGTCTGTCACCATCTATCTTGGGTTCAAAATTACGCATTCATTTTCAATTATGCAAGTCTTTGATTATTAATATTTCAACTTAGGTGCAAGGTGCAAGCTATATATATAAATATATGCTTGCACCTTGCACCTACTTTTTGAATTGTGATAGAAAAACGCTGAATGTTGATTACGTACTTCTACTTCTGTTTATTAGCATTTGACAATGCAGCATCGAACTACGGAAATGCAGAATACTCGTGTAATGCAAAAGCATAATATTCGTGTTGTGCTATAAGGCAAATCAATAAAAGACAGTCCTCAAAAGAGCAAGTGTAGGGTATTTGCTGATTTATTTTTGTTAATCTATTGCTTGTTTTTACGAAAGCTATTCAATAAAATAGTATTTTCGGGATTGGAAAATATAAATCTGTATGCGATATGATAACTAATCGGGATGAAGTGCTGGAAAACGCATTTAAGGTATTCGTGAAGATGAACTATGAGAAAGCGAGCTTTACGGAAATTGCTAAAGCCTGCGGGTTGGCAAGGACTGGCATTGTACATTATTTCCCTCACAAACTGGACTTGTTTGTGGCTGTGGTAGATAAATTTATATTTCAAACACAGCACCCGAAAAATAAATTCGACAACACCGAATGCACACTGGCGGAGTTTATCGAACAGTACATAATGGGAGTAACTGCTACCATGAAACGATTGCGTGAACTTTTGGATGATGGCAACAACCCCTATGAATGCAGCCCTAACTTTTATTATTTTCACTTCTTTACGCAAGTTAGAATGTACTACCCCAACATACAGGAAAAGGCTGCACATCTGTTTGAGCAAGATTACAAACTATGGATGAATATTATACAGAAAGCAAAGAATAGCGGAGAAATCAGACCTGATACGGATGTTAAAAGGGCTGCTACCATGTTCAGGCAAATGTATTTCGGGCTGTCCTATGAACAATCGTTCCTGAATGGACTTGATGTCGAAGAATTGGCTGATAATCTCCACTATATTTATACGCTATTGAAGAAGTAAATTCCTGTTTTAGCTTTTTTAAGAGAATAAATACCGAATGAGCGTTCGTTTTTCGCGGTTTTGCTTTATCTTTGGGGGTATTGATATACTTTCAGCTATATGGATAAAGCGCATAAGCAACGAGAAAACATTATTTTGTCCAAAGAAAGGATAAGTGGACAGGACAGTATAAGGGTGGATTATGCCAATAATCCCGCTATTTCTTTGTTGTTATCCGAAGATACGAGCGTAAAGATAAGCCAAGACGGTTACGCCTACATACCTGCATCCGTTTTCAAACTTCCGGTTTTCTATGAGCGTTATTCTCCCCATGCCTTTATTGATTACAGCCGGGTATATGTCCGGCATCCAAAACCTAAACGTGAATACATACTGCCGAAAGGTTATTTGGAACTGCTGGAACAGAAACGGTATAGTTCTTCTACCATAAAAGCCTATAAAATCTATTTTAGTGATTTTATGGAATATCACAAAGGGCGTGACCTCGACCAGCTAACAGTCGAGGATATAAATACCTATATGCTCTATATGGTAAAGGAAAAACATATTTCCGCTACCCAACAGAATATGCGTATCAACGCAATCAAGTTCTATTACGAGAAAGTCAGAAAAGGCAAACGTCAATATTACGATGGCATAGCTCGTGCCAAAGAATACAAGACCTTGCCCGAAGTATTGAGCCGGGAAGAAATGAAGAAAATCTTTGCACAGATAACTAACCGGAAACATCGCTGCATGATTTCACTAATCTACTCTGCCGGGCTTCGGCGCAGTGAGCTTTTGAACCTCACCCCTAAAGACATTATCAGTGAACGGATGCTGATTAGGATTGAGGGCAAAGGAAAGAAACTTAGGTACTCTCTGCTTTCGGAGAAGCTGCTAAATGAACTAAGGACTTATTACAAGGAGTATCGTCCGCAAAAGTGGCTTTTTGAGGGTGAAAAAGCGGGTGAACAATATTCACCCAGTTCATTGGTGAAGATACTGAAAGAAGCGGCAAGAAAAGCCGGAATAAAACACCGGGTACATTTGCATATGCTCCGGCACACTTTCGCTACTCACCTGCTGGAACAAGGGACTGACCTAAGAACCATTCAGGAACTTATGGGGCATAATGATATAAAAACAACCTCTATTTATCTACACGTGTCGAATGCTTACAAAGCCAAAATTCCAAATCCGTTAGATAGTTTGGATGATGATTAGATAACGATTTAATAGAGATTAGGAACTACACCATAAGGTGTGGTTATTGAATAATT
>NZ_URFY01000131.1 GCF_900547205.1 uncultured Bacteroides sp.
CGAAAAAGGAAATGATAGTCAGTGCTTCTTCCTCTTTTCCCAAAAGTGCATTTTTCACGCTTTCGGGGGTAACATAGCTGTCACGCATTAACTGGTTGTGGAAGTGTTGCATATTTCGGTGATACCCACCCAGCCATTTCGGTCATATCCACCCAGTTCGTTTTCCTATAAAATGGCTTTGGGTTGCAAATTTATAATTTCTTTCTTAAACTCTCACCTTTTAAGTCAAAACGATGCGAAGAGTGTACGATTCTGTCCAAGACGGCATCTGCAATGACTTCGTTTCCGATGACATCATACCACTTGCTGACAGGTAATTGACTGGCAATAATAGTCGCCTTTCTCCCATGCCTGTCCTCTATGATCTCCATGAAGTCATTTTGTTGCTGTCCCTCCAGTGCCTTCATGCCAAAATCATCAATGATAAGCAAGTCCACCTTGGATATTTTGGTAATCAGCTTGACAATGGTTCCATCCACCCGTGGCAACCTGAGTTTACCCAAAAGTTTCTGCATATTGAAGTAGTTTACCTTGTAGCCCTGATTACAGGCTTTGTTTCCCAATGCTGTAGCCAGATAGCTTTTGCCTACTCCTGCGGCGCCGGTAATCAGGATAGACTCTCCTTTGCCCACATAGCTTCCTGTGCCTAACAGAGCCAGCATATTAGGATCTATTCCCCGATGGCTGCTGGCTTCCAGTTGTTCCAGAGTAGCGCCATAGCGGAAGTCCGCCTCTTTTATAAGGCGAGCGTTCCGATTGGTGGTACGGGTGTCTTTCTCCGCTTGTAAAAGCAACATTAATCCGTCAACAAGCGTGAGCTTGTCCAAGCGCTTGGTTTCACCAAGTGAAGCCCATAAACGCGCCATTCCTGATAACTTCAGCGAGTGAAGCTCTTTGATAATTTCATCCATAATACGTTTTTTAGTTATTTATTTATAATACCCTGCTCCCCGGATGTTTTCATGATTGTCCGGTTCGGGATTCTTCTTCATTGTTTTCTCTTCCTGGGCAAAAGCCTGTATATTATGCAACACACGTTCCACAAACTTATACGTGTATTGGCCGTGTTCTATGGCTATCCGGCAAGCTTTCTCCATTTCCTCTTGGGGTGTTATCCTTTGCAGGCGTAACAGGCCGTCGCAGCGCTTATAAAAGAATTCCGGTGGCACGTTTTGTGAGGCAAACATCAACTCGAAGAGCTCTTTCAGTACAGCAGACTTCTCACCCGCTTTTTGATTGTAGTATGCCATAGAACGTTTTGTGTAGGCATTCGAGTGTGAAGCCGGATGTTCCTCCTTCATGCTGTAGCCAAAACCTTCTACACGCGGGTGAGTAGCTATGCGCTCGCCTTTGAGGTATACCTTGACCAGCATGCGGGTATAGATTACTTTTACCTTCTGCCCGATATGTTGATAAGGGACAGAGTAGTAATGTTTGTCCCTGCCCAAGTAGATACAGCAGTTAGTGCTGACAGTCAGTTCTGTGTCATACTGCACTTCGAAAGAGGTATCAGGTAAAGGTTTGAGCGTCTTTTTCTCATCGCTGATGAAGTGTTCCTCCCGGCTGTATGGGCGCTGCTGCATCCGTTTGCGGTTGTGTAGTCTAACCTGTTCTAATACGGCCTTGTTCAGCTCCTCTAAAGAGAAGAAAACACGTTTACGCAAAGGAGCGTATACCCGTTGGTATATCAGCTTGACCTGATTCTCGACCAGAGATTTATCTTTTGGCTTGCCCGGTCTTGTCGGTAGGGTTACAAAACCGTAGTGATTGCCCAGGTGTTCCATTAAGCGGTTTATTTCAGGCTCGTAGCGGTCGCTTTTAACTACGGCAGACTTCAGGTTATCCGGTACGACTATTTTGGTGACTCCCTCTAAAAAGGCAAACATACGGGTAATGGCATAAATAAAATCCTCGCTTTTCTATGAAGGGACACAGATGGCAAACGCATAGTCCGTATAGGGAAGGCAGCCTACAAAGGTCTGTACCTTGATGATTTCTCCGGTATCCATGTCAACGTACTGCATTGTATCGCCGGCAAAATCAACATAGCACTTCTCACCGGCAACATAACTGTTCACTAACACAGTCGAAGGTAGTTGGGCGATTCTGTGTTGATTCAGGTGGGATTCTCCCAAGAGAGTTACCATGCTGATATTTAAAACTTTATATTTTTAGCTTCAAGCATATCCCATGAATTATCCCACTAATTTGCTACGTGCTTTTGCGGTAGTTTGCTCATGGAGAATACTGAAGGCAAAGATAATAAATTATTTATTCAAGTTTCGCAAGTTCAACTTGCTAGTTTTAATTTGTAAATATCGCAAATAT
>NZ_URFY01000132.1 GCF_900547205.1 uncultured Bacteroides sp.
TGGTAGCGATGCCCCCTCAATTTTTCACCCGGATGTAGCATAGACAGTCTCACGCTTCGTATACTAATTATAATTAGGTTAGAGAGACTAAAACCTGAAAGCTACTATTATGAGAAAAGTATTTGCTATTGTGGGATTAATGCTAGTATGTAATCTGAATGCCGTATTCGCGCAAAATGTTACCGTTGAAGAACCTGAATTTGCAGAAGAGACATTGCTCCTATCCTCAGACACGGAAGGTACAAAGTTAGCCCGCGAAAATGGTTCTATTAAAGCCAAAGCCGGTGCAAGCCTTTATTTAACCGGAATCGGCAAAGTGAAATCAAGATTGACTTTGAAGGGGAAAGAATCGACCAGCCCGATTAAAGGGAAAAGTACCACGCGCCTCATCATTAAGGCTTCCGACAACAAGACCGATCCTAACTCTTTCATCAACATCTTTAAGTTTGAGGTGAAAGGGAAAGAACGCAGGCACCAACTTGGAGAAGCCGGAACTTACTCTGCCACAGAAAGCAACAATCTTGCCAACGTAGATTACAAGGCTAAGAAGTATGGCGAAAACTCCTATTATCTGGTATTAGAAAATCTGGAACCCGGAGAATATGGAATCGTGCTTGGCGACCCGAACAGCGAAAACACTAAAAACATTATGAAAGTGACGACTTTCACTGTAGAATAAATCAGTTCATTACTATACACAAAAACTAAAAGGGTTAAAATTAAAGCCCCACCATCGGCAATCACGCTGATAGTGGGGCTTTCTACTATTCTTTAGTTTGAGCTTCGGGCTTTATTTATATTCCTGCCAGCTCTTAATCTGAATATCACTCAGCTTCAGCTCACAGAATGCTTCGATAAAGGCACTTGCCAGACGGGCATTAGTAATCAACGGAATGTTATGGTCGATTGCACCACGACGGATACGGTAACCGTTTGTCAACTCACGCTTGCTGTGGTTCTTCGGGATGTTGACAATCAGGTCGAACTTATGATCGGCAATCATCTTCATCACATTGTTCTCAGCACCCGGTTTTTCATCTGGCCAGTAAACAGGAATCGTATCTACCCCGTGAGCATTCAGGAAGGCAGCAGTTCCGGCAGTAGCATAAATCTGATACCCCTTGGCAAACAGCATACGGCTTGCATCCAGCAAATCTACTTTCGACTTCATTGCACCGGAAGAGAACATCACCGCTTTCTCAGGAATCTTGAATCCGGTAGCAATCATCGCATTGAGCAATGCTTCGGAGAAGTCATCGCCGATACAACCCACTTCACCGGTAGACGACATATCTACGCCCAGTACTGGGTCGGCTTTGTGCAGACGCGAGAAGGAGAATTGAGAAGCTTTTACGCCAATCCAGTCGATATCGAATGCCGACTTGTCCGGGCGTGAATAAGGAGCGTCGAGCATGATGCGGGTAGCCGTCTCGATGAAGTTGCGTTTCAGTACTTTAGAAACGAACGGGAAGCTACGGGAAGCACGCAAGTTACATTCAATTACTTTCACCTCGTTGTTGCGGGCAAGGAACTGGATGTTGAACGGACCGGAGATATTAAGTTCTTTGGCAATCTGACGGCTGATCTTCTTGATGCGGCGTGCAGTGGCAAAGTAAATCTTCTGTGCCGGGAATACCAGAGTAGCATCACCAGAGTGAACACCTGCAAACTCCACGTGTTCGGAAATTGCGTATTCTACCACCTCACCATTCTGTGCAACAGCGTCAAATTCAATTTCTTTTGTATTTTCGAGGAATTGTGAAACAACTACCGGATATTCCTTAGAAACTTCGGCAGCCATCTTCAGGAAGTTTTCCAGTTCTTCATCGTCGTAGCAGACATTCATAGCTGCTCCAGAAAGCACGTAAGACGGACGAACCAATACCGGATAGCCTACTTTCTCAACAAAGCCTTTCACTTCTTCGAGACTGGTAAGTTCCATCCAAGCGGGCTGGTCGATGCCCAGTTGGTCGAGCATAGCAGAGAACTTGTTACGGTTTTCGGCACGGTCGATAGAAATAGGAGAAGTACCCAATACAGGAACCGACTGGCGATAAAGTTTCATAGCCAGGTTGTTCGGGATTTGTCCGCCTACAGATACGATAACACCGCGAGGTTGCTCAAGGTCGATAACGTCGAGTACACGTTCGAACGAGAGTTCGTCGAAGTACAGACGGTCACACATATCATAGTCGGTAGAAACCGTTTCGGGGTTGTAGTTAATCATGATAGACTTGTAACCCAGTTTGCGGGCAGTCTGCACAGCATTTACCGAGCACCAGTCAAATTCTACGGAGCTACCGATACGGTAAGCACCCGAGCCCA
>NZ_URFY01000133.1 GCF_900547205.1 uncultured Bacteroides sp.
CTTATATACTTCCTGCTCCTTTGCTGTCTGATATTTCTCCATCCGGCGTTTATATTTGCGCTTCACCTGAAGGTTCCACCTCCAAGCCATGAAACCAATCCAACCCAGCAAGAGCAGCACGTAAATAACATAAGCCAACGTACTTCGCCACCACGGAGGGGTTACCACTATTGTCAATGTGGTCGTCTTTTTATTCCACTGATGATCGTTATTCGAACCCCACACTTCAAACTCATATTCACCGGGGGGAAGATTGGTATATGAAGCGGTATTGTTCTCCGTATTCGTAATCCAGTCCTTGTCTACACCTTTTAATATATAGGAATATCGGTTCTTTGCAGGGTCCTCATAGCTTAGTGCTACAAAGCGGATTGCAAAACTATTGTCTTCATAGGAGAGTGTCACCCTATCTGCCATATAGAGTGGCTTTTCCAGATTTAGTAGTTTTTTCACTTCCACTTCATCCGTCTTGTATGGAAACCGGATATCGGTAACATATACCGGAGGGGTATATGTATTATCTACAAACCGTTCCGGCTGGAATGCGTTAAAACCATTGATGCCGCCGAAGTACATTTTTCCATCTGAGGACATGAGTGAAGACCGTTCCATAAACTGGTTTCCCTGCAAACCGTCATTAATGGTGAACTGGCGGAAGTTGCTTTTCGTAATAGGATTTATCTTAAAGATACCCGCATTGCTGGATATCCAGAAATCGCCGGTATGGTCTTGCTCGATAGCGTATATCACTTTATTGGGCAATAACGTATTCTGAGGATCGAACTCGATAAATGAAGATGTCTTAGAATCGAAGGAACACAACCCACCTCCATTAGTGCCAACCCACATCGTTCCTTTTGCATCCTCAAACAGAGAGATGACCGAATTGCTGGTGATAGTTGTAGAGTCTTCGCGCTCATGCTGGTAATGTTTCCAGTGGGCATTATTGGTGTTGTAGGTAAAGACTCCGCTGTTGGAAGTAGCTATCCATAGATTGTTGTACATATCCTCGTGAAAGTCGACAACCGAAACCATAGAACCGACAATGACCAAGGTCTTAAAATTATCATCCGCCTCAATATATTGGCACAATCCCCAACTTGTCCCGACAAAAATCTCTCCTTTCCGGTCTTTGCAAAGTGCCAACACGTCGTTGCTGCAAATCGTATTCGGGATGCCGCGTGAATGGGTGTATGCCTTTACTGCTCCTGTGCGTGTATTGACCACGCGGATACCTTCTGCGTAGGTGCCCACCCACAGATAGTCGCCATCCAGCAGCAACGAGCGTATGTCGTACTTCTTATTTTTATCGCCTATCGGATATTCGGAAAGTTCACGGGTAGTGGTATTGAAGAAATACAACCCGTTTTGAGTGCCAATCCATATGTTCTTATCTTTATTTTCGCAGAAGGGACCGACCACTTCGCCGGCTCCCGGCACTCCCAACAGATAGGCGGGAGAATAGTAATCGAAACGCTTGGTCTGTTTGGGCATATAGTTTATTCCGCCTAGATTGGTCAATACCCAAAGAGCGCCTTCGGCATCCCACATCATTCCATTGATGGTTTGGTCGCTCAGGCTTCTCGGGTCGGCAGGATTATCGGCACGGCGGAAGGTGTTCGAGGAAGAATCAAACAGGTACAGCCCATTGTCCGTTCCCACCAGCAGCTCTTTTTCCGTATAGTTCAGCAGGCAACGGATTGCGCCAAAGTTGAGCGCCGAAGCATTATAGTTTTCAAGAACTCCCGTTTCTTCGTTCAGTCGGCTCAGCAGGTTGCTCCCTGCGCCAATCCAGATATCTCCTCCTATATTCTGAATACAATTCACTTTATAGCTGTCGCGTGCATTTGCGTCCAATGAAATCTCGAAGGACCGGAGATACTTGCCGTTTTCATCGAAGCACAGAAGTCCTTCTTGCAGGGAAGATATATACATTTTCTTCTTGTCATTGCTCTGGCAGATATCCCATACAAAAGACGTTTGAATGCTGTTTTGGGTCAATACGTCCGTTTGGGGATTATAAATAAAGAGTCCTTGCCCCAAGGTGGCAATCCAAATAAGCCCGTTCTGTGCCTGAACTATCTTTTTTATCTCACTGCTGATGTATACGCCGTATTGAGTGGTTTTATCGAAATAAGAGAAGCGGTCCGTGCTGCGGTCGTAGATGTAAAGACCGGAG
>NZ_URFY01000134.1 GCF_900547205.1 uncultured Bacteroides sp.
ACCAATGAGCACCTGAACATCCGGACGCGCCAACTTATCCGCCTGCCCTTCATCGGCATGAAGCAGATAGACTTTAGTCTTTTTATTCTCCGGCTCCTTTTTGTTATCTTGCGCAAGACATACGCCAAACAGGCATAGAAAGGCTATAAGAAGCCATCTATGCCTGTCTTGTTGCTTATCTTTCTTTTTTCGTTTCAGCATAAAAGTTCAAGCTGTTAAACATCAATTTGACCTAACCCATCCCGGATACTTGAAGTCACACTTTTGCCAGTTTTCATTGATACGTACATACGTATTTTTTTGCTTGCTTACAATCCACTTCTGTAGCATTTCTTCCCGGCGTTTATCCATTACGATTGCTTTCAGGTCCTGATAGTCTTCTGCAATAGTAGCCTTATGACCGTTAATCTTTGCCTTCAGCTTCACGATGGCACAAACTTCCTTTCCATCTTTCTCACTAATCATGGTAAAGGCTTTGGAAATCTCACCAACATTCATCTTATCCACTACTTTGGCTACATCCTGAGGCAGATCCTGCATCTGGAACTTGGAGGTGGTGACTCCTGTGTTTTCATTGATATTCACCATGATACCATGATTGTTACGAGTTTCCTTATCGTGTGAAACAATGGCCGCTACCTCATCAAACGTAAACTTGTTTTGACGAATATTGTCAGCCAGCGAATCAAGACGGACACAAGCATCGGTCAGTTCTTTTTCAGAAACCTTCGGACGCAATAAGATGTGACGGGTATTGACACGGTCGCCACGTTTCTCTATCAGCTGGATTATGTGGAAACCGAACTCAGACTCCACAATCTTAGAAATCTTCTTCGGGTCCTGCAAACTGAATGCCACATTCGCATAAGCAGGGTCCATCATACCGCGTCCCAAGAATCCACATTCGCCACCCTTGATGGCCGATGCTTTATCTTCAGAATACAAACGTGCCAGAGTAGAAAATTCAATCTCCCCTTTCGTCACACGATCGGTATATTCACGCAGTGTTTTCTTCACCGCTTCAATCTCAGCAATAGGTATTTTAGGTTGCAAAGTGATAATTTGCACTTCCACCTGTGTCGGGATATAAGGAATACTGTCTTGCGGAAGGTCTTTGAAATAACGGCGTACCTCTGCCGGAGTCACTTTGATTTCTCCTACCAATTTCTGCTGCATCTTCTGCACTGTCAGTCCGTCACGCGCATTATCACGCAGTGTTTCACGAATCTGTGTAGCTGTTTTTTTGAAGTATTCCTCCATTTTTTCTTTAGAGCCGATTTGCTGGATGTACATATTGGTCAGCATATCTACACGCTGTATGATTTCCGCTTCGGAAACCTCAATACTATCCAACTTTGCCTGATGCAGGAACAACTTCTGCACTGCGATTTCTTCGGGAATTACACAATACGGATCGCCGTCGAATCTGCGTCCGTTATACAGGGCATCCAAACGTGCCTCTTCTACATCTGATTTCAAAATAGCCTCGTCACCTACTACCCAAACTACTTCATCAACCACATTGTCCTGCGCATAAGTTACCACGTTAGCAAATACTGCCAGGACAAGGGTAACAACAAATCTAAAGTTCACAAACTTCTTCATTCTTTGTATTTAATAATTATATATAATCTTCTTCTTGCTTACCGCCTGCTCGTACAGGTCGCTCTTTACTTGTTCCATAAAGCTCACCCGTTTCTGATTCACCAGTAAATCTTTCACTTCCGAACGGGCAAACTCATACGGTTTTTCTTCTCCCGCTGCACGATAGTCGCTCACATTCAGGAAATAATAAAATGCCGTATCTTTCAGTTCCACCTGACGGTGCTTGTTTACATATTCTTCGGGTGATTCTACTTTCAGCGGTATCATATCCAGTACATCTGTCACGGATACCCATTTGTCATAGAAATATTCATATTTCACCGCGTTCTGCAAACTATATTTCTCCAGGCTCTCCACGGCATCTTGCTTTTCCGACTTATACCATCTGCGCACATTGTTCAACTGGGGAGCCGTCAAGGGTACTTTTA